>NZ_JBBKAR010000055.1:0-9021 GCF_037722395.1 Saccharibacillus sacchari | reverse complement strand
GAAAAAAGATTCAATAATTTATCTAAAACCTTATTGTTTGAATATAACGATTTAGACTCGTTAGCAAAACATCTGATGGAACATTACAGTGAAGAGTTTATGCAACATGCAAACATTTTAGTTGAAGAGTTTAGCCATAGCAAACAAAATGATTCAGGTTCTCCAGTGAACGTTGAGAACATGGAAGAAGGAATCAAAGAGTCTCCAAGAGTAACTTCTAAACAACGTTTAAATGAAGATGAAATCGCAATTGTAGGATTGAACGGAAGGTACCCAATGTCTGAAGATCTTTATGAATTTTGGGACAACCTTGTTGCAGGACGTAATTGCGTCACAGAGATCCCGCCCACAAGGTGGGATCATACAGAACATTACGATGTCGATAAGACAGCCAAAGGAAAGAGTTATGCGAAATATGGTGGATTCATCAGTCACCCTGATAAGTTTGATCCTCGGTTTTTTAATATTTCTACACGCGAAGCTAATCTCATGGATCCACAGGAACGTATTTTCTTGGAAACAGCGTGGAACACCTTTGAAGATGCAGGATATACAGAAGAAGCTTTAAAAGAAGAGACTGTAGGCGTTTTCGTAGGCGCTATGTATGGGCAGTACCAACTATATGGCATGGAACAAGCTGCTATGAATAAATCTATTCCTAATTCAGTATTCTCTTCAATTGCAAATCGCGTTTCTTATTTTTTTGATTTAAACGGCCCTAGTATGGCATTAGATACGATGTGTTCTTCTTCTCTAACAGCTATCCATCTTGCATGCAATAGTATTCGAAAAGGAGAGAGTACAATAGCGTTGGCAGGCGGAGTGAACTTAACGATCCATCCCAATAAATATATTTTACTCAGCCAGGGAAAATTTTTATCGACCGGTAAAGAGTGTCGCAGCTTTGGAAAGGGTGGAGATGGATTCATACCTGGCGAAGGTGTAGGAGCAGTGTTATTAAAACCACTCCATAAAGCCCTTCAAGACAAAGATCAAATATATGCAATTGTCAAGTCATCTGCTATCAACCACGGAGGTCGGACGCATGGTTATTCCGTGCCAAACCCACAGTTGCAAGCTGAAATAATTAAAAGCGCTATGGAAAAGGCAAATGTTTCAGCAGAAAGTATCAGCTACATTGAGGCCCATGGTACTGGAACATCTCTAGGTGATCCTATAGAGGTAGCGGGTCTGCGAAAAGCCTTTGGCGAAGTGTCAGAATCCATGGATTGCCGTTTAGGATCTGTTAAGTCCAACATTGGGCATGCAGAGTCAGCATCAGGAATTGCTGGTTTAACCAAGGTGCTTTTACAGATGAAATATAAGAAACTTGTTCCTTCTCTGCATGCTGAGGAAATAAATCCTGACGTTGTATTAGAGAATTCGGGAATTCAGATACAAAGAGAACTTGAAGATTGGCAAGGCCGAATTCTACAACCTGATGAGAACCTGATGGGAAGGAGAGCAGGACTTAGTTCTTTCGGAGCAGGTGGATCAAATGCTCACATTATTGTGGAGGAATATTTGACATCAGATGTAGAACAAGAGAAAAATTTCAACGCAAAGCAAGATATGCTCTTCATTTTCTCCGCGCGTAGTGAAATCTCATTAAAAAGGTATTTAGAAAAAATGGTTGCGTTATTGAACCGGGATGACCATCCCCCTTTGCTCAATATTGCCTATACTTTACAAGTCGGACGACAAGAGATGGAAAATCGTGTCGTCTTTTTGGCGTCCGATAAATTGCAGCTCATCGATAAATTGAATGCTTATTTAAGCAGCTCTGATGAGACTACACATTATGCTGGAAAAGCCAACACCTCCCCTTCAAGTGAGCGTTTAATTAAAGAAAATGTTCTTCAAGCTGTAAACGATAAAAACTATGATTTATTGGCAAGGTGCTGGGTTGAAGGAGAAGTGATCCCATGGAATGAGTTGTACTCGTTCACTGATGGAGTCACAAAAGTTTCATTGCCTACCTATTCTTTTGATAGAAAACGTCATTGGATTAAACAAGGAGAAGATGTAGAGCTGAATGTAAGACAGCAACCGACTGCTTTGAGAACGACTTGGAGTAAGGATAGCGATAAAGACCAAGAACCCAGCGTCCCCCTAGCATACTTTGTACCTTCTTGGAGAGAAACGCCATATGCAAAGAGAGACTTAGAATGGTCTAACCAAAATATTGTCTGCATATATCCAGATAAGGCGCGAGAATGGGCTGACTCTTTAGAACGCTTACTTATGCCAGAGAACAAATTTTATCGCATCTGTATAGATCGAGAAGGTTTAGGAAAAAGAGAGAATGAATGGAATCTCGTTTCGCCTTCTATACAAGCCTATAAAGAAGCATTTAAACAGCTGAAAAAACCAGATATTATTATTCACTTAGGTGGAATCGTTAACGAGGTTAAAAATGCCTCTAATTCTTTCATCGTAGAAAAAAGTCAAGAATACAGTCTTTTTTCAACATTTCGCCTAGTAAAAGCGGCCAGTGAATTAGGATGGACAATGCACTTTACGAGAGTAATGATTGTTACATCTGGTACTCAAGCAGTTAACAAAGGAGACATGGTCAATCCAACTCATGCTGGGTTGAATGGGTTTGCACGCTCTTTATCAAAAGAGTATCCGGAATGGAAAGTTAGTACCTTGGATATTCCAAACCCATCTTCAAGTAAAGAGCCAACTCGCTTTTGTGACATTTGGGCTGAAAGACTATTAAAAGCAGCGGCTGTAGAGGAACTTGAGGAAATAGCGCTGCGGGAAAACAGCATTTTCATCAAAGAAATTATTCCTGCTCCCATAGAAACAGAAAACGTAATTAAAGATGTACCGTTCCGCCAAGGTGGTACCTATCTGATACTAGGCGGAGCTGGAGGGATTGGGATTGCGATAAGTCGTTACTTAGCTGAGTCCCTACAAGCTAAACTAATTTGGTTAGGACGTAGCACTATCAATAATTCGATTCGAGAAAAGATGAACTTGATAGAAGATCTAGGTGGAGAAGTGCTGTATATCCAAGCAGATGCTACAGACGAAAATGAAGTTAAAAAAGCCATCCATACTGCAAAAATTAGATTTGGGAACATCAATGGAGTTATTCATTCTGCACTTGTATTAAAGGATCGACTAATCGAGTTCATGAGCGAAGTTGAATTAAAAGAAGTGCTAACCCCTAAAATGGCGGGATCTATTGCACTTTACCAAGCGATAAAGAACGAAAAACTCGATTTCATGGTATTTTTCTCCTCTGCACAATCATTTTCAGGCAATCTAGGTCAAAGTAATTATGCGGCAGCGTGTACATACAAAGACGCTTTCGCTTACTACTTACGACGGGAAAAAGGCATTCCGGCACAAATCGTTAACTGGGGATATTGGGGTGAAGTTGGGATTGTTTCTAGTGAAGAATACAATCGAAAGCTCGCTCAACAAGGATTATTCTCTATTCACTCTGAAGAGGGAACTCAGGCGTTTAAAAATATTCTTCTATCTGGCTATGAACAAGTCATGGCTATAAAAGCTTCCTCACAATTGCTTCAATCAATAGGAGTGAAGCCTCAGGGAGGGATTGAATTCGACTCTTCTATCGACTCTGCTTATGTAAGAAAATTGCGTGCAGGTATGAATGAACTGAACGACCTAAGCGTTACTTTATTGGCAAGAGAGCTTATATCCAGTGGATTATTTGCAAAAGGTGAAACGCTATATACAAAAGAAGAAATCAAAAAAAGCTTAGGCTTAAAATCTAATTTTAATCAATTATTCGACGAACTGTTATCGATCTTATGTAGATACGGATTTATGTATCTCAATTCAAATCAATATGGCCGTACAGAAAAGTTGAAAATGTTGCCTAAGAAGGATTCACTAGAAAAGTCTGTCGCTTCTTTTATTATCGATTATCCCGAAATGAAAGATTATATTGAGTTGGTGCGTATCTGTCTAAACTCATATTTAGAATTGTTATCTGGTCAAATACCAGTCGCTGAAGTTTTGTTTCCAAATGGGTCAATGGAACGTGTCAAAGGAATTTATCGAGGGAATCGAACATCGACATTTTTTAATGAGTCGATGCTTTACCAACTGATCCCCTATATAGAATCAAGAAAAGAAAAACTGTTACCGGGAGAAAAGATCAGAATATTAGAAGTAGGAGCAGGTACAGGAGGAACAAGCACCTCTGTTTTAAGAGGATTGTTACATTATAGGGATGTAGTGGAATACACATATACAGACATTTCACTTGCCTTTATACAGCATGGAAAAAGAGAATTTAGCGAAAAGTACCCATTCACTAAGTATAAGATCTTAAACGTAGAAAAAAATCCGTCAGAACAAGGTTTCTCCAATGGTTCTTATGATGTCATTCTTGCTACGAACGTTCTGCATGCTACGAAAAACATGACGAATACCGTCACCAATATCCAAAAAATGCTCTCCGACGAAGGTCTCTTAATCGTTAATGAAGGCACAGAAAAGCAAGAATTCCTTACTCTTACGTTTGGTTTACTAGAAGGATGGTGGTTATTTGAAGATGCCGCTTTGCGTATTGAGGGATCGCCTCTATTGTCTTCAGAGAAATGGTGTTTACTGCTTAATGAATCCGGCTTTGAAATAAACGAAGTAGTAGGAGCGGAAAAGTTTGCCCAAGTGGATACGGGGCAGAATGTTATTGTAGCGAAAAAGGAAAAGAATTCTTCTCATGCAACAGAAATAATTCAGTTTGAAAATAGTGAATATGCCCCTGCAAGTAGGAATCAAAAAGATGACTTCGTACAAAATGTGATTATAGAAAGTTTGTCCGAAGCGCTTGAGGCAGAAAGTGAAGAATTCAACGACGAACATGCCTTTAAAGATTTTGGAGTCGATTCGATCATCGCAGTAGAAGTAGTCAATTTGATTAATACACGCTTGAAAATCACGCTAAAATCAACAGATTTATTTAACTATCCTTCTATTAGCGAATTGAAAACGTATATCCAAAATAAATTTGGAAAGGATATTTATGTTTTAGAGTCCTCTTCAAAAATGCAGACAAATGAAAAAGATGCTCCTAAGGTTGATGAAGTGAATGAGGATTGTTTCGACATTGCTGTAATAGGAATGTCGGCTCAATTTCCAGGAGCCAAAAATGTAAACGAATACTGGAGTAACTTGAAGAACGGGAACTGTAGCGTCAGCGAGATAGATCGGTGGCCAATTGACTCTTTTTACGATGAGAGTTCTGAGACAGTTGGGAAAAGTTATAGCAAGCATGCAGGATTAATGTTAGGTGTAGACGAATTTGATCCGATGTTTTTTAATATTTCTCCAGCCGAAGCTGAGTTAATGGATCCAAGACAACGGTTATTCCTTGAAGAATCGTGGAAAGCTGTAGAAGATGCTGGTTATAGCATGAAGCAGATGAGTGGAGAAAGATGTGGCGTGTACGTAGGTACAGGGACAGGAGATTATCAGAACTTAATGCATGGCCATTCGGAGTGCCTTGATAGTTATGCCTTTATGGGGAATAGCAATGCTATCCTAGCTTCTAGAATTTCTTATTATCTGAACCTGAAAGGCCCTAGTTTGGCTGTGGACACCGCTTGCTCTTCTTCAGTTGTTGCCATTCACTTAGCGTGTGACAGTATCAGAAATGGAACTTGCGATATGGCACTTGCAGGAGGAGCGGAAGTTTTAGCCACCCCTCAATTCCACGTATTAGCAAGTAAAAGTGGAATGCTCTCCAGAGACGGGCAATGCCATACCTTCGATCAAAAGGCAAATGGCTTTGTTCCAGGCGAAGGTGTCGGTGTTTTATTATTAAAACCTTTGAGTCAAGCACTTCAGGATCGAGACCATATCTATGGCATTATAGCTGGATCAGCTATCAATCAGGATGGCAAAACAAATGGTATTACAGCTCCTAGCACACCATCTCAAATTGAAGTGGAGTGTGAAGTATACGACAAGTTTAATATTGATCCAGAAAGCATTGATTACATCGAAGCCCATGGCACAGCGACAAAGTTAGGCGACCCCATTGAATTAGATGCTTTAACAGAATCTTTCAGTAGGTATACTTCCAAGAAAAATTACTGTGCTATCGGTTCTGTAAAAACGAATATTGGTCATACCTTGGCAGCTGCCGGAATTGCAGGATTAATCAAAGTTCTTCTTTCCATTAAGCATAAACAATTAGTGCCGACCTTAAATTTTAAAAATAATAATCCGTTGATTGACTTTGAGAATAGCCCTTTTTATGTAAACACTGAACTTCGTTCTTGGATTAAAGAAGAGGAAAAGCCCAGAAGAGCAGCTTTAAACGCTTTTGGTTTCAGCGGAACTAATGTGCATATGGTTGTTGAGGAAAACATTAAAAATGAAGAACGTACAAATCATTTAAAGCAGCCGCAACTTATTCTATTGTCCGCAAAGACTGAAGGTAGTTTATCTCACAAAGTGCAAGATCTGTTGGATTGGTTACAGTGCGAAAGCGAGGAACCCATCCTTGAAGACCTAAGTTACACGCTAAATATGGGACGAGATCACTTTACTCACCGATTAGCATTTGTTGCTGATGATATTTCAGATC
The DNA here is from genome assembly GCF_037722395.1 of Saccharibacillus sacchari. Lineage (GTDB taxonomy): Bacteria > Bacillota > Bacilli > Paenibacillales > Paenibacillaceae > Saccharibacillus > Saccharibacillus sacchari_A. Next base: position 2,441 of record NZ_JBBKAR010000055.1, on the reverse strand, counting down.
TGATTCAATTGCTAGAGACATCTCAACAGCATCACTTCTTGAATGGGGGGTACGTTTTTAAATCCCAAGGAGGAGTAAAGAGTAATGAGTCGCTTCGTTTGGAAGGAGAGCGTATTTTAACAGAGCTACAGCATATAAATGATCCGTTGAAGAAAAAACAGCAATTGTCCTTGATTGCCGACTTATATGTTGAGGGCTGTGATTTAAGGTGGCTTGAATTATATAAAGCAGACTTACCATTTAGATTATCGCTACCTACTTATCCTTTTGAAAAGGATAGTTATTGGTTTAAACCTCAAGCATCAGAAAATGAGCATATGATGGACTCCAAACAATTGCATCCATTACTAGATTATAATCTATCAACTTTACATCAACAAAAGTACAAAAAATCATTCAAGGGGCATGAATTTTTCTTGGAGGATCATGTGATATTCGGTAAAAAAACACTTCCTGGTGTTGCTTACCTTGAAATGATGCGAGAGGCAGCATTTTTAGCTACCAATCAAAAGATATCGGTTTTAAGAAACACAGTTTGGATGAGCCCAATTATCATTGAGCATGACCCGCGTGATATTTATATTAGTATTCATTCAGGCAGAAACAATATGTTGGATTGCAAGGTCTATTCCGAAACTGAAAATGGACAGCAAGAAATTCACTTCCAGGGTAAGGCTCAAATCGATCAGGGCGAAGTCAAAGAAGCTCGATACGTCAATATTGAACAAATCAATCAGTCGTGTACGAAAAGTTACTTGTCTGGGGATGAGTTATACACATTCATAGCCCAAAAGGGACTTGAACTTGGAGAACGGTTTAAAGCCATTAAATATGTAAAAGGAAATGACAGAGAAGCATTATCTAAGTTAGAGATTCCAACGTCTGTAATGGATTCACTCCATTCATTTACTCTTCAACCTACACTTCTAGACGCGGCTTTGTTATCGATTGCAGGAATCCAAACTGTAGCGGGAAAAGACAAGCTGTATATTCCTTATTCAATGGGAGAAGTTGAAATTCTAGGAAATTTAACGTCTAAAGGATATGCGTACGTGGAATTAAGTAATCCGCTGGATGCAATCGATTTTGAATACAGTAGTTTCCATATTGCAATCACGGACGAAGAAGGAAAAGTAGTTATTCAGATGAAAAATTTCTTGGGCAAAATTGTTGACAAGAATCTTATGCAATCAAAAAGAAAAGCTAACCGTGACCAACAACTCTTGGAGTTGTTTGACGAGATTTATAGCGGCAAGCTTGATGAAGAAGCTATTCAGTCTATGATAGGAGCGTATAAGCTATGAGCCATACACTTGACATACAAGCCATCACAAGCATGCTAAGAAATCAAGAAATCAATCCCGAGCAAGCTCTGAAAGTGTTCCAATCCCTTCCCACACAAAAACCGGATCCACAAATGTATGAGTCTGATTACTCGGTTTTTCGACTTAAGCAAGAATGGATGGAGTGTCCTGTAGAAGCAGCAGGGTACAGTTCATCTGTTTTGTTTTTTTCCAGCGCCTTCGGGAAAACTTCTTTTGAACAAGAGATTGTTGGAATACTGGATAAGAAATTTAAACCTAGCGGATATTTAAGGCTTGGTAAAGATTATAAACAAAAAGATGAGAGTTGGACGATTGATCCCGATCAAGCAGAGCACTATGAACTTTTGTTGAAAGATGTCGCAAAGAAAACAGAACAACCCGTGCTGAATTTAGTTTTTTTTGCGGAGCAAGAAACAATGGAATTTGAGAAAGAAACTTCGATTTTTTGGTCGAATGTTTTCTTCCCATTAGCTAAGTTGATTAAAGGGATATTGGGACAAACAAGCGGTTTACAAAAAGAGCTACGTGTTCTTTTTTTATCTAAAGAAAAAGAAACAGCTACAAGTGCTTTTTATCGAGGGATAATAGGGTTCATTAAGTCGCTCCAATTGGAACACCCACTTTTTCAAGGCAAAACGGTACGACTCCCACTCGATCTTGATGCTTCCAGTTTCAAAGTTCTATTGGAAAGCGAGTTATCCAATTGGGATCGAAAGCAAAATGAAATCAAACACCAAGACGGAAAACGTTTTGTTAGATGCCTTAACGAATGTTCAGAAAAAGAACTGGATGATACGTATTCCATTCTTCGTTGGAACGGCGTATACGTCATTACCGGCGGAATAAAAGGAGTAGGATATCTAACTGCTAAATATTTGGCAGAAAAATGTCAAGCCAAACTCATCCTCGTTGGACGATCTATTTTGTCAGAAGAAATGCAGAACCGACTTGAAGCCTTAAAGTCTTTCGGTGCAGAAGTTGAATACATTCAAGCGGATGTTAGTAAACGAGAAAATGTTGTACGTATTATTGAGACATCCAAGGCAAGGTTTGGCCTCCTCCATGGTATTATTCATGCCGCAGGCCTAAACAAAGATTCTTTATTTATAAATAAGA
>NZ_JBBKAR010000054.1:0-889 GCF_037722395.1 Saccharibacillus sacchari | reverse complement strand
ATAGTTTTGTACTGGTTGCACATAACGTTCCTGTATTCACGACTCGACATATGTCGAGTGTCTGGCGAATGCCAGACCCAGGACGAATGTCCGCAGCTTGAATATGATGTTATGTGATGTACCCGGCTTTAAAACAATCACTTCAACTCTCTTACCTGAATTTCCTCAATCTTGTTTCCTCCACTTTCGATCCCTGCACCTAAATCGAATAAGAAGTATTTAATCTCATCATATCTTTGACTCTTTCTAATCGTTCTAAAATCAAAAACAAGCTTTTTATTGATGTATTGAAAATCCAGCAGTTCAAAAGCTTTTATTCGACGATCTTCTCCCCATGTCCATGACTGCCCAAGTGATTTCAAAATAGACAATTCTGATTTTTCAAGGTCTTCTGCAAGTAATAGTCCTATTCTAAAAATGGTGCCTTTCTGATTTGAAAATTCTGAACCGCTGTATAGGTTCAAAACTCCAGTCCATTCAAAATCTTGATCGGTATAGTAATCAAAATCGTCATTAGCCATCCATTTTACATCCTTTAATTACGTTTTTGACTTTGGGTATTTCACATAACGTTCCTGTATTCACGACTCGACGCATGTCGGGTGTCTGGCGAATGCCAGACCAAGGACGTATGTCCGTAGCGTGAATATGATGTTATACGTAGTTACGTTCTTCATTGAGTTTACTATCAAAAATTTTAAAATGGCGGATTTTAGAATGAAGCACAACACTTCGAATTGAATACAAAACGGCTCATGGCTGGATTCGCGTAGAATAGAGTTGCTACGACACCTTCTATAAAAAGAATCCAGCACGAGCATAATTTATATTTATTTAATCATTTTTTTATAATGAGCCTCGTATCCTGCGACTTTAAACAATTCTGCGA
>NZ_JBBKAR010000053.1:0-193745 GCF_037722395.1 Saccharibacillus sacchari | reverse complement strand
CATAATACGCTTTTTCTCCACATGCCGAGAAACTCCAACGTGCCTGGAAGACAGAAGACGAAGAGAGAAATTCAGTGAAAAACGCCTTTGAACTTGAAAAACCACCACTTAAATTTCAATCCAGTTTTCCAAGTGAGACAGCGAATTGTGAAGCATTTCGAAGAAATGCACTTCGGAAGCCTATGCTGGCAATTTCTCTCGCAGTCTTCTGCCTTCCTCCGCCACGTAACTTTCGAGACACTCTGAGAAGAAGCCAAACGGGCTTCTCCACCCCACCATCATCTACCGAGCCGGAGCGAAACCCTTCACCGGCTCCAAAATCTCCTCCATCTTCCCAAGCGTCTCCGCACTCAACTCCACACCGGATGCCGCCGCATTCTCGCGCACCTGCTCCGCCCGGCTCGCGCCGATGATCGCGGAACTTACGCCTTTTTGACGCAAAATCCACGCCAAAGCCAACTGCGAAAGCTTCAAATCCAGACTTTCCGCGAGCGTGTTCAGCTCCTGCGTCACGTTCAGTACGTCGTCGCGCAGATAGCTGCCGATCACCTGATTCACCGAACTGTCCGCAGCGCGCGTGCCTTCGGCCGGCTTTTGTCCCGGCTTGTATTTCCCGGTCAAAATCCCCTGAGCCAACGGCGAGAAAACGACCTGCCCCAAGCCTGTTTGCTCGGATACAGCCAGCACTTCTTCCTCGATATATCGCTCGAACAGATTATAGATCGGTTGGTTCGACGCGAGCGGACGCAAGTTGCGGCGGTCCGAGATGGACGCTGCGGCCGCGATCTGCGCAGCCGTCCATTCGCTAACGCCCGCATACAGAATTTTGCCTTGCGCCGTCAGATCGTCGAGCGCGCGAAGCGTCTCTTCGACAGGCGTATCATTGTCGTAGCGATGGCAGAAATAGACGTCGATATAGTCCGTGCCGAGCCGCTTCAGGCTGGCATCGCACTGTTCGACAATATGCTTGCGCGACAAACCGCGGTCATTGGGCCCGTCGCCCATCGGGAAGAATACTTTGGTACTGAGCACATAGCTTGAACGCTCGTATTTGCTTAGCGCCGCTCCCATCGCTTTTTCCCCTTCGCCGCGATTGTACGCATTGGCGGTGTCAAAGAAGTTAATGCCCTGTTCAAAAGCCGCTTCGATGCACAAATCCGCCGCTTTTTGCTCGGCCGCCGTGCCGTAGGTCAGCCAACTTCCCAGTCCGATCTCGCTGACTTTAAGGCCGGTACGTCCCAGATTCCGATATTTCATCCATTATTCCTCCTCGGATCAACTATATTTCGTTATTCCTTAATCATTCCACTAAATATTAACGAATCAATTCCCAATCCGCAACCGCTTTCTTCACTTTCTTTCCCGACACCCCATACCGCGACATACAAAAAGCCGTTCCGTCAGGCGCGTCTGCACCCGGAACGACTTTTGCGACAGAAAAAAGATCCCGCCGATCATCTATTCAGTTACACAATCCCATCCATACTTTGCACGAATTCGCCGCCGAAGTTCATTTTCTCCGCTGCTGCACGAATTTGCCCGGCGGTTGCCGCAGATTTCGATTCAACGACGTACAGCTTGTGGAAGCCGATCGAGCTATACATCTTGAACGCCTGTTCCAGCATATCCAGCAGAGCAGGCTCGACGCTTTCCAACTCGGACAGATCGGCCACGAACGTGTACTCGCTCGTCTGCGATTGGATTTTACTGCCTTCCATCAGGAAAGACATCGCCAGTCCGCCTGCATCGCTTATTTGAAAAGAACCACCAACGGCTACAATGAAAAGCTTACGGGACGGGTCTACTTCGATCTTGTATGAGTTTGTCATAGGGTTCCTCCTGAATTCATCGCGTATACGCAAATTAGCCTGCTTTCGCAAACTTTAATCAGTATACCAGTGCGCATTTGCGAAGACCAGTAGCTACCAACATCCGCGGCTGGGAACCTGTTTCAACCAAACAAGAATCATTCCGTAACGAAAATCAGCCTGTCCATTCTATGACTCCTTGATCGGCAGCTTGGCTCCGTTTTTCAGATACAAAGGAATCCGTTCCAGCGGCGCGTCTGCTTCGATATGCTGCCCGCCCGCAAAAGTCTCGCCGCTATGCGAATCCGTCCACTGTGCTCCCTCGGGCAGATACACGCTCCGGCTGCGCTGCTCCGCATATAACACGGGCGCCACCAGCAGATCCGGCCCGAACAGAAACTGATCGTCCACGTCCCACGCCGCCGCGTCTTCCGGGAAATCGTAAAACAACGGACGCATCGGCGGGGTGCCTTTTTCATGCGCGGCGGTCATTAATTCGGTGATATAAGGACGCAGACGTTCCCGCAACCGCATATGTTCCGCGAAAATGCCGTACGCTTCTTCCCCGTAACTCCACACTTCGTTGTCCGCGCCGCTGCCCCACAGTCCGCCGCCCGGCAGTCCCGTTTCCGCTTCCCGGTAAGGCGCGCGATCCCCGTGCAGCCGCATCACCGGACAAAACGTGCCATATTGGAACCAACGGACGATACATTCGCGGAACGCCGGATCGTCCGGGTTGCCGCCGTGGAAACCGCCGATATCCGTCGTCCACCACGGGATGCCCGCGATCGCCATATTCAGCCCCGCCCGCACCTGATGCCCCAACACCTCGAAGCTTGACGCGATATCGCCGGACCAGGCGAGCGCGCCGTAACGTTGGCTGCCTGCCCAGGCGCTACGCACGAGGTTCAGCACATTTTCCTGGCCTTCCTGCGTCATGCCTTCATAGAACGTGCGGCTGTATTGGCTCGGGTACCAGTTGCCGACTTGCAGCGCCGGACCCGCGTCGTAGCGGTAAATGTCATGGTCGTACACGGCAAACTCCGGTTCCGCTTCATCCAGCCAGAACAGCCGGATACCTTTGTCGTAATAGTTGCGTTTGGCCGTTTCCCATACGAATTGCCGGGCGCCGGGATGGGTCGCGTCGAAAATTTCGTTTTGCCCGAGAAACTGGAACTGCGTGCGCACGCCCCGATCCGAGCGCACCAGATAGCCTTTTTCCACCATCTGTCCGTAGTTCTCGCTTTCCGTCTGAACGGTCGGCCAAACGGACACCATCAGCTCGATACCCATCTTTTTCAACTCGCGCACCATGCCTTCCGGGTCCGGCCAATACCGCTCGTCGAACTTCCAATCGCCTTGATTCGTCCAATGGAAAAAGTCGATGACGATCACCGAGATCGGCAGTCCCCGGCGGACATGTTCGCGCGCGACGCCCATCAGCTCGTCTTGACTCCGGTACCGCAGCTTGCACTGCCAAAAGCCCATTCCGAACTCCGGCATCATCGGCACTTTGCCCGTCGCGTCGGCGTACGCTTCTTCGATCTCCGCCGGAGTATCGCCCGCCGTGATCCAGTAGTCGAGCTGCTTGGTGGACGCCGCCGCCCATTCGGTCACGTTGGTATTGAAGCTCGCTTGCCCGATCGCCGGATTGTGCCACAGCATCCCGTAGCCCGCGCTCGACAGCAAAAAAGGCACGCTGGTCTGGCTGTTGCGGTGGGTCAGCTCCAGACGGCAGCCTTTGAGATTGAGCAGCGATTGCTGATACTGGCCCATGCCGTACAGCTTTTCATCCGGATTCGCTTCAAAACGCAGCGTCACCGAATAATCGCGGCTGCCCGGAATCGGCACGATATCGCGTCCGCCGGATTTGAGCTGGTACGTTTTTTCCGTCTCCTTCATCAGCACCTCGCCTTTATCGTTGGTGAACGTGATCCGGCCGCTTTTGTCCACGTCCGCGCGGATTTTGCCGTTAACGATCCACGCGCTGCGTCCGTCTTCGGCGACCGCCACGTCTGCGTTAGCCGAAGCCGTTCCTGCCGGAAGCAGCGCCCAATCGTCGTCGTGCAGCTTGTCTTTGGACGCCCGGATTCGTAGCGCGTTGGCTCCCCACGGTTCGATCCGCAGCAGCTCGTGGTCGTATTCCCAGATCAGCGCTTGGTCTTGTGTATATAACATATTCGTCGTTCCTCCCTATTTTCGATTGTCGCATGATGTCACGGCCTGTCTTTTCGGAAAAAGAATCGACCGCACATCGGGACTGAATTGCTCGAGCTTCTCGTTCGGTGAAAGCGATCTCTTTTTTCCTATTCCCGATTATAAAGGCAGACAGGGATAAAAGGCAGAGCGTAGAATACGTAAAAAGAGGACGATATTACGTTTTTCGAAGGAGGAACTTGCATGCTTGAACCGATCGAGCCGTCGACGGAGCGAAGCGAATCGGAAAACGCGTCTGCGCCCAACGGATCGGACGACGCCCTGCACGCGCCCCGATCCGAGCGGTCTGGCCGATCCGACACCTGGCGGCGCGAGCATACGGACATCCCGGATCGGACGTTTCCGCTGAACGCTTTTCATATCCGCGAATCGAATCCCGACATGTTCTGCATCCCGCCGCATTGGCACGAGCATCTGGAATGGATCGCGATCGCGCAAGGCCGGTTCAGCGTGCAGGTCGGCGCTTCGCTGCGCGAATTGTCGGCGGGCGATTGCGCGTTCGTGAACGCGGCGCAGCTTCATGCGGCGTTTCCGCTGGAGCCGGGCAGTTCGCTGCACGCGCTCGTGTTCGGGGAAGCGCTGCTGCGCAACCACGCGATCGACCATACGGAGACGCGCTACGTGCGGCCGCTGCTAGAAGGACGTCTGGGACTGCGTTCTTTTTACGAAAAAGAAACCGCCAAACGGATCGCTCCGCAGCTACTGTCCATCGTCGACGAATATCGCGATGCCGCGCCGGGTTACGAACTGCTGGTCAAAGCGTCGCTGCTGGCCGCTCTCGGCCTGGCGCTGCGGGAATCGTCGGCCGACCGCGAGCGCGAGCCGAGCGGCCGGGACGATACGGGAAACACGGAGAAGAAAGCGTCGTATATCCGCTGCTGCTGCATCTGAGCGAAAAGTTCCGCGAGCCGATCAGCGTAAGCGAAGCGGCGAGATTGTGCTGCGTGACGCCGACGTATTTTTGCCATGTGTTCAAACGCTCCACCGGCCGCACGCTGACGGAATACGTCAATATGCTGCGCGTGCAGGAAGCGGAAGCGCTGCTGCGGGGCGGCAGGCACACGGTTCAGGAGATCGCGCGAATGGTCGGCTACTCCGACGCCGGCTACTTCGCGCGGGTGTTTCGAACCTGCAAAGGCATCTCGCCGGGGCGGTATGCGCGGGGCGGGGAAGCGGCGGGGATGATGACGTGACGCGTAGATGGGCAGCGGGCAGCGGGCATAAAAATTGTGGCGCTTTCGGGCGTTTCCTTTTACAATAGAACAAACGACGGATGCCGCGAACGCAGCAGTCTCCGTCTTCACGATCGGCGACGAAGAACGTCCCGCTCCTTTTCGATTATGAAAAGGCAGCGTGGGCGTTTTTTTCGTTTCCGTATATTCTGAGGAGGTACATAGATGAACCCGACTACGAACCCAACCACCGATTTCGAAAACATGCACGAACAATTTCTGAGCCGTCATCTGCAAGAACGTTCCGGCGAGCGGCAAGACCGGCTGCGGCGCGGGCATCGGGAAGCGGAAAAGCTGTTTTGCCGAAACGTCTGGTGGCCGCTGCAAAAAAACTTCGACCATCTGCATCCCGAATACGAGGTCACGGATTGGCGCGGGTTGAACTACTTTTGCGATTTCGTGTGGATGACGCCGTACGCCAAACTGGCGATCGAGATCAAAGGCTTCGGCCCGCACGTGCAGGACATGGATCGACGAAGTTACTGCCGCGAGTTGAACCGGGAAACGTTTTTGACCGCGATCGGCTTTCAGGTGATTTCGTTCGCTTACGACGACGTATCGCAACGGCCGGAGCTGTGCATGACGCTACTCCGGATGGTGCTTGGCCGATACCGGGCGAACGAAGAAAGCGGCGGAAGGCATACGAGCAGGAATGGAAACGGAAGCGGAAAGCCAAACGAGAGCGGCAGAGCCAATAAGAGTGGTAGCGAAAATAAGAGCGGCAGAGCAATCGAGAGCAAATCGAAAAAAAGCGCGTCTGTCGCGGAGCGCGAGATCATTCGGCTGGCCTGCACGCTCGGGCGCCCGCTCCGTCCGCTGGACGTGCGCGAGCATCTGGGACTGAGTTATCGAACGACGGCCAAACTGCTGAATTCGATGTGCGAACGCGGCCTGCTGCGCAGCGAGAGCGGTTCCGGAAGCAAGCGGGTCGTTCGGTATGCGTTGCGCGACGCGGCGTTCGGTTATCTGTGAGGAGATATGCGGTTACGTGGAGAGCAACGATGAAAAACGGATGATTGCAGAAAAGATTGTCGGAGAACGGATTTTGCGGGAAAAGGAAAAAGAATATGGCGAGCGGATGGTTATGCGGGAAAAGGAGACGGATAGTTAGCCAAGCGGATGAGCAGAAAATAAGTGCGAATATACAATTGTTTCAAGCAAACGAAGGCGAAAAATAAAAATAAGTGCCAGAGTGCAACTATTTGAGCAAAAAAGGAGCCGGACGGCGCAAAATGGACGAATTAGTTGCACTTTCGCACTTAATGGCGACGAAAAGAGATTTGGAGTGAAATTAATTGCACTTTGGCACTTAATTGGTTAAACCGACGAGGCAAAAGGCCAAAAAGGACTCCGGTTCCCTATATGCGGGAAATCGAAGTCCTTTTCCTTTTTGCGGAACGGCTTTGATCGGAATGCGTGCGCTTTGCGAACCAAGCGTTGCCGAACAGTGACGGACTGCCGGCCGGAAAATCGGCATGGCTACGTACGGCTGCGGCGCTACCGGGTCAGGCTGTCCTCCGGCTTTAACACCGGCACATCGGCCGATACGGTGTCCGGGTATTTGATCCCGGCCCCCGTGTTCAGCGCGACGACGCGCTCGCCTGCGGCGATCCAGCCGGAAGCCCGCAACGCGCGGGCGGCGGCGAACACGGCTGCCCCTTCGGGGCAAACGAACGCGCCTTCCAGACGCGCGACCGTCTCCTGCTCGCGCAGCAGCTCGGCGTCGCCGACCGCCACGGCGCAGCCGTCCGTCTCGCGCAGCGCGGCCAGCACAAGAAAATCGCCCAGCGCTTTCGGCACGTTGATGCCGAACGCAACCGTCTCGGAATTCGCGAAAAATTCCGATTCCGAACGCCCTTCCTGCCACGCTTTGACGATCGGGGCGCAGCCTTCGGCTTGCACCGCGACGAGCCGCGGCAGCTTGCGATCCGGCTCGATCCAGCCGATCGCCTGCAATTCTTTCAACGCTTTATGAATGCCGATCAAGCCGACTCCGCCTCCGGTCGGATACAAGATCACGTCCGGCATGTCCCAGCCGAGCTGCTCGGCGATCTCGATGCCCATCGTTTTTTTGCCTTCGATCCGGTAAGGTTCCTTGAGCGTGGAGGCGTCGAACAAGCCGAAATCCCGCACGGCGCGGCCGACGATCTTGCCCGCGTCGCTGATCAAGCCGTCGACCAGCACCAGGTTCGCGCCGGATACGGCGCATTCGTTGCGCGTGATCTTCGGCGCGTCCACCGGCATCACGATCGTCGAACGGATGCTGGCGCGCGCGGCGTACAACGCCCAGGCCGCGCCGGCGTTGCCGTTGGTCGGCATGGCCAATTCCCGGACGCCCAGCTCTTTGGCGCGGGACACGCCGACGGCAGCGCCGCGCGCTTTGAACGAGCCTGTCGGAATGATGCCTTCGTCTTTCATCAACAGCGATTCGATGCCCATATCCGCGCCCAGCGCCGGAAGCGGCAGCAGCGGCGTCATGCCTTCGCCGAGCGACACGACGTTCGCTTCGCTTTGCACGGGCAGCAATTCGTGGTACCGCCACAGATCCGGGCGGCGACCGCTAACGTCGCCGCGTTTCACTTCGACCGCCAGACGTTCCAGATCGTAATCGACGAGCAGCGGCGAACCGCATACGCATAACTGCTGAAGAACGGACGCGTCGTATTCGGTGCCGCATTTCGGGCAATGCAGATGCGACAAATAACTGTAGGCCATAGCGATCCACCCTTCCTTTTCCCTTTTCTGAGTTATTTTATCAGGAAACTATGACTTTTTCAATTTGACGATGTATTCGAAAAAAGTCCCGTATGCCATCATTAGGCACACGGGACACAATACGAGAAAAGACGCCAACCCCTATTCCATTCATGGAACGCGTTTTCCCCGGCTTTCTTTTTGCTTTTTTGTGCGTTCGGACACTTCGCCTTTTAACGGTTGATGTTCTTGCAATAGGCAACGGCTTTGCAACGGCAACGGATCGTGTTCACTCCCGCATGCGGCGTACCAAACCGACGTCTTGCAGCAGCGATTGCAATTTGGCCCCGCTGGCTTTCATGCTATGTTCCGGATCATGCGGCTCCACGTCCGGCGCGGCGGGAATCACCCGTTCCTCACTTCGGGGCAACGGAAGCGAATGTGCCGAATGGTCCGGCTCCTCCGTCAGCAAAATCCGCGTACCGTCCGGCAGCAAACCGTATTCCCGCAAAAACCCGTCTTCGTGAATCACCAGCCGGCGCCCGGCCGACGGTTTGCGGCGCTGCGCCGGACGTTCTTTCAACTCGGTTCCCGGAAGCTTGAACCGAAGCGCTGCCGCCTGCGCGCGCTGCACCCGCTGGACAGGGGCGATACGCGGAATGTTTCCGGCAGGATCGATCGGCGTGATCGACATGACAAACTCCCCCTTTTTGCACGGCCGACGCGCGATATTGACCGCGCATCGGCCGAATCATGGACTTTTCCCTGTACTTCGTCTAACGATGAACCGTGGCCCAAGCTTCCCCCGCTCGGGCACGATTTCCGTGCTTTCCTTTTTTGTTTTCCTTTTTTCTTTCACATGCTTTTTGTTCTGCACTACGTATCGCTCTTGCCTGCCCTATCGCGTTTTACCCGTTGTTTAAATTTTGAATTTCCCTGCGGCTTCGCCAAGCTGCTGCGTCAGGCGCTCGATACTTTGTACCATATCGGCCAGATGGTTCACCATCGCCGATTGCTCCTGCACGGTTGCCGTTACTTCTTCGACAGACGCCGACACTTCCTCGCCCGATGCCGACAGACTTTGCGAAGCTTCCAGCACGGCGTCTTTGTCGTGTTCCATCGCTTTGAATTCGGAAGCCATATCGCGAATCTGACTTGTAATCGCCGTCACGCTCTCCAAAATATCCTCGAAGGATTGGCGCGTGCGATCTACGTATTCGTTTTGCGTAGAAGAAATTTCGCGGATCGCGCCGACGCTCTCGTTACTCTTGTCGACTTGCTCCAGCGTCTGGCGGATAATGCCGCCGATCTCGTTCGCCTGATCCGCCGACTGCTGCGCCAATTTGCGAATCTCGTCGGCAACGACCGCGAAGCCGCGACCGTGCTCGCCCGCTCTCGCCGCTTCGATCGAAGCGTTCAGCGCGAGCAGATTGGTTTGCGTGGAAATCTGGTTAATCGCGTCCGTGATCTGACCGATCCGCTGCGAGCTTTCCGCCAGCATTTCCGTCGTGGACGAAATGTTTTGAATCTCCAGCTCATTTTTCGCATTGATATCGATCAGGCTGTTCACGACATTGCTGCTGGATGCAAATACCTGGTTGATCGAATCCGCGCTGCCTTGAATGCCGTCCGTTTTGCGGCCAAGAGAAGCAATTCGGTCCCCGATCTCGTAGAAGCGGCCTACGATTCGTTCCGTATCATGCGACTGCGATTCCATCGCTTTGGCGATTTCCATCGTCGTGACCGACGTTTCGCCGATCGAACGCGCCGTATTTTGCGACGTGCGCTCAAGGTCCGTCGTATTCGTGTTTAATACTTCAATCGAATGGTTCATCTGCCCGATCAGATCTTTGTTGCTGTCGACCATCGTATTGAAGCTATCCGCCAAATCGGCCAACTCGCTTTTGTATTTCCCGTCCGCACGCACCGTCAGATCGCCGCCAGCCAATTGCTTGAACAATCCCGTCAGACGCACGATCGGAGACGTGATGCTGCGGGAGATCAGAATGCCTACGATGACAGCCAGAATGATCGAAGCGATCAGCGTAATAAGCATTTTTTGCATCAGATCGCCGAGCGGGCGCTGAATATCGCTATACGAATCCTGCACGATAACGATCCAGTCCGCGACGGGGATTTTGGAATAACGGATATAGGAATCCGCATTGTCTACGTTGCCTTTGATAATGGTTCCTTGCGTTTCCTGCGCCAGCAGTTGGTCGAAGCCTGCGGCTTCGTACGGCTGACCGATCAACTTTTCGTCTTTCGAATGGTAGATGATCGTGCCGCCGCGGCTCGTTACGGTGATAAAGCCTTCCGCGTTGATATTGATGTCCTGAAGCTGACTGACGAAAAAGTCTGCGGCAATCGTATTGATCGACACGCCGAGAATCTGCCCGCTTTCCGATTTGACCGGCTGCGCAAAAACGACGATGAGATTACCGGTTGTTTTGGACACAATGGCGTCGCTGACGAACGGCTCGCCGGTCTGCATCACTTTTTGAAAATATTCCCGGTCCGAACGGTCGCCTTTGAGCGAATCCGGATTGCTGGCCGCAACGACCGTGCCTTTGCTGTCCGCGACCATCATCGACTCGATTCCGTTCGCGCCGGCCAGCGTTTCCTGGAATTGCGTATTGGCGATCTGAAGCGTACGGTTGCCCGAAGCGAAAAACTGATCGTCCGTCAGCGTACCCGAATCGCGAAGCGTCAACAGATCGCGCAGTGCGGGCGAAACAGAAAGAATATGAGAAAGCTGACCTTCCAAATCGACAGTAGTCGACAAACTCTCGCCGATCCGGTCTGCGTTGGCATTCATTTCATCTTTGCTTTTCTTCGTTAAGAGATCCGCTCCAGAGATATAGATTACGCTGCTGCAAGCCAGAAGAACCACAACGGTCAACGCGCTGATCAAAAGCGGGAGTTTGATTTTTAACGATAAACGCTTTGGTCCTCCGGACCCGCCTTGTTGATTTTCACCCTTTTTTGTTTTCATGCTCAAATTCCCCTCTCTGAACCGGCAAACCGTTCTTGTACTCGGTGCCTATAAGCCGTTTATCGGCCTTTTTCGACAAAAAAATTACACATTTTCGTCAACCTTTTTCTCTTTTTTTCCAAAGAACCGCTTTACTTTCCATTCCATCTTTTGTTGCTAACTTCAAGCGTCTAAATGCCTAGTTTTTGTCTGGCGTCTGATTTTCCAATCGTGCCCCTATACGCATCATTTTTTGATACACTGTACAAAGCGATTGTTTTTCATTTTCTATACGGCATGGAGGCAGAACCTTTGAATTATATTGTTTTGGACATTGAATTTAACGGCCGCAAGTTCGCCAGCCCGCATCCGATGGAAGTCATCGAGATCGGCGCCGTTCGCTTGGACGAGGCGTTGCGGGATACCGATACATTCTCGGCATTCATCAAACCCGTTTATTTTGCCAAGCTCAACTCGTTCATCAAAAAGAAGACCGGTATCCCGCAGGAATCGATCGATGGCGCGGCCCGTTTCCCGAAAGTCATCGCCGACTTCCGGGACTGGTTGGATACCGTACCGGGGCCGCTGACCTTCGTCGTCTGGGGCGGCGAAGATATCAAGCGGATCGTACAGGACGTGCGGATGCACAAGCTGGAAGAGACGTATTGGGTGAAGACGCCTTCGCTCGATCTGCTCAAAGGCTTCCTGCTCACGCAAAACCTCAAAAACGACGTCAGCGTCGAAGGCGCGCTTGAACTGCTGGGCATCGAAGCGACTGGAGCGGCGCACCGGGCGCTCGACGACGCCAAGATGACCGCCGATATTTTCCGCGCCGTCTACGACAAGCTCGACCTGACGCTCGCCAAAGAGTACAAAGACATGTTCTCGAACTCGAAAGAGCGCCGCATCGTCCGTTCCGCCGCCAAGTCGCTCGCTTCGCGCCGTATCGTGCCTACTTGGGAATTGGCGGTGAAGCATTACCTCGGCGGCGGCAAGATCGACTTTGAAGACCCGCGCAAAGAAGCCGAGCTGCACGCGTACTTCGACGCGCTGCCGGAGTTCCCGATGCCGCCAAAGGTGGAGGAAGGTTCGAAAAACGAAACGGAGCACGTTTCGAACGCCGAATCGCAAACTTCGGAGATCGAACCGGAAAACGAGCCGACGATCTGATTTTTCGAATATGGATAGGCGATGCGGTCATTGATCGCGTCCCTAGGCATGAAAAAGGCAGTCCTTCCTATGAGGACTGCCTTTTGTTTGATACGTTTTTTCGATTTTGCACAAATCCGGTCAGTTCAACGTGTAGGAATTGGACGCTTTCGCGATCTCGTCGTAAGCCCAATACGCCGGCGGCACGTCGTTCCAGACTTTGGTTCCGACCGACAAAGCAGCCGAACGTTCCAAAATCCGGTTCAACACCGTGACCGCTTCCGCACGCGTCACGTTCCGGTCGGGTGCGAATTCGGAAGAAGAAACACCCTGCATCAACCCTGACGCGACGACGCGCGCGATCTCTTGCCGAGCCCAATTGTCGCCGATGTCGGAAGCGGAAGAAAGACCTTCGCCGTCAAGGCGTTGCCAACGGCTGAGCACGGCCGCGAATTCCGCGCGCGTCACGAATCCGGAAGGCTCGAATTTTGCCGCGCTGCGTCCTTTCATCAATCCGCCGGATTGCGCGGAACGGATCGCGTCTTCCGCCCAAAAACCGGAAGGAACGTCGGCATAACCGATGTTGGCTTGCGAAGCCGCAATTCCGCCCGTCGCATCCAGGCGATCGAGCAGCGCGGCGAACTCGGCGCGAGTGATGCCTTGTTCGGGACGGAACGTTCCGTCTTTGTAGCCGCGAATATAAGACGGCTTGACGGTTTGGCTTGTCGGCAAGTCAATGTCGACGATCGTGAACGTGCTGAACTTGTTGACCGTAAACTTCAACGACATCTTGCCGTCGGACATCACGGCCGTCGGCGTAATCAGTTCGCGATCTCCGTCGCTGTGTTCGACAAAAATTTTCATTTTGGCCGAATCCTGTTCGCCACGAGTAGCGCCGACCGGCATCTCAAGATCGACCGGGCGGTTTTGCAGATTGGTCTCGATCGTCATCGGTAGCCCTACGACCGACAAAACGCCGTCTCCCAATGTTTGTCTAACCTTTTCTTCCTGTTTGGCCCGTTCGGCCGCCGCGTTTTGTTCGGCAGCCGTGCGGAGCGGAACGAAGCGGAAATACAGATCGTTTTCGATCCCGTTTAATGAAGCCGAAGGAATCGACAACCGAATATCCGACAGATCAAGCTCCATGTTCATGCCCGCTTGCTGTAGCTCTTGCGCGATGGTTTTCGGCAACGCTACGTTCGTCCGGCTCACTTTATCGTTCGAAGCCGGTACCGAAAGACGGATCGTGGTATCGCCCGTCGTTTTCATCAGGGCGATCGCTTCGCGCATTTTGCTTGCATCGAACGTGATCCGATTTTCGATTTGACCGTTCGGAAGCGTGACGAGCAAAGCCGATGCGGCGGACGTCAGGTTTTTCCCGCTTTTTCCGTTATCGACGTTCAGCGCCGTGCCGGAGGCCGTCGTCCCTGTGTTTCCGTTGACAGCAGGCCCATTTGACGGGCTTGGCGTATCATTCTGAACAGGTGCAACGGCTTCCTCGACCACGACCTCAAGCTTCGCCGCTATTTCGGGCTGGGCGGCCACATGCACGGAAATGATCGCGGTTCCTTTGCCTACAGGCGTAACCACGCCGTTTTGCACCGTTGCAACCGCCGGATCGCTGCTTGTCCAGACCCATTCCGTATTCGCGGCATCGGCAGGCCATACGGAAAACTTGACCGTTCGCGGCGCTTCGCCTTTTTTCAAATTCAGGATGCTTGGTTCGAATTTCAGTTCTTTGACGGGAACCGGCTGCACCGGCGGGGTCGGCGGTTCCGGTATCACGGAATAATCTTTATCCGAAAAATTCAACAACGTCAGGTTTTGTCCCGGCTGCACGGAACTCGTATACCCCGTCAAGTCCGTCAAAAATACGATTCCGTACGCCAAATTCGTCGTGCCCATCGTTCGGAAACTCTCCGGTTGAACCGGCAACTTTTCCAACAGCGAAGCATCGATTTCGTACAGTTCGAAACCTTCCGCGTTCATGTATAAATTGCCGGACGGGCTGATTGTCAATCCGTACAATTCCGTAGGGGAAGAAACGACCAGTTCGGCATTCGAACCGGAACCGGCGGGCGTTCTCCACATCTCGGAGCTTCTGACTTTATCGATCTCCGTCGTGACGGAGAAATAAAGCCGGTCGTTTCGGTCAAAAGCCAATCCGCCTACGGAAATTTTTTCCGCGTTAGGCAGCGCCAGCTCGCTCCCTTCGACGTAGAGACTTGCGTAGTCTTCCAAATCGTTCTCGGCGTACGGGAAAGATTTCGTATCCGCCAAGTATTCGCGATCCAGTTTGTAGACGGCGCTTCGATCGACGTACGAATAGAACAAATCGCCTTTTTGATTCAACGCCACGGCGATAATATGGTACCCTTTCGCGATCTGCGTTACTTTGAACGTTCGGGTCGAAATTTTGAAAATGCCGCGATCGTAATCGGCATAATACACGTCGCCGTCATAATAGGCCAACCCGAATGGACGATTGATTTGCACTTCGCTCAATTTCGAAGGTTTGGCTTTTACGACGACTTCGCGCGTGATTTCGTCGGCTTTATAATCGGACGGCGCGTTGTAATGGATCGTATACGTACCGAGCACGTTCGTATCGATGCCCGATACCGAAGAACCGTTCAACGTATAGGTCACCACCGGCTTCAGTGAAGAATACTCACCCGGCGCGATAACGACGCCCGGATCTTCGAAAGAATCGCCCTGCTCGATCTCGATTTTTGCGCTTCCGTTCAAGGAAAAATTAAGCGCGGCCAAAACCGGTTGCGTTTGTTCAAAAGAAGAACCGAGGAAAAAACGACCGTCCGGCGTGAAAAACATTCCGTACGCGAAGTAATACTTATTGCCGCTTATATCAGCGACGGCACCTGGTTCTATCGGAATCGATAGGAGGTTTTCAGCCGAGATTCGATAAATCTTGCTGTTATTTCCGCTCATGTACAATCTGCCTGACGGGTCGATCGTGAAGCTTCTAAAATAGGCGTTGAAGTTTTGAAGAACGACTTCGGGAGTATTCGCTCCGTTCGGCAACTTCAATATACCGCGTGAAGTATAGTCCGAAAAATAAACGTTATCTTGCTTGTCAATCGCCAATCCATAGATGTAATTGTAATTTGCGGCGTAAAAATGGACTTTGCGGCGGGAATTAAACTCGGATGCGCTTAGCGGAAGATTCTCCAAGTCGTGGCTTTCAAGCTTATAGATATTGCGATCACTGTCGATGGTGTAAAACAAATTGCCCGAAGAATCGAGCGCCACAGCCATAAAGCTCTGATTCGATTGCACGATGGTTTCGACTTTTCCGCTGTACAAATCGACGCGCGACAATCCTTCATCCCGTTGCGCGACATACAGATAGTCTCCGTAATAAGCTTGTCCGTATGCGCGGGGGACAGAAATGCCGGAAAAATCGACATAATCGCCTTCCGCCGCCACGGTCACGGTTCTCGTCACTTCGTCGGCGGATCGTTCGTCCGGGCTGGTCACGTTGTAATGCACCGTATACGTACCGGGAACCGTCACATCCACGTTATCGACCGGCGCGCCCGCTAACGTATACGTTGCCGTGGCAGAAAGATCATTATAGACCGCATCCTGCACCGTAGTGCCGGGATCGTTGAAAGGCGTTCCGGCTTTAAAACGCAAGGTTGCGTCGCCGATCAAGGCAATGACCGGTTTGTCGGCATTCATGCCGTACGTTCCAACCTGCGTATCCGCGGAACTTGTATATTGATTTTCCTCGGCTTGCGCTTTTCCGACAAAAGTTCCCGGCAAAGCGATCAGCACAGCCAAACACAACGCCATCCATTTTTTCATACGTCATCCCCATTCGTAGTTGTTTAAGTTAGCTAACTCTTATTATCGACCGCCGCAAGCCAATCAATAAGCATGAATACGCAAAATCTTTTCATACTCCAAAATCATCCGATATCCGAATTCGTTCAACGCAAAAAAAGCTCTGCTCCCGAAACATTCGGTCGCAAAGCTTTTTGGCGATACCCATATTATCTACGCTTGTCGCTATGGAGATTAATCCAAAATCACTTCGTTTACTTTCGGAATCCCGTATCGCAACGCCTGCTTGTCGTTGTATCCGCTTATTCTCGTCGTCAACGTTCCTCGAACGTCCACGTTCTCTTCGCCTTGGACGACTTTGAAATCTACATTCGCACCCACATAACTCAGCTTTCCGCTCTTATCCATCCCAAGATCCAAATCCGCGCGTCGGATCGCCGTTGACGACTTGATTTCTTCGGATTCTCGTTTAATACCATCTTCGGTCGCTCCCGCGTAATATTCCTTTTTCCAAGCCAACTCTTGTTCGTCGATATGCAGCGCGCTTCTCCACTCGGGATCGCCGAGCAAGTCTAGCATATCGGGAACGGTCTGCATAAACGCCGCTTTCAAAACGCTCTCCAGATTGTCTTCGCTAATGGAAAAACGTCCGGCCGACGAAACTTTTATCCGGTCCGGAATATCTGCTTCCTCAACAGAAATGCTATTCAATGCGATTCCTGAAAAATCTTCCGTCGCAATCGTCAGTACCTTTTCGCCAAGATTGCCCATATCCGCGCTTTTATTATTCCATTTATACCCGTACCCCAGGTCATAGTACTTCCCGCCGATCTCAGGCCTGCCGCTTATCGAAGCCAAATTCTCCGGGATTTTGATCCACGTATGTTCTTCGGTTATGACGATAACCGAATGGAGAACAATCGAAAATTCGGGGCTATCCGCAACAAACGCGACTTCCGCTTCGATCAATTTGCGATTCGCATCGTACACGCCTTGTACGTCGATCTCGATTTCTTTTCCAAGCAAGATTACTAAAGGCGTAATGTATTCAGATGCCGTTCGCAGATCGTTGATTCCTTCTGCGGGAATATCCGGCGATTCGGTTTGGGAGAAAGCTTGAATTTTTGCTTCAAATGCATAAGAATTCGCTTCTATCAGATTCCGATAAGCATTTACGGTCGCCTGATCTATCGCAACCGAATCGCCACAACCAGTTAGCATGAGCAAAACCGCCGTACCCGATAACCACTTTCTTATTCCCCCCACATGCTTAACCCCTTTTTCATACGGATACAGAATTAAATTTCAATTCAAAATACAAGGATGAAGAACCTATATTTTCCTTAAATGAAACTATCGAAAGTATAAGTGAGAAAGCAATGTTTTTCAATACTTTTTTACTATGATTTCATATTGCGTTCAACCTGCTTTACCGCATTCGGTCTATCAAAAAAAGCGCTTCCCGTCCTCTGTATGAAGAGAACCGGAAACGCTTTGCCATAGCTTTTTATTTGCTGTTCAAGGGATTTTTCATGAAATAAAACTGGCTTTGGCCGAGCGGCGCATTCACGAGCGCGACGCCGTCAGCGAATTCGCCGACTTTGACTTCGCTTGTTTTGAAATCGACCCGCGTTTTGCCGAACCGGTCGATCAGCAGCTTGGTTCCGTCCGTACGCTGCACGAAAGCCAAACCTTCTTTGAACGAACCGATCTCCGCGCCTTCGTCGCTGAACTGCGCCGGAATGACCAGTTTGCCCGTCACGCCGATATAGCCCCATTTGCCGCTGCGGTCGCTAAGGCTTCCGCCGATTTTGACCGCAGCGCGGCCTTCGCTGAACGCTTGGCCTCCCGTGTATTGGGCTTTGACGATAACTTTGCCTTTCGTGTTCACGTAGCCGTACTTTCCGTTTTGCAGGAACAAAGCCAATCCTTCGCTAAACGGCGCGGCTCCATCGAATTGCGGCTTGATTACGACTTTGCCTTTTTTGTCGATATAGCCCCATTTGCCGTTTTGCATGATCGGAGCCAGTCCTTCGCTGTACACGTTCAACATGGCGTATTGCGGCTTGACGATTTCTTTGCCTTTCGCATCGATAAAGCCGCCGACGTAAGAATTGCCTTTCTTTTTCCAGACCGCCGCCATGCCGTCGCTAAAATCATGCGCTTCGTCGTAGGCCGCGGCGAACGCCGTTTTGCCGGTTTTGTCGATGTACGCCCATTTGCCCGCAGAAATTTTGACGGCCGCGAGCCCTTCGCTGAAGCCTTGGCCGACCTGCTGATACTTCGGTTTGACGACGACTTTGCCCGTTTTATCCACGAAGCCCCACAGCGATCCTTTTTGTACCGCCGCCAATCCTTCGCTAAACGGTTTGACCTCGTCGTACTGCGCTTTGATGACCGTTTTGCCGTTCGTGTTGGCGTAGCCGAAAAGCGTCGTTTTGCTGTCCCAGAACGACACGAGCCCTTCGCTCAAATTGCTCAGCATCGCGTAATTCGCGGGTTTTGCCGTTCCGTTGACGATACTCGTTGCGCTATCTGCTGCATATGTAGGTGGCGTGATCGTTGCAGTCGAGACCGAAGCGGTCAGGGCCAGGGCGAGCAAGATCGATGTACGTTTTTTCAATGTCTTTTCCCCTCTCTGATATCAATGTGCAGGGCACAACAGTTATTTACCCACAGCCGCCGGGGAAGCATCTTCAATCGCCGAATTCCGTCAAAATGTCAGAACTCTTTCTCTACGCAAAAAGCCCGATCTTCAATAAAGAAGACCGGACTGGTTTGATACTGTCGATTCGGCTTTATTTTTCAAACGGATATTTAAGTCCCCACTGTCCGCGTACATTGTCCAACAGACGCATGATGCCCAGCGACTCGGCCAAAGTGATCACCGTGCTTTCGCGACGGCCTTCGAGCAGCGCACGACCGACTTCTTCCGCTTCGTACGCATAGCCCTTGATGCCGCGGTCTTCGCGATCGTCCGTCACTTTGACCGGATCTTCGCCGTTGACGTACAATGTCGCTTCCTTGGCAAACAGGAATTGCGGGATATGGATATAACCCTTCGTTCCGTGGATAAAAGCGTCGTTCGGGAAGTTCACGCGCACTCCGCCGTGCAGCGAAGCCGTTTTGCCGTCGCCGTAATCAAGCAGGATCGTGAAATGTTCGTCGACTCCCGTTTCTCCGATATGCGCCGTCGTCCAGATCTGATCCGGGTTCGGACCCAATACCATCGAGGCAAAAGACACCGGATAAATCCCCGCATCCAGCAACGCGCCGCCGCCCAGATCGGGATTCAGCAGGCGCCCTTCCGGATTCCAGCCCGCGTCGAAACCGAACTCGGCTTTGACGACGCGCACGTCGCCGATCTTATCGTCTGCCAGCCATTGACGCACCTGCTCGATCGGCGGCAGGAAGCGCGACCACATGGCTTCCATCAGGAACAGCTTTTTCTCGCGTGCCGATTGTATCAGCTCGTCCAGTTCGCCTGCGCTCACCGTAAACGGCTTTTCGCACAATACGGCTTTGCCTCCTTCGAGAGCAGTCAGGACGTTTTCTTTATGAAAAGGGTGGGGTGTCGCTACATAGATTGCATCCACGTTCGGATCGTTCGCCAGTTCTTCGTAGCTGCCATGCGTAACCGGCGCTCCGAATTTCTCCGCAAACTTGTCGGCGCTTTCTTGCGTACGCGATCCGATCGCGTACAACTCGCCGTTCGAAGCATGCTTCAAATCGGCGACGAACTGCTCCGCGATCCAGCCCGTACCCAGAATGCCCCACTTGATCTTGCCGTTTGCCGCCTCGCTCATCGTGACTCCTCCTTGAAATAGAAATCGTTTTCGGCTTACTTTTCGACGCGACGCTTCCTTGGAACGGATACGATTCGCGTGTTATGTAAGGCCTTTCCTTGTACACTTTACCAGATCACGACGCCAAAAAACAGTTCAGCTGTAGGTATAGAACCCTTTTTCTTGGCTTCGCAAGGTCGGGGATGGGCGGTTGGGTGTGACGTCGGTGAGCGCTGCGGAGGGGATTCGTTTCGGTCGCGCGTTGCAATTGGGAAAATGGATTGGATTATAATAAGGAATTTTCCCAATTGCAAAGGCGAACACTTATAGCATATGCTTCCGAAGTGCATTTCTTCGAAATGCTTCACCTACACTGAATCCCCTCCTCCGCTTTTGCGACGACTTATCCAACCAACGTTACATTCCCCCGACAGCAAAAGCCGCCTTGCGGCTTCTACTTGGGGATAAGTAGAAGGGCAAAGGCGGCTGCATAAACGGGATGGGTTAAGCGGAAAAAAATCGCGGCTGATTCGGACTTGAAAAGGCTTGTTCGGATCAACTATCGGCGTTGGCGTTAGTTGATATCGGACCAGGCTATCCTCTTCAAGAAATAAGTGCGGATATGCACTTATTTTATTCAAATCAGCCTGGTTTTCGAAAATAAGTGCCAAGATGCAATTATTTCCGAAAAAATAGCGAGAATCGGCGTAAAACGAAGTAATTAATTGCATTTCAGCACTTATTTTTTCAAAATCGCGGAATCCGGCTAAATTAAGTGCATATTAGCACTTATTTCATTTATCCCGCTTATTTCACCTATCCCTTCTATTTCACCTATTCCACTTTTTCCTTCCGAAGCATCTCCTCGCCAAGCTTTTCATACTTGATCTCTTGCCTCTGCTCCCACCGAGACGATCGGAAAGTCGAGGCTGCTTTTCCCTACCCCTTTTAAGAGGTAGACGGAAGTTCCGCTTTGGCCGAAGCGTAGCGGGCGGCGAAGGAGAAATTCAGTGAAAGACGCCTTTGAACCCGGAAAGATTCCTTATTCAAATCCAATCCACTTTCCGGGTGAGACAGCGGCTTGAACGAATTCCCCCGCAGCCGCCTGCCCAGCTTCCCCAAACGAACAGGAACTTCGGCTTAGCCTCTTTTCCGACGTGTCATGACGTCGAAGATCACGGCTGCGGCCAAGACGCCGCCGCGGATCATGTACTGGTACGAGATGCCGACGCCCAGCAGGTTCATGCCGCTGGACAGCGAAGCCATAACGACCGCGCCGATGATCGAGCCGGTGACTTTGCCGACGCCGCCGGCTGCGGATACGCCGCCGACGTAAGCGGCCGCGATCGCGTCAAGTTCGAACAGCGTGCCTGCGGTCGTCGTTGCCGATTGCAAACGGGCCGTATACAAGATGCCGGACAAAGCGGATAACATACCCATGGAACCGAACACGATGTAGGTAATCTTTTTGACGTTGATCCCGGTCAGATGCGCCGCTTCCGGATTGCTGCCGACCGCGTAGATATGGCGGCCCAGCACCGTTTTGGTGGTCAGGAAATGGTAGATCGCCACAACCAGCAGCGTGATCACGACGGTCCAGGAGAAGCCGTTGTAGCCTGCAAGAATCCAAGTCAGATACGCGATAATCGCCGATACGAAGATCAGTTTGATGGCGAAAATTTTGTTGGAAGGCACTTCGAATTTGTATTTGATCTTCTGGTTGCGTTTGGAGATTTCGGCGTAGATGAAGTACAGGATAACCAGCGCGCCCAGGATCAGCGACAGCAGATTCAATCCGGCGACATGGCCCAGAGCGGGCAGGAAGCCGTTGCCGAGCGCGTTGAACGTATCGTCGCGCACGATGATCGTGCCTGTTTTTTCCGTCACTTGCAGCAGCGCGCCGCGGAAGATCAGCATCGCCGCGAGCGACGAAACGAACGCCGGAATGCCGACGGACGCAACGAGCACGCCGTTGAACATGCCGATCACGATCCCGAGGATCAGAATGATCGGAATGGTGAAGTAGACCGGGACGCCGAGCTGCGATAGCATGATCGCGGCGATCGCGCCCATAAAGCCGGCGGCGAAACCGACCGACAAGTCGATATGCCGGATGACGATAACGAGCGTCATGCCAACGGCCAATACGGCGATATAACCGGTAGCGTCGAGCAGGTTGCTGATATTCCGCGAGGACATAAACAGCCCGTCGGTCAGGATCGTAAAGGTAAGCATGATGACGAACAAAGCGATATACATCCCGTAATCGCGAATATTTACTTTGAGCAAAGATTTGGCTTCTTGAAAGAAGTTCACGGTTTTCCCCTCCTACTATTAGCTTGTCGAGCGCAATCCATACCTTTAAACGCCGACAAGATCTTACTGCGTCGCAAACTCCATGATTTTTTCCTGATCCGCGTCTTCGGCCGCGATTTCGCCTTTGATCCGGCCTTCGGCCATGACGTAGATGCGGTCGCTCATGCCGAGCACTTCGCCGAGTTCGGAGGAAATCATGATGATGCTCATGCCCTGGGCAATCAGCTTGTTCATGATGGTGTAGATTTCGAATTTGGCGCCGACGTCGATGCCGCGCGTCGGCTCGTCGAGAATGAGCAATTGCGGGCCGACGAACAGCCATTTGCCCAGCGATACTTTCTGCTGGTTGCCGCCGCTGAGGTTGCCGACGATCTGCTCCACCGAAGGCGCTTTGATGTTCATCGACGATTTGTAATCGTTGGCGACTTTGACTTCTTCGTTGTCGTTAATCACGCCGCCCGGCGCGATGCCTTTGAGATTCGCCGCGCTGACGTTGCTTTTAATATCCTGGATCAGGAACAGCCCGTCGCCTTTGCGGTCTTCCGTAACGTAAGCGATACCGGCTTTGATGGCGTCGCTGGTATGGCTGAAGCGCGTACGTTTGCCGTCCACATACAACTCGCCGTCCAGCTTATAGTTTCTTGGATTGCCGAAAATGCTGAGCGCGAACTCCGTACGGCCCGAGCCCATCAGGCCCGCGATACCGACGATTTCGCCTTTTTTCACATAGAGGTCGACGTTCTTGACGATGTTTCGGCCAAGCTGCGGATCGTAGGCGGTCCAGTTTTTCACTTCAAGAATGTGGTCACCGAACTTTTTGTCGGGCCGCTTCGGATAGATGTCTTCGATATCGCGTCCGACCATGTTTTTGATGATCGAAGCTTCGGTGATTTCGCCTTTCGACGCGTCCAACGTGCAGATCGTTTTACCGTCGCGAATGACCGTCGCTTTGTCCGCGATCGCAATGACTTCTTTCAGCTTGTGGGAGATCATGATGCAGGTAATGCCCTGGCTTTTCAGTTCGCGCAGCAGGTCGAGCAGATTTTCGCTGTCGTTTTCGTTGAGCGCCGCCGTCGGTTCGTCCAAAATGAGCAGCTTAACGTCTTTGCTAAGCGCTTTGGCGATCTCGACGAGCTGCTGCTTGCCGACGCCGAGGTCGCGGATCAGCGTCTCGGGATTCACGTTCAGCTTCACTTTTTGCAGCATTTTCCGCGCTTCGATGATCGTCTCGTTCCAATCGATCACGCCGCCGCGCTTGACTTCGTTGCCTGCGAAAATATTCTCGTACACGCTGAGATCCGGGAACAAAGCCAGCTCCTGATAAATGATCGCGATACCCGTTTTGACGCTGTCCGTGATCTTGCCGAATTGCTGCACCGTGCCTTCGTAGACGATGTCGCCCTCATATGTGCCGTACGGGTAGACCCCGCTCAACACCTTCATCAATGTCGATTTGCCTGCGCCGTTTTCGCCGACCAGGAAATGAATCTCGCCTTTTTTGACCTGAAAATTCACGTCGGACAACGCTTTGACGCCGGTGAAATTTTTGGAAATGCCGCGCATCTCCAAAATATTGCCGCCCGGGCCTTCGGATTTCGGTCCGCTTGTTTTTTGTAGGATATTTCCGCCCATTTCTATCGCACCCCTTACCGCCCGGTTTACTGAGAAACAGGAACGGGAGCGTCCCCGTCCCTGCTGTTCAGCCGGCTGTTTGTTGAACTTACAGTCCTTTGAAATCTTCTGCTTTGTAGTAGTCGGAATCGATCAATTCTTTTTGCAGGTTTTCTTTATCGACCACGATAACGTCCGTTTGTTTCGCTTTAACGTCTACGCTGCCGTTGTTGTACGAACCGGTTGTTTCCGGCGTTTTGCCGTCCAGCACTTCGACTGCCATGCCCATTGCGTCTTTAACGAGCGTACGCACGTCTTTGAATACGGTCATGGATTGTTTGCCGTCGATGATGTACTGAATCGAAGCTTGCTCGGCGTCTTGGCCCGTAATTACATAGCTGGTCACTTCGCTGTCGGAACCGAATACGTCTGCGATCGAGCGTGCCGTACCGTCGTTCGGAGCGAGAATGGATACATCGCCCTTCATGTCTGCGGCTGCTGCCGTCAGGTGGGTTTGGGCTTTGTTCTTCGCTTCGTTCGGGTCCCAGTTGGTCGTAACCTGGCCGATGATGCTGCTCATTTGGTCGCGGGACAGGTCTTTGGTGTCTTTCAGCTTTTCAGCTTCCGAAGAGTTTGCGATTTTGAATGTGCCGTCCGCGATTTTCGGTTGCAGCACTTCCCAAGCGCCTTGGAAGAACAGGAATGCGTTGTTATCCGTTGCCGCGCCTGCGTACAGGTAGAGCGGTTGTCCGCTTGCTTTTGCGTTGTCGATCAGGTATTGGCCTTGAGCCGCGCCCACTGCCAAACTATCGAATGTCACATAGTAGTCAACTGCGTCGGTATTCGTGATCAGACGGTCGTAAGCGATGACGGTTACGCCGTCTTTTTTCGCTGCTTCGACTGCTGCCGCCGCGGCGTCGCCGTCCTGTGGGCAGATGATGAGAATTTTGATGCCTTTGTTCAGCAGCGTTTCCACGTTCTCTTTTTCTTTCGCGGAAGAGCCTTGGCTGAACAAAATTTCCGTCGTGTAGTCGGTGCCTGCGAGCGCGTCTTTGAAACGCTGTTCGTCCTGCACCCATCTTGGCTCGTCTTTCGTCGGCAGTACGATCCCGACGCTGACGCTGCCTCCGCTTCCGCTTGTTCCGCCTCCGTTGCCGCAAGCTGTCGCGACGATCGAGAACACCATGACCGCAATCAGAAGCGCAATCCCCTTAACCTGTTTTCTCAACTGAACAATCCCCTTTCGGTTTATCTGAGTAGGTTGCAATGTGTTGTTTTCTTCTGGCAAGATCAACTATAGCATCGCATCGGACAGGTGTAAGCGCTTATCATTAGCACTCTTTTGTTACCGTCTGTACTTTTTTAAGGCTAAATAGAAAGCGCTTGCAAAAAAGTGCGGATCGGTGCCCGGAATAAGGCTTGGATCACTTACTCAACTGAAGCTTCCTATCGAAACGTTGATACGAATCGTGGAATCTATCGAGAGCCCCGAGCAGATGCAGCGTTCCCGATGCCCGTAAAATGTTAACGTTTCGCTCACATTTTAAGCCCGAAATTCGGTTTTGCTTCAAAATGTTGACGTAACGTCAAAAATTCCAGCGCCTATCGAAGATTTGGAGCGGATTCGGACAAAAATGTGCGCAAAACGTCAACAATTGCGTTGCAAAAAGCAAAAAACGCAAAAAATGTTGACGTATTGCGCACATTTCAAAACAGGCTTCCCTATCGAACCGAACTTTTTCACACCTCAGCTCTCACCTATCCGCTTATGTGACTATTCCTTTGCTCCGCCTATTCGTTGATCCGCCTATTCCCCTGCCGCCCCATACACCTCTTCCCGCGTATGAAACCCGTCCGCGATCACCGTTTTGTCGATATTCGACGCGTCGACGGCTATCGGCGGCAGCAATATGGACGGGACTTCGATCTTGCCGTTGTTCACGCGTCTCGTCGTAACCGGCTGCTCGCCTTTGGCCAACGCGATCGCAAGCTGCGCCGTTTGCTCCGCCAAACGCCCGATCGGCTTATAAACGGTCATCGTCTGCGTGCCCGCCACGATGCGGCGGATCGCAGCCAGATCGGCATCCTGACCCGCGACCGGAATACGCCCCGCCAATCCGTGCTCCGCCAGCACCTGCACGGCGCTGCCGGCGGTGGCGTCGTTGGCGACGATAACGGCGTCTATGCCGGCGGCTCCGTTGGCTGCCAAAGCTTCCTGCATATTTTCCAACGCGTAGACGGGCTTCCAGTCTTTCGACCATTGATCGTACACGACGCGAATATCGCCCCGGTTGATCGACCGCTGCAACGCGTTAAACGCTCCTTCTTTGAACTGGCGGGCATTGTTGTCCGTATCCGCACCGCCGATGTAGACGTAGTTGCCTTTCGGCACAAGCTTCAGGATCGCCTCGGCCTGCAAGCGCCCTACCTCGATATTATCGAACGACACATACAGATCGACGTCCGCGTTAGTCACGAGCCGATCGTAAGACAGCACCTTGATCCCGGCTTTATGCGCTTTGGCGACGATAGCGGCGGTCGCTTCGGCGTTATGAGGCACGATCACCAGCACGTCGACGCCCTGGCTGATCATCGTCTCGGCTTGCGCGATCTGCCTGGCGTCGTCGCCGTTGGCCGATTTGACGACCACTTTCGCGCCCAGCTTCTCCGCCGCTTCCACGAACAGATCACGGTCCTTTTTCCAGCGTTCTTCAAGCAAAGTGTCCATCGTGAAGCCGATCACCAGCGGTTCGCCGGACGGCTTCAGACCGGGCAACGCCGCAGCAACCGTATCCTCGCCCGAGCCTGTTACAGCAACTGTTGCTTCGGAAGTTTCCTGATCTGTACCCGTGCCGTTTGGCGTCTCCTTTTCTCCGGTTGCGTTTACGTTCGTAGAAGCTTCGTCGTCTATGCCGTTTCCGCTTTCGTTCTCCGTGATCGCCGTGGCGGAACGTTCATCCCCGGATTGCGACGAAGGCGCACCGCCCGAGCAGGCTGACAACAGCATGATCACGATTGCCGACACCATCCATAGCAGCACCAGCGGATATCGCATGAAAAAGGTCCGTTCACGGTTGCTGCCGCCTTTTCCGCTTTCCGCAACTGTCATTCGCCACCTCCCAGCAGCGCCTTCCGGTATTCCGTCGGCGACAGGTCGCACATCTTTTTGAATACCTTGCTGAAATAGTTCGGATCGTGATAACCCACCTCGAACGTAATTTCCTTCAAACTGCGGGACGGATCGCTCATCAGCTTTTTCGCTTTATCGATCCGGCATTCGGTCAGGAAGTCGATGTAGTTCACGCCGACCTGTTCTTTGAACAATTTGCTGATATAAAAAGGACTGAGTTCGAACTTTTCTCCGATCCCTTCGAGCGAAATGTCTTCATGCGAATGCTCGGCAATGTATTGTTTGATCCGCCGCACCGTATCCGGTTTGACCCGCTCCAAATGCTCCGCGTACGCCTGCTTGATCCGGTCCAAAATCGCGCCGGTTTCCGCCCGCAACTGACGGTAATCCTGCGCCTGAAACGAAAACGTAGGCGTCCCGATCTCCACGCCCATCTCCGCCAGCACGCGCGACGATACCCATAGACGTTCCGACACGCGCTGCTGCGCATGCAGGCGGTCGGCACCTTCGTTCTCGCAGCGACGCAGGAAGTCGAGCGTTTCGGTACGTATGCCGTCCCAGTCCCCCAAGCGAATCTGCTCGAAAAAGTGCTGCTCCCAGCGCTTGTCCGGCAGGTCCAGCAGCGACTCTGCCGTCCCGATCGCGCCGGGCTCCGGCTTATCGACGTACAACCGATAGCGTACCGGCTGGGTCGGATCTGGTGTCGCCAGCAGCGCTTCGCGATAAGATTGGCGTACCTGCGACAGCGATTCGCACATATTGCCTACGCCGACGAACCATCCGTCCCGTACATGGCGCCCTCCCGTTTCCAGCACCATCTTCGCAAGTTCCGATGCCTGCACGCGGAACGAACGGGTGTTGTCGCGGAAAGCGATGATCGGAATTTGGCGACCATATAAAGCGCCTACCCATCCCGCGCCTTCGCGCCTTACCAGATCGCGGATCGCTCCGTAAGCGCCGTCCGATCCTTCGGGAACCAGCACCGACAACGCAAACGTCTCGCTGCCCGCATCCGCGCCAAGCCACGACACCAACTCGTCCGAATGCACTTCGTGCACATGGTCGAATAACAGCTGCGTGACAATATCCGTCTCGATCACCGGCATGACCCGTTCCAGTGCGTCTTCGCGCAAACGACTGTGTTCGCGCTCGCGCGTCTCTTCCTCGATCTGCTCCAACACCCGGCCGACCGTCTTTTTAATCTCCGTCGCTTTGCTTGGTTTAAGCAGATAATCTTTCACACCCAGCTTGAGCGCACGGCGAGCGTAATCGAACGTATCGTAGGCGGTAACCATCACGATCTTGATATTCGGGTACTTTCCGCCGATAATCTCTGTCGCTTCCAGCCCGTCCATGCCCGGCATTTTGATATCCATCAGAATAAGGTCCGGTTCGAAAGACTCGGCCAACTCCACCGCCATTTTGCCGTTTTTCGCCTGCTCGATAGCCAGATCCGGGAATCCTTTGCGCAAAATAGCCTCCAGCCCTTCGCGGCCGACCTGTTCGTCATCCACGATCAATAGCTTTATCATAGGTGTCGCTTCTCCTTGTCTTCGGTAATTTGAGCAGAACCCGCACGCCGCGGCCTTGTCCGCTATGAATCTCGATCACGTCCGATACGCCGTAGAACAATCTCAGCCGCCGTACCACATTGCCGAAGCCGATTCCTGTCGAATGGCCTTCCGGTTGCATGTCGCGTTCTTCAAGAATGCCGCGAATCTTCTCTTCGTTCATCCCCGGCCCATTGTCGGCAATCTCTACCGTGACAGACTCGCCCGCATCCGCGATCGTCACCGTAATCGTTCCTCCGTCTTCCGAAGGCTCGATCGCGTGAATGACTGCATTTTCCACGATCGGTTGCAGCGTCAATCCCGGCATCTGCACCGCCAGGCAGCGCTCGTCGATCTCCGTGACCAGATTCAACCGCTCCGTAAAGCGCGCCGATTGAATCTCCATATACTGCCGCATGACGCGCACCTCGTCGTACAGCGTCACTGCCCGATCCAGCCGTTTGAGATTGTAACGCAGCAGCCCAGCCACGCTCACCAGCAGGTCGCTCGTCTCCTCCGCTCCTTCCAGAAAAGCTTTTTTGGACAGCGTATCGAGGATATTGAACAGGAAATGCGGATTGATCTGGCTTTGCAAACTGCGAAGCTGGCTTTCCTGGAGCAATAATTGACTTTGTTGAAGTTCGCTTTTTAGCCGGGCTTTTTCTTTCATTTCGACAATCAGATTGTTGATATTGACCCGCATACGCTCGAACGTCGTCGCCAGAAAAGCAATCTCGTCCGACGAATTCACGACGATCTGCCGTTCGAATTTGCCTTTGGCCAGCTCCTGCGCCGCTTTGGTCAATTGTTGAACCGGCCTTGTGATGCTGAGCGAGAACCAATAGGTGAACAACAGCAGGCCGAACGTGATCGCAAGCAGAATCCAGATCCCGAGCTTTTTCAACTCTTCGGCTTGCTCGATAATGCTGCGGTAGAACCGTTCGTACGTGTTCAACTCGATATCGATCAATTGCAGCGTCATCTCCGCGATGTAACGGGAAATGCGCGTCGCCTCCGCAAAAGCTTTCGACGATTCCTCGGTCTCTCGCTCGGACTTGAACATGACCGACCGGTCCGTCGTTTCGATCAAACTATCGATCAGATTCATGTAACTGGTCAACGCAAAGTCGTTCTCTTCGTTGCGCAGCACGCCGACCGAGCTTTGTGCGTCCCGCAATTGCTGTTCGCCGCGCCTTAAGCTGCTCAGATTCCCTTCCGTCGGCGTCAGCAGGTAGATGTTGAGCGCATTGACCGTCTGGCGACTCGCCGTGGTGACCTCGTTCATGAGCAGATAGCGTTGCAGAATCTCGTTGTATTGATCCTGCGTTTTCTGATTGTAGTAGGTGAGCATGATCCAGATCGAAGCCATGATAAACATGACAATGGCGGCCAACGTCCAGATTTTTCGCTGAATCCCGATCATTGGGCATCCTCCGTCGTCAACAAGCGAATATCGGTCAGATAACCTTCGGCATCAAGCGGAACGGTCTCGCCCTCCAGCCACTGCACCATCATTCGCACGCCGGTTTCCCCCATCGCAGACGGCGACTGTTGAATAACGCCATCCAACTTTCCTTGCCGCAACAAAGCCAGAATATCGGGATTGTCGTCAAAAGAATAAATATGATACGGCTCCACCTGCGAACGTCGGCCGATCTCCTGCACCATAGCCGGCGTCAAATTGGCATCCACAGAGATGAAGGCGTTTACATCAGGGAAATGGTTCATCACGTTTTGCGTCGCGGCAACAATCTTCTCTTCTTCATCCGAACTGGTCACGTATTCCGTGCGAATGCCCGGATACTGATCCAGGATGCGGCGAATGCCTGCCACGCGCTGGCGTTGATCGTACTCTTCGCGTTGATCGCCCATGAGCACCACTGTACCCGTGTCCCCCATACCGGCGATCAGCGTATTGGCGATCATCTCGCCAGCCGCCAGCGCATCCGAGCCGACGTACGTTTTGCGCATGCTTTCGGACATCGGCACGTCGCTTGCCACGGTGATGATCGGAATCCCGTAAAAGGCTGCTTTTACCTTGGTTAGATTGTCGAACGCATCCTCGTCCATCCCCTGCACGATAATGCCGTCCACCTTCGAATCGATCGCGATTTCAAGCTGTTTGAGAAAGTCTTCGCGGTCTTCCCCGTAGGTTCCCCACACCTCCAGGTTCGCGCCTAGGCGCTGGGCTTCGTTTTGCGCGCCTTCACCGACCTCGTTCCAGAAAGGCGTACCGAGATCCTGAGTGACGAGCACGAGCCGATAACGATCCTCCTCCCGATGCTGAAGCTGCGGCGGCTGCCAAGCGGATTGGACGAATCGAATCGCGGAGATCATGGTAAAGAAAAGAAAAATGGCGCAGATCGAACCCAACGCCAAGCTGATTGTTTTATGCACACTGTATCCCTCTTTTCCAAGCGGATAATCAAATTATAACATTTTATTCCATTTCATCGAAAGCCAACAAGACTTCTTCGCGTTCTTAGCAGTTTGTCTACTGTAGCAAATCGGTCGGCGTCTGAATAGATTTTTTTTGCAGAATTGACTATAAAACTGTTTTTACAATTCGTTTCGGAGTTTTCCGGCAAGGGTAAGGGTCCAACGAAGAAGAAATGTCGGAACGTTGTCTGAACATGCGTTAAAAATCGAACCGAGGAGGAACTGAGTATGACGAAAAAACCTTTAGGCAAAAAGCATCTGGTCGCCTCATTTGTGTGCGGTGCCGTATTGT
The DNA here is from genome assembly GCF_037722395.1 of Saccharibacillus sacchari. Lineage (GTDB taxonomy): Bacteria > Bacillota > Bacilli > Paenibacillales > Paenibacillaceae > Saccharibacillus > Saccharibacillus sacchari_A. Next base: position 162,741 of record NZ_JBBKAR010000053.1, on the reverse strand, counting down.
TTTCCGGACTTTCCGCGGTAGCGGCCGATACGTCGGTATCCGCGATGATTTCCAAAGCGACGTTTTTCGCGTTCGGGGAACGCCAAGCGGCCCCTGCGCCGACAGGCAGCAACGGCAAAAAATCTCCGGCCGCACTGACCTACAACGGCACGACCTACGTTCCGGTACGCGCGATCGGCGAAATGCTCGACGTTCCGGTGTATTGGGACGGCACCAATAACGCGATCTCTACAGGCACGGCCAAAACGATCGTGAAAAGCGCAGACGGTACGGTTCACGGCAGCATCGATTTGACGGAGGAAAAAGGCGGCGTACGCGTCAAGGTGAGCTTGATGAATATTCCTGCGGGGCCGCACGGCATCCACGTTCACCAAATGCCGATCAAAAATAACGACTTCGCGACCGCGCTCGGCCATTTCAACCCGACCCAGCACGAACACGGCCACGACAATCCGCAAGGCGCCCATATCGGCGACTTTACGAAAAACTTGACCGCCGACAAAAACGGCAAAGCCGTGCAGGAATTTTTCCTTGAAGGCGCCAACCTGCAACCGGATAGCCCGATGTCGATTGCGGGCCGCTCGATTATCGTTCACGCGGGACCGGACGATCAGAAGACCGATCCGGCCGGAGATTCGGGAGACCGGATCGCGGGCGGGAACGTGCCGAAGTAACACATCAGAATACAGACCGATCGTTCAAATGCCTGCGCATATCCAGTTATTTTTCGCAATTTGACCTGCGCAATCGAAATCACTGCATACCTACAGCTAATTGATCGCCGGACACAAAAAAAGTTATAAAATTTACGATTTAAAAGGATATATGTCGTTATTTTTTCAGCGATAAGAAATTCGAATCCTTTAACTGGATATATGCTGTTATTTTATTTTGGATATCGGAACGTTAACCGTTGAGACAAGCGCAAAAAAGGAGACAACCGAATTGACTCGGCCGTCTCCTTTTTTACATGTTCGATTTTGGGTTGGCGTACTGCTTATTCTTCAAAGCGTCCGTACCGCTGCCATCGCAGTTCCATCTCCCGCAAAATCTCCGGCGCCTGCGCCCCGAATCCCTGCATTGGGATATTGACCGGCATAGAGACGAGACCCCGGTTGGCTTTCATCAATCCTCGCATAAAGCCGCTTCGGCGCGCCAGGAAATCTTGCGCGTCGTACAGATCGATCCCGATATACGGTTGGTTCATCAGTGCGTAAGGTTCGATTCGGCTGATCTCGTTCCAGGCTACGAAACCGGCATTGGCTGCCGCCACCCGATCGTGTAAGCCTTTTTCGTCCAGTATCAGAATCGGTGAGAACCGAAAAGCGCGGCGAATGCCGAATCCCATGCCGGTTACGCCCATCAGCAGCGACAAGATGCCCATGATGCCGCCGAAGATCGAATGGTCCGGTCCCGGACTGAAGCCGAGAAACATCAGATAAATGCCTGCGGCGACGAATAGCAGACCGAACAAAGCGATTTGCAAGGCTTTCCCCGGCTTTTGGTAAAAATGAAGCGTTCGGCTTCCCTGCATCATGTTATCGCGCTCCATAAACGGTTCTCCTTTTTGTTATCGTTTCGTTGTCTTGCTTTTCGCTCGCCTTCTCGCTTACCGCTCTGTTACTCAGCCGATTTCAGCAAGCCTTTTTCGGTCAAATATTCCCGAGCCACGTCTCCTGCCGAGCGTCCTTCCGCGTTCACCTCATAGTTCATTTTGCGCATCTCGTCGTCCGTGATTTGCCCGCTCAGCACGTTCAACGTGTCCGCCAGCTCCGGGTATTTGTCCAGCGTTTTCTGAAGCATCAACGGCGCGCCCTGATAAGGAGGGAACAGACCCTTGTCGTCTTCCAACACGGTCAGATCGTACTGCGCCAATTCGCTGTCCGTCGAATACGCGTCGAGCAGATCGATATCGCCGCTCTCGATCGCTTGATAACGCAGCTTCGGTTCCATCGTGGATACCGTATGGAATTGGATGCCGTACAACTGCTGTATGCCCAGGTAGCCGTCTTCGCGATCCGAGAACTCCAGCGTGAAGCCGGCTTCGACATTGTTCTCGATCGGTTTGAGGTCCGAGATCGTCGCCACCTGATATTGGTCCGCAAGACGCTTGGACATCGCCAAAGCATACGTATTGTTGTACGCCATCGGCTCAAGCAGCGCCATATCAAAATCGGCTTTCAGCCCATCCCGCGCTTGGGCGTACACTTCCGCGGCGTCCGTGCTGGTTGCGGTCGTTTTCAAAAATTCGCTGATAGCCGTGCCGGTAAACTCCGGGTAAATGTCGATATCGCCGTTTTGCAAAGCCGCGAATACGAATGACGTTTTGCCGAGACCCGGCTTCAGCTCTACGGTCAGCTCCGTGTCCTGTTCGATCAGTTCTTTGTACATGTTGATCAAAATTTCCGGTTCGGGACCCAGCTTGGCGCCAAGAACCAGATCTGCTTTGGCGGGTTGAGCGAACAGCGGAATGATCAGGAAAGCCGCGATAATAATCGCAAAGCCGCCAAGCGCCGCAAGCGAACGCTTGAGCGACAACTTTTCCAAGAAGCGCAGAACAAAATCGAAAACAATCGCGAGTAACGCCGCAGGAATCGCCCCGATCAGAATCAGGTCGGTGTCGTTGCGGTCGATCCCGAGCAGAATCAGTTCGCCCAGACCGCCCCCGCCGATCAGTGCGGCCAGCGTGGCCGTACCGATAATCAACACGGTTGCGGTGCGAATCCCGGCCATGATCACAGGCATCGCCAGCGGCAATTCGACTTTGAACAGACGCTTGCGTCGATTCATGCCCATTGCGTCGGCCGCTTCGATCAGCGAAGGATCGACGCCGCGCACCCCTGTGTATGTGTTACGCAGGATCGGAAGCAGGGCATAGATCACAAGCGCCACGACCGCGGGTACGCGCCCGATACCGAGCAGCGGAATCATCAGTCCCAGCAGCGCCAATGACGGAATCGTCTGAAGCACCGCGGTTATGCCGATGATGCCTTCCGCGGCGCGCGGCGTTCTCGCCAGCAGCAGGCCCAGCGGTACCGCAATCAATGCAGCAATCAGCAGAGAAACGAAGGATAACGCAATATGTTCGCCCAGCGTGCTCCACAATTGATCCTGCCGTTCCGCGAGTACGTCGAAGAAAGTATTCATTAGGCTTCGCCCCCTTCTTCGATCTCGCGTGCGATTCGTTTAAGCGTACGCTCCCGATCCAGCAGGCCGATCACGGCGTCGCCTCTTCGTACCAACAGACGTTCTTCCGCTGCAAAATGCCATAGCAGTTCGCCCAATTCGGTCTCCGCGCCAATCGTCACGGCGCCTTCGACGGCAAGTCGGCTATCCGCCTCCAACGGTTCCGCCAATTCTTCCGCCGTCAGCTGGGAGGCTAATGGATGGTGTTTGCCCGAGCCGACGGCATCCCCCAGAAACTCCCGAACAAAATCGTTGGCTGGATGCTGCACGATCTCGTCCGGCGAACCCATTTGCACGATTTTCCCACTGTTCATCAGGCAGACACGATCGCCCAATTTGATGGCTTCGCGCATATCATGCGTGACGAAAACAATCGTTTTCCGAATCGAGCGTTGAAGCTCCAGCAGATCGTTTTGCAGCTTTTCGCGCGTCACCGGATCCAGTGCGCTGAACGGTTCGTCCATCAGCAAAATATCCGGATCGGCGGCCAAGGCCCGCACAACCCCTACGCGCTGCTGTTGTCCGCCGGACAGCTCGGAAGGAAGCTTGTCGCGATAGATGTCCGGGTCAAGCCCGACCATGCCCAGCAGACGATTGATCGTTTTGTCGATCTCCTCGCGCGGCTTTTTCATCAATTCAGGGACTACGGCTACATTTTCTCCTACCGTCATATGCGGGAACAATGCGATTTGCTGAAGCACGTAACCGATATTCCAACGAAGCTCGCTTAACTTGTAATCCTCAATCGGACGTCCTTCGATGCGGATCTGCCCGCTGCTGGTTTCAATCAGACGATTGATCGTTTTGAGCACCGTCGTTTTGCCGCAGCCGCTAGGGCCGATCAGGACAAAAAATTCGCCCTTTTGAATCTCAAAAGACAATCCGTCGATAGCCGTGCGGCCATCCTTATACGTTTTGGTTACCTGCTCAAAAAGGATCATAGTCGTCTCCCAAGTAGATTGTCGTGGAATTCATCTGTTATTCTCTTTTATCAATACCCGATTGAGGCGGCTTGGTATCACAGAAGGCGGAAATATCGAATTTGGTTGTTTCGGGGGAGGTACGTAGGTGGGGGAAGCGAGAAGACTGCTACGTTGGGAGCATTGATAAAAAATCCCCCCTCGCTACCTATCGCTTCGCAAAGTTGAAACAATCCCGCCGGAAACGCATAATAGAAAGAGGCTCGTGACTTCGGTCGCAGAGCCTGCTCATTGAATTTCCAGGATCGATATAGATGGAGGGTCACATGAATCAATCCAAGCTCATTGCCGTGATCGGCGGAACCGGCAGCGTGGGTCGTTATGTCGTCAGTTGCGCACTGCAACAGGGCTATCGGGTGCGTATGCTCGCGCGTAGCGTAAGAAGCATGCAATTGCCTCCGGAAATGGCAGCCAGATTGTCTGTCATCCAAGGCGACGCGACGCGCTTCGATTCGCTGCGCGATCTACTGCACGGCTGCTCCGCGGTGATCAACACCTTCGGACGCCCCCCGCAAGAGGAACCCCTATACAGTGCCGTCACACGGCGGGTACTCGAAGAAATGGAACGAGCCGGAGTCCGGCGCTACATCGGTGTCACGGGGTTATCCCTGAAGCTTCAGGGCGACCATAAGTCGATCGGCGGACGCGTGGTTTCACGCATGCTGCGTTCCCTGCATCCCCAGTTTGCCCAAGATCGCTTGGCGGAACTGGCCGTGCTTCAGAGCAGCTCTGTCGAATGGACGCTTGTCCGGCTGCCCGTCGTGAAGGAAGGTCAGGGCGGTTGTGCCGTCAAAGCCAACGCGGATCGGATGACGGGAAACCGGATCTATAACGGAGACGTTGCCCGTTTCCTCGTCAAACAGGTCGACGAAGCGGAATATGTGCGCCGTTGTCCGTTTATCGGAAGTTAAGTCGCGACACATTCCAGCTTGCACGAACAAACAAATAGACTTAGGCGCGTGCGCAACCCGGTCTTTTCCGATGCCGCTCCGGACGGAAGAATGCAGGCCCGTTCGAAGCGGCGAGTTTGCGTCCGTGCCGATAAAAGGGGAGGAATCGGAGTCATGGACTTTGTCGCAATCGACTTCGAAACGGCCAACTCCAAGCGGGCAAGCGTCTGCGCGGTAGGTCTGGTCGAGGTGCGTGGCGGACGCATCGTCGACGAATATTATACGCTCGTCAATCCGCACGATGATTTTGATTATTTCTGTATTGCGGTACACGGCATCACGCCCGATCAGGTGGAGGATGCGCCTTCGTTCGCTGACATCTGGCCGGAAATGCGCAGCCGGATCGAAGGCCGCGTGCTAGTCGCCCATAACGCTTCATTCGATATGAGCGTCTTGCGCCGCAGCACCGAAGAATACGGGCTGGAGCTGCCCCATATTCAATATATGTGCTCCTTCCTGCTCTCGCGCAAAATCTGGCCGGCGATGCCGAATCATAAACTGAATACCGTAGCCAGCCAGTTGGGCCTCAGCGCATTCAAGCATCACGATGCCATCGAGGATGCACGAACTTCGGCCAAAATCATGCTGCGCTGCATGGCGGAAGGCGAAGCTTCGGATTGTGATGGCTTGGCAGATCGTTACGGCTACCGAATCGGGCAGATTACGCAAAGCGGCGAGCATGTGACGTTCTCGGCTTCGGCACCCAAGCGTGGTCGGACACGTGCCGGTTTGAAGTCCAAAAGCGATACAACCAGAGTCGCTGACACTAAGACGATCACAAACGTCGATGCGGATCGCAGCAACCCATTTTACGGCAAGCGCGTTGCGTTCGCCGGGCGACTTAGCCATCTCAAGAAAACGGACGCTGAACAGAGTGCTACCGAACTTGGCGCATTTTGCGGCGTGTCGATCGAATGGAAAACGGATTATCTGGTCGTTGGGCGCCGGGATTACGAACGTTATGAAGCAGGAACAAGCACTAACAGTAAAATCCAATTGGCTGGTAAACTCGCTTCCGGCGGCAGTTCCATACTCATTTTGTCAGAAGTCGAATTTGCCCGGCTTCTACAGGAGGCCAAGATGTATGGATAAGGAAAAATTACAGCTGCGTCTACAACGAAAAATGATGTTCGACCTTCTTTTTGTGGCTTTGGCGATTGCCGCGATTTTTTATTTCGAACTGTATACGCTGCCTGGGATTCTGCTTCCTCTTTTACTCGCGGCGCTTCGGGGGTACACATTTACGCTCAATATGCGACGCTTTCGCCGTGTATCCGCCGAACTTAAAAACGAGCAGCCCAAAAGCCGACTATACCAACAAGACGAAGACGATTAGATTCATGCAAAAAGAAGCGGAATAACTCTCATCATCGAGAGCCATTCCGCTTCTTTGTATTGCTGCATGCTTTTGAATCCGTCAGGCTTCGCCGATCGACACCGGAATCCCGTCTTCAGTCGCATCCGGTTCGCCGTAAATGAAGTGTTCGACGCTGATGATATTTTCCTCCAACGTGCCTTGGGAATTATCGAAATACAGGACCGAGCGGCCCGGAAGCTCCCACTGGACTTCGGTGCGCTGCATGCGCTGCACAAATTCATCCCAGTTCGCCAGCTTCCATTCGTCGGCTTTGTGCCCGCGATCTTGGATGCGTTTTTTGTACTGGGTCATGTCCTCCAGATACACGTAAATCACTTTGACCTCGACGTCGTTCACGGTTGCGCCGATCTTCGCCAGTTCTTCATGAATCCAGTTCGGGTTGCGAATCTCGCTGGTAAACGGGCCGACCGCGAACACATCGGAACCCAGCTCCAGGTTTTCCAAAGCCGAGTCCATCGTCAAACGATAGCCCAGATCGCGGCACAGCAACTTATATGCAGCCGAATCGCGGTCATGCGGATCGTGTCCCATCAGGGTCATGATCTTCTCGCTCGCCGGACGGGATGCCGTGTCCATATCCAGAAAGACCGGATGTTCCTTGATCGTAATGCCTTTGGCGATCGTCGTTTTGCCGCTGCCGGCTCCCCCTACGAAAAATACCAGTTTACGCATAGCTATCTCCTCTTCTTTAATTAACCAATCATAATATAGATTTTATAGCTTACTATCATTATACGTAATTAAAGAAATTCCGTCATAAAATCATCTATTGAATATGATTAATTTCTAACATCTTCTCTTCTAAACGCTGAACCACTTGTCGAATGAAGTACGCATCATTAGATTTTAAAATTTCTTTAATTTCGCCAATCATCGAATATACCATTTTCGAAAAAAGCACCAGAACGACTGCAACAATACTTATTAGTATTAACAAAAGAAATTGATCGTGCGATTTGTATTCTGGTCTCGCAATAAGAGCATTGAATAGAAAAGATGCCCAAATCGCTGCCATTGTAGGTATAAAAAATGAAAGACCTATATATCTTGTTCGAGCTGATCTTTGAATAAATCGCTCATACATTTCAATTAAGTTACGTATTTTCTTTTCAGAATTCTGATCTTGAATATTCATATTGAAGTAAGACAGCTGCAAATCAAATTCCCGATCTTGGTAAAGTTGAAATGAAACACTTCTCCATCCTTTATCCGATTTTTCGTACTTACAAGAATAACGTTTAAAAATAATCGATTTGGCTTTTTAATGAAAAAATGAAGTGAAATTAAAGTAGTAAATAAAAACAAAAGCATTAAATAAAAGAAAGGCAAAACAATATAAGAAAATTCAAAAGTTTTAGTAACGAAAATAAGAATGGCAAATATAATTAAACTGGCCATTAAAAAGATAAAAGTTAGAGTTAAACCAATCAACGATGTACGCGTAAACCAGTATAAACCTCGCATATACTTAAAAACTAACTCACCAGTCGACACATTTTTTTTGTAGTATTTCAAAAATTCCTGCCTTATGTCCAAAATAATTGGACTTTTTTCACTATTCAATATCAAAAAACCTCCTAGCCGTCTCCGTCGTCTGCTCCATGACCGCCGCGGCGCTTCTCCCCGTACATTCCGCGACGGCTCGCGCGATATGCGGCAGGTAAGCAGGCTCGTTGCGGCCGTCTTTCGGCTTCGGTACCAGATCTCTCGGGGTCAAGAATGGCGCATCCGTCTCGATCATCAGCCGATCCGGCGGGATCAGTCGCACCAGCTCGCGCAGATGTTTGCCGCGGCGTTCGTCGCAGATCCAGCCCGTGATCCCGATATGCAGACCCATGTCCAGGTAAGCGCGCAGTTCGTCTTCCGTTCCGGTAAAGCAATGGACGACGGCCGGAAGTTCAGCGGGTTTGACCCGGCGAATAATGGTGGCAAAGTCTTCGTGCGCGTCCCGCTCGTGCAGAAACAACGGCATGTCCAGTTCTTCCGCCAATTCGATCTGCTTGGCGAACCATTCCAGTTGGATGTCGCGCGGCGAGAAATTGCGGTTGTAATCCAGTCCGCATTCGCCGATCGCGACCACTTGCCCGCCCGCTGCGAGGTCGCGCAAACTTTGCAGCGTACTTTCGCCGCAGCTTTTGGCGTCGTGCGGATGCACGCCGGCGGTGGCGTAGAGCCGGCCGGGATAACGGCGCGCATAATCGGCGGCCGCTTCACTGCTGCGGACGCTCGTTCCGGTGATAATCATCGGGGATACGCCGGCTTCGATCGCGGCTTGCACGACTTCCTCGCGATCCGAGCCGAACGAGCGGTGCATCAGATTGAGGCCGATATCGATCGTCTGCCTTGTCGGCCCGTACGGATGACGGTTTTGATCAGGATTAGAAAATGACATGTTCAAAGCTCCTTTGGCTGTTCGTTTAACTATCGCTTGGTACGAGGTTCCGGCTTGTCTTCGTAGGTCTCGTCCAGCTTAATCAGGTTGGACGGGATACGCTCGGCCAACCAAACCCCACTGCCCGCGTCGTAAAAAACAATGCCTTCGTTTGTAGCCGCCACGGAGTCGATATTCAGCATGATCAGTTTGCCTTTACGCCGTCCGGCCAAAGCCGCAAACGAAGTTTCGGCCGATAAATGTACATATTCCCGCCCCATCGGCAGCAGTCCGTGTTCTTCGATAGAAGGCAAAGCTTGCCGCCCCGTTCCGTGGTACAGGACGGTCGGAGGCGTGCCTTGCGGATAGGTTACGCGTCCGAAGCTATGGCCGTAACGCGCACGGATACGCGGCTCAGATTCCTTTTCTACGGACGATTCGTTTTCCACGCCGTCCGTAGATTCCAGAATTTCAAAACGCTGCTTGTCCGAACGACGCACCACGTCCCGAATGTCTTGCTCGGTCGTATCCGCGTAGCCCGTCCGTTTGCGAACCGCGGCTAGCAGCTCGTCGAGCCTGCAAGAACCGTCTTCCGGATCAAGCGTCAGCCCGAAATCCTCCGGCGAATGCCGCAGCATCATAGACATCAGCTTACTGATCTTTTTGTCCCGTTCGGCAATCGATAATTTTGGAGTTTGGCTTTGTCCCCGATAAGGATTGCCTCCGCCTTTGTTTTTATTGTTTTTGCTCATCAGTCGTTCTCCTCATTTCTGCTTGTCTTACGCCGGGCATCCGGAACCAACTGGCATACTCTTTCCGGAGCCAGGGGTCGCTTTCGGTAGCGATCTTCCGATGCAGCGCTTCGATCACGTTCAAAGATGCTTTTTTGTCGATCGCCATAGGAATGAAATCCGTAATGTCATGCGTGCCCGCAAAACCCGAAGCCTCCGCATACAAATCGATCAGCGCGACGACAGCCCATTCCTCGTCCAGATGTTCGGTCAGCTGATCCAGACGCTTATACAATTCATGAATGTCCGATTCCATGACCCCGAACGCCTCCCTGCTATCTATATAAACGCAAATACAGCCCCGTTTGTTTCCCCGGAGCTACATTTGCGCTTTGTTCGTCTCGCTGCGTTCGTCCGCTTCGCTTTAATCTTTATACGGATCGAACTCGTTCGCCCCCGCCATGGCGACGCCGATCGGCTTCAACGTATGCAGCACGTCGATCGTTTCCGAATGCGCGTCCAACACCTCCTGAAGCTTCCGGTAGACAAAAGGACTTTCGTCCGTCCCCGCGCCCCGCAGCTCCACGTCGAACTGATTGACCGCGTTCATCATGCGTTCTTCGGTAATCTCGCCACCGATCCGCACCCGCGTTTTCCAGTTCATTTTGCCCGCAGCCTGCGTTCGGCTCATGATGCGGCCTGCTCCATGCACCGTGCTGTAAAAGGATTCTCCGTTCTCTGCCGTGTTTTTCCCGCGCACGATCACCGAAATATCCGCCATGCTCCCGCCGATAAAACCGAGCTGTCCCGGGGCCGAAGGCGTCGCTCCTTTGCGCACGACGATGCAGTCTTTGCCTTCGTGCTTTTCTTGCCAAGCGAAGTTGTGATGGTTATGCACCTCGAAATCGCTTGTCGCTCCCAAAATGTCCAGCACCTGCCCGATCACGTAATCCCGTCCCGCATATGCGTAACGTCCGGCCAGCTTCATCGCGCGGTAATACAGGTCGCCCGTCTCGCTGTGCAGATCGAACAATACCGGCGGCTGATCCATGCTTTCGCCCGGCGCTTTGCCCAAGAAGTCGCGGCCTGCCGCCAGATTGAGAAAGCCGCTCGCCGTTTTGTGGCCGAAGCCCCGGCTGCCGAAATGGTTGCCGACCCAGATGCGCCCCGTCGACGGCTCTTCGAAAATATCGACGTAATGGTTGCCGCTGCCGACGGTGCCGAGCTGGTCGCGGGCCAACTTTTTCAACTTGTCATGCACGTTTCCGCCGATCTGCCGGTACACCGACCAATCGGGATCGTCGAACAGCTCGTGATCCACTTTCGTTTGATTGACGCGTCCGACGCCGAACTCGACTTTGCGGGCGATCTCGTCCATGATGGCCTTGATGCGCGGCTTCACGTCTTCGACCATCAGATTGGTGCGGACCGCTTTGTTGCCGCAACCGATATCGTAACCGACGCCGCTCGGGGAGATCTGTCCTTCGTACGCGATCACGCCGCCGATCGGCTGGCTGTAGCCTTTATGATGATCGGCCATCAGCAGCGCTTGCACCACATTGCCGTGATTCGCGCACGTCTGAGCCTGTTTTAACGCGCTTTCGTCCACTTTTCCCCATACGCGTACTTGATCTATCGTTTCGTAACTCATAACTTTTCATTCCCTTCTTGATCATCCGACAACCGATCCAGATCCATCTTCGCCACATGGGCGCTCATCGAATCGAAGCCGCGCGCCGCCGCCGAAATGTAAGACAGTACCTGATCGCTCCAACCGTAGACATAATGCGTGTTCAGATCTTCCTTCGGCACCATCGCTCCGCGATACGGCGACAGATCGACGACGAACGCTTTGGCGTGCTGGTTGATTTTGGCCCGGTAACGTTGAAGCTCGGTGTAAAAAGGACTGCCCTCGTTCTGCTGCTCATCCGTCACAATCACGATCTGATCCACGTTCTCGCGCAGTTCGGTCAGACGCCGCACCGGCAGTCCCGTATCCGTTCCGCCTCGGGCTTTGATCCGCGATGCCTGTCCCATGATGCCCGCGTTGCGCGAAGGCTGCGGATCATGCACCTCGTGGTCGAATGTGAGAAAAATCGAGCGTCCACCCGTCTTTTTATACAAAGCCAAAGCGAAAACGGAACCCGTCCGCAAATAGTCGCCTTCCATCGAACCCGAAATATCGAGCAGGATCGCGGTGCGTCCCGGCAAATTCGGCAGATTGGCAAACGTCAGATCGACCGCTTCCGCCAACGCTTCCTTGATGACCGGATGCTTCACCTGACCGTAAGCCGTAGCGAAACGCAGCGGTAAAATCTTCGATTTGCGCAGCGCTTCGGCATCGTTCAGACGCTCGACCACGTAACGCAGATGCTGCGGACGCTCCAACAGCCCTTCGCGCTCGAACGTGTTCAAATGGCGCAGCAGCGCGAATAAAGGCATCTGGTACAGCAACGCTTCCCAGATCTTTTTATCGGTCTTGATCGCTCCCGTCACCGTTTCGTACGGCAATTTGCCTTCACGGATCAGACGGATGCGCGTTTTGTCTTTGGTGGCTTTTTTCAACTGTTCGACGGCTTGGATCTGCGGCAGACCGTCGAGCGTCGTCTCATGGCCCCGCAGGTAACGGAACAGCGCTTGCTGGCGTTCGTCGATCGGAACCGGATGCGCCGTCGCGATCGCGTCTCCCAGATTATACCCCCGACCGCGGCCGCCGTATTTGATCGCCCAATATTCCGACGTTTTTTGCAGGAAAGCCGCGATCTGGCGCTTGACCGCACGGCCTCCCTGACCCCGTCCCATGCCGCGCAGGATCGTCAGGAAGTCGGACAGGTCGGGCGGAATCAACACGACGTGCGCGAATACTTTGGCGAATAAGTCGGGACGCGCTTTCGACAGCACCGCCAACCCGTAGACCGGCTGCAAACGCATAAAGCCTTTTTGACGGGCAAAAACCAGCGCTTTCGCCATAAATTCCGGATTCAGCTCGACCATCGCTTCGTGCGTGTCGGCGGCTTGGGCCAGCAGATCGTGGGCATCCGCGTAAAAAGTATTGCCGAGCGTATTCGTCAGCAGCATCTGCATATATTCTTCTTCGAAACTTCGGTTGTGGGCGCGATACCCTTCGGCATTGAACAGGGATTGCGTAAAACGTTGCACGGCACGACTCATGTCGATGACCTCCTTCGGATGTTGTGCTGCTCACACGCGAAACGTTCATGTCTTCGCGCGACTGCATTCATGAACTTCTTGCGTTTAAGCAGCATTTTAAGGACTGACACGGATCGCCGGCGAAGAAAAACGGAGAAGATGAAAAGGGCTCGAAACCTTTTGCTGCCGTTTTTTGCTCGTTTAGGGTCGAAGGAATCCTCTCCCGCGCCTCGCCGACGTTTCGTGTGCAGTTTTTACGGTGACAGGCAAGTCCGAGGAAAGTGGTGGAAAGGAACGTTGCTGCTCTGTCCGCTGAGCTATTCCGCCGCGTATGACGGAAGCCGGATTCGAACCGGCGACCTGCCGATTAGAAGTCGAAGTAACCCTTCCTGGCGCCTCGGACAATAGAGATCACGCTCAAGGCCGTTTGGCTTTGACGCTCTCGTTTGCCTGGTTTCATCTTCGCATGGCGGAGGGGACGGCAACAGGGCGAAAGTATGGCAAACAGCAAAAGTACGGGGATCGTTTATTATTTTTTACGACAATAACTTAATTTCATCGGATTGCGTTTAAAAAATAGTGATGCGATCTTAAAGGGCGATCTTCAATAGAGGGGTGTGCACATCATGGTCAAAAAGAAACGGTTCATCTGGACAGCCGCGATTCTCCTTGCTGTGATTCTGAGCGGCATTTTGGTGTTTCCGTCGGTGCTGGGCATGAACAAATCCGAGCTATCGAGAGAAGCAATCGCGTTTAACCTGATCGAATTGACGCCAAATACGTTAAAGCTTAGCGGAACGCTGTTGGCCAGTGCGTTCAGCTATCGGGGTTGCGAATACGAACAGGAAGGCAGCAATCTGTATGTCACGCTGCAAGGCGGAACAGTCACGAAAAAGCATCCGACTGGTGATTTCGATATTTCGATTCAAAACGATGACTTCTCGCAAGTCGACCGCGTCTATCTTAAGTACGGGGAAGATCATGTTCTGATTTATCCGCAGCGTTGATAGGGATTGGAGTTTTTTTGTGTATATTTAGGAATCTGATTTCTTGACCATGCCCTGCACTTTAACGTATAATATTAAGTGTAACAATGGTGATTAGGCACCATAAAAACTTGATACTCTTACCAGACTTCGGGTGCTGGCAGTTGGCAGGCAACGTAAAAATCTGATACTCTTCCTGGACTTCGGGTGCCAGGCGTTGGCAAGCAACATAAAAACCTAATTCATTTATACTCTCGAAAGGGAAGAAGGGGATCTACCTTCTTCCCTTTCTTTATGATTTCGGAGGAAGCATGGAGACTAAAAAAACGATCTCATTTCTAAAAACCGCACAGCATCACTACGATAAGCTTCTAAATAAAGAGATTCACTATGTATATAAAAAAGAAGGAAAGTACCACGAATTAATTCTAAAGTCCGGAAAAGCAAACTTTGCTCATTTTTTCGGAGTAAAATATATAGATCCAAAAACAAATCGAGAGTTTAATTCTGCCTCGATCTATAGCGCGTTGAAAAAGAATAAGCTATCTCCTGAAGGGATAAAGAAAAAAGCGGACGGTACCACAGATCAAAAGCTAGAAGTCGTTCCATCTCTGGATCAAATCTTAACTTGTAACTTGAGAATTTTGGGTAATGGTACATATTTAAAATTAGAATACGATGCAGCAATTCGTACAAGTAAAGCAATCTTTTGTATAGCTCTTACTCAGATAAACGATGGATGCTTTGCTCCAAAATCGTTACTTAATTTAAAATCAAGCAAATCAAACACGATTGGCGCAGGATATCCGGTTCACTGCGTTTACGAAGTTCTCGACGACAAAGAAATATTCAAATATTGCGAACATCAAGATTTCATTCTCTATCAAGAAACTCATACATACTTTTTTCGATAAAAAGCCCTCTCGCCATACTTTCCGCCTAAGCGCGAAGTATGCAAGGCAATATGTCCGTTCGCCATACTTTCCGCCTAGGCGCGAAGTATGCAAGGCGATATGTCCGTTCGCCATACTTCCGCCCTTTCCGCCTTCCTCCCTTTCCGCTTAAAATATCCGTACCCGCAACACCCGGATTTTTACAAACCCACTCCCACTGTCTACAATGGAGAGTGACGAGAAACGGAGGAAAGACCCATGGCTAAAGAAAGTTTCGACAAAGAGATCCAGTTCCTGCGCCTGCTTGCCCTGACCGGAGGCGGTTACGATCGGCAGCAGTTCGCGGGACGCCTCGGCATCTCGGTACATACCTTCGACAAAACGGTCCGCAAACTGCGCGAAATCAGCGGCGACGCGGACTTTGCCGACCTGTTCCGCTACGGTTACGCCGATTCGGCCGAGCCGGTGCTTCTATTCCTGTATCGCGCCAAGTCGATGAAGGAATCGGAAAGCCGCCGGCTGCCGCTGATCCTCACCGCGCTCAAAGGCACGCCGCAGACCGCAGCCGAGCTGCTCGACGCCTGCTGCGAACGCCTGCCGCTGGATGCCGCCATGCCGGACGAGAAAACGGTCCGTTCCGACCTGCGATACCTGGAAGAGATCGGCGTCGTACGGCGCGAACCGGGCGGGCGGCCGTATCGGTACGTGCTAAACAACGACTTGACTGAATGCCTGTCGCAAAAAGAACTGGTCGATCTCTACGAGTTCGTCGATATCATGGCCAACACGCAGATTCCGTCCGTTCAAGGCTATTTGCTGCGCGACAACCTCAAAAAAGCGCTCAAATCCACTGTTCCCGAGCACGAATGGGACGACGGTTTGTTGGAACCCTTTTCCTATAAATATCATTACGACGCGCGTATTCTGGACGAAGCCCATCTCTACACGCTGCTGCGGACGATCCATCTGCGCAAACGCATCTCTTTCCAATACTTTTCGCCGAAAAACCGGAAAAGCTATTCGGCCAAAGAAACCAATCCGTTATTCGGCCGTGAAACGGAGGTTCGCCGCGAGACGACGCTGCCTCTGAAGGTCGTTTACGATCACCAATACGGCAGATGGTATCTGATCGGCGCCGCCGCCAAAGGCCGGTTCGTCAAATTCCGCATGGAGGGCATGATCGATATTGCGGAAGATCAGGAAGCGCCGGAAGAATATTTCGCGCTTAAAAAGCAGCAGCTCAACGAGCGGATGCGTTACAGTTGGCTGATCGACACGGGCGATACCGTCACGGTACGCGCCAAGTTTTACCGTCCTCGCGGACAAGCCGACTTCATCGCGGAACGCGTGCGGCTGCAAGGCCAGTGGGGAGAGATCGTGGAAGAGAACGAAGAGTTCTTTATCTATGAGATTCAGGTCAACGGCGTGACGGAAATCCGGCCGTGGCTGCGAGGGTTCGGATCAAGTTGCGAAGTGCTGGCTCCCGCGGATCTGAGACAATCGTTTATCGACGAATGGAAGGAGATCGGAGACTACTATGAATAATCCGTTTGAAAAAATATTCAACTACCAGCTCTCCTCGCGACTGGAAGAAACGGGCGTTTACACGCTTACGTCGCAGGAACGCTCCTGGCTGAAGTCGATGCTGGAGCATCCGGCGGCGCTTGAAGCTTTGGAACCGCGTACGATTGCCAAGCTGCAAGAATGCGTGCTGGACGAGGAAATGTCGAATCTGCTGGATGGACTGGAGCAAAAAGCCGGCAGCCTTGAAACGCAGATCGTGCATCCCCTGCTGTCTCCGATCCGCCGGATCATGCGCAACCGTCAAGGAATGACCATCCAATGCCGCACCAAAAAAGGCAAGCTGAATGATCCGCAACCCGGCATTCCTTACAAGCTGGAGTATTCGATGGTCAAACGCGAATGGTATCTGCACTGGTACAATTCGTCGACGCGCTCGATTCTGCATACGCGGCTATGCCATATATTGTCGGTCGAGCAGTCGCGCAGATCGCGTACGTATTACGAAGAACAGATGACGCGCGCGCAAAAGCTGTTCGAAGCGCCCCGTCATGAAGCCGTAGTTGAGGTCATTCGTATATTCAACGCCGAGTTGACACGGATTCTGCATGCTTTTTCCTGCTTTGACAAACGCGTCGAATACGACGAAGAAGAACGGACGTACCGCATCCATCTGACGTTTACCGACAGCGAAGGGCAATTCGTGCTGACCAAGCTGCGTTTTCTGGGCAAGCGGGTTCGCGTTGTCGAGGGACGTTACCTCAAATACCGCATGCGGGAAACGGCGAGGAAAGCTTTGGCTTTGTATGGCGTAGAAGCCGAGGAAGCAGCAGGCACAGCTAACAATGAAGAAACAAAGATTCCGGGCTGATTGCCAAACATAATCGGAAGTCTATACGTTTATCCTCTGTAGGTCTATCACGAAAGGAGCTTGCAGATGAACGTTTCCCGGATCAAAAAGCCGTTTCTTGTCGCTGCCGCGTTGGCGCTTCTGTTGACTGGACTCCCTTACGATCGTGCCCACGCCGAAGCTTCGCTTCGAACGCGTGCCGAAATCGCCTATTTCACGGATGTCGACAGTATTAAGCTGCATCGGCTGGGAAGCGATTTTACGCCGGAAGAAGCACAGAAAGCCACATCGTACGATAGCCGTTATATCCCGGTCAAAGACCTGTTCGGCGGACAAGTCGAAGCCATCCGATGGAACGCGGCCGCCAAAACCGTATCTATCGTGAACAAAGGCAAGACGGCCATTCTCAACTTTTCCGGTAAAAAGATTGCGGCTAAACAAGGAGAAATCGTGCTGCCCGCTACCTGGTCGAAAATGGAGAACAGCAAGGCGTTGATCGATATCTATACGCTGACCTATGTGCTGGATCGTTACGGAGACGCGTTCGATGATGCGGAGCGGACGGCTTGGAGCGAAAAACTGGATTTTCTGGGGATTCAATACGCGGAGACTCTGCCGGTGATTCGAAGTTCGGACGTGCAGATTTATGTGACCTTTGAAGAAAAATAATAGACCGGAAACGGCCCAACTCGTGAAAAGACGCCTGCGCAACGATTGCGCGAGGCGTCTTTTGGCTATTCAAAAATCCATTTTCGTCACGAACGCTCAAACGAATGTAATCTCCCGCTCCGTCCATTCCGTTTCTTCGTACGCTTGCGCGATGCCGACTTCCGCGATCCGCGATTTCGGCACATGCTTTTCGCGCAGCGTGGCGACGAACTCTCCGACAAAAGGCGAAGGATCGGCTTTGACCGTCTTCTCGTCCGCCCAGCTCAACTGCAACAATCCGCCGCCGCCAAACGGCTCGGAGCCTGGAATGCCGTCTTTGAACCACGGATGTTCGTCTTCTTTGCCTATTCCTGGCGCGTTCAAGCATACGTACAACGATAATCCGTCGCAGGTTTGCAAAATCTGGCGGTGCAATACCAGCGTTTCCTGCTGCACGCCCGTATACTTTTGACTAATCCGCTGCTGACGTTCTTCTTCGTTATGCACGAACGCGATGCAATCTTCGCGCTCGGACGTCTGCAAATCCTCGAATACGCTGTAATACAGACTGCTGAGCAGGGCGGCGTACGGATGCTTTTCTTCCAATTCGTCGATTCCCATGCGGTAAAAGGTGACTTTCGGCAGCAGCGGATATTCGTTGAACGAATACGGCGCATGCAGATGGTCGTCCCACACCGGCGTATCGTCGGGCCGAATCCAGCCCCGGTCATGCTCGGTCACGCCGAACACGATCGCTTCTTTCGTGACCGCAGGCATTCCCGGCGATTCTTCCACCCTCTCCATCATATAAAACCGATCCTGAAATTGCGCGGCCGTTTCTCCCGAAAACGCGGCATGGTCATGCTGTTTGACAAGGACGAATGCTGTTTCCGTTTCACGTATAATCATTGATAAATCCCCCATTCTTCTCGGCTTGCGCCGCATTGCTTTTTCTCTGGCTATGATGGTTATTACCCGAATTTTGACTTAGCCGTAACGAATAGCTTAGCCCGAACGTTTATAAACTGCAATGATTATCGGGAAAGGAGACTTGATATGAACCTTGATTCTGCTGCTCGCACGTCTCCCAAAGCAGCTCCGTGGATACGTGATCCCAAGCGTTTCCGAAAAGCCATGATCCTAACCGCTATCCTTACGTTTCTGTCGATTCGATATCCCGGAGTCAGACCGCTGTACGAGGAGGCGCTGCTGCTCATCCGTTTGCCTCTGACTATTCCGATCCCGGGAAACGGCAGTATCATGTACGCCAACTTCATTTTCACCGGCTTCGCGTTTTGGGCTTTGTATCTGATCTGGGACTCGCTTGATCGTCACCGTATTATTTTCTGTATTGCGTTATTGTGGCTGCTGCCTATGCTGGGAAAAACGGCTCTGCTCGGCTATCAGGCCACCATTCCTCCAGGTGTATATGCAGTAGCCGTCGATCAGAAGCAAACGGCTTGTACTGTTAACCTTGAAGCGGGAGTAGCCTCCGGCAATTGCTCCTTCGTGGTGAGTAACCGGGGCAGCCAACCGATCGATCTTCAATCTACGCTTGCTTTTGATATCGAGCTGCCGACCCGAGGCACCTATACGCTCGATATCCCGCTGGAAAACAAGCGTATCGGGACGCGCAGCATCGAAGTGATCGGGACTCATTTCACTCAACAGGTTCCCGAATTAGCCGATATCACGAGCAACTTGACATGGAACAATCCGCTTGAGTCCGGCTCGATGAAATTAACGATGAACGACGGTAAACGCGAGCGCGTGTGGGGAAACTAAAAGACGAATTGATTTTGCCTTGATCTACTCCGTCCCGATCTGCCTGATTTGGGTCTATCCCTTTTTCGCCACTCCCTTTACTATCGTTCCAAAAAAGCCGACCGTAGCTGGAAGCGAGAAGACGGAGAGAAAAATCCAGTGAAATACAGGATTTCGAAGAAAGCCTGCGGGAACATCCAGCGCGATGTTCCCGCCTTTGAACTCGGAAAACTCCTTAATTCAAATCCTATCCATTTTCCGAGTGAGACAGCGAACTGAACTGAATTTTTCTCGCAGTCTTCTCGCGTCCCGCTCCCACGCAACTTTTTCCGAAAACGATTTCCGAACATTTCATGTCATTTGTACGCGCCCTATTGTAAACCGCTTACATCCCTATTATACTCTAGTTGTTTATGACCAATCGAGGGTTTATTTGAGAGGAGTTCACACGATGAAATTCGGTTACTTCGACGACGCTAACAAGGAATACGTCATTCAAACGCCTAAAACGCCTTACCCGTGGATCAACTATCTGGGGAATGAACAATTCTTCGGCCTGATCTCCAACACGGCGGGCGGTTATTCGTTTTACCGCGATGCCAGACTGAGACGTCTGACCCGCTACCGGTACAACAACGTTCCGCTCGACAACGGCGGCCGTTATTTCTATGTGCATGACGAAGGCGATTACTGGACGCCGGGCTGGATGCCGGTCAAGCGCGATCTCGAATTTTACGAATGCCGCCACGGTCTCGGTTACACTTCGATTACCGGCGAACGGAACGGTCTGCGGGTCAACCAGTTGGCTTTCGTGCCGCTCGGATTCAACGCCGAAGTGTATCGTGTAAAAGTCAGCAACGTCAGCGATTCTCCGAAAAGGGTTTCGTTGTTTTCTTATCTGGAATTTTGTCTGTGGAACGCGCATGACGATATGACCAACTTCCAACGGAATCTGAGCATCGGCGAAGTCGAGATCGAAGACTCCGTCATTTATCATAAAACGGAATACCGCGAGCGCCGCAACCATTACGCCTACTACTCTGTCAACCGCCAAATCGACGGCTTCGACACCGATCGCGATACGTTCCTCGGCGCGTTCAACGGACTCGATACGCCGCAGGTTGCTTCGGAAGGCAAGTCCGGCAACTCCGTCGCCAGCGGCTGGTCCCCGATCGCGTCGCACGGCATCAATCTCGAACTCGCTCCGGGCGAAGAACAATCCCTGATCTTCATGCTCGGCTATGTCGAGAACCCGCAGGAAGAGAAATGGGAAAGCCTGAACGTCATCAACAAAAAGCCGGCCAAAGCCATGATCGAAGCTTTCGCGACAGACGCGCAGGTCGACTCCGCGCTAGCCGATCTGGCCGCTTATTGGGACGGATTGCTGGGCAAATACTCGATTCAAAGCAGCGACGACAAGCTCAGCCGGATGGTTAATATCTGGAACCCGTATCAGTGCATGGTCACGTTCAATATGTCGCGTTCGGCGTCGTATTTCGAATCCGGCATCGGCCGGGGCATGGGCTTCCGCGACTCCAACCAGGATCTGCTCGGCTTTGTGCATCAGATTCCGGACCGCGCCCGCGAACGGATCATCGATATCGCGTCCACGCAGTTCGACGACGGCGGCGCGTACCACCAGTATCAACCGCTGACCAAACAGGGCAACAACGAAGTCGGCAGCGGCTTTAACGACGATCCGCTGTGGCTCATTACCGGTACGGCCGCTTATATCAAAGAAACGGGCGACTACGGTATTCTCGACGAGGACGTGCCGTTCGACAGCGGACGGCAAGGCAGCGCGACGCTGTTCGAGCATTTAAAGCGTTCGTTCGACCATGTCACGAATAACCTTGGTCCGCATGGCCTGCCGCTGATCGGACGCGCCGACTGGAACGACTGCCTCAACCTGAACTGCTTCTCGAATGAGCCGGGCGAATCGTTCCAGACGACCACGAACCTGGACGGGAAAACGGCGGAGTCCGTGTTTATCGCCGGATTGTTCGTGTTCGCCGGACCGGATTACGCGGAACTTGCGCGCAGACGCGGGCTTGAAGACGAAGCGGCACGCGCTGAACGCGAAATCGAAAATATGCGCAAAATTACCATCGAGCACGGCTTCGACGGCGACTGGTTCCTGCGCGCTTACGATTACCACGGCGAAAAGATCGGCAGCCATGAGAACGAAGAAGGCCAGATCTTTATCGAACCGCAAGGCTTCTGCGTGATGGCCGGTATCGGCGTCGAAGAAGGCTTGGCGGAAAAAGCGCTCAACTCCGTCCGCGACCGTCTGGAAACGGATTACGGCATCATGCTCCAACAACCGGCTTATTCGAAGTATTATCTGAACCTCGGCGAAATTTCGACCTACCCGCCGGGCTACAAAGAAAACGCCGGTATCTTCTGCCACAACAACCCGTGGGTGACGATCGCCGAGACGGTGATCGGACGCGGCGACCGCGCGTTCGAGACGTACGCCAAGATCGCTCCGGCTTATTTGGAAGACATCAGCGAAGTGCATCGCATGGAGCCTTACGTGTACTCGCAAATGATCGCGGGCCGCGACGCCGTGCGCGAAGGCGAAGCGAAAAATTCCTGGCTCACCGGCACGGCGGCCTGGAACTACGTCGCGATCACGCAAGCGATCCTCGGTATCCAGCCGGATTACGACGGTCTGCGCGTCGATCCGTGTATCCCGCAAGCGTGGGACGGTTACAGCGTTTCGCGTTCGTTCCGCGGCGCGGAGTACAAGATCGAGATTCGCAATCCGCATCACGTCTCGAAAGGCGTGAAGTCCGTGACCGTGGACGGGGAAACGGTGGAAGGCAATGTGCTGCCGGTGTTCGAGGCGGGGACGAGCCATGAGGTTGTAGTGGTATTGGGTTGACGTTTTTTAAAATTTGCTAAAAGACCGCTTTGTTAGCGTTCTTTAGACAGTCGAGAAAGTTACGTTGGTGCGGGAAGCGAGAAGACTCCGAGAGAAATTCAGTTCAATTCGCTGTCTCACTCGGAAAATGGATGGAATTTGAATAAGGAATTTTCCGAGTTCAAAGGCGTCTTTCACTGAATTTTTCTCTCCGTCTTCTCGCTTCCAGCTACGTTGGAGTTTCTCGACAAAAAGATCGCTATCGCAGCGGTCTTTTTTTATTTTAAAAAGAGGGGATGAGAGTTTGGAAATGAATCCGGGCTCAAGATCAGCCCGGGCCTAGATGGAAGTTTTTTTCGCACACAGCCTGTGCGGCGTTGCCGCGGGATAAGTGGGTAGCGACTTCTTCGCCGTCGTAAAGGATCGTGCAGCTGATCCAATCGGCGTTTTCGGCGGCGTCGGCTTGAAGCCGGACGGATGGAAGCGGGATAAAGGCGTTTTTGCTGACCTCGAACGTTTGACGGTAAGGCAGGTCGATGGTGTCGTATGAGGCGCTTTGCGGATTTTTGCGTGCGTTGATTTCCGCTTTGAAGTGCGAAGCCGAATCGCTGTCGCTTTCGACGATCACTTCGACTTCGATAACGTCGTGTGCGGCGATATGTTGATCGTTGCGATTCTGGTCGGTTTCCTGCTGCTGCGCCGGTGCTGATACGGTTTCGGTTTCGCTTGTGCTTTCCCAAGCTGCGCAAGCCGGAAGAAGCAGCAGAATCAATGAGAGGGTCAGCCAGGCAATAGCTTGTTCCGTCTTCGTTGTTTGTCTACGGGTTGTCATCTTTTCCACCTTCTTTTTGTTTTCGGTAAAGGTCGATTATCTGCTCTACGTAAGCCATCAATTCGCTTGGCAACCCGATAACCGCAGGCTCTTGGCCTTCCCGGGGCGTGATCCATGACCAATACGTGTCCATAACGTTCTCGTCGCCTTCGAACAATGCCAACGCTTTTGCATGCAACTGTGCGGCAAGACTTTGGGCTTCGGCGGAATGCGGAGACGATCGAGGCATCATCTGCGCGGCCTGCTCCAGCAGAAGCGTCAGTTGTTCCAGACGCTCGTCGCCGCTGCCCCATACCGGAAGGTTCGCCAAAATTTCTTTTTCATGTCGCGAAGCCGCCCTACCGTTACCGAATTCGGCCGGCACGACGCCTTCGACCAGAGGACGCTCGTTCATATCTTCGATCACCTTCAACAAATCGTTCATGCCGCCCATGCCGCGAAGACGAAGAACATCGACCGCCGACCGCAGATAATATTGTTTGCGGCTTAATTCTTCTTTTTTCGTTTCCAACAAATTGATTTGTTCGTGCAGCGAATGCAGCCAATCCTGATGTTCGCCGTCGTCTTTTTGCGTGTGAAGCAGCGTTTTGATTTGTTGCAGCGTATAGCCGATCGACTTGAGCAACATTATTTTTTGCAACCGGAACACGGCTTGTTCGTCGTAATGCCGATAACCGTTCTCCGAGATCAAGGTCGGCTTCAACAGCCCGATCTGTTCGTAATAATGTAACGTTCTTTTGCTAACCCCTGCTTTGCGCGCCAACTCTCCGATCCGAATCATGTTTGCCGCTCCTTTCGTTTTCAGTCTAAACAATAACGTATACGTTACGGTCAATCGTTTTTTTCGAAACCGTCGAGAAAATTCCGCATTTTGGCTTAAAAACAAACTTGCCTTACACCGCGCTGTAACCTCTATACTAGTAGCTTGTCTTGCTTTAATCCGGGGTTTGCGCTTTCCTGAAACGTGCATGGTTCTAGTACGTTTCAGGAAAGTGTAACCCTACATTAATTCGAGACAAGATACTAGTACCTTGACCGCATCAAATTTAAAGTTTACGTTCGTCGGAAACATGCACGGTTCAAGCGGGTTTTCGAGGAGCGTAAACTTACATATTAAGCGGTCATGGTACTGGGCTTGCGGACACGCGCACGCTATCTCCAGGAAAGCGAGGAAAGCCATGAGCTACACGATCGGACAAGTTGCCAAAAAAATGAATGTTTCAACGTTCGCGCTGCGTTATTACGACCGCGAAGGGTTATTGCCTTTTGTGAAGCGTTCGGCAAACGGCGTTCGGCTGTTCGAAGAATCGGATCTTGAATTTTTGCGAGTGATCGATTGCCTTAAAAATACGGGAATGTCGATCGGCGAGATTCGCAGCTTTATCGAATGGACCAAAGAAGGCGATGCTTCGCTGGGGCAACGTCTGGCGTTATTCGAAGAACGGAAAAAGGCCGTCGATCTGCAGATTGCCCAACTTTTGCTGTATAAAGAATGTATCGAGTTCAAACATAACTACTACACCGAAGCTGTCAAAGCAAAAACGGAAGCCGTGCATCGAGATCCCAACGCTCCCGAAGCGGATATGGTGCTCGGCAGAATCGTCGATCGGACGGAAAGCGAACAGAAAAACATAAACAAGGAGGAATTAAAATGAAAACAGTCGTCATCGGAGGTTCGGGACATATCGGAAGTTACCTGATTCCCAAATTGATCTACGCGGGGCATCAGGTCGTCAATATCTCTCGCGGCAAAAGCAAACCGTATACCGCGGACCCCATCTGGCGCGAAGTGCAATCGGTCGTGCTTGATCGCGAACAAGAAGACAAAGGCGCGTTCGAGCAAAAAATAGCCGGATTGAACGCGGATATCGTAGTCGATCTGATCAACTTTTCGCTAGAGGATACAAAAACCATGACGCAGGCGCTCCAACATACGAACCTGTCCCATTATCTGTTCTGCTCGTCGATCTGGGCACACGGTCAAGCCACCCGCCTGCCGATGCTCGAAGACCAACCGAAGTTCCCGCTGGATGAATACGGACGCCAAAAAGCGCACAGCGAAGAGTATCTGCACCGGCTGCATCGCCTGGAAAGCTTCCCGGAAACGGTAGTGATGCCGGGGCAAATTTCGGGACCGGGTTGGGCGATCATCACCCCTACGGCCAACGCGGATCATCGCACGTTCGGCAAAATCCGGCGCGGCGAAGAAATCGTGCTGCCCAACTTCGGAATGGAAACGCTGCACCATGTGCACGCCGACGACGTCGCTCAGGTCTTTTTCAACGCGATTACTCATCGTCAGTCGGCTCTGGGCGAAAGCTTCCATGCGGTCGGCAACGAATCGATCACGCTGCTCGGTTACGCGCAAGCCATGTATCGCTGGTTCGGTCAGGAAGAACGGATCAAGCTGCTGCCGTGGACCGAATGGTGTCGGCATACCGGCGAGCAAGAGTTGATCGACGGCAGCTACCATCATATCGCCCGAAGCGGCCATTTCAGTATCGAAAAAGGAAAACGGCTAATCGGATACGCGCCTAGACACACGCTGCTGGAAACGGTGCAGGAAAGCGTCG
The DNA here is from genome assembly GCF_037722395.1 of Saccharibacillus sacchari. Lineage (GTDB taxonomy): Bacteria > Bacillota > Bacilli > Paenibacillales > Paenibacillaceae > Saccharibacillus > Saccharibacillus sacchari_A. Next base: position 137,062 of record NZ_JBBKAR010000053.1, on the reverse strand, counting down.
GCTACATGGTGCAAAACGGCTGGTTCGAAAAGTAACTTGCACGCATTGCCGCCAAAATTCAATACTTCGAGCAATCTGCCGGACTTTGCCGCCTCTATCGATCTTTCGATTGCTTGCCCTTTGCCGGACAGGTTTTCCCCTGACCCGCTATTCGGCTTTTGAGTCTGCCTTGCCCCTCACTTTTTCAAGTTCGGGGCTTTTTCTTTATTTTGAACCCTTCTTCTTTAATTTCAACTCTTTATGTAAAGGCTTTCATCGGATAGCTTAATAGGGAACTCTTTTCCAGTCGTCGGCGCTGCAGTATTTTCGTTTGGCGCTCCCTGCCTGAATGTTTGACCACTTATCGAAACGGAGGAATCTCATGAGCACCCGAAAAAGGATCAAACCTTCCCGTCGTCCTTTGGCACGTTTTCCGCGTAAGGCCGCTTCCGCCGCTCTCGCCTTGTCTTTGATCGCGTCCGCCCTGCCGCTGCAAGCCAGCGCCGGAGACACTTGGCCGTTTACCGGCGATAGCGCCCAGGGACTGAACCAACCGAGCGTGCATGGCTACACCAGCGGGCATATCCTCGACTGGACACCGGAGCGCGACCGCGATGCCGAACTGCTGCGTTCGCGCGTGCCGCTCCAACCGCGTATCGCTCCTTTTGCCGCCACCCAGGCCGACCCGACGATCAGCTCCGACGTACATATGATGAACGTGGCGGGCGATTACGGGAACGCGTTTATCGAAAATGCACCGTATACGAACAAATTCGCGCAGTACCATTTCAACTTCTGGCAGTACACGGACTATTACTCGTATTGGCACGGCACCGCGACCGCGTATACGCCGCCGGAATACTATGACGAACTGGCGCAAAAAGACTGGCAGCAAAAATGGTTCGAGTTCGGCATGCTCAATATTCCGAATCCGACCTACACCGACGCGGCGCACAAAAACGGCGTTTTGTCGCTGGCGGGCATCTTTTTCTCCAATAACGACCGCGGCCAACAGACCTACAAGCAGATGATCGTCAAAGACGCAAACGGCAATTTCCCCGTCGCCGAGAAGCTGATCGAGATGGCCGAATACTTCGGGTACGACGGTTATTTCGTGAATCAGGAAGAGATCGGGCCGAACGTCGCCGTGGCGGATATCCCCGATTATCAGGAATTCGTGAAAACGCTTAAAGCTTCCGGGCTGTATATCCAGTGGTACGACTCGCTCAACACGGATAACGGCTCGAACACGTTCGCGCGTACGTTCCGGGGCAACAATATCAAGTTCCTGCACGATTCGGAAGACGGGCAGCAGGTATCGGATTCGTTCTTTTTCGATTACGGGATGGGCAAAAGCCAGATCGACGCCGCCGCGAGTTTCCTGAACAACTGGAACGCGCAGTACGGTACCGATTACAGTTTGTTCGAAAACGGCTACGCCGGATTGGAAGCGGGCCGCGACCGGTTCAAAAACGTGCAAGGTTCGGCGCTGAACGCCAAACTCGACGCCGAAGGCAACATGCGCACCAGTCTGGCGACGCTCGGCGCCGACTTCGTGCATGCCGGACTGGACGAGGATATGAACCAGGGCTGGCCGAGCCGCAAACGCAACGAAAACGGCTTCCAGTGGATGACGGATATCCGCGAACGTCTGTGGTGGTCGGGGCCGAACCTCGATCCGGCCAACACGGCGGTCACGGCGCAAAACGCGGCGGCCGACGTCTACGCGGATACGCGGTATTGGCCGGGCGTCGCTTCCGTCATCGCGGAACGTTCGGTCGTCGGCGGCGATACCTTTTACACGAATTTCAATACCGGGCACGGGCTGGATTACTATGTGAACGGCAAAGTATCGAACGACGAAGAATGGTCCAACATGAGCTTGCAGGACATCCTTCCGAGCTGGCAATGGTGGCAGGAAACGTCGGGCAGCAAGCTGGACGTGGCGTTCGATTACGGGCGTCAGTACGAGACCGGCACGAGATTCGACCATCCGCTGATCGGCGCGTACGAAGGCGGAAGCTCGCTGGCGCTGCGCGGATCGCTTGATGCGGAGACGTTCCTGCGGCTGTACAAAACCGATCTGTCCGTCGCTTCCGCTTCCGAATTGAGTGTGACATACAACAAAACGGTCAAAAGCGACGATTCCCTGATGAGCGTCGGACTGATCTTCGCGGATGCCCCGGACGACGTGGTCAAAGTAACCGTACCGGACAGCGGCGGCAAAACGCAAGGGTGGAAAACGACCTCGGTCGATCTCGGCGCGTACGCGGGCCGCGAGATCGCCGCTTTCGGCCTCGTGTTCGAACCGGGCGCGACGCCGATCGCCGATTACCGGATGAATATCGGCGAACTGCAAATCTCGAACAAGACGCAGGCCGCGCCTTCCGCGCCGACCGGACTCGCGATCGAAGCCGTCTACCCGGAAAGCGGCGAGATGCTCGTGAACTGGAACCTGGACGACAACTACGACGAGGTGCAATTGTACAATGTGTATGTCAACGATACGTTTGTAGGCGGCAAATACGACGAAACGTTTTATATCAAAAACTTTCCGTCTCAATCCGGCGTCGTGAAAGTCGCGGCGGTCGGACCGGACGGCACGGAAAGCGCGAAGGCCGAAGTGCCGTTCAACCTAAACACCGCGCCGGAACAATTGAAAGCGACTGCGGCGGCAAACGGCGGGTTGACGGTCAAATGGACGGTTCCTCGCAGCGTCAAAGGCGATACGACCGTGAACGTCCGCTCCGTCAACTGGACGACCACCCCGCAGCCGATCGACGAGACGCTGACCGTCCCGCACGGGCAAACGACAGCAGTGTTCGCGAACATGCCGGTCAACGGCGACGAATATATCGTGACCGTGAGCAAAAACGGCTTGACGCCGGTGTCGATCTCCGGCACCTTTGCCGACACGATCGCCGAGCCATACGCCGAAGATTGGTCGTGGAGCGGCAATACGCTCAACCTGCCGATGCCGAACAGTCGCGATTGGCGCTATCTGTACGTGTACGAAGACGGCAAACTGCGCTCCTTCCCGACCACGTACAACGTCGGCGACCGCGACCGTATCATCCGTGGACGCACGACCAAAGCCAGCTTGAACTTCACGTCGACGGCGGCGAAAGTCGAAGTCGTGCTGGAAGACTACAGCGGCAACAAGTCGGAACCGGTGGTGTTGAAAGGCGAATAGTGTTGGGGAAACATGGGACGCAGATTGATGAAGAGTGAATCTGTAGGCTCACGGTAGCTTACAGATTTGTATGACGAAAAAGGCTATCTCGAACGCTGGCGTGTATATGGCGCTCGGATAGCTTTTTTTGCTCTCCGTACCCCGAGGTCGATACCAATTATCGGAAATAAGTGCGAATATACACTTATTCCGATCAAATTCTGCGATTTCAAGCAAATAAGTACGAATATGCAACTAACAGCTCTCCCTTATGCCTTTTTTCGCTTCTTTTCTCGAAATAGTTGCATTTGAGCACCTATTTCGATGTTTCCGTAAAAAAGGGACGAAATAAATGCACTTCCGCACTTATTTTATAACAGGGGTGCGAAAACAGAACGACTTGGAGATTTTGGACGGGTCGGTTCGAGTTGGGCTGATAAAAAGCTTAAAAGCAAAAGATAAAGGCTGTACCGAAATCCGATGACGGATTTCGGTACAGCCTTATTCAGTACGTTATTCAATGTCATTCGGAAGCTGTTTCGGCTTTCGGCACATATTTCGATACGTATTCCGGTAACTGCCTCCGCGTACATTTCGGCATATCTTCAGGCACGTTACTTCTCCATCTGCCGACGAAACGATCAATCCCGTTATCGCATCCGCCCAGCCGGGTCGCGGTCCGGTGGCGTTCCAGAAGCGTCCCGTCGCGGAGCGGGCTGCGAACAAGCGGCGGATTAAGGCGTTTCGGGAGTCGCCGCGTCGGCGTCTTCGCCATCGCGTTCGCCGCGAGGGCCGCCCGGACGTTTTTGGCCTTCGGCCGGAACGGCAGCGGCGGGGTCGATCACGCGGGCGATATGTTCGCCGGCGTGTTCGCGCGCTTCGGCCGCGCGCTCGTCATACTGCGCTTGCGTGATCTCGCCTGCGGCCAATTCTTCTTTGAGCTTCGTTTCGCGATCGGACACCAGCAGGTCGATCACTTTTTGCTTGTCCACGCCTTGCGCGGTCGCAATCGCTTCGAGCGATTCTCCGGCTTCCTGGCGCGTTTTCAACTGATCGGCCGTCAAGCCGAGCAGCGAAGCGACCGCTTCGCGTTCTTCTTTCGGTCCTGTTCCGGCACCGGGACCGCCGTGAGCGCCTTTGCCCGGACCTTTTTTCGAAGCGTCGAAGACTTGCTCGACTTCTTTTTGCGCGCGTTCCTGCGCTTTCGCCAGACGCTCGTTATACTGCGTTTGCGTAATATCGCCTGCGGCCAATTCTTCTTTGAGCTTCGTTTCGTGCTTCGATACGAGCAGGTCGATCACGGATTGCTTGTCCACGCCTTGCGCGGTCGCGATCGCGGCCAGCGTCTCGCCCGCTTCCTGACGGGTCTTCAACTCGGCTTCCGTCAGCTTGAGCAGCGAAGCCAGTTCGGCGCGGTCGACGGCGGGACCGCCGATCGGACCGCCGACGCCCGGACCTTTTTTGCCGGCTTGCAACGGATCGGCTGTCGGAGCTGTCGGAGTCGTTGCGGTCGCGGAACGGTTCGACGAAGACGAATCCGTGGACGAAGCGGCGTAGGTATGCGAAACGGCGGCGGTGCCTCCCGCCGCGAGCGCCAATGCCAGCGCTCCGGTTGCGATTTTCTTGTTCATGGTCAAGTCCTCCTTGTATGGGTCCGAGATTGCGCGGCGAATCGGCAGCCGCCTCGGACAAATCGGTGATAGGCTTTTTCCGTTGATCTCGACGACGGGTGACTTCTACATACTAAACGGCCTTTTTTAGAAAATGCTGAGTCTGGGCTGAATGTTTGCTGAAAGGAGCACAAAAGCAAAAAACAAAAAAACCGACGCTATGCGGCGTCGGTTTTTCGAAGCGGGACCGGAGTTCGAACAGACGAATACCGGCCAGCGGCCGATCCGGGGCGACGAAGCGTGCGTCACGGCCGGAATCGCCCGATGCCCGTCAAGCCCAATATTCGTCCGGCTTGTACGTAATCCCGGAGCCGGTATGAATCGTCAGCGTAGACGTGGCTTCGTCATAGAAGACATCGTGTTCGCCCACGTAGAACCAGTGTTTGATCGGCGGCGAACCGGGAGGTTCTTCGAAGTGGAACACGTTCAATTCTCGCTGCACGCCTCGGATTTCTTCGGCGAGCCACGGCGCGACGCCGCGAATGCTCAACACGGCTTCGCCGTTTTCGCCGGAGCGCTCCAATTCGTACGTGACGTCGTCGGTTCCGCTGTTGACGAACATGCGGCCCGTCACGGCGTGCTTCACGAGAATGCGTTCATGGTCTTGCGGCATATCGCTCATTGCGGCTTCCTCCTTTTCGTTCACGGCAGATCGACCAACATATAAAATACGGGGCTGGAACCGTTTAGCTCAAGCTCCGGCGCTTCGGTGATCCGGGCCGTATCGCGGCGTCCCAGCGCGACCTGTTCGTCCGCCCCCGACACTTGCAGTTCGCCTTCGATCACGAACAGAAACGCGCGGCGTCCCGCTTCTTGCCGGAAAGAAAGGCTCTGCCCGGCTTCCAGGCGACTTAGATAGATCGTCATATCCTGGCCCAGATCGGTCACACCTTCCAGCCCTTGACCGGAAGCGACGGGAACCAGGGCGCCGTCGAGCGCCGCCGTATCGAATTCGCCCGTGGCGTACGAAGGCGTCTTGCCACGTTCGGTCGGTTCGAACCAGAGCTGAAGAATATGCACGTCTTCGTGCTCGGACGGATTGTGTTCGGTATGGATCACGCCGGTGCCCGCGCTCATGCGCTGCACGCCGCCGAAGCCGGTCACGGCCACGTTGCCGAGACTGTCTTCATGGCGCAGACGACCGGACAAAATGATCGAGATGATCTCCATGTCGCTGTGCGGATGGGCGCCGAAGCCTTTGCCCGGAGCGATCACGTCGTCGTTGCATACGCGCATGGGACCGAACTTCACGTTCTCGGGATCGTAGTATTCGGCGAACGAAAAGCTGTGTCCGCCTTTGAGCCAGCCTTTATCGTATTCAAAACGCGAACTTGCCGGATAGACTTGAATCATCGTGTGGCGAGCCCCTTTCCCTTTTTAAACTTCGATTTTTAAACTGCTCTTTCTATTATTCCTGTTCGGTGCGATTTTTCAATAGGAAAATCTCTACGCCGTAAGGCTCCAGTTCGATCTCCGCGCCGTGGTGGCGTTTGCCGCTCAGCAGTCCTTCGCCGCGCGCGGCTTCGGCGTATTCGCCCGTCAGCTTGACGCGGCGCGGTTCGCGGCCCAGGTTCAGCACGAACAGATACGCGCCGCTATCGCCGCCGCGCACGGATACCTGCACGCCGGCCGGCAATCCTTCCGTATGCGCCACGCCGCGATCCTGCGCGATGCGCAGCAACAGGCTGCGCAAATAAGCTTCTTCCGGGTGCGTGCCGAGGTAATACGTTTCGCCGCGTCCGAATGGATGCCGCGTGACCGCCGCTTCGCCCGCGAAAAAGACGGAGCCGCCGTAACGGGCCAGCACTTCGGTGCGTCCGTCTTCGGCCGGGTCCAAAATATCCGCCCATTGGCTGCACGCGAATTGTTCGCCCTCCGCGTCGTCGAGTCGCACGACGTCGCTGCCGAGCGGATCGTATTCGCTCACGGTCACGCCCGCGCAATCGGCCAGCAATCCCGGAAGCGGCTGCATGACGCATACGTTGTTCATGTTTTTCACGCCCGTGCGCGCGGTCGTCACCAGCGTTCCGCCGTCGGCGGCGAAGCGCGACAGCCGCTCCGCCGCTTCGTCGTCCAGCAGGTACAGATGCGGCGCGACGACGACGCGGTAGCCTTCCAGCGGCTGGCGCCAGTCGATCACGTCGCAAGCGATGCCCAGCTTGGTCAGCGCGCGATGGTACGTTTTGAGATTTTCGTAGTAATCGAAATTGTCCGTCTGCTTTTGCACGCGCAGCGCTTCAAGCTGTTCGTGCGACATCAGGATCGCCACCTCCGCGTCCGGCGACGTGCCTTCCAGCAGCGGCGCGAGGCGCCGTACTTCTTCGCTCGTCCGCGCGAACTCCGCCAAGCGGCGGCCCGGCACGTTGCTGTGGTCGATCAGGCCGTGCCAGAACTGCTCCGCGCCGATATTGGCGCTGCGCCAGCGGAAATGCACGACCGTGTCCGCGCCGCGCGCGATCGCTTGCCAGACATAGGCGCGGATATACCCCGGCTGCGGCATGCGCCACATCGGCATCCAGGCGCCCGGCGAGCCGCTAAGCTGCTCCATGATCCAGAAGTTTTTGCGCTTGATGCCGCGCGTCACGTCCAGCGACAACGCGCCGCTGTAAGGCGAAGTCGCCGCTTTGTCCGGGGACGTGTTCGGATAATAATCGAACGACGCGAAATCCAGATCGTTGCCGACCGTATACAAATCCAGCCGCTGCGGATACGTATGGAAATTATGCGTAATAAAATGCCCCGGGCAATGCCTGCGGATCGCGGCGATCTGCCCGGCCTGGAAATCGGCGACCGTTTCCCATTGGAAACGCGCAAAGTCCAACAGGAACGACGGATTCTGAAACGGCGATCCGCCGAGCGGCGGCGTCAGCTCGCTCCAATCCGAATATTCCCCGCTCCAGACGACCGTGCCCCATTCCCGGTTCAGTTTGTCCAGCGTACCGTATTTGCGGTACGCCCAATCGCGAAAATCTTCGGCCGCTTGCGGACTTTGGCTGTCGAGCATGCCGAACTCGTTGTCCGTCTGCCAGCCGATCACGGCCGGATGCCCGGCGTAACGCTCGGCCAGCTTCTCGACGATGCGTTCGCCGAATTTGCGCAGCGAACGGCTGTTGAAGCAGCGATGTCCGCGCACGCCCGGTTGGTACACGCCGCCGCCCGGCGTGATCGGCAGCACGTCCGGGTATTTGTCGGTCAGCCATCTCGGCGGCGTATGGGTCGGCGTGCCGATCACCACGTCGATGCCGTAACGGCCGAACAGGTCGATCGCCCGATCCAGCCAACCGAGATCGAACTCCCCTTCGCGCGGCTCCATCCGGCTCCAGGCAAATTCGCCGACGCGGACCAGCGCCACGCCCGACTGTTTCATCAGCGCGGCATCTTTTTCCCACATCGACTCCTCCCAATGCTCCGGGTAATAATCGACGCCCATGCGGACGCGTTCGTAAACTTTTTGTTGCTGCGCTGCCATTGCGATAGCCCCTTTCCCTTTTCGATCTTTGCCGACGGGTCGGCATTTTCGTCTTACACACATTCGCGCTTTTCCCGCCGATCCCTGCCCTTTCGCAAACGTTTTCCGCAAACGCGCAAAAAAGCCGCGCCGAACGCAGGGTTCGACGCGGCTTGCGGATCGTTCGGCGGCTTTCACGCTCGAAGTTCATACTCAAACCAAACGCTGCGCGCCCGGTTCGACATCCGCGCAAACGCGGTTTCGCCCTTCGTCTTTGGCCCGATAGAGCGCCCGGTCGGCGGCTTCCACCAATTGCGCTTTGGTACGGTCGCCGACGCTCGTCGCGACGCCGAAGCTGGCCGTGATCCGGTATTTACGCGACAGCGATTGCGATTCCAGAGATTCGCGGAACCGTTCCGCCGCGGCCGTCGCTTCTTCGGTTGACGTGTCCGGTAGCAAGATCGCGAATTCCTCCCCGCCGAAACGGACCGGGATATCGCCACTGCGAACCTGCTGTTGCAGTAACTGCGAGACGTGCTTGAGCACCAGGTCGCCTTCGGAGTGTCCCCACGTGTCGTTGAACGTTTTGAAATGGTCGACGTCCAGCAGGATCAGACTCAGCGGGCGTTCGGCCTTGGCATTTCCCTGCCTGGACAACTGCGCGTCGAACGCCTGCTCGAAATAACGGCGATTCCACAGTCCCGTCAGCCCGTCGCGCATCGCCATATCCTGAATCCGCAGCGTTTCGCTGGCGTTTTCGAGCGCGGTCACGATCATTGGCGACAGCATCTCCAACCGGTCCCTTTTTTGCGCGGTGAAAAATCCGGCTTCGGTCGACATCAGATTCAGCAAGCCCATGACCCGGTTTTCTTTTCGCAGCAAAATGTGCATGGACGAGCGGATGCCGATCGCGTAAAGCCCGTCCGTAATCGCGCCTTTGGCCCGGTGTTTCGACCAGTCGTCGTGCGTCGCCGATACGCCGCCGCGAAGCAGCTCGTTCACGTCGTCCGCTTCGTCCGGCAACGGGCGTTCTTCCAGCGAGACGTTGCCGTCGAAACAGACCGCTTTGATCGAAAAGCCGCCGTCGGCGTTTTGCGTGATGACCGACATGCGGTCGCAAGCCATCAACGTTTCGAGCGATTTTAAAATATTGCGGTACGCTTCTTCCAGATCGCGCGATTGGTATAACGTATTGATCATGCGGTATGTGTTTTCGAGCGTTCGCTTTTCTTTTTCCATCTCGTCGTGCATCCGTCTGAAATTGTCGACCAGACGGCCGATTTCGTTGTCTTCGCGGTAATCCGGCAGCCGTTCCTGCATATTGCCGTCTTCGTACGACATCACGGCGCGATCCAACTGAATGATCGGGCGGGTGATGCGCATCAGTCCTTTTTGCAAATAATTCAGCATCAGCATCTGAACGACGACGAACAACGTGCCCATCGCGGCGAACAAAATGTACAGATGATTGAGCATCGCGTTTCGGCGTTCGGCACGCAGCACTTCCACCTGTTCCATCAACGTTTCTTTTTTGGCGCGGAACAGATCGAATTGACGCTTCGCATCCGTCAGTTCCTGCTCCGTCACCGTTCCTCCGGCCTGCGTTTTTTGAATCTGGGTATCCCCGAACTGCGATTTCCACGTTTTGCCGATCTCGGTCAGCTCCAATATCGCAGCTTCAAGCGACGCGTCGGCCTCCATCTCGCGCACCTGGTCGATCACCGCGGTCGAAATCGCCTCATAACTCGACGACCCTTGATCAAACGGTTCCAAAAACTCCGAACGCCGACTCAATAAATACCCGCGCTGTCCCGTTTCCTGATTGATCAACGAGCTTTCCAACTGCAACAGTTGCGTTCTCAGATCGGCCGTTTGCCGCACGCCTTCGTAATTCGCGAACAGCGACTTCACGATATAGCCGAAGCCGAGTCCGACAATCAGCACGAACACGATCATAAAACCGAGACTGGCCTTAACCAGACCGGACCCGACAAACTTTTTTCCCCGAAAAAGATCTTTAAGCATCTTATTCATGTTCGAATCTCCTTCAGCCTTCCCGGATCGGCGGATACGCGGCGGCCCGATCGGGCCGCGGCGTCTTCTCCGGAGGCGATTCCTGTTTGCATTCCTCCTTATTATTATCTGTTTTTCGGGACTTTTTTGTTAGGCGTAAAACGAGATCGCGAGCATTTAAAAAGTGTACGCGCCGTGCGGACAGCAAAAAGCCGCCGGAACAGGGGTTCCGACGGCTGATATCCGGCCAACTTTTAATCAGAGGATTACGATTTTCCGAAAAGTGCGTGCTTTACATGCGTTTCAGACGAAGACTTCGTATGCGGTTTAAATACGAAATCTGAGACGGTCTTCCCCTTACTCTTAGCGTTCGACAGACCTGTGCGTTGAACGTCAGGCTGTGGAGAAAATCATATAGGTGCAGGTACGAGAGGACTGCGAGAAAAGTTGGCTGGCGCAAGCTGCTGAAATCCCATTCTTCCGAAATGCAGGAAAAGCGCGTTTTTCGATTTGAACTTTTTTGGAGCAAGATTCAAGGAAGACGCGAGCTAAATTGGTCGAAATAAATGCTCAAATGCACTTATTTCGATCGATTTGTTCCCGAATTTTCAAATAAGCGCGTATATGCACTTATTTGAAGATAATACGCGTAAAAGAGCAAAATGCAGAGTAATTAAGTGCACATACGCAACTATTTTTCCAAAATAGAAGAATTCGAAGAAATTAAGTGCATATACGCACTTATTCTCAACAATTTGATCGCAGAGTGTCCCGATTCCAGATTTTGAGCCGGTTTTCTTTGCATGTCCCCGATCCTTGTAAGGCGTTTGCTTATCGGCGCACCGGAGGGTCACATCTCTACTCGGGCGGACATAAGGTAAAGCTCAGCGTTAACCGAAGAAGAGACAAAGAAAATCTGCCGAGAAAATCTAAAGTACGTGTAAGTTGAACGTATTCACTCGCCGAGTCGGCCCAGCGAACCATTCTTAAAACGTAAACGGTTCGAATCGAACGTAAATTTCATATCGAGCGCGTTCAACGTACCAGATTCCAGAACATGACCGTGTTGGCGGCGGTCACCATCGTGAACAGGATCGTGTTCACGAAAGCCGGAAGCCAGACGTTGTTCGTTTTTTCGAACAGCTTGCGCGCGTAGACGGCGGCGATGACCAGCACCGGAACGAGCGCGAACAGCAAGATGCCATTCAGTGCCTGAGCCGGGTACAGCGCGACTCCTCGGGCGAAATCGAAACCGTATTGGACGATAAGCCAGAGGATCAGGCCGCCCACGTTCAGGAAGATCGCGAGCAGATAGCCGCCTTTGCGCGAGCGGGTATCGGCGTTCAGCGCAATCGCGCTGACGAAGTAATAGATCAGGAACAGCGGCATGTAGCGCAGCGCCGTCACGAAATGCTCAAACGTGAACGTGCGTACCGCGAACGTCCACAGACGGAAATCGGTGCCGAAGACCGCCTGCACGGCGAACAGCAGCAGATACCCGATCGCGACCGAAGCGACGGCGGTGCACAGACTGGCGATGATCGCGACAGGCTTCAGGCTGATGCCGTAATCCGCGAAGCTCGCGCCGGAACGCTTTTTGTTGAAATAGTAAAAGCCGAACGTGATAAACGCCGTGATGCAAGCGGACACGAGCGCCCAGTATACGATCTGGTTGGTCGTCGGCTCGTTGAAAAACGGACTGAGCGGCACAATGCCGTCCGCTTGGGCGAACAGGACCCACAAGATCGCGGACACGGCCGCCAAGACCGAGCCGCCGATTCCGATATGGCGTATGGCCGGCGAGCCGCCCGAACGGGCGAAGCCGATCACGGCCGCGACGACCGACAGCGCCAGCAGCACGATCGCGGCGACGGTCAGCGCGTGCAGACCGCCCGGCTGCTTGTCCATCAGCGTCGGGAACAGGATCGCCGGGATCAACGCGCTGAACGCGACGGCGATCCAGTAAGCCGCTTTTTGCCCGCGGCCGAGCGGCTTGGCGAGCGGCGCGGTCGCGCCGGTGATCGCCCGTTTGAAGAAAGGCAAACGGAGCAGCAGCGTGGCGAGCGGCACGATCAACAGGAAAAAGCCGATCATCGCCACGAAGTTGAACGCTTCTTTCAGCCACCAGATCTGATTGCCGGACGGCAGGCCGGCATCGACCTGGCTGGCCGCCGTCACGCCCTGAAACGCATGCGCGTAAAAGTCGATCAGATCCCCGGTCGTTTCCCTCGAAAAATGGTTCCACGGATGCGTCTGGTTCGGCGTGTACAGGATACGTTCGCCCGTCTGCGACGGACGCACCGTTTGACCGTCGACTTTCACTTCGCCCGAATCCGCCTCGTAAAACTGTCCGGGCTGCGCCGCTTCCGCGCTGTCCGCGCCGAGACCGAGGAACGTGCGTCCCGACAGCGTTTTGGCGAAGTCTTTGCGCATGACGGTGCCGACGACCGCTTTTTCTTCGGCCGTTTTTTCTTCATCCGATTTGTTGAAAAAGAATTCGTCGTAACGGCCCGCGATCATGCCGACCGTACGGCTGCCGTAAGCGGCCGTCAACTGATCCTGCGGCGCGACGGCGGCGGCGTACGAATAATCGGCGCCGACCGAGATGCCCGCGTAGATCATCCGGTGTCCGGCTTGCAGCGCGTTCATCTCATCCATGTACATGGCGAGCAGCGTGGAGAAGCCGCCCATCGAGTGTCCGCTGACCGCAAGATACGCGTTGCCGTCGGCGTCTTTTTTCGTATACGGCTGGTCGTACATGTATTTGGCGGCATCGAATTGGGAGTAGATCCAGAACGTCGAGAACTGCTCGCCGACCTTGATATCGCCCGCCCAGCGGGAATCGCCGTGATCGTACATATCCAGCGCCAGCACGATATAGCCGCGCCGGGACATTTCGATCGCCGGAGCGTCCTGCATTTCTTTGGTGTTCAGATAGCCGTGGGTGGTCACGATGACCGGACGGGGATCGTCGGCTCCGGCGCCTTTGGGCATGTACAGCAAGCCGTGCAGCGTGCCGTGGTCGGCTTTGAACGAGATTTCTTTGACGTCGACTTTGTAAAAAGACGTATTGAACAGTCCCGCCAGCCAGCTTCCGGCCAAGATCAGAACCAAAGACAAAGCCAACAGTCCCGTCGGTTTTTTGAATACGGTTAATAACGTTTTCACGTTTGCGTCTCCCCGCGGCGATGCCGCATCAGAATAGAATCCGTTTAACACGGCAAAACGTTCTCTACGCGCCCGTTGCCCGCGTATTCGCGCAGGGCAAAGAAGCGGCGAGCCGGACAAGCCGTCTGCCGTTTCTTCGAACCTTTGCTTGTTCGTTCCGCGCTTACTTCAGACTGTCCGACAGCGCCGTGAAGATCACGCCGAGCGCGTGCGCGCCCGCATCCGGGTACCCGATGCTGCGTTCGCCGACCGTGCCCGCGCGACCCATCCGCGCCACGATCTCCTCCGTTTTTTTCGCGCCCGCCACGGCCGCTTCCGCGCCTTTGGCGAACGCCGTTTTCACGTCGTCCCCGGCGGCCGCGCTCGCCGTCCAGGCATCGGCGCACGGTACCAGCGCGTCGATCAGCGTCTTGTCGCCGACGACCGCCCCGCGCCCGAAAGAGCGCTCGCCGGTCGCTTGAATGCCCGCTGCGGCCGCTTGCAGCAGCTCCGCGAACCCCGCCACGTCCAGTTCCGTCCGCTCGCCGGCCGAACGTCCGGCCGCGCGGAACGCGGAACCCCAGATCGGCCCCGACGCGCCGCCGCAGTATTCCATGATGACGAGCGAGCACTCGTTCAGGAAACCGCCGATCGACTTGTCGTCATGCGAGAGGATTTCGCTCCATTCGCGTTTGAGCTGCTTGAAGCCTTTGGCGACGCTCATGCCGAAATCGCCGTCGCCCGCTTGCGAATCCAACTCGCAAAACGGCACTTCGTTGTCGATGATGACTTCGCTCATCTTGTCGATCAAGTACAGAAGATTGTCGCGCGTGATCACGTCCGCGCCGACGATCGCGTACGAATCCGGCGTCTCGACTTTGAACGAAGCCGGAACTTCTTCGGGATCGGAGACGCGCAGCTCTTCGTAAGCCGGCTGCGTGACCGGGCCGGATACTTTGAATGCGGGCGTGTCGCTTTCGCGAGACAGCAGCTCGCGCAGTTCGTCGTCCAGTTTCATGAACGTGACCGAGATGCCCGCCATGTCGATGCTCGTCATGTAATTGCCGACGAATGTACGGTTGATCTGGACGTTCTTCTCCGTCAGTTCGCGCGTGACCGCGCGGTTGAACAGATACAGCTCCTGAAGCGGCGTCGCGCCGAAGCCGTTGATGAGCAGCGCGATCTCTTCGCCGCCTTGCAGCTTCATGTCGCGGATCAGGTCGGAAACGGTATGCGCCGCCAGCTCGTCGGCGGTCACCATCCGTTCCCGGCGGATGCCCGGCTCGCCGTGGATGCCGACGCCGTATTCGATCTCGTCTTCGCCGAGCTTGAAAGTCGGCGTGCCTTTGGCGGGAACGGTGCAGGACGTCAGCGCGAAGCCGATGCTGCGCACGTTCGCCGCGGCTTTCTCGGCGGCCGCTTTCACTTCCGCCAGGCTGCGGCCTTCTTCGGCCGCCGCGCCCGCGATCTTGTGCACCAGCACCGTACCCGCCACGCCGCGGCGCCCGACGGTGTACAGGCTGTCTTCGACCGCGATGTCGTCGTCGACGCGGACGTAATCGACTTCGATGCCGTCTTCGCTCGCCAGATGCGCGGCGTTTTTGAAGTTCATCATGTCGCCGCTGTAGTTTTTGATAATCAGCAGCGTGCCTTTTTCCCCGGCGGTCGACTTGATCGCCTGGTACACCTGAATCTGCGACGGCGAAGCGAATACGTCGCCGCAAACGGCGGCGTCCAGCATCCCTTTGCCGATAAAGCCCGCGTGCGCCGGTTCGTGGCCGCTGCCTCCGCCGCTGACCAGCGTGACTTTGTTTGCATTCAGTTGTTTCTTTTTGACGACTTTATACTTCTGTACGAATTCCAGCTCGGGATGCGCAAGCACGAGACCGCTGCACATTTCCATGACCAGATCTTCCGGTTTGTTGATGATTTTTTTCAAAACATATTCCCTCCCTGTCGGTTTTCGGGCCTACGGTCTTTTGGACGCTTTGTACGCGCTGCCGATACGGTCGGCCGCCTGAACGGCTGCCGCCACCTCTTCTACCGTAACCGGGAAAGGCATGGCGTGAATCGACTCTTCCGGGATGCAGGCTTTTTCCGCCACCTGAAGCAGTTCTTCGCGGGTAATCGACTCTACGCCGATATCGGCCAGGCAGACCGGAAGCCCGACGGCCAAGCAGAAATCCATCACCGTGTTCAATTCTTCGGTCGGCGCGTTTTCGAGCACCAACTGCGCGATCGTGCCGAACGCCACTTTTTCGCCGTGGAAATAATGATGCGCGCCTTCGAGAATCGTCAGTCCGTCATGGATCGCGTGCGCTCCGGCCAGACCGCCGCTTTCGAAGCCCAGCCCGGACAGCAGGATATTCGTTTCCACGATATTTTCCAGCGCCTGGGTCACGACGTTGGCGTCGCAAGCGGCTTTGGCATTAACCCCGTCGCGCAGCAGCATCTCGTAGCACAGCGTCGCCAGCGCCAGCGCCGCGTTTGTGCCGAACGCCGGAGCCGTCAGCCCTTCGCGCACGCCGCTCGGCAGTCCCGCGTTGACCCGGGAGTAAGAACGCGACGTCGCGCGAGCTTCGAAATACGTCGACAGCGCATCGCCCATGCCGGACACGAGAAAGCGCGTCGGCGCGTTGGCGATCACGGTCGTGTCGACCAGCACCACGCTCGGGCTTTGCTTGAAGTAAGCGTAATCGTCAAAAGCCCCTTCCGGCGTGTACAACACGGCCGAATGGCTGGTCGGCGCGTCGGTGGCGGCGATCGTCGGGCAGATAATCAACTTTTCGCCTTTTGCCACGCATTTGGCCGCGTCGATCGCTTTGCCTCCGCCCAGCCCCACGATACAGTCGCAGCCGTGATCCGCCGCGATCTGTTCGAGCCGCGCCACTTCCTGCCGGGAACATTCGCCCATAAAACCGCTTTCAACGAACTTGACCCCGAATTTTTCCGAAGTGGCATCCAGTTTGTCTTTGACGCGGGCGGCATCGTCGGGATGCGCGATCAGCAAAGCCGACTTGCCGAAAGAGCCGACGAAATAACCGAGGTTTAGCAGTTCGTTTTCGCCTTGCACATACTTGGAAGGGCTGATAAAAGCTTTTCTCATAATAAAAACCTCCATTTTGGAATATAAGATATCGGTTGATAAATAGACTTGTTAACGCTTTCTTCTATCATAAACTACAAATTTTAAGTTTACATTGGACTTTTTAAGCAATATATTATAATTTGCAATCGGAATTTGATGTCCTCGCAAGGCTGAATAGTATCTTTTTGTCATCGTTTACCTTATACCGAAAGAAGGAATGCTCGTGATCGGCGAACATCTCGGCATCCAGAAGATTTTCGATCTGCAAAAATGGGAGCGCCTTCAAGACTCTCTGGCGTCCGTGACCAAGCTGGCGATCCTGACCGTCGATTACAAAGGCAACGCGGTTACGGATCATAGCGGCTGCCAATCGTTTTGCAAAGCGGTGCGCCAAGATCAAGATTTGCTGCCGTACTGTCAAAAATGCGATTCGCGCGGCGGGCTGGAAGCGGTCCGTTCGAACAAACCCTACATCTATCTGTGCCATTACAACATTATCGATATCGCGGTTCCCGTTATCATCGACGACAAATATATCGGGGCCGTCATGGCGGGTCAGGTGCGTTTGTCCGATCCTTCCGGTTCGGCGGAGCTGGAGCAGATCCTGACTTCGAAAAACAAAAAGCTATACGACGAAAAATGGGAAAAGCTCAAAGACCACTACGCGGATCTTCCGGTCATGTCGTATGAGGAAATTCTCAAAATCTCCGAGATGCTGTCGCTGCTGTGCAGCTATATCGTGGAAGAAGCGCTTAACAAAAACCTGCTGGCCGATCTGTTCGAACAAGCGTCCGCTTCGGGAACGTCGCCGCGCCTGTCCGATATTTTGCCCGGGTACGCCATGCAGAATCTCGAAAGCGCCCGCAAAGAAATGACGCATATTCTCGCCGCTTTGCCGACCGGAAGCGATAGCCGCGAACGTTGCGCCAATGCTGTTTTGCAACCGGCTTTCGACTATCTGTACACGCACAAAAGCGAATCGGTGCCTTTGAAAAAAATGGCCGACCTTTGTCATCTCAGTCCCAGCTATTTCAGCCGCCTGTTCGCCAAAGAAACCGGGGAAAGCTACTCGGGCTACACCGCGCGCCTGAAGATCGAATGGGCCAAAACCCTGCTCGAAAACACGGATCTGCCGATTGCCCGGATCAGCGGCGAACTGGGCTTCAACGAACCGGGTTACTTTATCAAAACGTTCAAAAAGTACGAAAACATCACGCCCGCCGTGTACCGAAAATACTATAAATCGTAGTTTTTTGCAGCATGAAAATCCTTGTTTACCACTCTTTACCTCTCTAAAGCGATTTCGCAAAAAAGAATTTGAAACGCTTACAACATTGTGTTAGACTACGACTGCGAACAGGAACGTGACCTTTTTTCGGGCGTAACCTAAGCTGATGCCTTGTGCATCGGTTTGGGTTTTTTTTATGCCCTGCGGGCTGTTTCCGTACGCTATCCTGCGATTGCATCTCAAGGAGGGGTTCTTGATGAACATGAAAAAATGGGGTTCGTTGCTGCTGGCGTCCACGCTCGCGGCGGGAGTATTGGGCGTATACAACGTGCCGCAAACGGCGTTCGCGGCGGCGGCTTCGACGAAAGCTGCGCAAACAACCGCGACGTCCGGCGCGTTCGCGCCGTCGACGCTGCAAAATACGCAGTTCGGCCAGGTACAAGGCGTTCGCGACGAAGCCAACCGCGCGCTGGTCTGGCAAGGCATCCCGTACGCCGCGCCGACGTCGGGCGCCCAGCGCTGGAAAGCGCCGTCCGATCCGCAGCCGTGGAGCGGCGTGCTGGACGCGACCAAGCCGGGCAGCGTCGCGATCCAGGCTTCGGGCAAAACGACCGTCGGCACGGAAGACGCGCTGAATCTCGATATTTACCGTCCGGACAATACGAAATCCGAACTCCCGGTCATCGTTTACATACACGGCGGCAATAACCAGACCGGCAAATCGACCGAAATCACGGGCAGTTCGATGGTTAACGATACGAACGCGATCTTCGTTTCCGTCAATTACCGTCTCGGACCGCTCGGCTTCAACCCGCTTCCGGCGCTGAAAACCGGCACGGACGAAGAAAATTCCGGCAACTACGCCCTGCTCGATATCGCCAAATCGCTCGACTGGGTCAAAGCCAATATCGAACAGTTCGGCGGCGATGCGGACAACGTGACCGTGGCGGGATTCTCGGCGGGCGGACGCGACGTGATGGCGATGCTGATCTCCCCGATCTTCGAAGGCAAATTCGATAAAGCGATCTCGCTTAGCGGCGGCATGACCGTGGCGGACGAAGACGCAAGCGCCGCGACGTTCGCCAAAGCGATCGCTCCGCTCGCCGTCGCCGACGGCAAAAAAGCGACGGAACAAGAAGCGTACGATTGGCTGCTCACCCCAAGCTCCGACGTCCGCGATTACCTGTACTCGATCCCGGCCGAAAAGCTGTCGATGCTGATGGGCAACGCCGGTATCCGCATGAGCGTGTTCCCGCATCTGTACACGGACGGAACCGTTTTGCCGAAAGAAGGTTTCGACACGAAAACGTATAACGACGTGCCGTTGCTGATGCTGACGGGCGCCAACGAATTTTCGCTGTTCGGCCGCTTCGATACGTATTTCGCGAAAAATATCGCGGACGGCTCGATCAATACGGACGCGAACGTGATCGCCAAATACGACTTTATCAATAAATACGGCGGCGAACTGTACAGCCTGTTCAACGTGCAGGATTCGGCGCAAAAAATGTTCGGCAGCTACGGCGCGGACATCTACGGCATGCAGATCGACTTCGGCAGCGACGCGTACGTGGCCGGAAGCGCGATGAGTCCGCTGGGCGCGTTCCACGGCGTGTTCGTGCCGCTGCTCTCGCCCGACAATGCCAACTACGATTCGGTGATCGGCAGCGCGTACGATCTGCCGGGCGCGGTGGATCTGGGCAAAGTATTCCGCAAATACATCTCGAACTTCGTGCATAACGGCGATCCGAACGGCGCCGGACTGACGGAATGGAACACCTGGACGCCGCAATCTTCGCTGAACGGCGAATCCATGCTGATCTTGGACGCCAACCGCCGCAAAGCGATCGCGTACGCGTCTTCGCCGGACTTCAGCTACGACCAGGTGCTGGCCGCCATGCGCGCCGACCGCACGGTCTCCGAAGCCGACAAAGCCGAGCTGATCGCCAAAGTGCTGAACGGCCGCTGGTTCAGCGGCAAGCTCGACCAAAGCTTCGGCAACAAGTCGATGTGGGTGCAGCAGTAAAAAGCGGTGCCTCGGCGCAAGCGTGAACAGCGAAACGCAAAAAAGCAACCGGAAAAGCCTCGCGGTCGCGGGAACCCGAAAGGTTTCGGCCGCGTCAAGCTTTCCCGCTAAGTCAAGACTGCCGGCAAGCTATCGGCAGTCTTTTTGCTGTTCGCGAAAAAGGTTGTATCCGTTAGGGTTCCCGGCTTATTTACGGCTTCCTTCCGCACGAAACTTGCACTTACTCCTCGCTTCGCGCAGCGTGCCATTCTTCGTTCCGGCGGCGCGCGTGATGCTTGCCCGCCCAGTCGCCGAGCGCTGTCAGCGGTTCGATCAGCGTTTTTCCGTATTCCGTCAGCTCGTAATCGACGCCCGGCGGAACGGTCGGCAACACGGTTCTGGAAACCAGTCCTTCCTGCTCCAAACGTCGTAAAGCCAATGTCAGCATCCGCTGCGTAATCCCTCCGATCCGTCGTTTCAATTCGTTGAAACGCACAGGGCCGTCCGACAACTCCCCTACGATCATGATCGTCCATTTGTCCCCGATTAGCGCCAACACGCCGCCCAATGCCTGGCAGTTGACGCGCTCGTCGGGATCAAGAATGTGCTCTGGTGTCAAAAATGTGCCTCCTTGTCAGCTTCCCAAGCGGTATTTAGAATAAACCAAGTATACAACGTATACCATTAAATCTACCAGAACGGAGCGATCATTCATGAATATCGGCATAAGCGGGGCCAATGGTCAGTTAGGCTCGGCGGTATTGGACGATTTGAAAAAGGGAACGGCGGCTCATGCCTTGATCGCGATCAGCCGATCGCCGAAACAGCCGGTTTCCGTTCCACGTTCCGGCGACGCTGCCGCTGCGGCGGAACTTGCGAGCCTCGAATGGCGCATCGGCGACTACGATCGTCCGGGAACGCTTCCCGCGGCTTACGCCGGACTGGATCGACTGCTGCTGATTCCTTCGCCGGAACTGCTGCCGGGCAGACGCGCCGAGCAGCTCAATACGGCGATCGACGCGGCGATGAAAGCGGGAGTCGGCCATATCGTGCTGGTGTCTTCGACTACCGCGTACGAGACAGAGACGCCGAGCAACGCTTCAACCTATTGGTCGAGCGAACGTCATTTGATTCATCACGCGCCTTCGTGGAGCATCTTACGGATGAATTATTTTGCCGAGACGTTTGCCCAGGAAGCGCAGATCGCGGCACACACCGGCGTTTTGAACGGATTGGCGGAAAATAAAGCGGCGTTCGTTTCGCGGGACGATCTGGCCGCCGCTGCCGCCGGACTGCTGGCAGGTAGCGTTCGCCGCAGCGCTTTCTACGCGATCACCGGCGACCGTTCGTTGACCGGCGCGCAGCGCGCCGAAGCCGTATCGCGGGCAAGCGGCCGTCCCGTGACTTTCGCGATCGTGCCGGAAGCCGACATGATCGCCGGGTTTCAAGCCGCGGGTCTGCCCGATATCGCGACAAACGCCATTCTCGATATCCAACGCGACTTCGCGAACGGTCTGTTCGATATCGTGACCGGCGACGTCGAGCGCTTGTCCGGCCGGCGTCCGCGCAGTCTGGCAAGCGTATTGGAAGAAGCTTTTACTTCGGATACGGATATGCCTTAAGCGGCAGACGATGCTTTGAAGGCGATATTTTGAAGAGGACGATATGTGGAAAAGCTTCAAAAAAGAGCAGCGCATGTCGCTCTGCTCTTTTTGCTTTTTATGAGAGATGTGCGATTCAGACAAACGAAAAAATTAAATTAGGCAAGCCGCCGGTATATTCTTTCTTTTTCGCAAAGCCGTTTTGCCGTTAAAATAGAATGAACGTTCTATCTAAAAAGGAGGCTTCACCATGAGCGCGAAAAAAGAAGACCTGCTTCATGTCGCGGAAATACTTTTTTACAATCACGGCTTTCATGCAATCGGGTTAAAAAAAATCGTCAGCGAGTCCGGCATCGCGATGATGACGTTATACAACCATTTTCCGTCCAAAGACCATCTCGTTATCGAAGTGCTGAAACGCAGGGAAGAACGGTATATGGATCATTTGCGTTTTTTTATCGACTTTTTCAAATATAACGGCGAATATGCCGAGTCCGACAGCGGTCCGGGCAGCCCTTTTCTTCGGATCGCCGCCGCCCATTGCCGTTGGCTGAACGATTATGCCGCGAAAGGCTGCCTTTTTTTGCGGGCCAAAGAAGAATACGGCGCCGAGCCGGAGCATCCGATCGTCCTTCAAGTCGACGAGCACAAGCACCGGCTGCGGGAATTTGTGCAATCGGCGGAGCCTTCGCGTTCCCCGGAAGAAACGCTACGGCTTTGTCTGCTGCTCGAAGGATCGACGGCTCTGGCCGAAAGCGAAAATCTTGAACAGGTGACGCGCGAAACGCTGTTTATGGCGGAGCGATTGTTCGCGTAACGGATCAGTCCAGTCAGTCGATGACCGCGGCGCTGCTTTGTACCACGTCCAGCCACCTTTTTGCCAACAATCCGTGGCCAGCCGTCGTCGGATGCACGCCGTCCCAGACCCAGTAAGACGCCGGGGCGATACGGCAAGCGTCGTCGAACGCGTCTTGCAGCGGAACGAAGACGGCAGCGTACTCGGCGGCCAGGCGTTGAACGGCTTCCGAACACGCGTCGGCGGCCGCCCGCCAAGCGTTCCAATCGTAATCGGTATGGCCGCCGGGCAGGATAAACGGTTCGCACAGCACGAGTCGGGCATCGGGCATTTCTTGTCGCGTGCGCTCCAGCAAACGGCGGTACCCGTCTTCGTACCCGATCGGATCGAAGCCGCCCGGCTCCGCGATCGACATTAGGATATCGTTGACGCCGACCAAAATACTGAGCACGTCCGGCGCAAGCGCGATCGCGTCTTCTTGCCAACGACTTTCCAGATCGCTCACCCGGTTGCCGCTGATGCCGCGGTTAACGAACTCCGGCTGCTTCCCCGCCAGTTCCAGCCCCAGCTTCGCCGCGATCCAGAACGCATAGCCGTGTCCCAAAATATGATTCGGGTCCGTATCGCGCCCCCGGTTGCCGTCGGTAATGGAATCCCCTTGAAACAAGATCGTTTTTCCTTTTTGATGCTGTTTTGCCGCTTCGTTCATCTAGTCCTTCTCTCCTCTTCGAAAACGTTTCAAATTCCGAACCAAACAACTATTCTCCGGCAAAACGGCATTATCCTGCTTGATCGCTCCGGAAGATTTGACCTCGCGGTTGTTGAATCCGTGCGAATATTGATTTGGCTCCGCGCACATCCGCGCTTAAAAGCCCCGCGTTTCCCGTCAAGGAAACGCGGGGCCGATTCGCCTCCATATCCGAATGTCGCACCGTGCGCCTCCGTTCGAATCCCGTCTTTTTCGCCTAATAGCCGATCTTGATCGAACTTCCTTCCACCGCAATGCCCGGCGACAGCCGAAGAGGGAAACGCTGCTCCGGGGAAAAGCCGATCGTTTCGCCGTCTTGCAGCGTCGCGCCGCAGTCCACGATGTATCCCGCGATATGGAACGTCAGCTCGAACACGTCGGTCAGCTCGCGCCGGGATCGCAGCACCTCGATCTCGGCATGACCGAAATCGCGCAGCCCGATCGTATATGACGAAACGCCTTCTTCCTCTTCATACAGCCCGACGAACACCCATAATTGCACGGGAAGCTCGCCTTCTTTGAGCAGCATGGCGTTTTGGACGTACGCTTCGGCGGATACGACCATCGGGGACATGTACAGCGCCAGCGCGAACTCCTGTTTTAACATGCTGCACAGCACCTGCGTGAACAACACATGGCCGACCAGCGGATCTTCGACCCCCGATACCGAGACGATAACGTGCGCGCGATAGCCTTCGATCGATTGTTCGGCTTCCGGCCATAACGGATTGATGCCGCAGCAGCTTCGTACTTCGTTGCCGGGCAGCGGCGCCCGCACCAGCGAGCAGGTTACGGTCAAGCCGTCGACTTCGAACAACATGCTTCCCAATTCCGGCAAAGCATAGGTTCCGATGTCCCAATCATTTTTCAGATTACGGATAAAACGCGGGAAATCGCATTCCGGCTCGCGCAACAGCACGAACCCGAGCAGCGAATCTCCCGCTTGAACCGGACGGTTTTGGCGCTTTCTGCGCACTCGCTCCTCTCCCGGACGTTCAAACAATTCCATTGCCAGGTCTCCTTTTTTCGTTGGGATATTATGTACACCGTTGAGTATGTAATTACCCCAAGCGCGAAAAAATTTAGCCTATATCGGCATAACTCCTTCCAGAGACTCACGAAACGTTTTGATAACCGGGAAAAAGAAGTCGAAAATCGGCGAATCATGCAGGCGAATGACCAAAAGTCGAATGCCGCAGGACGCGGTTCGGACTTGTTCGGGGATCGGCAGGATCGAAAGATTCGGCTGCCGATTGCCGTTTTTCAGCTTTTCCGGTCGGCTTTTCTGCGGCTGTGCCCTATTGCGCGAAGCGCAATGAACAACAGCACAATCGCCGCCGGATACAGCACCGCCCAACCCGTGAACGGGAAGATCAGCAGCATGACGACGAACGAAATCAGGCTGAACGCAAAGCCGCTTCGGCTGCCGCGCAGCAGTTTCAAGCCCGCGGCGCAGCCGCCCAGATACGTAAGGATAAACGTGGCGTTCGGCAGCCGGATCAGATCGTTGAGCGACGCGGCTCCGGTCGCGTACAGCAGCAGCACGACCGCGAAGCAGCCGGCGAGAAAAGCGATCGCGCCGATCGGCGTGCCGTAGCGCTTCGAGCGCAGCCCCATCCAGCGCGGCGCTTCGCTTTGCCGGGACAAGGCGTACGCGACCCGCGACGAAGCTCCGACGTAAGCGACGATCGTGGCGGTGCAAATAAACAGCCCGGTCAAACCGAGCAGCAATCCGCCTGCGGGGCCAAGCGAATCGCTCATCATGCGAACCAGCGCCGTATCGGCGTCCGCTCCGATATACGCGCCCGACGCGACGACGGCAAAAGCGGTCACCGCGTACAGCAGACCCACGATCACGGCGGCGACGGTCACGCCCCGGATCGCGGCGCGGCGTGGGTCTTTGAATTCTTCGGACAGATGCGCCACCGCTTCCCAGCCGATAAAGCACCAGAACAACATGGACGCCGCGCTGCCGACGCTGATCCAGCCGTGCGGCACGAACGGACGCAGATTGTCCAGCCGCATCTGAGGCATGGCGGCCGCCGCTGCCAGCAACAGCACGGCTACGATCGCGATCACGACGGCGACCTGGATACGGCCCGCCGTTTTCATGCCGACCGCGTTAATGAGCAGCCCGGCCGCCAATATGCCGATCGTCATCGCGATTCGGACCGATTCGCTCCATCCGGCGGCTTCGGCCATGTAGCCCGCGCCGGTCAGCGCGGCGACCGGCGCGCCGATCGGCACCGACAGCAGAAAAAACCATCCCGTCAACGTCCCGATCTTTTTGCCGAACGCCAACGTCACGAAATGCGAAACGCCGCCCGCGTTCGGATAAGCGGCGGACAACAGCCCCATGCTGAGCGCCATCGGCAAAATCAGCAGCGCCATCAGTCCCCAGGCCAGCAGCGATGCCGGACCGGCTTCCTGCGCGGCCAGGCCGGGCACGATCAATATGCCCGATCCCAGCACCGCGCCGATATATAACGCCACCGCTTGCGGCAAGCCGATCGTGCGGGCCAATCTTCCCGACGGTTCTTTCGGCTCGGGCGCCGAAGCGGATTCGGAAACCGCGAACTCCGTTTGGGATGACAGCTTGGAACGATTTTGTACTTCCATTTCTTCTCCGCCTCTCTTGCTTTTTCGTTCAGCTTAGCAGACAATGATCCCATCTGAAAAACGAATGTTTTAGATGTGACCTATTCAAAAAAACGATGGATCGGAGGACGAAGATGGAATCGAGACATTTATTCACGTTTTTGACCGTCGTCGAAACCGGGAGTTTTACCAAAGCCGCGCTGAAAATGGATTACGCGCAGTCCAGCGTGACGGCGCAGATTCAGACGCTCGAAGCCGAAGTCGGCAAGCCGCTGTTCGACCGGATCGGCCGCGGGATCAAACTGACCGACGCGGGCGAACGGCTGCTGCCTTTCGCGCAGGAGATCCAAAAAATGCACCTGCTCGCTTCCGACGCGCTCCATTCCGGCAGCGAGATCGGCGGCACGCTGACGATCGGCGCGCCGGAGTCGCTGGCCGCGTTCCGTTTGCCGCCGATTATCCGGGAATACAAAAAGTGGTTTCCCCACGTGAAGATCGTGCTGCGCCCCGGCATGTGCTGGGAGTTGCTGTCTTCCGCGCGTTCCGGCGAGCTGGACGTGGCTTTTTTGCTTCAACCGGAAACGTCGGACAAAGATATGAATATCGAGACGTTGATCTGTGAAGAAATGGCATTGATCGCGCAACCGGACCATCCGCTCGCGGCATCGCCGCAGCTTCTCGACGCCGAAGCGCTGCGCAGCGAAACGATCCTGTTTACCGAAAGCGGCTGTTCGTATCGCACGTTGTTCGAGCAGCATCTCAATCGGCGCGGCGTGTTTCCCGATCCGACGCTGGAGTTTTGGAGTCTCGAAGCGATCAAGCAATGCGTCGCGGCGGAACTGGGCGTCGCTTTTCTGCCGTGGATCACGGTACGCAAAGAATGCGAAGACGGACGTCTGGCCCGGCTTCCGTGGGACGATTCCGATCAGCGCGTCGCGACCCAGGTCGCGTACCATGCCAAAAAATGGCGTTCGGCCGCTTTGGAAGAATTTTTGCGCATCGTCCGCGAACACGCGGCGCGCTGGCAGACGGCGGAACAGCAAGCGGAGGACAAACGCGTCATAGGAAACGAGGTGGCGAAAAGGTAGACAGGAGCCGCGGTTGCGCGGGGCGATGAGGAGGTGGAACGGCGAGGAAGTGTAGAAGCAAAATAGCCGGCGTTTCCCAATTTTCCAAACGAGAAACCGAGTTTTCTGTGCCGATCTATAAATAAATGCAAATAGGCATCTATTTGCTTCCGATTCTGTCTTTCGGGGAAAATAAGGGCTAATATGCACTTAATTCCCCTTTTTCCGGACCAGAAGATGCTTTTCCGCCGAAATAATTGCCTATTCGCATTTATTTTCGAATTTGCAAAGGTTTGGCGGAAATTAGTTGCACATCTGCACTTATTTTTTATTCGTTGCTTTGCTCGTTACGTTATGCTTGTCGTTCTGTGCTTATCGCACTGCGCTTGTCATGCCGTACTTATTAGCTTGTTAGCTTGTTACGCCGTAACCGGCTCGCGCACATTACTGACGGAGACTTCGATACGCTTATTCGGGCTTCCGATCCCTTTCGTTCCGGTCCGTCCCTTCATGCCCGAACCGGAACGACGCGGTACGAAAAGGTCGGCTCGCCGACGCCAACGTTGTTTTCGCCGACGAAGCTTTCGTTGCCGGCATTCTGGCTGACTTCGGCAGGCTTGCCTTCGCCCTGTCGCTCGATCGTCCAGCCGATCGACAGCACAGGAGCAAGCCGTTCCCGTTCGGCTGCGGTCAACTCGACCGCGACGCCTTCGATACCTTCGCCGCGTTCGACTTCGGAGTCGCGTCCGAATACGATCTTGATCCAGGTATTGATGCCGCCCAACGTATTGTATTTGATCCGGTAGCCCTGTTTGACCGCTTGCTCAAGCACTTCCGGTTGCTCGCGGTGCAAAATGAGCAGCGGAGTGAAGTCCGCGATGATCGAATTGTCGGCAGAAGGCAGCTCTCCTTCTGCCGCGCGGCGCAGCAGTTCTTCGCTATCCAACCCTAGCGCGCGGACGCTCTCCAATACGATCGCATCCCATTGGGACAGTCTGACCCGTTCGGTCGTTTGCTTAATTTCGCTCATTTTCGATCTCCTCTCATCGGCATGCCGCCTATGTCCCTCTCAAACGCTTAATTCATATTCCGCCCATCGTCTTACACGGAATTAAGCTCAAGCATCAGGAACCTTTGTTGCTTCGCAGCACGTTGCTGTTTCCACTTTACAGCAAGTCGATCCTGCTTGTACAGAGCAAGGCTTGCCAACTTATGGCCTCGTTTCAAACCGATTATTGCTCGTCGCCTTCATTTTTGGTGGTATAATGGAACCCAATTCGTGACCCTGCGAAAACCCGACCGAAAGAGGCTGAAGCCCTGATGATCGTCGAGATCCTGCTTAACGTCGTTCTTCCCGTATTTGTCTTAATCGTTGCCGGTTCGTTAATGCAGCGATTGTTCCAACTGGATCTGTATACGCTATCCAAGATCAACTTTTACTACATAACGCCTGCGGTCGTGTTTATGAGCTTGTACCAGTCCAATATCTCGCTTGAACTGCTGGGCAGCGTCGCGCTTTTCTACGGACTGTATATCGGGGTGCTGTATATCTTCTGCTTCATCCTCACCCGCTCGCTCAACTATCCAAGCAGTATGAAGGCGGCTTTCACCAACAGTGTGCTACTGGACAACTCGGGCAATTACGGGCTTCCGATCAATCAGTTGGTATTCGTAGGTTCGCCGCTTGCGGCATCTATCCAGGCTTTGCTGATGTCTTTTCAAAGTCTGCTGACCTTCACCTACGGCGTCATCTCGATTCAAGGGGCAAGGCTTAGCGGCAATTATCGCAGTGTGATCATCGGCTTTTTAAAAATACCGGTTCCTTATGCGCTGGTGCTTGGATTTCTGCTTCACGCCTTCGCGATGCCGCTGCCGAATTTCGTCACGCAGCCGCTTGGCTATATCCAAAATTCGATGGTCGCGGTGGCGCTGTTGACACTGGGTGCACAAATCGTAAAGTATCCGCTGCGGCTTGGACGTCCGGCGATCTACTTCAGTATGATCCTGCGGCTGATCGCGGCTCCGGCCATTGGATATCTGCTTATTCTCGTACTCGGTCTAAAAGGGATTCCTGCACAAGCGCTTTTAATCGCCTCCGGTATGCCGACCGGGGTCAATTCCGCGATTTTGGCCGAAGAATACCGCAACGAGCCGGATTTCGCCGCGCAAACGGTGCTGGTGTCCACGATCCTGAACATTGTCACCGTAACGGTGCTGATCACGATCGCCGGACATTTGTAAAAAAGAAGATTGAGACATCGCTCACAGACTTTCTTTTCTTCGGAATACTACAATAAGAAAGTCCGCTACGAACCGAAAAAAGCCGCAGCGAATGATTGGGTCATTCGCTGCGGCTTTTTTATTTTTCGTATGCGCATATGTGCACCAACGCATCTAACGCTCTTGACTTACATCCGGAATGCCGTCGTTTTATCGAGCAGCCGCCCGGTCATACGGTTCAATTCTTCGGAAGAAGTGGACAGCTCCTCCATAATCGCAGATTCCTCATGGATAGAGCTGGCGATCCGCTTGGCCTCTTCGGCAAAAAGGACAGCGCGTTCGCTGATTTCGCCGGCATGGCGGTGCGCAAGATCTACCCGGCCCGTCTGCTGCGAGATCATCGTCTCGATGCTGTGCACCGAATTCACCATGCCACCGACCGCCGCATCAAGATGCTCAAGCTTCGCTTCGACTTCTCCGGTATGCTGTTCTTCGCGTTTCACGCGTTCGCTTTGCTGCCCGATCAGCAGTACCGTATCGCGCACCTGATCTTGAATACGACGGATCAGATCGCCGATCTGACCGACCGATTCGGCGCTTTGCTCGGACAGTTTGCGAATCTCGTGAGCCACGACGGCGAAACCCGAACCATGTTCGCCCGCCCGTGCCGCTTCGATCGAAGCGTTCAAAGCCAGCAGATGCGTCTGCTCGGCAATGTCGCGGATCGAACGGTTAATGACTTCGATATCCGCCGCTTCGCGCTCCAAACGTCCGACCATCTCCTGCGAGCGCAAGCTGGATTGCGACAGTTCGCCCATCCCTTCGCGCAGCGCCACGAAAATACCGCGCGTCGTTCGCACGGATTCTTCCATGCCGCCGGACAGCTCGATCATTTCTTGCGAACTGCTTTTCATTCCATTGAACGCGCCCAGCATTTCGTCGGCATTGCGTCTGGAATTTTCGGTCGACTGCTGCTGGTGCTCCACGCCTTCGTAGATACGGTCCACGCCGCCCGAGATCTCTTCGATCTGCTGCGCCGCTTCGGAAATGGCATCGCTCATCATCTGCACGTTTTCGGATGTGACGCCGGCCCCGGAAGCGATATCTTCCACCATGTCGCGCAAGCTGCCGACCATTTGACGAAAAGCGTCGTTCAGCACCGTGATTTCATCTTGCGCGCTGCGTTTCGGCACGTCGACGCACAGATTGCCCGCCGATACTTCCTGCGCCGTTTTGGCAAGCTGCACGATCGGTTTGGTCAGCAGTTTGGACACGAACCATCCCAGCACACCGCTCCAAAAAACGCCGAGCAGCAAAATGATGACGGTGTATAGCCATTCCGCCATAGAACCCGCAAGATAGTCTTTTAAAAAGAAAATAAAAAAGGCGCTTGTTGCATACGTGATTCCCGAGATCAGAACGAACCCGGCAACCATTTTTGTTCCTAAATTCAGTTTCATCTGCGCTTTTCCCCCAACTCTTCGATTCCAGGTCTGCCGTCTGCAGCTGTCGCAACAATGCGTGGCACGCCAATTCCGCCGATCCCCCCGGAACGGCTGTTTTCAGCACGCGAAACGTTTCCCTATTTTCTTTTTATCGATTTTGTAACCGCTTCAATGAATAAAAAGGTAAAATTCTTTCTTTTTAAATACTCCTCCTTTTATACACGCCCCTTGCGTGCCTCAATTTGCTTAAAAAAACTTTTTTCTATAACCTGAGACGATTATCCCACAACAGGAGGGTAGTTTGAACCCCTTTGGCAAAAGAAAAAAGGGACTTCCTTCCGGAAAGCCCCCTAAATACCTATTCGATCAGCGTTTATCATGCCAAAAATTAACTGGAGACGTGCCTTGTTCAATCACTTCGAATGTAAATCCTTCTGCACTCAGCGTTTTTAATACCTCGGGCAATACCTTAAGCGTCGCTTTTTGATCGTGCATCAACACCACCGGAACCGTTCCTTGTTTCTCGATCGTATCGATCTGATCCAGAATGCTACGGATCACTTTCTCATGGTCGGTCTTATACTTCCAGTCCTCCGAGTCCACGTTCCAGTCCCACAGACGGAAGCCTGCCGACAACACTTTATCGCGATAGCTTTGGGTAAAATAAGGCTTGCTGCCGTAAGGCGTGCGAATCAACGTCGTTTTGACGCCCGCAGCCTTGTACAGCGCTTCGTTGTCCTGCGTCATCTCTTCCAGTGCCGACGCCGGAGAAGCGTAAAATTTGTTTTTCACATGCGTCATGCCGTGCAGGCCTGCCGCGTTACCGGACTCGACCAGACGTTGAACGGCTTTCGGATAGGATGAAATGCCAGGACCCAGCATGAAGAAAGTTGCTTTCGCGTTATATTGATCCAAAATGTCCAATAGCTCATTCGTATGCGCGGTTGGGCCGTCGTCAAAGGTCAGATAGATCGGCTTGGACGAGACTGGCTTTTCCGTCTGCGGCTTCTCTTCCGTTTTCCCGCGATCAGGGTTCAACGCCGTACGGTTCTGGTCTACGAAACTTTGCAGGCTCAATTTTTGCTTGCCGCTCGTGATCCGCACGACAGGAACACTGGCATCGTAGGCAATGCCAAAGTTAAATGTCCCTTTGAGCAACGAAGCGGGGATCATGGTACGGCCCGCGCTAACGTAAGTCTTAAGCGGAGTTGATTTTTTTCCGTTTAACGCCGTTTGCTTGGATGGAATGACCACTACGCTATGTTTGCTTCCGGCAATTACGATTTTATCGGTCGTTCCGCTAACTTTGAGATGAAGCTGCTGCGAAGTTTCGCGAAGCGGCACGTATAGAGCGCCTGCGTTCATTTCCGCCTTGATTCCTGTCAGCTCGTCGTTGTAGCCTAGCGGCAGCTCGCGAATAGTTGCTGCTTTCGTCATTTGCGGTACTGCGGCCCATAGCAAAATCGCCATCAACATCAGCAGACCGCTTCTTTTCCACGTACGTTGCCAATCGATCCTTTTCATTTCGCTACCTCCGTTGTTTTCCAGGGGACCGGTCCACTCCGTTGCTTCGGATACCGTCTGCCCGGATGCTACGGAATTTTCGTGCGGGTGCTGCATTGCTTATGCCCGGCTCCAACTCCTGTGTCCAAGTATAGAGAACGCAGCCACGCAATGTCTTTACACTCCGGTTAAAAAAAGTTACAAATTGTTCGGAAATTCGCTTTGTTTCGCGCAAAAGACCTTTTAGTTCAATAGTCCCTAAAAAATATTTACAACTGCATGACAAATGCTATACACAAATGAAAACGAACAACCGAAATATCTATTAGACACAAGTTAGACACTTTCAAAACAACAAAAATGATAGCTGCCGAGTCGAAAAAAGATTTTTAAAAGTCACGTTTTCCTTGATTTCATTGATTTCTTTTTTAAATTTCATATGTAAATATAGATTTAAGGAAAAATTAATGAACTTTTTGTGAAAGTGTGATATTGTAAATTTACATTCAACGAAGAGGTGACTTCACATGCCAATGCAAAACCGTGTACAAGAACTCAGAGATCTGCTCCCAAGCGAACACAAGGGTATTTCGTCCTATGTTGAGCATGCTCTGCAATCGATTGATGAGCTCGTCGAAAAACACCGCTGCGATAACGCTGCTCTCGCCATTTACGGTGAACGAATCAACGGAAACGAAGAGCGTGTTTACTTCGATACGATCTCCCAAATCAAAGCCGATCTGCTGGCAACATTGGAAAAAACGGTTCAGGATGCCCTTCACACCGGCGACAAGAACTGGAGCAAAAACTACAAAGACGGCATTAAAGGTTAATTTGCCCATGACTACTGACCCCAGACGTTTGCCAAACAAAAAGACCTGACCTCCAAGGAATCTTGGAAGACGGGTCTTTTTGGTTTTGCGAATTTTTTAGATGTCAAAAATTTAAGATTTTCGCAACTTCGTTTTTTCGACTCTACACCATTTCTAACGGGACTTTACGCTTTGGTGCGGGAAAAGCTTTGTTCAGCAAAGCTTCGTCTTCTTCGGTTAGTTGAAGCAAAATAGCCGCGGCGTTTTCGGTGACGTGTTCCGGGCTGGCCGCTTTCGGTATAGCCATGACGTCGCCGCCACGTATCGCCCAGGCCAACAACACCTGCGCAGGCGTCGCCGACAATCGTTCCGCAATATCGCGCACTGCGGAGTCGTTCATGAGTTCCCGCCGCAACGAACCTCCCTGCGCCAACGGACAATACGCCATGATCGGCATGCGCGCCTGTTTTTGCCACGGCAACAGATCGTATTCGATTCCCCGCGAGCCCAGATGATACAGCACCTGATTGGTCTCGCAGCCCCGGCCGTTCGGCGTTGCCAGCAGCTCCTCCATATCTCCCCGGTCCAGATTCGATACGCCCCACCGCTTGATTTTCCCGTCTCGCTTCAGCTTTTCCATCGCTTCAGCCGTTTCGGAAAGCGGAACGCGGCCCCGCCAATGCAGCAAGTACAGGTCAAGCACGTCCGTCTCCAGACGGCGCAGGCTATCCTCGCAGGCTTTGACGATGGCGGTACGCCCTGCATGATTCGGCAACGCTTTGCTCACAAGAAAAGCGTCGTCGCGCCGGCCTTTGATCGCGCGCGCCACGACTTCTTCCGATCCTCCGTTCCCGTACATTTCCGCCGTGTCGATCACGCTCATTCCGAGATCCAGTCCCAAGCGAAGCGCATCGGCCTCGCGCGCCGCTTCGGAAGCGACTTCGCCCATATACCAAGTGCCTTGACCGATCGCGGGCAGTTCGGTGCCGTCGACGAGCCGCACCGTGCGCCGCCGAAGGGCTTCGTGAATTTGTTCGACTGAGTAAGTGCCCATAGATGAATCTCCGCCTTTCTGTTGTTCTTGCGCTACTTATATGTATAAACCCAAACGGCCGACGTAAAATCCGATTAGGCGGAAAGAGCGGCGCTGCGGGAGAAAGCGTGGCGCTGCGGAAGAAATTCGTTCAGAACGCTGTCTCACTTACAAAGCCTTCGGCTTCGTAAGTTCAAAGGCGTTTTTCACTGAATTTCTCCCTCCGCTCGGCTTTCAGGTATTTGTTGTAAATTAAAAAAGTTGCCTTGAGCCGATATTTCAGCTCAAGGCAACCCGTTTATTATAAACGTTAAAAAGCGTCACGCTTTTGGCAGGAACGGCTTAAGCGCCCCGCCCGGCCGCTTCGTCTATCGCATTCGCGTTCGAAGAATCGGCATCCGCCGAAGAAGCTGTCGGCGGCTCGGCCGTCATGCCCAGCGAAAGATCCGCGTCGCCCGCAAACAGATCGCCCGGAGGAACGGGACGGCTGAAATAGTAGCCCTGGAACTCCAGGCAGCGCTGTTCGGTCAGGATTTCGAGTTGGCCTTCCGTTTCGATGCCTTCGGCGATGACGTCCATGCCGAGGCTGTAAGCCATCGCGATGATGGTGGTCACGATAGCGCGTTCGTTGCCGCTTTCTTCGAGTCGCATGACGAAGGAACGGTCGATTTTCAAGCGGCTGATCGGCAGCATGCTCAGATAGCTCAGCGAGCTGTAGCCGGTGCCGAAGTCGTCGAGGCTCAGACGAATGCCCAGCCGTTTCAGGCGGTTCATGATCGCGATCGACAAAGCGGCGTCCATCATCATGCTTTCGGTAATCTCCAACTCCAGGTATTGCGGATCAAGCCCCGTTTCGACGAGAATGCGTTCGATCTCGAATTCGAGGTCCGGCTGGTGGAATTGCTGGGTCGACAAGTTGACGGAGACCGGAACTTTCGTTTGCCCCGCGTCGTGCCAGATTTTCGTCTGAAGGCAAGCTTCTCTCAAAACCCAGCGTCCGATCTCCATAATGATCCCCGTTTCTTCCGCGATCGGGATAAACCGATCCGGCGGGATCATGCCGCGGACCGGATGTTTCCAGCGCAGCAAAGCTTCGATCCCGATCAGTTGGCGGTCCGGCATCCGGTATTGAGGTTGGTAATAAACTTCCAGTTCGCCGCGCTCGATCGCTTTGCGCAAATCCGCTTCGATCTCGATCTTGAACAGCAATTCCTCGTCCAGTTCCGGCGAGTAGAAACGATAGCCGTTTTTCCCTCCGCGCTTGACCTCGTACATGGCGGAGTCCGCGTTTTTGATCAATTCTTCGCGGTCTTCGCCGTGTTCCGGGTACATGGCGACGCCGATACTGGCCGTCACGTAAAAGTCGTTGTCTTTGAGCGTGTACGGTACCTGAATCACGGACACGATGCGCTGCGCCAAACGCGCGACTTCGTCGTCCGAAGCGAACGAATGACAAATCAGCGCGAATTCGTCGCCGCCCATACGCGACAGCGTCACTTTTTCCGGATCGATCACTTCGCAGATCCGCTGCCCGACCTTTTGCAAGAAAGCGTCGCCGTAAGCGTGGCCGAGCGAATCGTTGATCATTTTGAACCGGTCGATATCCAGCACCATGACGGCCATTCGTTTCGCGCCCCGTGCTTGTTCGATCCGGTCTTCGACCAGGGTGTTGAACTGCCGGCGGTTCGGCAAGCTGGTCAGCTCGTCGTGATAAGCCAAATGCTCGACTTTCGCCCGCGTTTTTTTCTGCTGGGTGATATCGCGCACGATGATATGCGTCCCGGTCGCTTCTCCGTCGACGCTGATCGGCACGCTGATCACGCTCAGATGGATATGTTCGCCGTTCGGATGCACGATCTGCGTTTCGTACGCCCGGCTGTTCAGCGAAAACGATTCTTCATGCTGCTCGCGCGCGGCGCGGTAAATCTCGGGCTCGAAAAACCGATGCAGCGCCGTAACCGGTTTGCCGACGAAGTCTTCGCGTATCGATTCGGTCATGTTCAGGATCGCCGGGTTCATGTCGATGATTCGGCCTTCGGTATTGATCGACAAAATGCCGTCCACGTTGTTTTCGTACAGAGCCCGGTACCATTTTTCCTGCTGCCGAATCATCTTGTCTTTCTGGTTCAGACGCCCGTTGATAAAAGCGCCGTAAATGGTAAAGCTGATCAACAGCAGGCTGCTGAGCGCGATGATGAGCGCCAGGCTGTTCATATCGACCTCGCTGCCGCCAATCATGCCGTCATGATGCTCATGCACGTGAAAACTCGCCGCCGCCATGCCGGTGTAGTGCATGCCCGCGATCGCCGCGCCCATCAGGATCGCGCTGGCCCATTTGTATAATGTGCGGCTGCCTTCCTGACGCAGTTCGCGCATCAAAGCGAGGGCAGCCATCGACGCCGTAATCGCGATCACGACCGACAGCGTAACAAGCCAAGGATTGTAACTGATTTTCATCGCCATCGCGGCCATGCCCGTGTAGTGCATATCGATCACGCCCGAAGCCAGCAACAGCCCGCCGATCAAAAGCGCGCGCCACGTCAGCTTTTTTTGCGTAACCGTCCATAGCGCGATAAACGAAACGAAGATCGGAACCACCATGGAAAGAATCACGAGCGGAATATTATAAGTCATCTGCATAGGCAGTTGGAGCGCCAGCATGCCGACGAAGTGCATCGACCAAATGCCGATTCCCATCGAAACCGCACCGCCGGCCAGCCAGAATACCCGCAACCTGCCGCTCGCCAGATGGATTCGGCCTGCCAGATTGAGCGCGGAGTATGAAGCAAGTATAGAGATCATGCAGGAGACGATGACCAGGCCGATATTGTATGTGCCTTGTACGGTTTCCATGTTCTGCTCCTTTCCTAACTTTCATTTTGCAAATTTCGATTTTGAACAATGCGATCTATCTTCTTTATCGGTCGCTCCCGCTTTTTTCTACAGCACGGGATTTGTAAAAAGGCTTCGCGCTTCAATCGTCCAACTCGTCTTCCAGATAAAACCGCAGTTCTTTGTAGATCGCGACGATGTCCCGCATCGGCATGCGGACAAGCCCGCTGGACGACGGAGCCACGAAGTCGATCACGCCGTCGACCGCCGATTCCGGTTGAAAGCCCCAATTCGCCTGTTTGCGGCCCGTGAATTCGGTGTAGACGCCTTTTCCGACATAACAGGCGACTTTCGGCAGGTATTCGGCCAGTTTGCCGCGCAAAATCGTGCGGCCTTCCCGGTATTCTTCGCGGGCGATATCTTCAACGCCGCGCGTCGGGCGCGCCACGATATTGGTAAAGCCGAACCCGAGTTTCAACAGGTCCCCGTCTTCCGTAGGGGCATAGCGCCGGTCTGTCAATCCGGATTCTTCCAGAATACGCCAGAAGTTGTTGCGCGGATTGGCGTAATGATGCCCCGTTTCGCCCGAACGCAAACTGGGATTGAATCCGATGAACAGAACGGACAACCCGTGGTCCAAATGATCTTCGATTTCCGGCATGCTCGTCGTCACGCTCCTTTCATGAACGAAGCAAAGCAAGAGCCAAACTTCGAAACCCGTTCGCGATTCACGCCCGCGCGCGTTCGCAGAGATCGGCGCTCGAACTTTTCGTTTGCTTTACAAGCGCTTTTTTTAGAGTTACCGTAAAAGAATAAGGTTCGAGGCTCGTTTCGAACCAAAAACGCAAAACGACGCAATTCGGTTGCTTCCAATGTTTATTACTAAATCGCTTATCTCATCATACAAGGAGTCGGTCGAATGTACCAGCTACAGCAGCAATTTAACGAAGCCGGATCTTCCGCGAATCCGGCATCCTCGCGCATTCTGATCGTGACCGCCGTGGAAGCGGAGCGCGAAGCCGTAATGGGCGGCCTCGGCGGCGACGAGCGCTTCGTCGTGATTGCCGGAGGCGTGGGTCCGGCGGCGGTAGCCGCAGGCACGGCGCGCGCGCTTGCAGGCGGCGCGTATTCGCGCGTCGTCAGCGCGGGTATCGCGGGCGGCTTCGCGGGCCTCGCCGATATCGGCTCGCTGGTCGTGGCGAGCCGCATGGTTGCAGCCGACCTGGGCTCGGATAGCCCCGAAGGCTTTATTTCCGTAGACGAGCTGGGCTTCGGCTCGTCGGTCATTCCGGCCGAGGACGAAGTCTCGGCCGCTCTCGCGGGCGCGCTGCAAGGCGCCGGTCTTGCGGCGCGACTGGCGCCGATCGTGACGGTGTCCACGACCACCGGCACGCTTGCGGGCGCGCGGGCTTTGGCCGCGCGGGTGCCCGGCGCGGCGGCGGAAGGCATGGAAGGCTTCGGCGTGGCGGAAGCCGCCCGGCAGTTCGGGTTGCCCGCATTGGAACTGCGGGCGATCTCGAACGCGGTCGGTCCCCGCGACCGCGGTGCCTGGAAGATCGGCGACGCGCTAAGCGCGCTTCGCCGCGCAAGCTCAATTTTACCGGAGGTGTTTTTCGCTTGAAGATCGCATTTTCCCCTTGTCCCAACGATACATTCGTTTTTCACGCCGTGACGCATGGCTTGATCGACGGCGCGCCTGAGCTTGAAGTCACATACGCCGATATCGACATCACCAATAACTGGGCAGCTAACGGCGAAGGGCCGGAGGTCATGAAAATCTCTTATGCCGCTCTGCCTTGGGTGCTGAACGACTACGCGCTCATTCCTTGCGGCGGCGCGCTGGGTCGCGGCTGCGGTCCGCTGGTGCTGACAAAGGACGCCGCAGCTCCAAGCGATCTGTCCGGCAAACGCATCGCGGTACCCAGCGAACGTTCGACCGCTTATCTGTTATTCCGTCTATGGGCAGCGCAAACGATCCCTGGCGGCATCGGCGAAGTTGTCGTTATGCCGTTTGACAAGATTATGCCGGCTGTGCAAAACGGCGATATCGACGCGGGTCTCGTGATCCACGAAGCCCGTTTCACGTACCAAAATTATGGCCTGCATAAGCTTGCCGATATGGGAGACTGGTGGGAATCGGACACGGGCCTTCCGATCCCGCTCGGTGCCATTATCGCCAAACGCGGCGCGGTCGATCCGCAACGGATCACGGAATGGGTTCGTGCTTCCGTCGAATATGCTTGGACAAATCCGGAAGCTTCGCGCGATTATGTGCTCGAACATGCGCAGGAGATGGATTCTGCCGTTGCCGATTCGCATATTGCACTGTATGTCAACGAATTCACGGCCAATCTCGGCGAAGACGGTTATGCCGCCATACGCTCATTGTTGACGCGCGCCGCGCGCGAAGGCTTGGTACCGCAATTCGACGAGAAACTGCTCGATCCCGCTTAAAGGCGCCGATGCTCCGAGCGATACGGATAGCGCCGAAAAGAAATTTTCCCGAAGCAGCTTGGCTGGGTTCGGATTTGCAGAACTCCAGCACTCTGGAACCATGTTAGAACAAAATATGAAGCGATGCTGGAGGAAAAGGCAAAAGCAGTTGAAATAAGTGCTCGAATACACTGATTTCGATCGATTTAATTCCCGCTTTTCGAATAGGTGCAGATATACATCTATTCGAATAAAAAACGCGAAAAAGAGCTTAAAACGGAGAAAATAGGTGCATATCCGCATCTATTTTCTCAAAATGGTAAAATTCGAAGAAAATAAGTGTATATTTGTACTTTTTTTTGGGAATCGAAAGCTCAGGTTGTTCCGCTTCGCGTAGCGAAATCCGCAAACGGAAAACCGATTGAAATTTTCAGCCTGATTTTTGCGCTTGCTGTCAAACAGGACTTTCTCGACCATTCAAACGCCGATTTTTTCGGCGTTTTTTTGTTGGGCAGCTAAACACTCGAGCATCCATACTACATCTATTTATGTAATTTTTATGTTTTTAGTTCCATAAAAAGGTCAATCTCTTTGCGAAAGGGTAATCTATCCGTATCCGGCATTGGACGGTTGCGCCTGTTGCGTCAGGCCGCACGACCCGATTTTGGCCGATCATGAAATGGAGGGGATTCCTATTTCCAATCAGAAGCCTGTCAAAAGAACGTTTGCGTTGTTGATGGCCGCTTTGCTGTTGTTCACAATCGGATTCAATATCGCGCCGGCTTCCGGGTACGCGGTTTCGCCGGTCACGGTTTACGATCCGACCGACCTGAAGGACCAATCCGTCACATTGAATGCCGAAGTTTCGTTCATTCCCGGTTCGAATGCCGAGTTCGGCTTTTATTACTGGCTACACGACGAAAGTCCGAACGGCAAGCCTTTGAACGCACTCAAGGTCCCGACGAATCAAGTATTTCCGGGCATCTCCACTACGAGCTTCAAGCTCGACGTCACGGGTTTGCAGCCCGGCAAAGCCTACGATTACACGGCTTATTACATTGCGGACAACACCAACTCCAGCAACCAGCCTCAAGAAAGCCAGCCTTTTTCTTTTACAACCTATCTTTATGTTTCCTATCTGAGCGAGGCCGTTTTGAGCCAGGTTCCCAACGGCACTAAAGCCTCTTCCATTCAATGGCCGACTACTGTAACAGCGACTCTTAGCGATAGCACTACGATCGAGCTGCCCGTAACGTGGGATTATTCCGATTACGAAAGCGCTCCCTTGTATATCGACCTTCCGTCCGGTTGGACGTTCAGCGATGCCGGCGGATTCAAAAACTTCAAAG
This sequence comes from Saccharibacillus sacchari, assembly GCF_037722395.1. Taxonomy (GTDB): domain Bacteria; phylum Bacillota; class Bacilli; order Paenibacillales; family Paenibacillaceae; genus Saccharibacillus; species Saccharibacillus sacchari_A. Next base: position 96,875 of record NZ_JBBKAR010000053.1, on the reverse strand, counting down.
GCGTCGTTACCCTCCCGAATGACGGGAAAACCATTTTCGATCCGAACGGATATTGGTCCGCGGACGATGCCGTGCTTTATTTCCGCATGGATTATCCCGACCTGACCGGCATTCCGTCCGTTCCGGGCTTCAGCGTTCCGAAAGGAACCGCCGTCGAAAACGTCGCCGGGCAACTTCCCGCGACGCTGACCCTGTCGTACAGCAATAACAAAACGGCCGCGACGCCGATCGAATGGGATGACGCGACGCCGGTATACGACGGCGCGACGCCGGGAACTTACACGTTTACCGGAACGCCGCAATGCCTGTACCAAATGCCGACATTCGCGCGCGGTACCGATACGCCGATATCGGTCCGCGCTCCGATCGGCGGCTGCGGATTCAACAATCCGCAAAACTTGACGGCCAAAGCGGTCGTGACCGTCACAGATCTTAACGTTACGCCTACGCCCAACCCGAACCCGACGCCCGTGACGACCGTACCGACGCCTACGACCACCGCGCCGAGCACGCGCAGCGTGCAAGTGATCGTGACCAATCCGAATGGCGGCCAGACCGCTTCCGTTCCGATCACGGATCTGATCGGCAACAATCTGTCGCTTCGCGGCGCGCTCTATAACGCAAACGGCCAGCCTGTCGCCGGGGTGTCCGAACTGACCTTGTCGTCGAACGGTACGCTGAATATTCCGTCTTCGCTGCCGAGCGGCACCTATCGCCTCGCGCTGAACGTCGTCGCTCCGAGCGGCGAAAGGCTGGCCGGTCCTCCGGCCACGCTCACCGTCGACTCGGCAGGCAACGCGACGCTCAATGCCGAGCTGATCGATCCTTACGGCATTATTACCGATTCTTCTACGGGGCAACCTATCCCGGGCGTGAAAACGACGCTGTATTGGGCCGATACCGCCAATAACCGGGCGAACGGACGCGTTCCGGGAACCGTCGTTCAACTGCCTGCACTGCCCGATTTTGCTCCGAACCAAAATGCCGATCCGCAAATCAGCAACGCTCAAGGCGAATACGGCTGGATGGTTTTCCCGGAAAGCGATTATTACATCATTGCGGAAAAAGACGGCTACGCCAACTTCGACAGCCGGAACTCGAACGTATCCGCAACCTTCGGCACGGACAGCTATATCCGCGCGGGCAATATCCACGTCGGACAAACGATCGTCGAATACAACTTCACGATGCAATCGAACGTCCGGCAGTACATCGCCTATATGCGCGGATATCCGAACGGCAAATTCGAGCCGCAACAAGGGGTAAAACGTTCCGAAGTCGCGGCGATTCTCAACCGCACGATGCAGGCCTCGGGTACGGCCTCGAACGCCGCTACGAATTTCGCGGACGTCCCGGCAAGCAACTGGGCCCATGAAGATATCCGCTTCGTTGTCGAACAAGGCTGGATGCAAGGCACGAGCGCGACGCTGTTCCAACCGAACCGTTCCGTTACCCGGGCCGAGCTGGCGCAAATCTTGATGAACGTGTACGGTTGGACGCCCGAAACGGGCGGGACTTCTTTCAGCGATATCCAAAACAACTGGGCTTCGGAAGCGATCCGAACAGCGGCCGCCCAAGGCTTGCTCAACGGCTACTCGGACGGCACGTTCCGCCCGGACCAACCGATCTCCCGTGCCGAGACGGTCACGCTGATCAACCGTTTGACCGAGCGTCCTTCCGCTCCCGAACTTCCGATGACATGGAGCGACGTTCCCGTATCGACCTGGGCGTACGGCGATATCATGGCCGCTTCGCTGGATCATTGACAGAAGGCTGCCATACTCACGGAAGGATTAAGCAATCTGATCTTATGAACACAAAAGAGCCTGCTTCGCGCCGATGCGAAGCAGGCTCTTTTTTCAAGCCGTAAAATACTGTTTTTCGAAAAATAGGCGCAATCCCACACTCACGGACTCATTACGCTGCCAGTCTCACTCATACAGTTCCGGCCTGCGATCTTCAAACACCGGAATCCTCCCGCGTGCCTGAATCACTTCCGCCATGTCGATATCGGCTGTCAGGAAGTCGTCGCTTTCGCCGGCTTCCGCGACGACTTCGCCCCAAGGCCCGATCACCATGGAATGTCCCGCGAAAATATTCGCCGGATCGCTGCCGCTCCGATTGCAGGCGATCACCCAACACTGGTTCTCGATCGCTCGGGCAACCAGCAGCGAACGCCAGTGTTCCACGCGCATCAGCGGCCACTGCGCAACCACGAACAAGACTTCCGCTCCCGACGACATATGGGTCCGTATCCATTCGGGAAAACGGATATCGTAGCAGATCATACCCGCGCCGCGGATACTTCCAAGCTCAAACAATCCTTTTTCGCTGCCCGATTGCAAAAAGAGATGCTCATCCATAAGCTTGAACAAATGAGCCTTGTCATATTCGCTGATTTGCTGTCCTTCGCGGTCGTAAACAAGCAGTGTGTTATACACGCCGTCCTTGGTCCGTTTGGCTGTGGAACCTCCGACCAGATATACGCCGTGGCGACGAGCTGCCTCCGACAAAAACGCCCGGGTACGTTCGGCGTCTTCCTCCGCGATCTCGTCCAGCCGCGTCAGATCGTAGCCGATCGTCCATAGTTCGGGAAGCACGATCACATCGGGGTTGCTCTGCATGGCGCGCTCCAGAAGCTTTTCCATTTTGGCATAATTGGCTTCTGCATTCCCGAATACGACATCATGTTGAATACAGGTGACTTTCCATTTATTCATGATCGTTCCTCCGCTTCGCGTCAGACTTTACTTTTACAGCTGTAGCCTATATCATCTGGGGCTGTATACACGTTTGGCTTGATCAAGCTATTACTCGCAAAGAAGGTGTTTTCATGAAAACATTTACGTCTTCCGCTGCTTTGGATCGTCTGCCCCGGCAGTTCTTCGCATCGCTTGTGGCCGACGTCTCGCGCGTCGCCGCGCAAGGACACGATATCATCAACCTGGGACAAGGCAATCCTGACCGTCCCACGCCGGAACATATCGTCGAAGCGTTGGAACGGGCAGGCCGCGATCCGCTGAACCACCGGTATCCGCCGTTTCGAGGGTTCGATTATTTAAAAGAAGCCGCTGCCGAGTTCTATCGACGGGAATACCAAGTTGAGCTGCATCCCGAAAAAGAAATCGCGATCTTGTTCGGCGGCAAATCGGGCTTGATCGAAGTCGCGCAATGTTTGTTGAATCCCGGCGATGTCGCGCTCGTCCCCGATCCCGGCTACCCGGATTATGAGTCGGGTATCGAGCTGGCGGGCGGACGGATACAGCCGATGCCGCTTTTGGCCGAGAACGGTTTTCTTCCCGACTATGAAGCGATTCCGCCGGAAGCCCTTCAGCTTGCGAAGCTGATGTTTCTCAATTACCCCAATAACCCGACCGGGGCTACAGCCTCTTCCGCATTCATGGCCGAGACGGCTTCTTTTGCCCAGCGTCACGATCTCTGCGTGGTCCACGACTTCGCCTATGGCGCAATCGGATTCGACGGCGTAAAGCCGCCGAGCTTCCTGCAAGCGCCCGGAGCGAAAGAAACCGGAATCGAAATCTACACCCTGTCCAAAACGTATAACATGGCCGGATGGCGGGTCGCTTTCGCGGCAGGCAATCCGAGCGTGATCGCGATGCTCAATCTGCTGCAAGACCATCTGCATGTCAGTTTGTTCGGAGCCGTCCAAGCCGCTGCCGCCGAAGCCTTGACGGGACCGCAGTATGGCGTCGCCGAACTGGTCGCCCGTTACGAATCACGCAGAAACCTCTTAGTCGAAGGTCTGCGCGGGATCGGCTGGGACGTTCCGGCGCCGACCGGTTCGTTTTTCGCCTGGCTGCCGGTTCCGGCCGGACATAACTCCACTTCTTTCGCTTCGCTACTGCTCCGGCAGGCCCATATTGCGGTTGCGCCAGGCGTCGGCTTCGGCGCACATGGAGAAGGTTATGTGCGCGTCGGGCTGCTTACCGAAGACGATCGACTGCTTGAAGCCGTGCGTCGGATCGGCCGATTGGGCTTATTCTAACATTAACCGAGCCGTTGACAGCCACAGGTCCAGCATGGCATAATTCAAGCATATGCTTTACTTAATATGTGATGAATAGAACATCTTATCAAGAGCAGGCGGAGGGACCAGCCCGATGAAGCCCGGCAACCGACCCCTTATGGGGGCACGGTGCTAATTCTTGCTCGTTCATTCGAATCCTGCTTATTTTTTGCGCAGACGAATGAACGGAGAGATAAGAAGAGACCTTCGCCCATTCGAGCCTCTTCTTGATGATAAGAAGAGGCTTTTTGATGTCCTTTTTTAGGAATCAAAGCCTCTCCGATCCGCGTAAGCCCGGCTTTGCCGGTTCTTATATACGGAAAAGTCCGCGGTCCCTGCCGCAGACTTTTCCTTGCCGGACATGCTTACGCCGATGCAAAAGCATGTCCGGCTCGCTGAAAGGTCACTCCGTCCCTTCACCGACGGGCACCCGGATCGGTCGCTCCGATCCCGGCTGCAAAAAACGTCTGATTCCATCCTCAAATGCAATCATCCGGACCGTCGGTGCTTTCGGAATAGAGGCCTGCCCCGAATACGAGCTTTCCCGGCTCGATTTCAAGGCAGGCCTTTTTCCGTTGCTTACGCGGTCAAATCAACCTTCTCCCGCCATCTCCCGCTGGAACTTGGCGATCGCTTCGTATTCGTTCTCCAAGCTTCGGGAAACGGAGATGAAGATCGGCAGCAAATGCTTGTAGACCCGGGCATTCCCGTCGATCGGCTCGTGGCGATGCGTACCGCCGATCATGGACTCCACGACATCCAACGAAGGAACCCGGCCCAGCGCATACAGACCCAGCACCGCTGCGCCCAAGCACGAGCTTTCGAAACTTTCCGGCACCACGACTTCCTGATCGAAAATGTCTGCCATCATCTGACGCCACAGCGGCGATCGGGCAAACCCTCCGGTCGCGTGAATCTTTTTCGGGCGCCCGATCTGCTCTTCCATAGCCAACATGACCGTATACAGATTGAAAATGACGCCTTCGAGCACGGAACGGATCATATGCTCTTTCTTATGGTTCATGGTCAGTCCGAAAAACGATCCTCTCGCATCCGGATTCCACAGCGGCGCGCGTTCGCCGGTCAGATACGGATGGAACAGCAGCCCTTCGGAACCCGGACGCACCTGCTCGGCGATACGCGTCAGAACGTCATACGGATCGATGCCGAGCCGCTTGGCCGTTTCCACTTCCGAAGCCGCGAACTCGTCCCGGACCCAACGGAACAGCATACCGCCGTTGTTGACCGGACCCCCGATGACCCATAGTCCCGGAGCCAACGCGTAGCAGAAAAAGCGTCCTTTGGGATCGGTGACCGGACGGTCGACTACCGTGCGGATCGCGCCGCTTGTACCGATCGTGGCCGCGACGACGCCGGGGCGAATCGCGCCCACGCCGAGATTGGACAACACGCCGTCGCTCGCGCCCACGACGAACGGTGTCTCCACGCCCAGGCCCAACTCGCTCGCGGTTGCCGGCTGCAAGCCGCTGGCCACATGCGTTGTCGGTACGGGTTTCGACAACCGCTCCGGCGTCACGCCTGCAAGCGCAAGCGCTTCCTCGTCCCAGTCCAGCTTTTCCAGATTGAACAGCCCGGTCGCCGAAGCGATCGAATGATCGACCACATACTCGCCGAACAAACGGAAAAAGACATACTCTTTGATCGAAATAAACTTACGGCACTGTTCGAACAGTTCCGTACGGTCATGGCGCAGCCAGAGCAGTTTCGCCAGCGGAGACATCGGGTGAATCGGCGTGCCTGTACGCAAATAAATCTCATGTCCGTCCAGCTCGTTTTTGAGCTTTTTCGTCCATGCCGCGCTCCGGTTGTCCGCCCAAGTGATGCACGCGGTCAGCGGTTTGCCGGTCTCGTCCACGCCGATCAGACTGTGCATCGCCGAACTGAACGCGACGAGCAGAATCTGATCGGGCTTGGCTTTCGCAACGCGAACCGCTCCCGCAACCGCTTGCACGACCGCGCGATAAATTTCGTCCGGGTCTTGCTCGGCTACCGAGGGAGACGGCGTGTGCAGCGGGTAGCCGATCGTTTCCTGCGCGACGACCTCTCCGTTTTCCTTGAAAAGTACGGCTTTCGTGCTTGTCGTTCCGATGTCTACGCCTATCATCAAAGGTTCGCTCATGCTTTATTTTCTTCCTTTCTGTCGCTTGCTCAAGCCAGACTGCGACCCAATGTTTCATCCGAGTCGTCAAAATACGCGCGTACAATCTCTCTGATTCGCTCTTCGTCTCCTGAACGCAGTCCTTCGATCACGGTGCGATGCTTATCCGCGATCCATTCCATTCGTTCGTTTCCCTGCTTGAAACTGTTCTCCGTCGTCAATAAAATAACCGTCATAACGATCGGACGAATATTGTTCCACAGATGCAAAATACGGGTATGGCCCGCCTCCTGCACGATACGCTCATGAAACGAAAAGTCCTGATAAGCGAATTCCACGCCGTCACCGTGCTTGATCGCCAGTTTCATTCGGTCAATGGCTTGCTCCAGACGCAGAATCAAAGCTTCATTGTTTTGCCCGGCTAACCGCTGCTGTGCAAAGCTTTCGATCAGGTAACGCACATCGTAAAGCTCCTTGACCGCCGCAAGATCCAAGCCGATCACGACCGCGCCCATGCGTTCCAGTCGAATCAGACCCTCGCCCGCCAGCATTTTGAGCGCTTCCCGAACAGGCGAGCGGCTGGCGCCGAACAGCTCCGCCACCTTATTTTCCGAAATAATCTCTCCAGGCCGGATCTCTTCGTTGATGATTTGCAGCCGCAGCCGGCTTGCGACCGACTCGCCCAACGAAGCACCCTGAAGCCAAGCCGAAGGATATTGCATGGTTAAACGTCTCCTTAATCTTCTTTGACCACGGCGTGGCCGCCGAATTCGTTTCGCAGCGCCGCAACGACTTTGCCGTGGAACGTATCGTTTTCCAGCGAGCGGTAACGCATGAGCAGCGACAAAGCGATAACCGGCGTGCTGACTTCAAGGTCGAGCGCTTCCTGCACGGTCCATTTGCCTTCGCCGGAGCTTTGCATCACGCCGCGGATTTCGTCCAGGTTGGGGTCTTTGGAAAAAGCGTTCTGCGTCAGCTCCATCAGCCAACTGCGGATGACCGAACCGTTCGACCACACGCGGGCCACCGCTTCGTGGTCGTAGTCGAACGCGCTTTTTTCCAACACTTCAAAGCCTTCGCCGATCGCCTGCATCATGCCGTATTCGATCCCGTTGTGCACCATTTTCAGATAATGCCCGCTGCCGCTCGGTCCGGTGTACAGATAGCCGTTCTCGACCGCAAGGTCTTTGAACAACGGTTCGATGATAGCAAACGCCTCTTTGTCGCCGCCGATCATGAAACAACCGCCGTTCTGCGCACCCGACATGCCGCCGCTCGTGCCCGCGTCGAAAAAGAAAATGCCTTTGCGGCCCAGCGTTTCCGAACGGCGGATCGAGTCTTTGTACTGCGAATTGCCGCCGTCGATCACGATGTCGCCTTCTTCGAGCAGCGAAGAAAGGCCGTCCAGCACGCCGTCAACGATCGGTCCGGCAGGCACCATCACCCAGACGACGCGCGGTTTCGGCAATTGCGCGACGAGTTCCGCCACGGATTCGGCCGCCACCGCGCCTTTGTTCGCCAACTCGCGCCCAGGTGCGGGATTGACGTCGTTCACCGTTACGCCGTGTCCGTTTTCCAAAAGGTTCAATACGAGGTTGTAGCCCATTTTGCCAAGTCCGATCATGCCGATGTTCATGCTGCTCTCTCCTTTTTTTATTGAATTTGAATAACATTATGTTTGTAGAAAGATTGAATGACCAAAAAACATCGCGATGTATACCTGTATACAACTTTGCTTTTTATTCTACTCCTGTCGGTTCGGGCTTGTAAAGAGGGAGAGGAAAACAGCTTATTACGCAAATATTCACGGAATCGCGGCGGGCCGAATTTTAAAATAAGTGCGGATAGGCGATTATTTTTCCCGAATTCGACGCTTTTCCGCAAGTAGGTGCTCGAATGCAATTAAATCCTGCTTTTGCCGCCGATTTGGGCTCTTGTTGTAGGAATAAGTGTATTTGCGCACTTAATTTCAAAAACGACGGCGATGCGCGAAAAATAGTTGCATATCCGCACTTATTTCGCGTTTTTGGGATATGAGGATATGGATAGGCAGGATTTGATAGGCAGATTTCGATAGGTCGATACGGAAAAAAGCGGCTGTCCGGAAAACGGATCGCGCTTGTCCGGGCAGCCGTAGGGTTAGCGTGGCCAGCACAGTGGGCATGGTTAGCGCAGTGGCACGGTTAGTGCATTCAGCACGCTCGGCACAGTCTTCAAGCTCGACGAAGTCGGCGCAATCAGGACAATTTTTCGCCTTTGCCGCTCAATATTTTCATCGTGCCGTTCTCGTAACCGACTTGGTACACCGATCGGTACGTGGAATATACCATGCCGAATTCGCTGCTTTCCCATGCCGTGAGCACGATGGTGACTTGCACGTTTTCGCCGTTTTGCGCCGAGTCGATCGAATCCAGCCAAACGTCGTACGTATTGTCGTAGCCGCTCACGAAAGCCGAATATCCGGTTCCTTTTTGCCAATTTGCGCCGAGCAAAGCGTACGCGCCGCCGTAATTTTGCGTCGCGATATTCCCGTAAAAAGATTGGACGGCAAGCTCCGCTTCTTCCCGCGCCGCGGCTTGCTCGATACGCTTGTTCGCTTCGGCTTCGGCCAGACGCTTCGCTTCGGCGGCCTGGGCCGCTTCGGCTTTCTCGCGGTCCGCCGCTGCCGTCTTGGCCGATTCGATCTCGCCGTTCAGCTTCAGCAGACCGGAATCGGCAGGCGCGTATTTTAGCCCCTGCTCGACGGCTTGGGCCGCCGAAGCGAAGCTGCCCGATTGCAACAGCGCCGCGGCCTGATCCGAGCTGAGTCCGACGATTTGCGCGACGATCGCGGCACGAACCGCTTCCGACTCGTCGGTATCGACGCGTTCAAGTTTGTCGAGCAAAGGAACAAGCGCGGTCACGTTATCGAGCTTGCCCGCCTCCTCTCCGATACGCAACACGGCCAACTGGTCTTTTTGCCGCAAAAACGACGTTTTTTCCCGCTCCAGCAGCGCGCTCGCACGTTCGCCAAGCTCCGTTTCGACCGATGCCAACACCCGCTCCGCTTCATCCAGCTTTCCGCTCGAAATATGTTCGCTTGCCTGCCGCAATTGGCCTTGAACACTTGCCGCCGTATCGATCAAGGCCAATTCCGCATCCAGCGAAGCGTCGCTTCGGATCAGTTCGGAAGCTTGGCGCAAACTGTCGCTCGCGGCCGGATAATCGCCATCGCGCGCAAAAGCTTCGGCATCCGACCGCAACTTCGCCGTCTGTGCATCGATGCTGCCTGTATACGCGTTCCAGCCGTACACCCCTCCGACAATCAACAACACCAGCACGGCGAGCGCGAACCAGGAACCGTGGCGCGCAAAAAAAGACGGCTTCGTTTCCGGGTAGCGGTAAGCTTCGGCCGAAGCGTTGTCGCCGGACAGCAAAATGGAAGGCAGAACGGGAGGAACCGACGTTGTTGGCGACTCGGCCTGCTTCGTTTTTTTGCGCAAATCGATCACGGAACGCCCCGGAACGCCCGTATTCAATCTATTGCCGCACGAAAAACAAAAAGCTGCGTTTTCCGGTTGCTTCGCTCCGCATTTGTTGCAATACATCTGTGACCCCTCCCGAAAATAGGCGATTCGTTTTGATCAGGAACAGCGATTCGGGACGTTAGACCCTTTTTGCTTGTTCGTCTGCTTCTAATGTAGCATAATTCAAGAATTTTTAGGACAATTTTTCCTGTATATAAAAAAGCTTTCAAAACATGGGCCAAGTCAAAAAGGTTCTTTCCCGCCGCCGCGAACGACGAGAGAAAGAACCTCGGTATGTGGATCTTTTTGAACTTGCGAGTTGATCTTGCGAAGCGGATTCGATCGGAACGCCTACCTTATGACGAACGCGTTCAACGGACCGGGCGGCTTGTCTGCTGTTCCTATCCGCCGCGCGATCTCCGTTTCACGCGTTCGGTGTCCGGCGGATTCTATTTTGCGTCAAAAGCTTACCGATCACCTCGGCCTGCCGGTTATCCGGTTATCGGTCGAGCTTCCAGGACTGCGCCGCGTTTGCCGGGTCGTACGTCGTCAGCGTCAGCGCGCCGCCGCTAGCCGACGTCAAAGCCAAACCGTTGGCGGCGTTCAGTACGAACGTGCGGCTGCCCTGCTTGCGCAGCAGCCAACGCTGGTTGTCGTAGCCGAGATAATCGTAAAGCTGAAGCGTGCCGCGTCCGGTATCCAGATCGAGCGCTTGTCCTTGCTCCGTGCGCAGCGAGAACGAGCCGTCGCCGCTTCCCGTCGGAACAAGCGTCCAGCGCGGACGTTCGGGCGCATCGAGAGACTTCAGTCCTACCGCCGAACCGCGAGCGCTTCCGGCAGCCGCGAGCGTCAAGCCGGATTCGCGGCTGACCATCGCGTACGCGTCCAGCTTCGCGGGAGCATCGCGCTTGACGCGCACCTGCTGAAAAGAAGCTTGGCCGCCGAAAGCATGCAGGCCGAAGCGGCCTTCCGCGAACGTTCCGTCCCGCACGTCGATGACTTTTTTCCCGTTCAGCCATGCGCGGATATGCGGCCCGTTCGCTTGCACCCGCAAAACGGACGTACCGCCGGACACGATCGACGCGGGCGACGAAGCGATGAGCTGGCGTTCCGCGAAGTTTCCGTTCATTTTATAAAACAGCCGGATATGGTCCATATTGGGGTCTAGGTTCAGGTAATATCCGCTGCTTCCCGTCGGATCGGCGCGAAACAGCAAGGAAGCCGCCCCGCCGGATTCGCCGAGCTTCACGGTCGCTTCGTACACGAAATCGCCTGCGGAGCGCCCGGACATGGCCGTCGTGTCGCCGGACGCGCTGCCGCGCAGGCCGTGTTCGGTCACGATCCACGAAGCCGAAGAAGGCGCGGTATCCAGCTTGCCGAGATCGGAGCGGAACGAGCCTCCGTGCACCGTTACCCGGGCGGCGGCGGACATCCCGTTCGCGCCTGCGGCCGTCACCGTCGCTTCGCCGGGCGCAACGGCCGTGAGCCGCGCTTGGCCGTTCGCGACCGCTTCGACCGACACGATCCCCGGATCGGAGCTGGTCCAGTTTACGGAAGCCGCGGGCAACGAAGACGTACGCGGCGCGGCCGACAGCGTGCGGGAATCGTTCGGACCGAGTTCGATCTTCGATTCGCTTACTATGAACTCGGAATCCGTTTGGCTTTTCCATACCGACTCCAGGGCGTGTACTTGGAGCGAACGTACCTTCACTTCGCCGCCTGTCGCGTAAAAGCTTAGGCCGCGCTGCGAAGGATTCGGGAAAATGACGTCGGAAAAGACCGTGCGTCCGTTATTCGCGAACACTTCGACCGACGATTCGTCCACGAAAATACGCAGTTTGACGACGCCGTTGTCCGGTTGAAGAGTTGTTTCCTGACGCGGTCCGAACAGCGGCGAAAAATCGGTGATGCCCGAAACCGAACGGTCGAGCGCGAGTTTTTGTTCGGCGACCGAGTACCCGATGTCCGTGTGCTTGCCTCCGCTTTCGCGTACGCGGAACCCGAACGTCTCCGCCGCGCCGCTCGAAGGCAATTCCAACTCCGCTTCGATCTCGTACGCGCCCGCCGACAGTCCGGACAGCAGATTAGGCGTTTGTTCGGTCACGACCGCGTTTTCCGTCCGAAACAGTTCGCTGCGCAATCCGTCCAGCTCGGCGATCGGCTGCTGCGCCAGGCGCAAGCCGTTGGGCGTTTGCGTCAGCGACAATTCGCGCGGCAGACTGAGCACGCCTTTCCATCCTTCCGTCGGGAACGCGAACGGATAATCCCAGTTGGTCATCCACGCCATCACGATGCGTCGGCCGTCCGGCGCGTCGGTGAACGAAGAAGACGCGTAAAATTCTTTGCCCCAGTCGGTCTTGAGCACGTCTCCGGCGGCGTTGTCGTTTATAAATTTGCCGTCGTCCGTCAATTCGCCGACGAAATATTCCGCGTCCGAACCTTCGGTCGCCGGATTGGCGCCGGTGCTGAGCATCAGCACCCATTTGCGTTCTCCCGTGCCGTCGACCGTCAGCGGCAACAGATCGGGGCATTCCCAGACGCCGCCGCGCACGTAATCGCCGTATCCGAAATTGTCGGTCAGCGTCCAATCGGTCAGATTCGTCGATACGAAAAAGCGAATATGATCGCCGCCCGACACGACCATCACCCAACGGTCCCGGGCTTCGTCGCGCACCACTTTCGGATCGCGGAAATCCCAACCGCCGGGATTGTCGCCGCTGCGGCCGGGATTCTCGATCACGATCGGCCGATCTTGCGGATAATGCCAGGTGCGGCCCCGGTCGGAGCTGTACGCGATGCCGATCCGCTGATTGCCGTTGACCGCGTCCGGATCGTACGACGTGTAATAAGCGATCATGCCCCCGCCGTCGGGCGACGCGTCGAACAGCCCGGAAACGTTGTCGGGATCGGCGACCGCCGAGCCGGACCAGATATGGCCGAGCGAATTCCATTCGAGCGCCAGCGGCAAGCTTTTCCAATGCAGCATATCCGTGCTGACCGCGTGCGCCCAGCGACCTCCGTCCTGATGGAACAGATGGTACTCCCCTTGATAAAAGATCATGCCGTTCGGATCGCTGGCCGAACCGCGCGGCGGCGAATAATGATAAGCCGGACGGTACGCTTCGCCGTAATAATCGGCTTCCGGCGTCAGGTACGTATCCTGGAACACGGCGGTGCCGCGCCGGACGATCAAGCCCGCCGAGGCTCCGCCCGGCGGCAGCCCGTCCGCTTGAATCGCGGCATCCGCATAGCCGTCGACGAACACGCGCACGCTGCCGTTCGCGTCCTTAACGATTTGCAAACGGTGCTTGACGCCGTTTTCGCTAATATACGTCGCCGACGATTGCGCGATCTGCGCGCCGTCCGGCCCGAGCAGCCGCGCCGTTACGCGGCCTTGCTCCCGCTCCAGCAGAACGGCGTAGCCGCCGCTTCCGTCCGCGGCGCCGAGAAACGCAAGTCCGGCGGACGCGTCCGCCGTACCCGGCGAAATATCGCCGGTCCACACAAAGCCTTCCGTTTGCGAAGCGCCGTGCATGCGCAACGCCGGAGCGTCGCCGTCCGCGGTTCCCCGGACACCTTGTTCGTCCGACGACCAGGCTCCGCTCGTCGTGATAACGCTCTCAAGATTGGAATTCCAAACCGGCTGTTCCGCCGCCAATGTCACCGAAGCCGCGCCGGGCTTGGCGTCCGTTTGCTGCGTTCCGCCTGCGCCGAAGACCGTTCCGCCGCCTGCTTCGGCAGCCTGCGGCTTGCCTGCCGGCCAGATGCCCAGCAACAGCGCCGCGCACATCAACGGCACGATTTTTTTACGCGTTCTCATCGCGTCTACCTCCTTCGTATTCGGTCGCTATCCGCGCGACCGGAAAAACCGGTAAAGCCTGCCGAATTTCTTATACAAGTCGGCAGGCCGGTGTTCGGGCGCAAATGACGCTGCGCCGGCTCAAAACGGATATGGAAAAGGGGCGTTGCTCTGGCAAACGGACAAGCGGCAACATTCGAGACGTTGCCTGGTCGGATCGACTTGCTGCTCAGCAAGCTTAGCAAGACCTGTTAAAATAAGTGCTGTTGTGCACTTATTTTGTTCGATTTTTTCCGAATCTTCAAATAGGTGCGTATCTGCACTTATTTGGAGAAAAGACGAGTAAAAACGCCTGATACGGAGAGATTAAGTGTATATCCACACTTAATCTTCTTAGATCGCAAAAATCGGAGTAAATAGGTGCATATATGCACTTAATTTTAGAATTTGGATTGCGATTGAGGTGTTCCCGAATTTGTGCTTTTCACGATTGCTTTTGTCGCCTTCAGACATGCAGGGACTCGCCTTTTGTCGCGGCTAAACGATACGGCGGCGATATTGCGTAGGCACCGCACTACGGCGAACCGATGTCACGGAGAATGGATACTACAACAGCAAGATGCCACCGTAAATCAAAATTACAGAGAAGCGATGTTACAACAAACCGAAATCACCGCAAACCGGCATTGCGACGAATCGACATCACGACGAACCGATTTCACTGCAAACCGACATTACGACGAATCGACACTATGACGAACTGATATCAGAACAAACCGACATCACCGCGAATCGATATCCCGATGCCTCGCTCGCCGTTAACGGATTCCCGCTTCCGCCGCTTGCTTCTTCGCGCTCTCCAGCGCGCGAACCCCGAGCGCCAGCGCGCCTTTCAAGCCGGACTCCGTGCCGAGTCCCGGCTCGACGATGTAATCGTCCAGCCCGGCGCCCAGTTCGGGCGCGGCGACGTAGCCGTTCAGCAGCTTCGCGACGCCGCTTCGGATCAGCGGCAGCAGATGCTTCTGCTGCATCACGCCGCCGCCCAATATCACTTTGCGCGGCGAAAGCAGCAAGATCGCCGTCGCCACCGATTGGGCGAGGTAATGCGCTTCGATCTCCCAGGCGGGATGATCCGGCGCAAGTTCATGGGCTTTGACGCCCCAGCGATCTTCGATCGCCGGTCCCGAAGCCATGCCTTCCAGGCAGTCGCCGTGATACGGGCAGCGCCCCGCAAATCCGTCGCCGGGATGTCGGCGAACCGGCATATGTCCGCCTTCGGGATGCAGCAGCCCGTGCAGCAAGCGTCCTCCGGCATACACGCCGATGCCTACTCCCGTGCCGATCGTGTAGTATACGCAGTCGTCCAATCCGGCCGCAGCGCCCCAGATCGCTTCGCCGTACGCGGCGGCGTTCACGTCGGTATCCCAGCCGTACGGCACGTCGAACCGTCGGCGCAGCGCGCCCAGAAAATCGAAGCCGCTCCAACCCGGCTTCGGCGTCGTGGTCACGAACCCGTACGTTTCGCTGCCGGGACGCAGATCGATCGGCCCGAACGAACCGACGCCGATCGCCTGTACGTTGCGGTCCGCGAAATAATCCGCGGCCCGGCGCAGTGTCGTTTCCGGCGCTCCGGTCGGAAAACTGATCCGGTCGACGATCGTTCCGTCGGCATATCCGATCCCGCATACGAACTTCGTGCCGCCCGCTTCGATCGCGCCGATTGTCGGCGTACGACCTCCTTTTCCTAAATCAGTTCTCGACAAATCATCCTGCATGGTCTAGGCCTCCTCCGAAGACTTCGGCTTCGCGGAAGCGGCTGCAATCCCCCCGCTTTCCGCCGAACCCACAGCCCCGCACGGCTCGATCCGCCAGATCCGCACCGAAGCGAACGTCAGGCTTTCATCGGCGGCGAATACCGACAGCCGATCCGCTTCGCTGTCCGGGAAGATCAGGTCCGTGATCGCAAGACCGCCGTTTTCGAATACTTCGACCGACGAACGGTCGACGAAAATCCGCAGCCGCGTATCGAGCAACGCTTGTCCGGCTTCCCCCTCTTCTCTCCTATCGTCCACACCGATCTTTTCGCGCACTGTCGCCGTTTTTTCCGCCCCGGCGCTTCTTCCGCTTGTTTTCGCAAGACCCGTTGTCGCGTCGCCGTATCCTCCAGCCCCATCAGCCGGATCAGCCGTACCGGACGCAACCGTTTCCGCCTCGATCTCCACCGCATGCCGCCCCGCGAAATGATCGTGGAATCCGCTATCCCCGGACTCGCTGCGGTCGAGATACAACTCGCCGCTATCCGCGTCGAAACCGACCGACGTGCCGCAGCGCTCCCCTTCGCGCAGCCGGAATCCGAACGATTGTCCTCCCGCCGCTTGCGCCTCCAGTTCGAAACTTTCCAGCCGCAGCGGCTTCAGCGCTTCGCGCACTTCGCCGAGTGTCGCGTTTTCCAATTCCAATACCGGCACCCGCGCCGCTTGGATCTCCCGAGCCGGCCGCTGCTTCAGCGTATCGACGCCCCGCACCGTTTCCAGCGTCAGTTCTCTCGGCAGCGTCATCGCGCCGCGCCAACCGTCGGTCGGCGTCAGGATCGCGTAGCGCCAATTGTTCATCCAGCCGATATATAGACGTCTGCCGTCCTCCGCCGGAATATCCGACCAGCTCACGCCCGCATAGTTGTCGCGTCCGTGGTCGAGCCAACGCACCTCGTTCGAAGCCTCGTCCGGCACGAACGTCTCCCCGTCGAAGCCGCCGACGAAATACTGCGTCCGCGAGCCTTCCGGGTCTTTACCGCCGTCGCCGATACTGACCAGCAGCACCCAGCGGGTACGGCCCGGATTTCCGTCCGTCGCCATCTCGAACAGATCCGGGCATTCCCAGACGCCTTCGTGCGAACCGATCCCTTCGCCGAAATCGCTGCCGTGCCTCCAACTTTTCAGATCCAGCGAATGGTAAAAAGAAACGGTCTGCCCGCACGCCAGCACCATGATCCATCGACCGCTTGTTTCATGCCAAAACACTTTGGGATCGCGGAAATCCGGCCAGCCTTCGCGAGCCAGCACCGGGTTGCCCGCGTATTTCGTCCAGGTCCGCCCGCGATCGGCGCTGTAAGCGAGGCTTTGCGTTTGCGTTACCGGAATGCCCGGCGCTTCGAGATGATGCGTAAAGATTGCGACCAACCCCGGGCCGTCCGGGAAAAAGCCGGTCGTATTATGCCAATCCACCACCGCGCTGCCGGAAAAGATAGTGCCTTGCCCGTCCGGTTCTAGCGCGATCGGCAGTTCTTCCCAGTCGATCAGATTGCGGCTAACGGCGTGTCCCCAGTGCATCGGTCCCCACGTATCGCCGAACGGATGATGCTGGAAAAATAAATGGTACTCCCCGTCGAAAAACACCATGCCGTTCGGATCGTTCATCCAATTTTGCTGCGGCGAAAAATGATAAGCGCCCCGGTAATCGGGCTTCGCGGTTTGTATCGTCATCTTTTGTATGGTCATCTATGGTCTGCCTCCCGTGTTTCGTTTTGTCGTGCCCGGCCGCCGGTCAAGATTGCGAGACGCTACGGTCGTAGCCGTCCTGCCGGATTTTGAGCCATTCCTGCAAGCCCAGCCGATCCAGTTCTTTCAGATAATCGTTCCACTCGCTGTCGGCTTTGCCGTTCTGGTACCATTCCGTGCGTTTGCGCAGCATGTACGGGAACAGGTCGGCTTCGATCGTGGACAGACGGTCCAGTTCGTCGATGCTGAAAAAGACGTTCGGATACGTGTTCTCGGCGGTCATATGCGGCACGAGCACTTTTTCCATCAGATCCATACGCCATTTGGCGTCGTCCGGCATCGTCGTGTAGGTGCCAAAATAATCGTCGAGTATCGCCAGCGGGCCGCCGATACTCGTTTTTTGGCGAATTTCGACCGGAGCGGAACCTTCCAGCGGCAGATGCTTGAGCATTTGCTTGCTTTCGTCGAACTCGAAAATGTTTTGCTGCTTGTCGTCGCCGTACGTGCCCCAGTTATCTTGAACCGATTGCAGCGGATCGTACAACGCATCCACCCATTTGGCCGTCGTTTCGAGCTGTTGGTTGGTGCTGGTCACGACCATCGAGCCGCGGAAAAAGCCCATGCCGTTATTGCGCGTCACGTTCACTTCCCCGTCCGGTCCGGCCACGGGCGGCATGAGATCGTATTTATCGTTCATGCCCGTGATATTGGCTTTGTCCCAGGTGAAATACAGCCCGTACCGATCGTCTTTGCCTTTGGCCACGTACGTATTCCAATCTTGCTGGAACGATTCGATATCGATCAGCCCGTTGTCGTACAGGTCGTACACGTAATTGACCGCGTCTTTGTAGCCCGGCTCCGTGCCGGTAAAGATCACTTTGCCGTCATCGCTCACGACCAGATGGTCCGGATTTTCGCCCAGGCCGAATGCCGCGAACAAGAACGTGAGGTTTTCGCCGCCCGGTTTGTCGATAAACGACAACGGGATCTCGTCGGCTTCGCCGTTGCCGTTCGGGTCCTGCGTTTTGAACGCGATCAGCGTTTGCTTGAGTTCGTCGGTCGTCGTCGGCATCTCAAGGCCCAGCTTGTCCAGCCATTCGACGTTGATCCACGGCATATCGTCGACCGACTGGATACGTTCTTTGCCCGAGCCCAGCTCCTCGATCCACGGGAACGCATAGATATGACCGTCCGGCGCGGTAATCATGGCCCGGTATTCGGGGTGTTCGTCGAGCACTTTTTTCAAATTGGGCATCTGCGCGTCGATCAGGTCTTCCAGCGGCACGATCGCCCCGTCTTTCGCCAGCTTCAGCAGATCGTAATCGCTGTATTCCGCGGCGAACACGGCATCCGGCAGATCGCCGCTCGCCATGGCCAGATTGCGTTTTTCCGCGAACACGTCGCTGGTGTAGCTGGTCCAGTCGATATGTACGCCGGTCTTTTCTTCGAGCCGCTTCACGATGAGCTTTTCGTTCGGATCGGCCGGAGCGAGCGGCGAACTGGACGTCAGTATGCGCAGGATCGGTTTGCCGTCGGCCGTCTGCTGCGGTTCGGACGAACCGCCTCCGCAAGCGGTCACGACGAGCACGGTCGACAAAGCGGATACGGCGAGCGCTTTTTTCCAGCGGGGCAAGCGAAGTTTTTTCATAACCAAATTCCTCCTGTCGGATAAAGGATGCGCACGGTCGTTATTTCAGCGAACCGACCATGACGCCTTTTTCGAAATACTTTTGGAAAAACGGATACATCACGATCAGCGGCAAACTGGAAATCACGATCGACGAGTATTTGATCATTTCCGACAGCCGTTTGAGTTCCGCCATCGCTTGCTGATCGCCGATCATGCCGGGCGCTGCCTGATTTTGGATCAGGATCGAACGCAGCACGAGTTGAAGCGGGAACAACTTGGAGTTTTCGAGATAGATCATGGCGTCGAAGTACGAATTCCATTGCCCGACGAACGCGTACAGCGCCAGCACGAACATGATCGGCTTGGACAACGGAATCACGATACGCATAAAGATTTTGAATTCCGACGCCCCGTCGACGTTCGCGGCTTCTTTGAGTTCTTTGGGAATCCCTTTGAAAAAAGTCCGGGCCAAAATGATATTCCACACGTTGACCGCTCCCGGAATGATCAGCGCCCACGGCGTGTCGAGCATGCCGAGCTGGCGGATCAGCAGGTAGGTCGGAATCAATCCGCCGCCGAAAAACATCGTGATGATAAACAGCGTCATGACTAGTTTGCGTCCGGCCAGCGTATCGTCGGCGAGCGCGTACCCCGCGCAGACGGACACCAGTACGGTAAAGATCGCGAACGCCCCGGCGTACAGCAGCGAGTTGAAAAAGCCCCGGATCATCGCGTCGTTGCCCAGTATTTTCCGGTACCCTTCCAGGCTCCAATCCGACGGGCTGAACGATAACCCCCGGTTGAGCAGCACGGTCGGGTCCATAAACGAAGCGACGATGATATACACGAACGGGACCACGACGACCAGCACGGCCAACGTCAGGAACAATCCGTTCAATACCAGCAGGAAACGGTCGAACGGCGTATTTTTGACAGTCATCGGTAACACTCCTTTCCGCTTCTTTTAATAAAGCCCCTGATTGTCGTTGAGCTTTTTGACCACGAAATTCACGGTAAGCAGCAAAATGACGTTGATGACCGAGTTGAACAATCCCACCGCAGCGGAGTACGAATAATCGCCCGATTGCAGACCGACTTTGTACACGTACGTCGCGATGATTTCCGAAGACGGAAGGTTCATCGACGTTTGCAGCAAGTACGCTTTTTCGAAACCGATCGACATGATGCCGCCCGCCGCCAAAATGAACACGATCGCCATGATCGGCTTGATCGTCGGCAGGTCGATATGCCAGATCCGCCTCATCAGGCTCGCCCCGTCGAGACTGGCCGCGTTGTGCAGCTCGGGATCGACGCCCGCGAGCGCCGCCACGTAGATGATCGAAGCCCAGCCCGCCGTCGCCCAGATGTCCGATAAGATGTAGACCCAGCGGAAGTATGCGGGATCGGTCATGAACATCAGCGGCCGGCCCGAAATCCAGGTGACGATCGCGTTGATCGGCCCGGTCGGCGACAAGAAAATGAACAGCATACCCGCGATCACGACGACCGATACGAAATTGGGCGCGTAGAGGAACAGTTGGATATTCTTTTTCGCTCCGGCTTTGCGCACCTGATTGAGCATCAGCGCAAGCAAGATCGGAATCGGAAACCCGAACAGCAGCCCGTAAAAGCTCAATTTAAGCGTATTCATGAAAATGACTTCGAAATTGGGCGAGAGCAAAAACTTTTCGAAATACTTGAAGCCCGCCCATTCGCTGTTCAGGATTCCCCGGATCGGGCTGAACTCTTTGAACGCGATGATCGCGCCGTACATAGGGACGTACTTGAATACCAGGGTCAATAAAAGCGCCGGCGCAAGCAGCAGATACAAAAAGCCGTTTTTTTTGAACGTTCCCAGCCCGCGGCTCGCCGTGTGTTTGTGTTTGAGGAGTCGGCCGCTTTTTCCCGTGTCCGCCGAATTTTGCATTCCCCTTCCTCCGTTTCCCGATAAATGAAATAATAAATCCGCGTCATGGGTAAGGGCTTACATTTTCACATTTGACCTATTCCGCGTTTACAATTTAACAGAGAACAGATTCATATGTCAACTAATTTTGTCAAAATAAATTTTACATTTGTTTAGTTTATGCAACCAATTAACTTTTGTATTACTTTACAAATGTAAAAACGAGATTGCTATTTGCTTCCGCTTGCGATACATTTTAAGAGTGTGATGTAAGCCTTATCTTCGCGCCGCTTTTCGGCCGAACAGGTCTACACTCAACCGAACCGAAAAAGGTGGACCGCATCCTATGGCCAAAGAAAAAGTAACGATTCAACAGATCGCGGACGCGCTCGGCATTTCCCGCAATACCGCTTCCAAAGCGTTGAACGATACGGAAGGCATTCCCGAGGAAACGCGCGCCCGCGTCATCAAAAAAGCGATCGAGCTGAAATACAAACAATTCGCCTATCTGGAAACCGACGGCCTGCTCCCCAAAAAAACGGGCAATATCGCGCTGCTGACGACCAATATGCCGAACACGTCGCATTTCGGTTCCCAGTTGATCAGCGGGCTCGAACGGCGGATCAGCACGGAAGGCTATAATCTCTCGATCCATATCGTGCGCGACGACGAACGGGGCGAACAGGCGCTTCCGGTCAATTTCGACGCTGCGGGCGTGGACGGCATCGTCTGCATCGAGCTATTCGATCCCGCTTACAGCCGCTTGCTGACGGAACTCGGCATCCCGGTCATTTTTATCGACTGCGCGGCCGACGCGTTCTATCCGGATTTCGGCGCCGATATTTTATTGATGGAAAACGAACACAGCACCTACGCGATGACGCGCGACCTGCTCGCCGACGGCTTGAACGAAATCGGATTCGTAGGCGACTATAACCATTGCAAAAGTTTCCGCGAACGCTGGATCGGTTGCGGGCGCGCGTTGACCGACGCCGGTCTGAGCCTTTCGCGCGAACAATCCGTTCTCGACGAAGACCGCTTTTTTATTTTCGAGACCGATTGGATGGAGCGCAGACTGGGCAGTATCGAACGCTTGCCGCAAGCGTTCGTGTGCGCCAACGACTTTATCGCCGTCCGCCTGATGCGGGCGCTCAAAAATATCGGGCTGTCGATTCCCGGCGATATCCGCGTCTGCGGCTTCGACGACTCGTCCGAATCGCGCATCGTGGAGCCGCATCTGACGACGGTGCATATTTACAGCAGCGATATGGGCGTCAAAGCCGGAGACATGCTGTTGTCGCGAATCCGCAATCCGCGGCAGCCGTATCAGGTGACGCATGTGTACACGAAGCCGATCGCGCGCGAATCGACGCAGGGCGGCCGGATGGGGCGTCAGGCTTAAGCAATCTTTTTACGAAAAAGGAGCGTATCTTCATGATTAAAAACGAAAAAATCAAAGCCGCCGAAGTCGATGTGACCGGCGTGAACGGCGAAGTGCTCGGCGTCATGCCGACAAGCGAGGCGCTGAAACTGGCAAAAGAACTGGGCGTGGACCTCGTTTGCACCTCACTCTACTCGAGCCCGCCTCCCTGCACGCTGATTTCTTCCGGCAAAGCCAAAGAAGCGAAGCAGCAGGAGAAAAAAGCGGCACGCCCGGCGAAGATCAAAGAAATCCGGCTGACTGCGAATATCGAAGAGCATGACTACGACACGAAAAAGAACCAGGCGCAGCGCATTCTCGATGGCGGCGACTCCGTTCAATTCGTGGTCAAGGTGTCCGGCAAAGAAGGCGCCAAAGGCAAGGAATTGCTGGAGGAACTGCTGCGGGATCTGAAAGCAAGCGGCACGAAAAAAACGGGGATTCAAGTCAGCGGCAAACAGGTGACGGTGCAGGTCGATCCGGCGTGAAGCGAAGCAGATCGGAGCGTTAAGCAGAGCGGGATCGAAGCCTCAGACAGAGCGGGCCGAGGCGGGGTGCGAAGCGGAATGTCGCGGTGAAGTCAATGAAGCGTGATAAGAAGCGAGTTCTCCGAAAAAGACATCTGATTGGGCTGCTTGGAAGCATAAAAGTATGCCGGAGAGATAGCGTTAGAGATAGCGTTAAATCCGCAACTATACGTGAACGCTTCAAGACAAATAAATAAGTGCAAATATGCAATTATTTCGTATCATTTCGCTTCATTTTTCGAATTAAGTGCTCAAATGCAATTATTCCGACGGAAAACGGATTATTTGGCGTATTGAGAGCGAATTAAGTGCATATCCGCACTTATTGGATCGAAAAGCGGAAATCCGAGCAAATTAAGTGCTTATACGCAACTAAATGCAGACACGCATCGAACCGCGCGACTCGTCGCTCGATACTCGGCACTCGGTACTCGGCACTCGGTACTCGGTACTCGGTACTCGATACTCGATACTCGGCACTCGGCACTCGGTACTCGGTAAGACTCCAGACACAATCACGTACTCCGCAAACCAAGCATGCAGCTCTCGACGCAATGGCGTACTGCTTATTATGTACGTTCATTACTTTTTGCTTATGGTTTGCGTTTATCCTTTGTGGCTTATCTTTTATCGCTTATGGCTTGTGTTTGACTTTTTGCCCGAATCCGGAAATTACATGCTCGGCTATTCCCCGTTTTCGATTTTTGACAGAAGGACGTGATTCCTATGACAGATCATCTATATTCCGTGCTGGACGACGAGTTGTATGCGCTGCTCGACGGTACGCACCTGCGCGACAAAACGCAGATCGCCATGACGCTGCACACCGTCGACGAAGCCGGCTATCCGCATCAGGCGATGGTCAGCGCGGGCGAAGTGATCGCGGAATCCCGCGACAAGCTGCGCATCGCGCTGTGGCTCGGCACGAATACAAGCGGCAATCTGCTCCGCGACGGCAAAGCGCTGCTCGGCGTCGTATACGGCGGCGTCTCCTACACCGTGCGGCTGCAAGCCGAAGCGTTGCCCGAGCTTGAACACGCCAAGCATCCCCGCGCCCGATTTGTCGCGCAAGTGCTCGAAACCCGTGCCGATACCGCCAAATACGCGACGATCACGAGCGGAATTTCGATTGAATTGAACGATCCGCAGGCCGTTGTGGCCCGGTGGGAAGAAACATTGGAGGAATTGAAAAGATGAAATCGACCGATCCTAATTTGCTTGCGGACAACGCGGCTACAACGACAAACGCGGAGGACATTCATTCCCCGGACTCCGGACTTTCCGCGAACGAACTGTTCGATTTTTCCGTATTTCCGCGGCTGGACACGCCTCGCCTGATTTTGCGCGAAGCCAAAGCCGAAGACCGGGACGGGCTGTTCGCGCTGTATGCCGACGAAGAAGTCATGCGTTATCTGCCGCTCGACCCGTTCGAATCCGTCGAAGAAGCGGACGACGAAATGGGCTGGCACGCCCGCATTTTCCGCGAACAAACAGGGATTCGCTGGATGATTGAAGAACGCGACACCGGCGCTTTCGTCGGCACATGCGGTTTTCTCGGTCTCGAACGCGAGCATAACCGGATGGAGATCGGCTACGATCTGGCGCGCGAACATTGGGGCAAAGGCTTGATGCCGGAAGCGATTCGCGCCGTGCTGCACTTCGGCTTCGGCCCGCTGGCCGCCAACAAGATCGAAGCTCGCGTCGACCCGGACAACGCCGCTTCGATCCGCCTGATGGACAAGCTCGGCTTCGTCCGCGAAGGACTGCTGCGCCAGCACGAGTTCGAGAAAGGCCGCTATGTGGACCTGGCGGCGTATGCGATCTTGCGTAGCGAATACGGACGTTGAAAATTAAAAGGTTATAAAAGGATTTACTTAAGTTCCGATATTCTCATGTTACACTCCTTCGGATCAGCCAGCTTGCATTCTGTCCGAAGGAGCATCCTTTGTGAAATTTGAATTCCGTACATATGCGTGTATAGATTATTTAACCCCCTGTACGTTGCCTCTCGATTCAAGCTCCCAATCCTGCTTTTACTTACGTCGAATGAACTTTACTATGACCGATAACCATGTAAAAAACTCATCCTCGAATATGCCGAACCCAAAAATTCATTAGTCTTGACGAGCCGACAGCCGCAACCGATCCTTTGGAAGAAATGCGGATATGCCGACAATTCGCAGAATGGGCAATTGCCGGTAGGATACGTAGAAAAAGACGAGCGTATAGAGGTAATTGGAATCTATGCTTTATAATGATATCAAGAAGTGATACTACTGGAGCTAAGCAACAAACATTTTAAGACTCTACAAGCCATTTTCAAAGATCCTGTGCAATCCAATATTGAGTGGAATGACATTGAAGCGTTATTCAAAGCTCTAGGCGGACAAATTTCCGAAGGAAGAGGTTCGTGCGTCCGCGTGAAGCTAAATGATTCAAAAGCGGTTTTTCATCGGCCTCATCCGGAAAAGGAGACCGATAAAGGTGCCGTAAAGTCGGTAAGAATGTTTTTGAGAGAGGCAGGTTTTGCGCCATGATGGAGTATAAAGGATATTTGGGTCATGCGGAATTTGATAATGAGGCTCGAATCTTGCACGGCGAAATCGTTAATATTCGGGATACCGTAACCTTTCAAGCTTCTTCCGCGGATGAACTGGAAAAAGCTTTTCGTGATTCCGTGGACGATTATTTGGAGTTTTGCGAGGAAGAAGGCGAAGAGCCGAACAAACCTTTCTCCGGAAAGCTATTATTGCGATTAGCCCCTGAACAGCATCGCTCCGTAGCTACTGCCGCTCGCATTGCCGGAAAAAGTATCAATTCCTGGATTGCCGAACGCATCTCGGAAGATGCAGAAGCAGAAATTCGTAGCCGAACATTGCAGACTTAAAAAATTCAGACTTCATTTAAAAACAGGGAACGCTCGCGTAAACGAGCGTTCCCTGTTTTTCTTTTCCCGGATCTATTCCACTTTTACTGTCCGTATCCGTCCGTACCGCCTTTGTATTTCCCGTACGCTCCGTACACGATATACGCCGCGCTTAACGCGATGTAGACGTAACGCACCCAACTCAACCACGTTTCCGGCTCGGCAACGATCGAAGCCGCGACGCTGACGATGATCGCCATAGCCGCGTTTTCGGTCAGATGGTATTCCGCTCCGAAGCGAACGAAACGAAACGCGATGATTGCCGCGGAAATCAGCATCAACGCCAACATGATCCA
Source organism: Saccharibacillus sacchari (assembly GCF_037722395.1). Taxonomy (GTDB): domain Bacteria; phylum Bacillota; class Bacilli; order Paenibacillales; family Paenibacillaceae; genus Saccharibacillus; species Saccharibacillus sacchari_A. The sequence goes on along the minus strand of NZ_JBBKAR010000053.1, from coordinate 71,222 downwards.
TACGAGCAAGTCGATTGTCCTCCTCCGTCTGTTGCGAATGTCTCCATTATAGTCGATCTGACGGAGACGAGCGACAAACCGGCGCGGGACGCATCGTTTTCCGGTCAAACAGCCGAAAAGTAGCAACCGCTCTTCGGTCGCCGCTTTGGGTCTTTCGCTTTGGATCGTTCGCTGTTGGTCGCTCGCTTGTTGAATGTTATTCTTTGCCCAGCCGCTTGATCAATGCCGCCAACAGCTTCGTTCTCGGCACCAGCGTGCCGATCACCAAATATTCGTCCGCGCTGTGCGCGTTGCCGCCGCGCGGACCCAGACCGTCGATCGTCGGGATGCCGAGCGCGGACGTGAGGTTGCCGTCCGAACCGGAACCGACGTGTTTGCTGCCGATCGTCTCGCCGAGTTTGGCCGCTTCTTCGATCACGATCGAAAGCAGCCGGTCCGAACCTTCGCTCGGAATCGTCGGCGGACGCGTGATGCCGCCGACCAGTTCCGCGCTCGTGCCTTCGACGTCCGGCGTCGCCGCGATCTCCCGGATCAGGCGGTCGTAATGCTGCGCCTGATCCGCCGTTTCCATCCGCAGATCAATCTTGGCGAAAGCGCCCGGCGCGATCGTATTGCCCGACGTCCCGCCTTCGATAATGCCCACGTTCACGTGCACGCCGGAAGACGCGTCCGTCAGCGCATGCAGCTTGACGATCTTGTGCGCCAGATCGGCGATGGCGCTGCGCCCTTTTTCCGGTTCCGCGCCCGAATGGGCCGCGACGCCGCGGATATGCAGATCGTATTTGCCGCCGCCGCGCCGTCCCGTGACCAGCGTGCCTTGATCGTCGCTCGGTTCCACGATCAGCGCATAACGGCTAAGACGCGCCTGTTGCTCGATCAGTTCCCGGGAATGCACCGAGCCGACTTCTTCGTCCGTGTTCAACACAAGGCGTACCCGCCGATATTCTTCGCTGCCCGTCGAGATCAAATATTTTAGCGCATATAGCGTAATCGCCTGACTCCCTTTCATATCCATAACGCCCGGACCGTACGCCCGCTGTTTGTCCCGCGAAAAAGGCCTTGCCGCTACCGTGCCTTTCGGAAAAACGGTATCCATATGCGCGACGATCAAAATATCCGCTTCTTTGCCGTACGGGTGCGTGATCAGCAGATTGTCGCCCCGTTCTTCGCGCGGCTGCACATCCACCTTAAAGCCCAGCTTCCGGTATTCGTCCGCCAGTACGCCGCCGACCCTATCCGCGCCTGCTTTATCGAAAGTCCCGCTGTCGATATTGACCAGCCGTTCGGTCAATTCCAATATTTTTTGTTCGGCCTGCGCCCAATCCCATCCGTTCGCGGCGCGTTCTGTCGATCCTTCCGTTGCCTCGATCCCCGTCTCCGGCGCTTCGCCGACTCTTCCGATCTCTCCTGCCGTCATGCCGCTTCATCTCCTCTTGTACGCTATTCGTTCCATTATAAGCATGAGGAAGCCGATGCAGGATTATAGAATCTAGGAAACGGCGCAAAAAAGTTTTGATAAGCAAGTCTGATTTTTCCCGATAAAAAAAGCCCCGCCTGAAAGCGAAGCCTGCATGGTTGCGATTTTTTGTTTTTCGAAACGAACGATTACCGCGACTCCGCTTAATCTCCCGCTTCGCCTTCGATCCCTTGCCCGTGGTACAGCCCGCTGTAAAAGCCGCCTTGCTTCAGCAGTTCGTCATGCGAACCGTGTTCCAGCAAGCCGCCGTCTTTCAAAACCAGAATCTGATCGGCTTGCCGGATCGTGTTGAGACGGTGGGCGATCACGAAACTGGTGCGGCCTTTCATCAGGCGTTGAAGACCTTGCTGAATCTTGATCTCCGTCACCGTGTCGATGCTGCTGGTCGCTTCGTCGAGCACGAGAATCGCGGGGTCGGCCAGCATGGCGCGCGCGATCGCGAGCAATTGCTTTTGCCCCTGGCTGATGCCGCTGCCGCCGTTATTCAACATTTTGTCGTACCCGTCTTGCAAACGGGCGATAAACGAGTGCGCGTTCGCAAGCTTCGCGGCTTCCTCGATCTCTTCGTCGGTGGCGTCCAGCCGGCCGTAACGGATATTCTCGCGGATCGTGCCTTCGAACAGAAACGTTTCTTGCAGCACGAACGCCATATGCGACCGCAGGTTTTCGCGTTGGATGCTGCCGATCTCGCGGCCGTCGATCGTGATCTTGCCGCCGCTGGCATCGTAGAAACGGGACAGCAGTTGGATCAGCGTCGTTTTGCCTGCTCCTGTCGGACCGACGAGCGCGATCGTTTCGCCCGGTTTGGCTTCAAACGAGATGTCCGACAGCGTATTGCGCCCTTCGTCGTAGCCGAACGAAACGCTGTCGAATTTGACTGAGCCTTCGATCTTGTCCAGCTTCGCCGCTTTGCCTTCGTCTTTGTTTTCCACTTCTTCGTCCATGATCTCGAATACCCGCTCCGCGCCGGCGATCGCCGACAGCAGCGTATTCCACTGGTTCGCCAGATCATTGAGCGGACGGGTGAATTGGCGCGCGTATTCGACGAACACGATAATGACGCCGATCGTCACTTGGCCGTTGATTGCCAAAATGCCGCCGATCCCCGCCACGAGCGCGAAGCTGAGGTTGTTCAGGCTGTTCATCAGTTTCGGGATCATGCCGGAAATGGTCTGCGCCCAGAAGCCGGACAAGCGGATACGTTCGTTGCGAACACCGAATTCCTTTTTAACCCGATCTTCTTGGGAAAAAGCTTTGATGATGCGTTGTCCCGACAGCGTTTCTTCGATATAACCGTTCAGATCGCCCAGATTGCTTTGGCGTTCTTTGAACAGCGGGCCGGTACGGCGGGTGATCCAGCGCATCCCGACCGCCATCAGCGGCACCACGATAAACGTGAGCAGTGTCAGCAGCGGGCTGAGACTGAGCATGACGCCGAGCGTCCCGAACAGGATCAATACGCTGGAAAAAATCTGAATCGCCGAGCTGTTAAGCGTAGCGCTGACATTCTCGATATCGTTCGTCACCCGGCTCATCAGCTCGCCTTGCTGGCGTTTGCCGAAAAACGGGATCGGAAGCTTGTGCAGATGGGAAAACAGATCGACTCTCATCCGGTAGACGGTTTCTTGCGCGATTTCGATCATCCATATACTTTGCAAAAACATCGTGATCGGCCCGAGCAGATACACGACGCCGAGCACGACCAGAAACCACACCCAGCCCAGTCCCCAGAACGCCCCGCCGCCGCTTAAGTAATCGTCGACCGCGACCCCGATCATATAAGGGCCGAGCAGCGACAGCGCAGAACTGATTAACACCATGAACAACACGAGTCCGAGCTTCAGCTTGCGCTGCGCCAGATACTTCCAGATTCGTCCCAGCGTACCCGAGACGTTTTTGGCCCGTTTTTTCTTCTTATATTCTCCGCTGGCTTTCGACGGATCAGCGATGACCGGGGGCCTCGGCTGGCGGAAAGCTTCGGTCCATCCATTAGGCATGCAGCGCTTCCCCCTGTTCGAATTGGGATTCGTAAATATGGCGGTACAGCTCCGACGTCCGCATCAATTCCTGGTGCGTGCCGCCCGCGATCAGTCGGCCTTCGTCCAGCAGCAGGATCAGATCGGCCGCCTGGGTGGAGCTGATCTTTTGCGTAATCAGGAACGTGGTGCACGAGATATCTTCCAGCGCGCCCAGCAGACGGCTTTCCGTCGCTAGATCGAGCGCGCTCGTGCTGTCGTCGAGAATCAGGATCGCCGGGCGACGGACCAATGCGCGGGCAATCGACAAACGCTGCTTTTGACCGCCCGACAGATTGACGCCGCGCTGGCCTAGCTGTGTATCGTAACCGTTCGGCAGCTTTTCCACCGTTTCGTGAATCTGGGCGATCTTCGCGGCTTCCTCGATCTCTTCGAACGTGGCATCCTCGCGTCCCCAAGCGATATTTTCGCGAATCGATCCGGTAAACAGCAGCACTTCCTGCGGCACGTAACCGATACTGCGGCGCAGATGCTCGGTGTCCCACTGGTCGATGCTGCGTCCATCGATCGTGATTTCGCCTTTGTCCCAGTCATAGAGATGCGGAATCAACTGGACGAGCGAAGATTTGCCCGATCCTGTCGCACCCATGATCGCCACCCGCTTGCCCGCGCCGATCTCGAACGAAATCTCTTCCAGAACTTTGATATCGCTGGTTGGATATTTGAACGACACGTTCTCGAACCGCACCGTGCCTTCGACCGGCTCCGCACCGGAATCCTGCGACTCGGCGAACGCGGCGGCGGAAACGCCGCTTTGATGTCCGTAAACGTTCGTTTGCGCGAATTCCCCGTTCTCCGTATCGAGCACTTCCTTCACCCGCTGCGCGGAAGCTCCGGCGCGGGAGAAGGTCACGGCGATCCAGGAAAAGGCGGACAACGCGCCGATCGTGCGCAGCGCATAATTGGCGACCGCGACCACTTCGCCGACGGTGGCGCTGCCGGACGCGATATCCGCGCGGCCGAACCACAATACGGCGATGATCGAAGCGTTCATGACAAGCATGATGAACGGCATGGTCGTCTCCGTCAGCCGGAGCGCCGCGACCGTGTTTTTCATCAATTTGCCGCTGGAAGCGGCGAAGCGGCCATTTTCGTGCTTCATGCGGACGAATACGCGAATCAGGCGGATACCCGTCAGGTTTTCCTGAATCACGCCGTTGACTTTGTCCAGACGTCTTTGCACGTTTTTGAACATCGCGCCCGCGCGGCGCATGATCCACAGTACGAACACAAGCAACAGCGGCACAGTCAACGCCAGCAGCACGCCGAGCTTGATATTGACGACCATCGCCATCACGACGCTTCCGATCACCACGAGCGGGACGCGGGTCATAAAGCGCAAGCTCATGAAAATGGTGTCTTGCAGCATCGTGATATCGCCGGTCATGCGCGTAATCAACGAAGATGTGGCGAATTTGCTGAACACCGAATACGAAAACGATTGCACTTTATCGTACAGCGTCTCGCGCAAATCGCTGGCAAAGCCCTGGCTGGCATAAGAAGCGAAGAACGAACTTGCGATACCGGCACCGAATGCGAACAGGGTACCGACAAGCAGCAAGCCTCCCCACATCCATACGACGTTTAGATCCGAATTCGCAATCCCGTCGTCGATGATTTTCGAGATCAAGTACGGCTGCGCCAGTTCCACCGTCAGCTCGATCACCATCATCAAAAGAGCGAGCAAGGATGCGGTACGGTACTTCTTTAAAAAGGAAAAGACAAGCGACATAATCATTCCTCCGAACCCTACGACAGTAGTGGCAAATAAACAAACCGACGAACCGACATCCGAGCGAAACAAATCGACTTTTCCATTATAGCGAAAAATGGTTTACGCCGACCTGACAAACGTTAACCTTTTTACAAAGCTGTGCGTCCATATAAAGGATATGTTAAAACTTATTTACCCTTCACGACTTCGATCTAACGATCTGATGTTCGGAAAACCGAAATTTTGAAGGGACTGCGTTAGGGCATGTCTTCAAACCTCGGCAAAAGATGCACGTTGGTAGGTTTGAAGACACGCCCTAACATACAACCAAGTCTTTTACATAAAGGAGAAGATTCGCATATGAGTCGAAACGCTTTGACGAAAGAAACGCTTCCTGACCACACCCGTTTGGGAAACAATGCTAATTACAAAAAGCTGTTCACCGCCGTGACGCTGACGTTTCTCGGCGACGGCTTGACGCTTACGGCTGTGCCGTGGTTGCTCTCCGACATTACCCGCGACGCGTTTCAGGCTTCGCTCGTCACGACCGCCATGCGTCTGCCCTGGCTGTTGTTCAGCTTGCCGATCGGCGTGCTGATCGACCGGCATTCGCGCAAAAGCATCGTCGTGCTGTCCAGCTTGCTGCGCGCCGTCGCTTTGATCGCGCTGACGGCTTGCGTCGCGCTGGAAGCCGTTAGCATCCCCTTGCTGATGCTGTTCATGTTCGTGATCGGCGTCAGCCGCGTCGCGTTCGACAGCACCGTGCAAACGTTGATCCCGCGCATCGTGCACCCCGACCGGCTGGAAAAAGCGAACGGCCAGTTCACGGCGGGCCAGTTGATTACGAGCGATATTCTCGGCGCTTCGTTCGGCGGCCTGATCGTGACCGTCGGCCTGGTCATTCCGTTCGCGCTCGATTCGGCGACGGCCGTGATCGCGCTGTTGATTCTGTTGACGCTGCGCGGCGCTTTCCGGCCGGAAGCCGAAACGGGAACGGCGCCGGACGCCGCAGCGCCGAACACGGACGCGTCGACGCCGGAGCCCGCAGCGCCCGCCCGCGCAAGCTGGTTCCGCGAAATGTCGATCGGCTTCGCGCATATTCGCGGCGACTCCCTGCTGCGGCTGCTCGCCGTCATGTCGGTGCTCGTGACGCTGACTTTTTCGGGCATGGTAACGACGCAGGTGTTTTTCGTGCAGGACGTTTTGGGCTTGGACTCGATCGGCTTCGGCGTTCTGCTCGCGATCGCGACCGTGGGCAGCGTAATCGGCAGCCAGGCCGTGGCGCGCTGGCGCAAACGCGCGGAAGCGTCCACGATCATGCTGTTGTCGCTGCTCGCGCTGGGTATTTTTTACGGCATCGCCGGCTTGACGCAAAGTCCTTACATCGTAGGGATTTGCTATTTCTCCGCCGCCTTTTTTATCGTGACCTACAATGTCGTGCGCTCCTCGATTCTTCAGCGTACCGTGCCGGATCGTCTGCTCGGGCGGGTCGGCGGCGTGTTCCGCTTTTTGTCGCTCGGGATAGGCACGGTCGGCGCGCTGCTCGGCGGCCTGATCGTCTCGCTCGGCCAGGAGTCGCTGGGACTGAGCCGGGTCTCCGCGCTGCAATTGCCGTATTGGATCGTCGGGACGGTCAATATCGCTTTGACTGCCGCGGCTTACGCGGTGCTCCGCAACCGGGCGCGCGGCAACGGTTGAATATTTCCGTGCAGCGGCGGTGTCGGCTGATTGAAGCTTTGCGTGCAGGGTAAAAGTAGCCGAGAAGGATTGTCAACCATTCCCTGAAAAGGAGCACTCCATCATGCCCAGTTCCCTCAGAATGAACGGTAAAGTCTCGGTCGTCACCGGAGCAGGTTCCGGTATCGGGCGCGCCGCCGCGCTTCGGCTGGCCGAAGAAGGATCGAAAGTCGCCCTGATCGACCTGTACGGAGACACGGTAGACCAAGTGCGAAGCGAGATCCAAGCGGCAGGCGGGCAAGCGTTGGCGTTAACGGTCGATATTTCCGAGCCTGCGCAGTACCGCGACGCGCTGGAGCAAGTAGCGTCCGAATACGGCAAGATCGATACGCTGTTCGCCAACGCGGGCATCCTCGGCGTCGTCGGCCCGATCGAATCCATCGCGGACGACGATTGGGACAAAACGCTGACGAACAACGTCAAAGGCACGTTCACCAGTGTCAAATACGCAATCCCTTACCTGAAAAAAAACGGCAAAGGCAGCATCGTGCTCACCAGTTCCCTCAGCGGCACGCGCGTTTTTTCGCAAAAAGGCTTCTCGGCATATAGCACGTCCAAAGCGTCGATCGCCGCACTCGGCCAAATGGCCGCGTTCGAGCTGGCGCCGTCCAATATCCGGGTCAATATCGTCGCGCCGGGCACGATCGAAACGAATATCTCGGATACCGGCGAGCAGGAACCCGAAGTGGAGAATATGAACACGAAACCCGTCGAATTCCCGGAAGGCACCGTCCCCTTGCCCGAAGGCAGCGGCACGCCGGAGCAAGTCGCGAATCTGGTGCTGTTCTTGCTGTCGGACGAAGCGGATCACGTGAGCGGCGCGGTCGTGCATATCGACGGGGCGGAGTCGTTGTTCGTAGGATGACGACGGACAGATGATAGAGACGATAGACAAGCACCGAATCACAGGTAACTAGTAGCTTGTCTTGCTTTAATCCGGGGTTTGCGCTTTCCTGAAACGTGCATGGTTCTAGTATGTTTCAGGAAAGCGTAACCCTACATTAATTCGAGACAAGATACTAGTCACAAATTCGAGACAAGATACTAATCACAGATAATAAGCAATGAGAATGATCGATACTCCTTTTTTCAAAATAAGTGCTATTGTGCAACTATTTCTCGCTTGAACGAAGCATTTTAGAAAATAAGTGCCCAGATGCAATTATTCGCCCAAATCAAGAGCAATAGGAAGAAATATAGAGCCTTTAATTGCATATTCGCACTTATTTCTCTAAAAAGACGGATTCGAGCAAAAATAAGTGCATATCCGCATCTATTTAAACCGCACGAAGCCGCTTATCGTCAAAGATAAGCGGCTTTTTCGCCTGCGCCGAGTTTCGCTATTTCACCCAAACCTTATTTCCGAACACCCGCCGCCCGATTTCCCGTTTCCCGCCCTCGAACGCCAATCGGAACGACTTCTCCGCTTGGATATCCTGCGACGAGAAGCCGAGCATGACGTCAAGCTGGACGTTTTCCAGCACCAGCTTCAGATCGCGGTCGTGGTAGCCGATCGAGTCGAACGAGATCTCGAACGCCAGCGTTACCCGGCCGCCGGACGGAATGCTTATGCGTTTGTACCCTTTCAGCTCGCGCTCCGGTTGCAGCACGCTGGCGTACTTTTTCCGGACATAGACCTGCACGACCTGATCGCCTGCGCGTTCGCCCATGTTCACCACGTCCGCCTTCACCCGGATTCCGCTCTCCGTCTGCTCAAAGCTAACGTTTTCCGCTTCGAACGTCGTGTAGCTCAACCCGTAGCCGAACGGATACAGCGGCGCCAGATCCATCTCCAGATATTTGCCGCGCCAAAATTGCTTGTGTCCGGTCGCAAGCTGCGAGTAATGTACCGGGAGTTGGCCGAGCGCTTTCGGCAGCGTGACGGACAGTTTGCCGCCCGGATTGTACGCGCCCGTCAACGTTTCCGCGATCGCGTCGGCTCCGCGCATCCCCGGCTTCCATGCTTCGAGGATCGCGTTCATCGACCGGCTTTCCTCAAGCAGCTCCAGCGGACGGGCGTTGCACAATACAAGCACGACGGGGCGGCCGGTTTCTTTTAACGCGCGCAGCAGCTTTTTCTGCTCGTGCGACAAACAGATCTCCACGCGGTCCGTCGATTCGCCGCTGTCGTTCTCCCGTCCCATGCCGCTCGTGTCGCCGCACACCGCGATGATGACGTCGGCATCTTTCGCCGCCGATACCGCTTCTTCGATCCGGTAAAAGTCGGCTTCGCCGTTGTAGTCGGTCGTGTCTTTGATACCAGCTTCATACACCACTTCGGCATTCGGCAGCGCGCTTTTCAAAGCCTCATAGACGGTTGGCATATCCTGATGGTACAAATCCTCGTAGCGGGTATCTTTCTTTTTGAAAAAGAGCGTCCGCGCCAATACTTCTTCCTCGGTCAGCCCTTCGGAATGGTAGTACATATCTTCGATATGCGCCGGGTAGGAATAATCGCTGTAGCCGAATTCTTTCACATGGGCCAGCGGGCCGATCACGGCGACTTTTTTCACGGAAGGATCAAGCGGCAGGAGGTCATCTTCGTTCTTGAGCAAGGTCATCGTGCGCAGCGCCATTTCTTTCGACAGCTCCACCATATCCGGCGTGCAGACCGAAGACTCGGTAGCGGCTTCGTCTACGTACGGGTTGTCGAACAGGCCGAGGCGGAATTTGAGATCCAGCACTTTGCGCACAGCGGAATCGACGAGTTCAAGCGCGACATCGCCTTTTTCCACCAAGCCCTGCAAATATTTCTCGAACATGAAGTCCAGCTCGCATTCGATGCCCGCTTCCAGCGCCAGCTTCACGGCCTCTTCCTGTGTCTCGCAATATTCCTGGAACGACTGGATCAACTGGATGCCGTTGCCGTCGGAGACGGTCAGCCCTTTGAAACCGAGGCGCTCTTGCAGCAGATCCCGCAAAACATACGCAGACGCGTGCACCGGCACCTGGTCGATCTCGTGATACGCCGCCATGACCGACAGCGCGCCCGCGTCCCGGATCGCCGCTTCGAACGGCACGGCGTATTCGTCGAGCAGCTCGCGATCCGTCACATGTACCGGTCCGCAGTTGCGCCCGCCGTCGCTGATGCCCTGCGCCACGAAATGCTTGAGCGTCGCGATAATGCCTTGCGTCAGATCGTCGGATTGCAGCCCTTGAACGTAGGCCGTGCCGTACTGGCTGACCAGATACGCGTCTTCGCCGAACGATTCTTCGTAACGGCCGTAGCGGTGATCGCGGATCACGTCGACGACCGGGCCGAGTGCCCAGCGTTCTCCGGTCGCGAGCATCTCGCGGCGCATGGCGTCGGCCATCCGGCGTACCGGTTCCTCGTCGAACATGGCACCCGCGCCGATATTTTGCGGGAAAAGGGTATGGTTCCGACTCAGCACGCCGGACGTCGCTTCGGTCATGAACAGCACCGGGATGCCGAGCCGCGTTTTTTCCACGAAATGCCGTTGGATCGTGTTCATCGCGCGCGCCATTTCCGCCGGGAGCAAATCCGTCGCGCCGCCGATCCGGCTGATGTACCCGCAGCCGTGCGGTACTTTTTCGCTCGTAAGCTCTGCCGAAAACACGAAATTTTGCACGTCGGAGATCATGCTGCCGGTGCGCGCCGAGGTCAGCTGAGCGACTTTTTCTTCCAGTGTCATCTCTTTTAGCAGATCGTTTACGCGTTCTTGCGTCGGTCGAGCTGCGTCTTTGTAGGTCATATTGGATAGCCCCCTTTGGATGTATGGCACGAAAACCTTATTTATGTAACCGCTTTATTTCGACAAATTCATTATATAAAACCTTTTCGGAGAAAGCTACTCTATACGGCTTGATAATTGTAATCATATAAGTTACAATTGATCCCGAACGATTCATTCCCTATCCCAAACTCCAAAGGAGCGTTATTCATGACACAAGAAAACAACGAACTCATTTATATATGGGACGCCTATTGCGGCTGGTGTTACGGCTTCTCCTCTACGCTAGGTAAGCTGCATGCCAATCATTCCGAGCTGCCGCTGTCCGTCTGGTCCGGCGGTTTGTTCACGGGCGACCATGCGCAGCCAATCGGCAATTTCCCGCATATCGCATCGGCCAATGTACGGATCGAGGAAATGACGGGCGCGGAATTCGGAGCGGCGTACGATCAATTATTGGAACAAGGCGACCTCGTGATGGATTCGGAAGCGGCCGCCGCCGGATTTGCCGCTTTGCGCAGTCAGGCACCGGAGCGTTCGGCAGAGTTGGCTTCGGCTATGCAGCGTGCTTTTTATCAGGATGGAAAAAGCTTGAGCGATCCGGACACTTACCGCGAAATTGCCGAGCAGTCCGGTTTGGACGCGGAAGCCGCTGTAACCTTTATGAACGCGCCGGAAACGGTAACGTCTGTGCGCAACGAATTTATTCGCGTATCGCGGCTTGGCATACAAGGCTATCCGACTCTGCTGCTTCGCAAAGGCGATTCGCTATACCAGCTCGGCGGTGGTTCGACCACGCTTGCGGCATTGGAAGAACGGTTGGCTGGCGTACTGGGTTAACCTTTAATCCGCATAAAAAAAAGAAACCCGGCTGTTGCAACCGGGTTTCTCAGACTGTCGAGAAAGTCATGTGGGCGAGGGAATCGAGAAGACTTTCTCATCAGCCTGTTCACTCCTTACCAAAAAAGGAACGACAGGCTTTTTGGCTATAGGCTATTTGACGAAAAAGCGTTAAGGCAACGTGATATCCTCTTCGATCTTGATCGGTGTCATAAACGCGTCTGCCTCAAGCAACGGAGCGATCATCGCAGCCATCTCGCTACGGGTAACCTTTTTGTTCGGATTCAATGTACCTGCGCTGGTCACTTCGATCAGCCCTGCCGCGTAAGCCGCTCCGACGTCATCCAAAGCCCAGACCGGAATATTGCCGACTCCGCCGAGTCCTTCCGGCAGCGGCTGCGATTCCAGATGAGCGGCGCGCGCAACCATAGCGGCCGCTTCTGCGCGAGTCACCGGAAGCTTGGGACCGAATTTATCGCCTTTTTCCAGATACCCTTCATACACGCCCGCAGCGCTCAATCCGCCTACGTAACGAATCGCCCAGTCCGGAATCGGGTCCGTGAAATAAACGTCGAAGATGCTGCCGTTTGCTTTCATGGCGCGTCCCAGAATGACCGAGAAGTCGGAACGGCCGATCTCGGCTTTGGGACGGAATTTGCGATCTTTTGCCGCTTTGACGACTCCTTCATTATAAAGGGTCATAATCGCGTCACGGTTCGGATCTTTGGCGATGTCGTAAAAAGGCTCCGGCGCTGTCGGGGTTGTTGGCGTACCCGTTGCAGGCTTCGTCGTAGACGGGGTAGCAGGCTTCGTTGTCGAAGTCGCTGGTGTCGCGGTCTGACCCGCTGCGGCCGCATCCGTACCTCCCGTAGCCGGAGCCGTGTCAGTTGCTGGTTCGGCTACCGATTCCACTGCGGGTTCGGAAGCAGCCGATACTCCGTCCGTTGCTTCAGGCGTAGCGGTCGACGCCTCGGCAGCGCTGCTGCTTGCAGAGACAGACGTTTGCTCCGCGTGTGCCGCAGGCAAAGTAAACGACGGTGCCGCAAGCAGAGAGGCCGCAGCCAAAATCAGAATTTTTTTACAAGAGTTGCGAGTTGTTGACTTGTGCATGATTCATTTCTCCTCCTTAAAAACCATCATTCCTTCTACTACCTTGTCAACTCTTAATCAGAGGTTTACGTCCGGCTGAAACGCACACGCTTTAGGTACGATTCAGCCGGACATAACCTTACTTTCAACGTTGATAAGGTACTACTACCTTACAAAAAATCCGCTTTTGATGCAAAACAGAGCGAAAACTCCACTTTATCCCAAGTCACTTAGCCAGCACTTTAAAAAGATGTCTTTGTTCAATAAAAAAAGCGGACCGCACTCCTGAATGGAGACGATCCGCTTTTTGGCTAGCCGTTTACAAGCTTTAGCTTTTTACGAGGTACTTGGCGATCAGGCCTACCAGTTGACCCCGCGTGACTTTTGCATCAGCAGCGCCGACTTCAATCGCCGACGGCTCCACATTGGCAGCCAGTGCGATCAGTTCTGCGGCTTCCGCATTCGTTACCGCTTGTTTTGCACCGAAAGTTGGGCCTTCGAGGCTACCCAGCAGTCCTTTTGCTTCCAGACCGGCTACATAAGCGGCTGCCCATGCAGGAACGTTATCTGTGTACGTATGTTTCGAAGCATCGCCTTCAGCGCCAACGGTACGAGCCAGGATCGCTGCGAATTCGGCACGCGTTACGCTTGCTGCCGGACGGAATGTACCGTCTGCATAACCGTTAACGAAGCCAGCGGAGTGCAGGGCTTCGATCGAAGCCGCGTTCGCGTCGCTTGCGATGTCGGAGAATACGGATGCCGGAGTCTCGCCCGACGGAGTTTCGGAAGCCGTTCCCGGAGCGTCGGTGATCCGTCCTTCTGTCGCTTGCTTCACCGTGCCTACGCTATCGAGGTATTCGCGGAATACTTCGTAGTCAACCAGGTTCAGTTCATAGAAACGTCCGTCTTCTTTGGCTGCCGCCATCGAACGGTAGAAGTCGCCGCCGCCTGCGATGTACGAGTTCGTAGCTACGATGTAGTACGAGTTCGGCTCGATCGGCGTGTATTGACCGTTTTCACCCAGAATCTGAATATCGGTAATGCGCGAACCTTCTTGAGTCAGCTCTCCCGTTACCGAATCGATTTTTTCGCCCGGTTGCTTCGAATCGTACGTGAACTTCATGCCGGATACTTGCGGGAAGCGGCCTTCGCCTGTTTCCACGCCGCTAACGCCGTTTTCCAGCGCTGCTTTGATCTCCGTGCCTGTCATTTTCAAAGCGCTCAGGTTGTTACCGAAAGGCATGGTCGTCAGCAGCGCGCCCAGCGTTACGTCGCCGGAAGGAATCGTTGCACGGATACCGCCCGCGTTTTGGATCGTGACATAGCCTTTAGCGTCGCCGAGTTCGACAATGCTTTCTACCTTGGCTCTCATGCCGTCTGCCATAAAGTCTCCCAGGTTCGTTTCTTGCTTGCGCACACTGTTACGCTCGCCGTCCAACGTTACATCGGACTTGCCGATCACGGTTGTTTTCAACTCTTCCAGCTTTGCCGAATATTCTTTCAGCTTGGTTGCAGCCGCTTCGTTGCCTTTGATCACGTAGGACTCGTCTTTGTTTTTCGCGTCGACGTTAATCAATTGGCCTTCCCACTTCGTCAGGACGCCTTTCGTGTCGAACGTCGCGTCCAGTTTGCCCAGGTTCACGCCGTACTCGCCCGTTTGTACGATCAGAACAGGAGCTTCACCGCCGTCGTATACGGTAGGCTTGTCCAGTTTCGTATGCGAGTGGCCGCCGACGATAATGTCGATGCCGTCGACTTCTTTGGCCAGCACTTGGTCTTCCGGGTAGCCAAGGTGCGACAGCGCGATGATTTTGTTTACGCCTTTTGCCGTCAGTTCGTCGACTGCTTTTTGCGCGCTCTCCACGTCGTCTTTGAACTTCACGTTTTCGCCCGGGGAAGCCAGTGCGATCGTGTCGCTTGTCGTCAAGCCGATAATGCCGACTTTTTCGCCTTTGACTTCTTTGATGATGGCCGGATAGATTTTGCCTTCCGCTCCCGGCTCGCCGATCGTCGCGCTGGAGTAGCTAGCCAGATCCTTGTCCGCCGTGAAGTCGATGTTGGCGCTCACGAACGGGAACTTCGCTTCTTTCAGGAACGGAACCAGACCTGCCGGTCCTTTGTCGAATTCATGGTTACCGAAAGTCATCGCATCGTATTTGAGCAGATTCATGAAGTATAGGTCAGCCAGGCCGCCGTATTGGTTGAAATAAAGCGTGCCCGAGAATACGTCACCTGCATCGAGCAGCAAAGTATGGTCGTTGCGCTCGGCGTTGATAGCTGTTACGCGGCGATCGATATTGTCCAGATGCGCATGGGTATCGTTTGTATGTAGAACGCGCAGATCAAATCCGTTTGCGGATGTTGCTTCTGCTGCTTGAGCGGACGGAGCGCCCAGAACCGGCGACAAGCCGGTTACGAGCACCGCTGCCGCCAATGCCGCGCGGACGTTTTTTTTCGCTTTGAATCTTTTCATGAATCTTTTGCCCCCCTGAGGAAAAATTGTGGTTATTTCATCGTATGTCTTTCTTGACAAAACCCGAACAAAAAGTCCGTTTCTCCTCCGTAATCATATATAAATAGGCAAGCAAAAGTAAATAGCTTTTACATAAAACGCTTTTTCACGCTTATTTTTTTACAAATCCCGAACAAAACCATCTATCCGCATGTTCGTTGTATCCATTGATTTTAAAGATTTTGTGTCCCATAATAAATCAGATATACGCTTGCCGAATCAAGGGGGAATTTTCAGATGACATTAAAAAGCCGTTTTGACTTCCATACGCAGATCGACCGTTTGGAGAGTGCTTCGGAAAAATGGGACGCACGCGAAAAGATTTTCGGCGCGCCGAACGCGCTTCCGCTCTGGGTGGCCGATATGGACTTTGCCGCGCCGCAAGAAGTATTGGACGCTTTGCAAAAGCGGGTAAGCCACGGCGTTTTCGGTTATACGTACCGCACGCCGGCGTATTTCGAAGCGGTCGTGAACTGGATGCGGGAGCGCCACAATTGGAGTATCCTATCCGAATGGATCACGTTTACGCCGGGCGTGGTGCCCGCGTTGGCGTTTGCCGTCGAAGCTTTTACCAAACCGGGCGACAAGATCGCGATTCAGACGCCGGTCTATCCGCCGTTCTATAACGTCGTGCGCGAAAACGGGCGGCAGCTGGTCACGAACCCGCTCAGCGTCTCGGAAAACGGCGACTACGCGATGGACTTCGACGATCTGGAGCGCAAACTGGCCGATGACGTGAAAATGCTGATCCTGTGCAGCCCGCACAACCCGGTCGGCAAAATCTGGGCGCGCGAAGACCTGGAAAAGCTGGCCGAGATCTGCTTGAAGCACGACGTGCTGGTGGTCGCGGACGAAATCCACGCCGACCTGATCTTCGAAGCCGGATCGCATATTCCGTTCGCGGCGGTGTCCGAAGCGGCTCGCGACAACTGTATCGTTTGTACGGCGCCGAGCAAAACGTTCAATCTGGCGGGGCTGTCGGTTTCCAATATCATCATTCCGAGCCGCAAGCTGCGGACGACGTTCGAGCGCACGGTCAGCAAAATGCACGGACTGGGTTCGATCAGCACGCTCGGCGCGACGGCGACCGAAGCGGCTTACCGGCACGGCGGCGAATGGCTCGACGAACTGATGCTGTACGTTCGCGGCAATATGGAATACGTGCAGGCGCAGATCGAACAGCATTTGCCGGAACTGTCCGTGCGTTTGCCGGAAGCGACGTATCTGCTGTGGATCGACTTCCGCGGACTGAATTTGGACGCCAAAGAACTGATGCAGTTCCTGCTGCACAAAGCAGGCATCGCGCTTAACGACGGCACGATGTTCGGCGCGGAAGCGGCAGGCTTCATGCGCATGAACGTGGCTTGCTCGCGTATCGTGATCGAGCAGGCGATGGAGCAGTTAAAAGCGGCGGTGGCGGAGCTGCGGGGCGCCGGAGCGTAACACGATGGTTTTGCCGCTATTGCGACATGAGAAAAGAAGCCTTCCGATTCGGAAGGCTTCTTTTTCGTTTTCCCGAAAACTTCACGAATCGTTATTTTCGATATCCGTCTTTCACTCCCCCACCCACCCACTCGCTCGTTTGCTCACTTGTAAAGCGGCCCGTACACTGCGCAAGCGCGGTAATCCGCCCCTTCCGGGTCTTTCGTTCCGAACGCGCTCCAGGCGCTCGGACGGAAAATATGCTTGGGATCGACATTGTGCATATTGACCGGAATGCGCAGCACCGAAGCCAGCGTAATCAGATCGGCACCGATATGCCCGTAGCTGATCGCGCAGTGATTCGAACCCCAATTCTCCATCACGCCGTACGCGTCGTCGAACACCGGATCGCCGGGAATCAGGTTCGGCACGAACCAGGTGGTCGGCCAGGTCGGCGTGGTGCGCAGGTCGAGCGCGTCGTGCATATCCGGCGGCAGCTCGACGGTCCAACCTTCCGCCAATTGCAGCACCGGGCCAAGCCCGTCGACCAGATTGAGGCGCGACATCGTGACCGGCATGCCGCCCCGCGTCGTGAAATCGGTCGAATACCCGCCGCCCGCGAACTGATCCATATAGGTCGGACGCCAAGACGTCGCGGCCAGGCACGCTTCGACTTCCCCCTCTTCGATTTCCCAATGGGGCTTCATAACCGGCCGGCCGTCGCGGGATTGCTCGCCCGTACCGTCAAGCGCGGCCGGACCGGAATTGATCAGATGCAAAAATCCTTGTTCCGCGACGCCTTCCGGTTTGCGCCCCGCGACCCGTTCGACGGCTTCGGGACTCCAAAACGCGCGCACGTCGGCGAAAATCTGCGCCGTATGCGACAGATAGTGGTTGAACAGCATGGAGATCGCGTTCAGATTGTCGTTTTCCGTGGCGACCATGTACGGCTCGCGAACGCCGTTCCAATCGAACGAACTGCACAGGATCGCTTCGAGCACATCGGCGCTCGGGTTATGGTCCGTCCATTCGCGTTGCCCTTGAAAACCGGAAGCAACCGCGTCGTAGCCATACGCTTCTTCTTCGAAACCCAGCTCCGCAAGTTTGGGATTGCCGATCATCAGATCGCGCACGATCAGCGTCATTTGCACCGATTTGATCCAATTTTGCCGCTTGCGTTCCGCCGGAATCCGTTCGTTTTCGGTATTGGGGTCCGGTCCTTCGGCGCAATAGGTTTGCGTCCACTCCACCGCCCGCCGCAATTCTTCGGGATCATAGATGCCGTCTTCGATCCGCCGCGTCACTTCGGTCATATCGACGTATGCGTTTTTCATGCCGAGATAGCGCCGGTAAAAGTTTTCGTCCACGATGCAGCCCGCGATGCCCATCGACACCGTGCCGACCGACAGATACGATCGGCCGCGCAGCAAAGCCGCCGCCTGTCCGGCGCGGGCGAAGCGCAGCAGTTTTTCGCGCACGTCGCCGGGAATATCCCGTTCGTACGGCTGCTGGATATGGCGGCCGTAAATTTTGAACGCCGGAAGCCCTTTTTGGTTGTGCGCCGCGTGCAGCGCGGCCAGATAAACCGCGCCCGGGCGCTCCGTGCCGTTGAAGCCCCATACGGCGTGCGGCAGCGTCGCGTCGATCTCTATCGTTTCCAGCGGATAACACCAGCCGGCGGCGACCGTCAATACCGCGCCGACGCCTTCGCGGCGAAAAAGCTCCGAACAGCGCGACGCTTCCGGCATGCCGGAGATGCACGTGTCGAATACGATGGTTTCGGCAGGCGAGCCGTCGGGATTGCGGACGTGCGCCGCGATCAGTTCGGCGGCCGCCCGCGCCAGTTCCATCGTCATCTCGCCGATCGCCGCTTTGACCTTTTTGCGGCGGTCGACGATCGGACGGATGCCGATCTTGGGAAACCCTCCCGTATAGCGATGGGCAGAAGGGCCGTGCGTATGCTGCGTCATGTCATTTTCCTCCTTCATAAGCCGGAATGCGCTTGCGGGCGGCCCGGCGTCTTGATCGGAATATTGAATTCGTGCCTGCCCGGACCGACTTCGACGGCTTTTCTGCCGGCTGAAAAGCTGCGGGCAACGCGCTCCGCGCTTCCGCCCCGGACATTCGGTTCCCGATCGCGTTCGGATCGCGATCCGTCTTCGCCGCCCGGCAGCGTCACCTCCGCCGACGTTCCGGCCGGAATTTCGAGTTCTATCACCAGCCGCCCGGCTTCGCGGCGCCAGCCCGAACAAACGCGTCCCGCCGGGGTATCCAGCTCCGCGCGCACCCAGTCCAGATCGGCGGGAACGCAAGGACGGATACCGATCCGGGCGTATCCCGGTTCCAGCGGCACGATTCCGGCCAGACGCGTAAAGAACGAAACCCCGATCCCGCCGAACATCGCGTGATCGTGCGAGTGCATGCCGCCTTTGAAGCTCCATTGCTCCCACAGCGTGGTCGCGCCCTGTTCGATCTGCCAACCGAATCCCGGGTATTCCTTCGTCGTCAACAGCTCGTACGCCAAGTCGGTATGGCCGTGATCGGCCAACACGTCGAGCAGATGCCGCGTCCCGTAGATGCCCGTATCCAGATGCCGACCGGCTTGCCCGATCGCGGCGATCAGGATGCTGACCGCTTCTTCGATGCCGTCTTCCGGCACCAGGCCGAACGCGAGCGGCAGAATCTGGGATGTCTGCGAACCGCTGCCGTACACGCCGTTTCCCCGGTAAAAACGGTCGTGGAACGCGGCGCCTACCTTTTTCGCCAAAGACCGGAAAATCGCGGCGTCTTCCGCGTATCCGAGCGTTTCGGCCGCCTGTGCCGCCACGTCCGCCTGCATCGCGTACAGCGACGTGTTGACCAACTCCGGATCGCGGAAATAATTGGCCCACCCGTCGTCGTTCGGCGGACACCAATCGCCGAATCCTTCGTCGACGATATGCTGCGGCCAACGGTCGGTCAGGTATTGGATATAAGCTTTCATCGACGCATACCCTTCGCGCAGCAAATCAAGATCGCCGTAATACCGATACAGATGCCACGGCAGCGTGACGCGGTCGCCGCTCCAATCCGGGTTGCTGTCGCTGCCTTCGATATCGGCCATCCATTTGCGGTAATACGCCTTCATTCCGAAATTATGGATCGCCGCTTCTTCCACGACCGCCGAGTCCATCAGGCACGGCGTCCGTTCGTCGCGCTGGCAGCAATCGGTCGGTATGCTGACCAAATTGTTGAGGATCGAGCGGCGGATATTGTTTTGTATCTGTTCCAGCAGCGGATCGGACGAGCGGAAGCTTCCGCCCGATAGCACGTCCGCATGGATCGGCACGGCTTGAATCCGCGACAGATCGGCGGTCGTGCGTACCTCCGCGTACCGGAATCCGTGGTAAGTAAACGAAGGCTCGTAATTTTCCGCTTGTTGTCCGCCCAGCACGTAGACGTCGCGGGCGCTGGCATTGCGGTTGGTCCATCCGTCGAGCGCGCCCCGGCCGTCGATCAATTCGCCGTACCGGATCTCTACGCGTTCTCCGGCTTCGCCGCGCACCCGAATCCGTGCCCAACCCGCGATATTTTGCCCGAAATCGTAAACGGTAACGCCCGGCTCCGGCTGGTAGGCGCACACCGCTTCGAGCGGTTCTTGCCTACGGATCGGCGGTTGGCCGCTTGATTCCGGGCGCCCTTCCGGCGTCGGCGCGATAACGGCAGGCGTCCAGCTTTCGGCGGACCGTGCGGAAGCCGGGAAGCCCGGCAATCGCCAGTCGCCGCTTTGCAGGCGGGCATCGTAAGTTTCGCCGTCATATATATCGTGCATCGAGACCGGTCCGGGCGCGGTCGACCAGGTTTCGTCCGTGCCGACGGTAACGGCGCTTCCGTCCGCGAAAACCAGATCGAGCTGTACAATTAGTGCTTTGTCGCGGTTCCATTTCCAGCCCCAGCGCGAATAGTTGAAGTTGTACCCGTTGCCTAGCGAAGCGCCGATCACGTTCTCGCCTTCAAGCAGCAGATGAAGCAGCTCGTCGGCTTCGTAGACGTCGACCAGCATCCGCCGATCGTACGGCGTATTTGCCGGAGCCAGCACCCGGTCGCCGATCCGGCGGCCGTTCAAGCTCAGCTCGTACCAGCCGAGCGCGTACGCGCGAAGCGTCGCCGCGATCGGCTTCGACGGCAGATCGAAACCTCGGCGAAACAAAGGGCTGTCCACAGGCAGCGGATTTTCGCACAACGCCGTCTCGCCGGGAAGCAGGCGCAGCCCGTTGCCGGAGAGATCGAGACTGCCCGCGCCGAAATGCAGCGCGGCAGGATCGTAAAAGCGGTTGACGTAAAGCGCCCGATCGTCGGCGCCAAAAATCCGCAGTTCGCGGAAAACCGCCGTCGACTCTTTTCCCGACCGGAAACCGACGCTGCCCCGCCGGGAATCGGCTTCGCGGACTTGCGCTTCGCTTTCCGCCGGATAGCCGTCGATCCTTGCAGGCACGGACGGCGCCGCCCCGGCAGCGGCTTGTTCGCTTGCCCGGCCCGGCAAGCCGCCGTCCGCCGTCCCGCGAACCGCGACGCTCGCCGCGACTGCGGCGGCCGCAGCCGACGGATAGGCCGACAGCGCCGGTCGGCCGTTCAACTGCACGTGCACGACGCTTCGCTCCTGCACGATGCGCACGGCCACTTCGAACAGTTCCCGGCCGACCGCTTCCGCTTCGTTCGGTCCCGCTTGCCTGAGGGCCGACTCGCTTGCGTCGGCTTCGGCGCTTGCTGCCGCTTCCGCCCGGCGCAGCTCCGGCGCCAAGACCCGGGCCGCTTCTTCGCGCGCGTCGCCGTTTGCCGCGTAGAGCGCGGCGCTGCCGTCCGCCGCGTCCAGCCGCAGCACGCGGCATTCGGCGCCGTCCCGCACCGCGAACCAGATCTCCGCGCTGCCGCCTTTTTCCAGGCTTGCCCGCACTTCCAACGCGCGCATATCCCAGTCCCGATGATCCTGCACGGGCCGGGTGATCCATTTCGCGTTCCAGGCCGCGAACGCTTGCGTTGGCCCTTCGTTCGACTCAGGTTGTTGCGTCGACGCCGAGCCGCTTATCGGTTTCGTGTTGTCCGTCACCGTCATTCCCCCGATCCTTTTGCTTTTTCTAACTGTGCTTTTTGTCCGTTCGCCGCCCTAGGGCGTGTCTTCAAACCTACTGAAGTGTATCTTTAGCTGCCTTTTCGCTCTCCGCCGCGTCAGTTCCCCTCGACGTGCCCCGGCACGCCTTCGGAAAACTTCATTGCCGAGAACGAAAATTCAGTTAAATCTACGCCCGTCGAGGTTTGAAGACACGCCCTACGAACTTTCCGCGACCGATCTCCGACCGGCTCCGACTTTCGGCGCGTTCCATGCTCCGATCATGACCTGTTCGGGCAGCCCGGAACCTTCGCCTTCAAAACCGATCACGCGTTCCTCGCCCGGATACAGACCGAAATCATTGTCCGCCAAAAACCACTCCCAACCCGAAGGAAACCCTTCCGCAATCACCCGGTAAGCCGGAAGATCGCCGATATTGCGCACGACGATCGCGCCTCCCCTTTCGTTTTGCCGGACCGTCCATTCCAGCCGCGTTTGCGGCAACCGCCGCAGCGGCGCGTCGGGCAAGCCGCCGTACAGTTCGAACGCCCGCTCCGCTTCGGCGCCCGGATACTCGTTGGCGTCGCCGCGATGTTGATGTTCGAACGCCAACAGTTCTTCCGTTTTGGGCTGCCCGTTGAACGCGTACCAGCGGTCCGACAATAACGTACCGTTCTCGTCGCGCAGCGAAACGGCGAGCAGAAACGGCGACGATTCGGCCGCTTCGCGCGGCAAAACGATCGGTTCGTACGGCAGCTTGACCGTTTCGCCCGCCGCAAGTTCAAACTTGCCGAACGTGCGCGAATATGCTGTTTGCAGAGAAGCCCCGTACAAAATAACGGTCGCGCTCGCGTTCGACAGCGCGTCCCGCGCATCGTTGGCGACATGCAGCGAGACGTCCAACGTTTCGCCCGCCGACCACCCTTCCGCGCGCGGATACACCGCGAACGCGCTGCGGGGCAAGCAGGTTTGACGCGCCCGGTAATAAGACAGCTTCGGCGTGCCGTAAAAATCGACGACGCCCCACGAATGGCCGGGAAACAACTCGCTGAACTTGTAATACCAGAAGCCCGTTTTTCCCAAACCCGATCCGGCACGCTGCGCGTCCCCCGTAAAAGCGATCGAATTCCCCTGAGCGCTTTGCGAGTACAACGCATAATCGTCCCAACTTCGGATCGGGCCGTAAGCGCCGTAACGCATGACTTTGATGATGTCTTTCAAGCCGAATTGGTGAAAATGCGCTTTCCAGCCCCGGCTTTTTTCGGTCGGCGGGAAAGCATCCAGTTCTTCCGCAGGCATGTAACGCAAACAGCTTTCGCGGTCGGGCTGGCTCGGAATGCCGTATTCGCCGTAAAAAACGGACGGCATGCCCAGCGTCGATCGTTCCAGCGGT
The DNA here is from genome assembly GCF_037722395.1 of Saccharibacillus sacchari. Taxonomy (GTDB): domain Bacteria; phylum Bacillota; class Bacilli; order Paenibacillales; family Paenibacillaceae; genus Saccharibacillus; species Saccharibacillus sacchari_A. The sequence continues at coordinate 48,224 of NZ_JBBKAR010000053.1, read as the reverse complement.
TCGCCGCCGTGATACACGTCCCAGTTATGCACGCTGCCGCCCCACGGATCGGTCCGGTGAAACGGGCGCGACGGATCGAGTCCCCGGCAACGGCGCCCGACCAGGAACAAGCCTTCGTCCGCGCCGCCGTGAACGCCGTTTTCGTTGCCGCCGCCCCACATGACGAGCGAAGGATGGCTGCGCAGCCTTGTCACCGAACGCGAGACTTGCCGGTCCAGCACGCCGAGATCGGTGTGCGGCGAATCCGGCGGTCCCCAGCACAGCGGAAATTCCTGGTACACCAAAATCCCTTTTTGATCGCAAAGTTCGTAAAAGAAGTCCGATTCGACCAATCCGCCGCCCCAGGCGCGCAGCATTTGCACGCCTCCGCGCCGGGCCAGCTCCAGCAGCCTTGCGTATAACCGTTCGTTTTGCTCCAGCATCGGTTCCGGCCAGCACCAGTTCGCGCCTTTGATAAACATCGGGATGCCGTTAACCACGAACTGCCAACGGTAGTGTTTCCCCGGCTCGGCTTTGGGAGCCGGCCGCATATGCAGCGTGCGCACGCCGAACACGGTTTCCGCGGCGTGCAGCGCGCGCCTTTCCGCCGCTTCGGCTTGCGCCCCGCCGTCGTATACGCTCAAGGAAAGCGTGTACAGATTCGGGTCGCCGTACCCGGCAGGCCACCACAAAGCCGGATCGGGCAAGTCGATCTCGGCGGCGAAGCGGGTTCGCCCGTATCCGATCTCCGCTTCGGTACGGAACCGAAAAACGTTCGAACCGTCGAAATTCCCGTCCGGCTGCGGCGCGTCCGGTTTCGTTTCCCGGTTGCGCCGCGCTTCTTCTTCGCGCTTCTTTTGATCCGCCGATGCTGCCGCGGATTGCGGCGTATCGGCTTTTCGCCGGATTTCCAGTTCGACGCTTACCGTCGTCTGTTCCCGCAGCAGGCTATCCAGCGCGTACTCGATACGAAGCTGCGCGCTGGACGCGCCCAGCGACTGCGTGACCGCGTACGGCTCCAGCACCGACACGTCCGGCTCCGCCGTCACGGTCACGTCCCGCCAGATGCCGAGCGAGATCAGATGCCCGTAATGCCAGCCGAAGCCGGGACTGCCTTTGAGTTTGCCGTTCCACGATTGCGGCGCCTGGTCGATTCGCACGACCAACTCATTGACGCCTTCGCTTTCGAAACGGGCAAGCCGCGAAACATCGAGATCCGGCCCGCCGAACATGCCCGCGTGATGCCCGAGCGATTGTCCGTTCAAAAAAACCGTGCCGGAATAATCCAGCCCGCCGAAACGAAGCGTCAACCGGCGTCCGCGCCACTTTTCGGGCAGCTCGAACGTTTTGGCAAACCACCAATCTTGCCGCTCGATTCTTGTTCGCCGGAACCAAGCAGGAAATTGTTTCGGTTCGCCATGCTGCTCCAACTCGTCGATCGTGTTGGTGTCCCAATACGGATCGGGCAGCTTGCCCAGTTTGACCAGCGATTTTTGCACGGTGGAAGGGACCGTTACTTCGTCCCAATCGCTGCGGTCGAAGCCGGGCGCGTACCATTTTTCCGCCATGCCCGGGCTTTGCCGCCCTTTGCGTCCGAACCAGCCGGTAAACGGAGCCGGATCGCCGGGATCGGCCGGATCGCAGCTTTTCATGCGCCAGATGCCGGATAACGACAACGTTTGCGAGCTTTTTGCGGAGTCGGAGCGGGAGTATGCGCCGACCTCGCCGCTATCCGCAGACTCCCGCAAACGCTGCATCACCGCCGTTCGAACCGGCAGCGCGCAGTCGGCTTCGATCCGCGCATCGCCGTGCAGCGACGAGCGGCGGTACGCTTCGTCTTCGATCTCGTCGAGATACGGTGCGGAAACCGGCCCGGCAGCCGCATCAGTATCAGTGTCGGGATCGGCAAAAACGGCATATTTCCGATCAAGTCGATCGTTCATGGGTCCTATTCTCCTTTCGCGTACACGGCTTAGTGACTTGTCTTAGGTTAAGGTGTCGACAACCGTTCAAGTTTCCATATTGCGAATGTTGACTTTTTGCTCACTTTTCACGCCAAAAACGACTCACTTTCTCGATTTGTTGACTTTTCATTCACTTTTTTCGCTTAAAAAAGCAATATGGACGTTTTGAAGGCTAAAATGTGCGCATATCGTCAACATTTTCGATAAAACTAGAAATTCCGGCTGAAAATGTTGATGTTTTGCTCGCTTTTCAAGCTAACAACGATCCCGTTTTCCAGTTTGTTGATATTTTGCTCGCTTTTTCATACCTGCGCGCTGATCCGCCCCACCGCCGGCATCCAGACAAAAACGGAGCCGCGATACGGCTTCGCGGCTCCGTCGTCGGTGTTGCGGTTCGAGATTCCGTTACAGCCCGTGCTCGCTTCTCAGGCGCTGCACTTCGCTATTGTAAAACTCCGTGAAGTCTTCGGCCCCGGCTTTTTGGAACGACTCCAGCGCGGCCTGCTTCGCTTTTTCGAACGAAGCGTCGTCTTTCGACAAAATGATTTTCGCGGCTTCGCGGGCAGCCAGTTCTTTGAGCGACGCTTCCTGCTTTTTGCGGTCTTCCGGCAGCACGACGCCCGGAACGGTCGAGCTTTTCAAAATTTCTTCGTCCGACAAGCCTTCCATCCACGTGGTGTACGTGTCCAGTTTGCCGTCGTCGATCAGCTTCTGGAACACTTGACCGGAGTAGGTCGCCCCGTAATGCTCGGCAAAGTCTTTTTCCAATACGGTTGCCGATTGTTCCAACGCTTCTTCCGACGTGAACAGATTGATCGGCTGACCGTCGTCCGGATCAATAAAGTCGCCGCCCAGGCCGATGATATTGCGGTCGAGCGACAGACCCGACGCTTCGTATTCCGCGCCGCCTTTCGCTTTGAGCGCCAGCGTCTCGGCCGTCAGCTTCGGCACGCCGTTTTCTTCGGTCCAATGCGTGCCTTCGATGCCGTTATACATCGTGCGGGCGCCTTCGTAAGAGTAGATATAATTCAGGAACTCCATCGCTTTTTCCGGGTTTTTCGAGCTTTTGGAAATGCTGTACGATTTGTCCGACCAGCCGATCGGATTGACTTGCCCGGTCCAGGCCAGCTTGCCTGCCGGCACCACGACATAGCCTTTGCCGTCTTCGGTATGCTGCGCGTTGAAGTCGCCCATCGCCCACGTCGCCGGTCCGACGACGATCTGGCCGGACGTGGCTTTCGCCATGTAATCGTTGTTTTTCATCGTCAACGAATCGGGGTCGAGCAATCCGCGGCGGTACGCGTCGTTATAGAAGTCCATCGCCGTCCAGAAATTCGACGATTCGTCGGTCAGCACGCTGATAAAGTCGCTCGTGCCGACTTTCGCCGCCGTCAGGTCGCTCGTCGTCCCGGTCACTTCGGTAAACGTGATCGGCGGGATCAGGTACGGCCAGATGCCCCAGTCCTGCCACATCGACACGCCGTACACCGGCTTGCCGTCGTCGGTGGTCGGATGCTTGGCGACGATCTGTTCGACCGCGTTCAGCAGATCGTCCATACTGTTCAGCTCCGGCGCGCCGATTTCTTTGTACCAATCCCAACGGATCGTCGGCCCGATCGTGATCGGCTGGATCGTCGAACCCGGCTTCGGCTGGACTTGCGGAGGCAGGAAATACAGCGAATCCGTGCCGTTGCTCCAGTTCTTTTTGCTGTAATCGACGACGGTCGGGATATTGGCGGAGATGTCTTTGCCGTGCTCCGCCAGCATGTCGTCCATCGGGACGATCAAGCCGCCTTCGATCAACTGTTTCTGGTATTTGGTCGGGTCGGCGCGCACGATGTCCGGCAGATCGCCGCCCGCGAGCAGCACGTTGAATTTATTTTCGTCCGCTTCCACGTACTCCACTTTGACGCCGACTTTCGCCGCGATTTCTTTCATGACGTCGCTGTCTTGATGCGCGTTCCACGTCGTGCCCGGTTCCATGACCAGCACGCGCAGCGTCGTCAGCCCGTCGGCCGAAGCCCCGGTATCCGCGCTGCCGTTTTCCGTCGAGGTATTGCTTGCTCCCCCGGAACAGGCGGTAACCAGCAAAGCCGTCAGCAGCACCGGAACGGCAAAACGAAATCCACCTTTTTTTCTCATGCGTTGACCCTCCTCTGAATATGAATCTTCTCGTTATGATGATCGGCCGTTCGACCGGACAATCCTGCGATGCGCGGACGAATGTCGTTCGCAGATACGGCGATTCCGTCTGCTCTGGCACTCAACGCGTTCCGCTTGCCGACGTCAGCCTTTGACCGCGCCGATCATGATGCCTTTGACGAAGTAACGTTGCAGCAGCGGGTACACCAGCACGATCGGCAGCGTGACCAGCATGGTGATCGTCATGCGGATCGACTGCGGCGTCAACGTCCGGACCAGATCGCCCCGCGTTAACTGTTCCGTCGTCATGTTCGACAAATTGCTCGACTGGTTGAGGAAGTTGTACAGCACCAGTTGGAGCGTTTGCAATTTGGGATTTTCGACGAGGAAAAAGTTGTCGAACCAGGTGTTCCATTGCCCGACGGCGGAGAAAATGGCAATCGTCGCGATAATCGGCATCGACAGCGGGAAAATGATGCTGGTGAATACGCGGAAGTATCCGGCGCCGTCGATCTTCGCGGATTCTTCGAGCGACGGCGGAAGCTGCTCGATAAACGTTTTGATTAAAATGATGTTGAATCCCGATATGGCGGTAGGCAAAATGTACAGCAGGAAGTTGTTTTGCAGCCCGTACATTTTCATGGTCAGGTACCACGGAATAAATCCGGCGTTGAAGTACATGGTGATCAGTACGAACCGGTAAATGAATTTGCGCAGCGGCAGCTCGTTTTTCGTGATCAGGTAAGCGAAAAAGGAGCAACTGAACACGGTGATGACCGTCCCGAGAATCGTCCGTCCGAGCGTCACGATCGCGGCGTCCGCGATACCCGGAAGCTGGACGGTCGTTTTGTACGCTTCCAGCGAGAACCCGGCGGGCCAGAGATAGACGCCTTTTTGCGCTTCGATCGAATCGCTGATGGAATAAATGAAGATGTAGTAAAACGGATAGATGGTCACGATCACGAGCAGACTGAGAAACGTGTAGTTGAACACCGTGAACGCGGCTTCTTTCCAATCGACGGGTTTGCGGCTTCGCGCCGGCTTGAGGTTGGCGGATGTGGTCATTGGCGGTCTCCTTTCGCGAAATTCAGACGATGCTTTGGCCGCGGACTTTTTTGGATAAAGCGTTGACGCCGAACAGCAGCAGCAGGCTAATCAACGTTTTGAAAATGCCGACGGCGGTGGAATACGAGTAATCGCCGGTTACAAGGCCCAGACGGTACACGTACAGGTCGAGCACTTCGATCCGGTCGGCGATCATCACGTTGCTGAATACGAGGTACTGCTCGAACCCGGCCGACAGCAGGTTGCTGACCGATAGCAGCAGCAGCACGATAAACGTAGGCATGATGCTCGGAATCGTGATATGCCAGATCATCCGGAACCGTCCGGCTCCGTCGACTTTGGCCGCGTCGTACTGTTCGGCGTCGATCCCGACGATCGCGGCCAGATAGATGATCGCGCTCCAACCGACCGATTTCCACAGCAGCAACAGCGTTTGCACCGTCCATACCCGGTCATAGTTGCCGAGCACGTCGACGGGAGTACCCGGAATGCCCATTTTCATCATGATGGAGTTGACCGCGCCTTCCGTGCTGAACATGCTGAACGCCAGCGAGAACACGATGATCCAACTGATATAGTTCGGCAGCGTCGACACGGTCTGGACCAGGCGCTTGAACCATTCCGTTTTCACTTCGGACAGCATGATCGCGAACAGCAGCGGGATCGGCGCGGTCAGGATCGACAGCAGACTGAGCGCCAACGTATTGATCAGCACCGGCCCCATGCGCGGATCGTCCAGCATGTTGGCGAAGTTCTGTATCCCGATAAAAGGCGTCTGGCTGAGCGGAATGCCCGGCCTGTAATCGAAAAAGGCGTAAATCCAGCCGAATAGCGGGACGTAACTGAACGCGAGCGTGAACACGACGAACGGCAGCGCCATCAGCAGCAGCTTGATTCCGTCTTTGCGGAACAGCTTCGTTTTTCGGCCGGCGGCTTCTTTTTTGGCGGCGTAGGTGAATGCCATGGCGACTCTCCTTCGATAAGCGTTTTTTTGCGGCGGTACCGCGTTTGCTTCTGATTAAATGATAACGCTTTCTTTTGGAGCCACGCCTGAAACTTCTACCGGAAAGGTTGAAAAAAATTCGCCGCCCCGCGCGCAAACTTGAACGATCCCCATATCCGTTTGAACGAATAGCGAACAAGCGGGCAAAATGCTTCTTTTCCGCCGAACGCGAAAAGGCCCGGCCGCGCTTCGATCGGGAAGCGGCGGCCGGACTTTTCCCCGCACAGACGCGGCAGGAGGTACGTTAAGCGTCAAGCCTGTTTTTCGGCGCCGTAACGTCTTCTTCGCGCAGCGCCGGGAGCGTGACGACCGCTTCCGCGCCTTGGACTCTGCGCACGAAACGCACGCCGTAATCGTCCCCGAAATACAGCCGGATGCGTTTGTTGACGTTGTTCAGCCCTACGCCGCTGCCGCCTTCGCCGGGACGCTGCGCGTCGCCTTGCTCAAGACCGAGGTTCAATGCTTCCAACTGTTCGTCCGTCAGCCCCGCTCCCGAATCTTTCACGCTCAGCGTAAGCACGCCGCCGCGTTCCGACGCCCCGATCTCGATCGCGATGCCCGGCGTTTCTTCCTGACGGCCGGCGGCGATCGAATTTTCGACCAGCGGCTGCAAAATGAAACGCGGCACGCGGCAATCGCGAAGCTCGTCCGGCACTTGCTGCCCGAACCGGATATCGTCGCCGAAGCGCATGCTCGCGATCGTGAGATAGTTTTGCAAATACTCCAATTCGTCTTGCAGCGCGCACATCGGGTCTTTTTTCGAAAAAACGGGCCGCAGCAGATTGCCGAGCGCCACGATGGTGCCGACGATATTGTCCGCTTTGACGATCGCCGCCATCCAGCGGATCATATTCAGCGTGTTGTACAAAAAATGCGGGTTGATCTGGTATTGCAGCGCCTCCAGTTCAAGCTCGCGCTTTTTTTCCTGAATCTCGTTGTTTTTGTCGACCAGTTCGACCATGCTGAGCGACATTTCGTTGAACCTGCGGATCAGCGTGCCCAGTTCGTTGTTCGGGATATGGCGCATGGTGACCCCCAGTTCGCCCCGGCTCATGTCCTGCATTTTTTCCGCAAGCAGCCTTAAAGGCCGGACGATCCGTCTCAACCAGAAATACGAAGCGACGAAAATCGCCAGCACGCTCAGCAGAAACACGACCGACACCAGCCGCTGCACCGCGAAAATCTGCCCGGAGTAACGGGCGAGCGGGATTTCTTTCGTCAGATACCAATCCGTCGCGTCCATCCGGTAATACACGATCTGCACGTCGCGGTCGCCGGAGCGTTCGTCGAAGCTGCCGTATCCGCCGGCATCGGACGAAGACGGAACGAACGGCGCGCGCGTGCCTACCTGCTCGGGACGGCTCGACGACAGTACCATCCCGCTTGCGTCGACGATGTACATATCCCCTTCGTCCGGCTTCAGAGAAGCGGCGTAAAGCGAAGCCAGATACCGTTCGTCGATATTGAAAATAAGCGTCGCGCTCGTGTTGGGATCGTAAATGGCCCGCGTTCCCCGCATCAGGCTGATAAGGTACCCGTCGTCGCGTCCCGTCATGTACGGATTGTAAAACGATTTGCGGATACGCGGCTCCAGAATCAACTCGGGATAACGCTGGATCGTGCGCCGGAAAGGCTCGGAGGTAAAAAAGCTTTTTTTCCATTCTTCTTTATCGTAAACGAGCGTCCGGTCTTCGCTGCCGCCGACCGCGCCCAGATTGTCCGACGTGATATAGATCGAGTCGATATAGCCATAATTGTCGATAAAATCGGCGATGACGTTTTGCACGTCGTTTTTCGATTCCAAAAATTCGACTTCCGTTTTGTCCGAGATGCCGTACAGCAGATTCTGGATTCGGTCGTCCCGTAAAAACAGCATCGACAGCCGGTCCACTTCTTGCACCAGGCCGTCGATATTGTAGTCGAGCTGTTGAAACTGCTGAACCAGCAAACTTTCGTTTTGTTCGCGGACCATATTCTGCATAAACGAGTAGATGAAATACGAAAATCCGGCCAGCACGGCCAGACTGACAAGCATGACGTATACGAGTAACTGCGTCCCCAGTTTGCGGAACCCGCGCAGCGGTCTCATGAGCGCTCACCGGAACCGGCCAGCATCTGTTTGCGGTATTCGTTGGGGTTCAAGCCGGTCACTTTTTTGAACACTTTGCTGAAGTACGTATACTCAGGGGAAAAGCCGACTTCGACCGGGATATCGGACGGTTTGTGGCGCCCTTCGATCAGCAGTTCTTTCGCGCGCTCGATCCGGTAGCGGTTCAGGTAATCGACGAACGGGGTTTGCAGTTCTTTTTTGAACAGATTGCTGAGGTAGCCGGGGCTGAAGCCTACATGCGCCGCCACCGTCTGCAAGCCGATATTGTCCGCGTAATGCAGCTTGATGTAATCGAGCGCCCGCTTGATCTCGTCGCTCATGTGCATCCGCCCGTTTTCCTGCTCGGCGAGGTCTTCGATATAATCGGCCGCCTGGTCCAGCATGTCCGGCAGATTGTCGCATTGTTCCAGATTTTCCGTGATGCTCAGCAGCAGCGTTTTCTCGTTCCGGCCGCTGTCGTATACGTTCGTGCCGAGCCACTGTACGAAGCGCAGCAGCATGATCTCCAACGAACGCCGGTCGCCGCCCGCTTCGCGCTCGAAATAATCCAGCATCTCGTCGTATTCGCGCTGTTTGGCCGGCATAAGCAGACCGCGGATGCCTTCGAAACGGCGTATCCGCCCCACGCGTTCGCGCACCCCGGACAAATCCGCGGTATCGCCTTCCCGATGCCGGCGTCCGGGACCGGAAGCGAATTTGCGTTCCAGCGCCCGCTGCGCTTCGGCGTACGACGCATGCAAGCTGTCGTACCCGCCGCCCGTCCCGCCGATCCCGAACGAGACGGAGCCGTTGAAGTACAGCCGGATCACTTCCTGCACGCGGCCGAGAATATTTTCCGTTTCGCGCGCGATCGCTTGTTCCGACACCAGATCGTCGAAATGCAGGATCAGCGCGTAGCGCGTCTCGCCGACCTGCACCGCCTCGCCGCGCTTATGCGCCGACAACACTTCTTCGAACAGGTTCAGCAGCGTCATTTTAATCAAGTGGCCGTGCTGGTCGCGGAATTTTTCTTTGAGCCGTGCGTACCGGTCCACTTCGGCCACGCATACGCGCAGCCGTACCGGGGACAGGCGCAGTTCGCTGCGCTCGATAAACCGGCCCAGTTCGTCGGCGGAAAAGATATTGTAGAACAGGAAGTCTTTGAACATTTTTTCTTTGAGCAGTTCGCGGTCCGACGACGAAGCTTCGCGCTGCGGCGTCTGGCGGTCGGGACGGCTTTCCAGTTCGTGCCGGACGGCGCCGAGCACGTCTTCGATCTCCTGCTCCGTCATGGTGAGCTTCAGGATATAGCCGGTGACGCCCAGCGACAGCGCTTTGCGCGCCAACTCGAATTCTTCCAGGCAGGACAGCACGACGATCCGGGTATCGCGGTCGACGTTGCGGATATGCGAGATCAGCGTCATGCCGTCCATTTTGGGCATGGACAGGTCGGTGATCACGACGTCGGGCTTTTCGCGTTCGTAATACGCCCACGCCGCTTGGCCGTCCGGAAAATCGGCCGCCACTTCCATATCGAACTTGCTCCAGTCGACCGAATTTTTCAATCCGATCCGTACCAGCATTTCGTCTTCGACGATCATGACTTTGTGCATGTTCATTCCTCCTCGATCGTCAGTATCCAATCGCAGCCGCGCCCGCTGCCGGGCGCGACGAACCGGGCGACAGAACCGCCGCTTTCGGCGATCGCCGTCGGCAACGCTTCGCTTCGAATGCCGGTGCGCGGGCAAAACCATCCGGCGCTCCAGGCGCCGCTTCCGAGCGCCGCCGGATCGACGTCGACGTACAGCCCGTTCGGGCTGTAGATCCAGGCGATGCGCTCGCTCCGCGCCGACGCCATGCGGTTGTCGCCGGAGCGGTTGGACGCCAGCAGTTCGGGCGCCGGACGGAACGCCGAACCCAGATGCGGAGCGATCAACGCCCGCAGATGGCGCATCTGCTCCGCGCCGGGACGGCGCAGCGCTTGCCGCCAGCCCATCAGGAAAAAGTCGCCGGCTTCGACGAAGTCGGTCGACGCGTACAGACCCGGCTCCGGCGCCATCGGCCAGACGGAATGATGGCCGTACGTATGGCCGAAAGCGCCGGACAGCACCGCGCGGTAAGCGGCGCGGCGCACGTCGGCGGCGTCGAAATATCCGTTCTCCGACCGGAACCCGATCGGAATGTCTTCGTAGCAAGGTTCCCCGTCGAGCGTCGGCTTGACCGGCGTTCGGCCGTAATCGGCCGCGACCCGCTTGTCGTTGGCGATCTCCCGTTCGCCGTGACCGGACTGGATCATATTGAAGTCCAGCCAGTCTTCGCCGTGCATATGATGCGACGAAGATTCGGCGCCTTTGGGATGAAACGTCATAAGCTGCCGGGCGCCTCCGGCTTTCAATCCGCGGACCATGCCGTCCACGATCGCGAAATGCGCCACCGTCGACAGCGGACGGTCGCCGCCGAGCACCCAAACCAGATGGCCGCGGCCGCCGTACCGTTCGCCCAACCAGCGACCGTACGCATACGCGTTGTCCGCCGTGAAGATCTCCGGCCCGGCGCCGTGCATCTGGTTGAATTTGTCGCCCCACGTCGGCAACAGCGCCATGTACAACCCGAGGCGCGAAGCTTCGTCCAGCACGGCGTCGACATGCCGCCAATACGAATCGTCGCCGTCCGTATCCGGCAGCGACGGGTCCGGCAAGCCGCTTGCGCCGATCTTCAGCGGCAGGCGCCCCGCCGCGCTGGGCGTCGTGACGCCTTGCAGTTCGGCGAGCAGCACGGCCTGCACGACGGTAAAGCCTTGCTCCGCGCGCGTGCGCAAATAATACGCCGCTTCTTCGGCGTTCAGCCGATGGAACAATTCCCAAGCGGTATCGCCTAGCCAGAAAAACGGCGCTCCGCCGGCCTGTTCCAGATAACGGCGGTTCGCCGATACCCGCAAAGCGGGCAAGCCGGAATCGGGCGCCGATTTTGCCGCCGCTGCGCCGATTTGCGGCTGCGCGGCTAAGCGATCTGCCGCTTCGGCAGCGCCGGATTCATGATCGCCGACCGCCGCGTCCCGGTCAAACCGATAAGGGTGACGTGCCATCAAAGCTCCTCCTTCCTTGTGTGACTGCCTTTTTTTGTGCGCGGCCGATTGCGGGATTACGACAAAGCCGCGATCCCGGATTCACAGGATCGAAAACACCCAGTAATGAAATTCGTTCCAGCTTCGCGTCTCGCCGTCCTGCACGTATTCCAGTTCGATGCGCAAATCGCTTTTGCCCGACGTGTAGGAGGCCGGAATATCGAATTCGTCTTCCAGCCAGCGGCGGTACGGGTTGCGATCCGCGAAGTACCAGCTCCGTTCCGTCACCCGTTGCCCGTCCACGTAGACGTTTGCCCGCTGCCGCCCGCTGATCTGATCGGACCTGCGCCGCAGCCGCACGCCCGCGTTGTCCGGCCGGACCGATACGGAAAACGCGCTTCGGCCTTCGATCTCCCGGCCGGTATTTTTCAAAAACCGGTTGGTGCCGTCCTCGTAAGCCGATTCCAGCCCGTACGTGCCGAGATCGCCGGTCGCCCGGTATTCGTGGATGCCTTCCGAAGCGGGATCGCCGATATCCAGTTCGTCGGTCAGCACCATGCCCGGCCGATCGACCCCGTAATAGAACAAGATACCGGAATGCCGGATATACTGGTTGTTGAACTCCCCCGATTCGATGCCGAACGCCAATTCTTGCCGGAACGGGTAAAAGTCGCCCGCGCACAGCCGCACCATCGACCACGGGTTGTCCGGCTGCCCGTCGTACGCGCTGGACGGATTTTGCTCCGGCGGCGTCGGGAACCCCCAACCGTAGCAGACCCAGCTTTCGGAGCCGTCGCTCTCCACTTGCGGCGTCCAGTTTCCGTCGATATGCACGCGCACGTCGCCTTCGCAGCTAATGACGCCCGGGCGGCGGGTGAACGCGGTCACGTGTCCGGCGACCAGATGCCCCGTCCCTTCGATCTTGCCTATCATGCTGTCGCGGCCGGGCGAAGCCGTCGCTCCGTAATAGTCCGACGTTCGGAAATAACCCGTTTCCCGTTCCGGGTAGCGAACGTCTTCGCCGGGCAAAAACGTCGTGTCCCACGCGTCGAACATGATGTCCGCGTCGCCCCGGTTCTGCAACTCGACGACCGCGCTTCGCCAATAAGGCATCGGGAAGTAACAGTAACCGCTGCCATTTTGTCTCCTGCCGTGAGACAGCACGCCGACCGGGTTCAAGCCCAATTCATTGGCGAAAAAAACGCCCGCCGGGCAGTAGACGTCCGGCCGTTCGTGACCGTCCCAGGCCATGCGAACCCAAATATCCGACAACCAGCCGCTGCCCGCTTCGGACGGGCAGGCTTCGATCGCTGACACGCTGCCTGCGCCGCTCTGCTCGAACACCGTCACGCTGTCGCCGGGAGCAAGCTTCAGGTGCCGACGCTCCGCCGTTTGTTCGCCGCCTTGCACAGGCTTGGGGTCCGAGCCGACGCCGCGCCACATCTCCAGTAGCCGCCCGTAATCTTCTTCACCCGTGAACGTGCGCAACGGAGGCTCTCCGGCCGCTTCAAGCTCCGCGTACGCATGGTATACGACGTGCCCCCAACCGCCGTCCCCTTTGGCCGCCGCTTTGAGACGAATATCGCTCGTGATGCGGCAAGACCGTTCGTACGGCATCGGCACGAAGCTTCGCACGACGCGGATCGGGCCGCGCCCTCCGTCTTCGGGACCGAGATAAGCGTCCGCAAGCGGCGCGAGAAACGGGGCTTTGCTGCCGAATTCGGAATGGCGGATCTCGAAACGGGGTTCTTTTTCCCCGTCGAAATAAAACCGGAACGTCGGCTCCTCGCTGTCGGGATAACGGTGCTGCACGAAGTTGTAGACGCAGCCCGGCCCGTCGACGTCGAAAAGCACCCACTCGTCCCGCTCTTTGTACAACCACCAATCCCAATCCGCGTTGAAGCCTTTTTTGTCGATGCTGCCTTCGTACTGCACGCGCACGCCGTGGCGAAGCCGCGGCAGCAGATCGAAGCGTTCCATATGGGCCAATCCTGTCGGTCCGGCGGATACTGTCATATCGGAGTCCTCCCGCATGTTCGAAGTTGAGCGAATCGTTTCGATAGAAGCTGGCTTTACGGCTACGATTTTACAGTAAAGCGTTATCATTATCCAGAAAAAAACGCGTTTTCGAACTTGAAAATAAATGTTCAAGTTCGGACGTTCGCGGACGCTTAGGGTTGGGGCGGACGGTCGGCACGAACGGAAACCTGAAGCGCGGCGCTGTCGCAAATAGAGCTAAAGCCCACCTGCGTTTGAAACCGCAGTCGCGCGAAACGGCTGAATATTTTTCGATATTCAGTCGTTTTAAAAAATTCGCACCAAACGTCAACAATTGCAGCCGAATTCACCCGTATTTTCGCAAATGCTGAGGTTTCGTCAACATTTTGGCTTGATTTCCTCCAAATTCGGCGCTTAAAGCGAAATTTGTTGACTTTATATCAGCATTTTTTTTAAACAGCTACTTAAATCGAGAAAATGTGTGCAAAACGTCAACAATCGAACCTTCGCAGCCCACGCAGTACGCAACCTATGCGATCACTCTCCAGCACACTTCGACGTTCGGCGATTCCATAGAGCGGCAAAACCTTTTTTGAAACCTCGATAACGGTGTTGACGTTTGCCGCGTTTGAAAAACAAAGGGGGAATACGGATGGAAAGCAAGAAAACCCGGTTAAAAGTCTCGCTTGTCGGTCTGTCGCTTGTTTTGCTGATTGCTGTGCTTACCGAATGCGTCAACCGAAACCAACGAGCGTCTTTCGGCGAACATGCGGTGCCGCGCGAACTGACGATTGCCAAAAACACGACCAACCAAAACCGCGACGAATGCAAAGGAACTTTAGATTATCTCGATGGCTTGATGTTGAACAATATTCACTATTCCAATAAAGAATCTCTCGACGAACGCGGCAAGTCGTTGCCTGCGGGACTGATCGGCGATCGGATCTCCGAAGTGTCCTACACGATGTCCGGCGACGCGTGCAGCGACTTCGTGATGCGAAGCGGCGACGCCACGTTGCTGCCGACCGGAACGCCTATCTATGAAATGAAAGGGTACAAACCGGACTTCCGGGTTATCGCCGACGGCCGGATCTTCGAAGTGAGCGACAATCCGGACGCGAAAACGATTGGGGATCTGTACGATATCGAAGGAAAAGTAGCGAAGGTGAGCCGTGTGAGCGGCAACGACGGAAGTCTGATGCGGGAGTTCAGCCCGGAGGATACGCAGGCTTTTCTCTCGGATCTGCTGTCGCTGGAGTACGTGGGCTTCGAAGCGATCTATACAAACAACCCGCCGGAATACCGCATTTCGTTGCAGCTCGACTTGAACGACGGAACGAATATCCGGCTCGGCTATTGGCCGAAAGCCAACGCGATTGTGGAAGGGGCGTACGGTACGGAACGAATGTTAGCGATCGTGCAAGGAGAGCGTTGACGGTTCAAGCTTCGCGAAACGGGCGCAAAGCCGAAAAAGGAACGTTCCGCCGAGGCAAACGTTCCTTTTTTGTGCGGTTCAACACCTTCCTTCATGCCGAAACCGCATTGCTCCGTCCGGCGACGAGCGTACGGCATAGCAGCAGCGCGATCAGCATGTAGACCGACACCATAGCGACGACGCCCGGCCAGCCGATATGCTGATAAAAAACGCCGCCGACCGTGCCGCTGACGCTGGAGCCGACGTAATAAAAAAACAAATATAGCGAAGACGCCTGCGCCGGATGCTCCGATGCCGTTCGTCCGACCCAACTGCTGGCGACGGAATGGGCGCCGAAAAAACCGAACGTCAACAGCGCGATGCCGAACAACTTGGCGACCAGCGGCGGCGCGAGCGTCAACAGTGCGCCGCCCGCGATAATGCCGATCCCGATCCGCATCGTTTTTTCCCGCCCGATCCGGTCGGCCAGCCTGCCCATCCAGGTGGAGCTGAACGTGCCGGTCAAATACACGAGAAAAATGCCGCTGACCCAGGTCTGGCTCAACGAATACGGACGGTCCAGCAGCACGTAGCCGATATAATTGAACGTCGTGACGAAGCTGCCCATCAGCAGGAATCCGAGTCCGTACAGCGCCAAAAGGCGGACGTCTTTGAGCTGCGAAACCAGCGTGCGTCCGATTTGCCGGGTCGACAGCGCCGCGGGACGGAATCGCCGCGAAGCCGGCAGCCAGCGGCAGAACAGCAGCGCCGCGACCAAGCCGCTGAAGCCGATGCCGAGCAGCGACGCCCGCCAATCGAACAGGTCGGCCAGCACGCCGCCGATGATGCGTCCGCCCATCCCGCCGACCGAATTGCCGCTAATATACAGCCCCATCGCGTAGCCCAGACTGGACGGTTCGACTTCTTCGCTCAAATACGTCATGGCGATCGCCGGAACGCCGGCCAGCGCCGCTCCTTGAAGCGCCCGAAGCGCCAGCAAAGCCGTATACCCGGGACTGAACGCGGCCAGCACCGCCAGCAGCGACGCGGCGAACAGCGACAGCGCCATCACCTTTTTGCGGCCCGACGCGTCGGACAGCGATCCGACGACCAACATGGTCGCGGCCATCGAGACGGTCGTGACCGACAGCGACAGACTCGCCGCCGCGGGCTGAAGCCCGAAATCGCGCGAAAATTCCGGCATCAGCGGCTGCATGCAGTAGAGCAGCGCGAACGTGCTGAACCCGCCCGCGAACAACGCGAAGCTCGTTTTGCGGAACTCCGGGCTGCCTTGACGAAAACGGGTCGAAGATTCAAGCGATCCCGGCGTTTCGGACCGGAGTTCCGGGTCGGCGGCGCTTCGACAACCCGGGATGTCGCCTTGCTCCGGCGTCGGTGTGCTTTTCTTTTGCCGATTCGTGGCGATCTCCTCCTTTTTTGCGGCGGCCGACCGTTCGTTGTGGCATCGGATCGGCTCGCCGCTGTTACTGCCGGTACAGCACGCGCGGCATGCCCGTCAAAAACTCGTATCCGTCCGGCGTGACGACCACCGTATCTTCGATCTGAAAACCGCCCGCGCCGAGTTCGTAATACGGCACTTCCACGCAGAATACCATGCCTTCTTCCAGCACCCGGTGGTCGCTCGGCCCCAACACGATATCGTCGTACAATTCCAGTCCGATCGCGTGGCCCACGTGCTGACGCCGATAATGCGGAATGCCGCTGCCGCGCACGCGCCCGACGGCCGCTTCGAAAATCTCCGACGCTTGGACGCCGGGACGCACCTGTTCCAGCGCGGTTTCCCAGCCTGCGTATACGGCGGCGAAATGCTTCGTCTGCCACTCGTCGGCTTCGCCCAGCACGGCGGTGCGGCCCGTATCGGCCCAGTAGCCGTCGAGATGGCTGCACAGATCGAAGCGGACCAGATCGCCTTGCTCGATACGGCGGAAATAACGCTCGATCAGCGGCAGCGCGCTGCGCGGTCCCGCGCCGACCGCCACCATCGCGGGCACGGCGCCGGCCGAGACGATGCCGCGCCGGTAATGCGCCGCGATTTCTTCTTCGTGCACGCCTTCGCGGATCAAACCGATCAGTTCGCGCTCCAGCCGTTCGTTGAGAATCGCGGCTTCGCGCAAGCGCCGGATTTCGACCGGCGTTTTGACCTGGCGGATCTCGCGGAACAGCGCATAGGCGCGGATCACCGACCGTTCCGGCCGCCCGGCTTCGAACTGCGCGTATACCGACGGCGAGATGCGCATTTCGTCGATGCCGACCGCCGCCTGCCCGACGCCCAGGTCGTGCAGCGCGGCGTTCAACGCTTCGAGCGGCCCGGCGTACGTATGCGCCGTTTGCAGCAGGGCGTAAAAGGCGTCGACGTCCGGCGTGGAAGCCCGTCCTTCCGGCGAACCTTCCAAAAAGAAATCGCTGTACAGATACAGGTCGGCCGTGGTCAGACCGATCTGCGCGACGACGCCCAAACGGTTCGTCGGGATAATAAGGCGGGGTCTGGCTGTCGGATCGGCGGGCAGGACGGCATAAATCTGCATAGTCCAGTTGGTGGCGCGAAGCTGGGAGCCGATCACGTAGCCGACGTTTTCCGGCGTGGTCGCGACCAGCGCTTGCAGCCCATCGCGCCGCATTACGCGTTCGGCGCGCTGCCGATTGGCCGTGCTTTCGGCGGCGGCAGCCGTCGAGCCGACTCCGCGTCCGGCCGATGAAAACGGCGACGCGGCTTGATTGAATTCGGTCATCAAAAACTCCTCCTTCGAAATAGGTTAAGTCCCGGTGGCGGCGATGTTCCGTTGCGGCGATCCGGCGGCTCTATAGCGGCCGGATCGCGGTGAATGCGGTGAATACTCAGTCGCGGCGGTCCGGCTTGCGGCCTCGGCGGAAAGCTTTTTTCGCCGTGGCGTCATGACCTTCCTCATCTCCGGCCCGCAGCACGCGCTGCACGTCCGGCACGGAACGCAATACGACTTTGAGGATCAGGAACACGGCGACGGCCGCCAGCAGCATGATCGTCGAGACGACGGCGATCGTCGGGTCCTGCCATTTTTCCATGTACAAAAACAGTTCGATCGGCAGCGTGTTGTTTTCCGGGCGGAGAATCAGCAGCGCCGTCTCTACCTGGTCGAACGTGAAAATAAACGAGATCGCGGCGCTGAGCAGCAGGCTCGTACGGAGCTGCGGCAGCGTGACGGTCAAAAAAGCGCGGACGGGACCGGCTCCGAGATCGGACGCCGCTTCTTCGTATTCCGGTTTCGTTTGCGCCAGCGCGCTGCCGACGAACGCCAGCACGAACGGAAACACGATCACGGCTTCGCCGAGGATCAGCGCAAACAATCCGCCCGCGATACGCATTTTCGAAAACAGGATCAGATAAGCGACGCCGAGCGCGATTTTGGGCACGACCATCGGCGACATGAACAACGCGCGCAGCGCGTTGACTCCCGGAAACGGATACCGATGGATCGCGACGGCGGCGAGCGTGCCCGTGAACAGCGCCAGCAGCGTCGCGCCGCCGGACGCGATCACGCTGTTGCCGAGCGCGCGCAAAAACTGCGGCTGCTGCGACAGGTTTTCGTACCAGCGAAGCGACAGGCCTTTCGGCGGGAACACGCTGTAGGACGTTTCATTTAGTGAAGATAGCACGACGATCAGCAGCGGAACGGCGATGAACAGGCATACCGCGACCACGAACAACCCGAACGCCAACGACAACCATCTGGGTCTAAACGTCATGGGCCTGCTCCTTTCCGCCCGAAGCGAAACGGTCCGCCAGCTTGCTCACGACCATCGACACGACGATGCACGAAGCCATCAGGAAAAAGCTCGCGGCGGCCGCCATCGGCCAGTTGGTATCCAGCGTGCGCTGGTAAATGAACGTCGGCAGCGTCATGACGCGCCCGCCTCCGATCAACGCCGGAATCGTGAACGCCGTCAGGCAAAGGGTAAACACGATCTGCACGCCGGACGCGATCCCGCGCGCGGACATCGGCAGCGTGATCGTGAAAAAGACGCGCAGGCTGCCCGCTCCGAGATCGTGCGCCGCCGCTTTGAGCGACGGATCGCGCTTCGTCAGCACGCCCAAAATCGGCAACACCATGAACGGGATAAAGACGTGCACGAGCGCGATGACGACGCCGCTTCGGCCGAGCGTCAGATCCAGTCCGTCTTCGGACAAGCCCAGCCCGATCACGATCCAGTTCAGAAAGCCTTGCCTCGACAGCAAAATCATCCAGGCGTATGATTTGACGACGGCGCTGACGAGCAGCGGCATGAACGTCAGCAACAGCAGCGTTTGCCGCAGCGCCGGACGCCGGACGGTCGCGATCGCGTAAGCCAGCGGATACGCCAGCAGCAGCGTGATCGCCGTCACTTCGAGCGCCAGCGAAAACGTCCGGCCGATCACTTGCCAATAATACGGATCGCCCAGAAAAGCCGTATACGCTTCGAACGTGAACGCCGGTTCCAGATGGCCGTCGACAAACCGGTTGAAGCCGTACCGCGCGAACGTGAGCATCGCGCCCGCGAACACGATGCCCATCAGCAGCAGCGCGGGCAGCAACAGCGCGAACGCCGGCCAACGCGGCCGTCGGCGCCGGGCGGCGGGAGCGCTTGTCGGGCGGCTCACGATGCGCCGCCTTCCGGTTCGCCGCCGAGGAACACGGCGGCTTGGGTGTCCCACCCGGCGACGACGGTTTCGCCGGGTTCGTGCACGGGCGCGCCGGGGGAATGCGGCGCGCTGGCATGTAGCCGCAGGCCATGCCCGGCATCGAGCGCGTAGCGCAGCGCGGTGCCGACGTACTGCCGCTCGACGACCACGGCGTCGAGCGTGTTGGGCAGGTTCGCGGCCGCCGGTCCGAGGCGGACGTACTCGTGGCGGACCGACAGTTGTCCGGCCGCGGGCAGCGAAGCGGAAGCATCCGGCGCGGCGGACGGCGGCGCTTGCGGCAAGCGGGCGCGGAACGTCCGGGCGCGCCAGCGGACGGTCAGAGCGTCGCCGTCGACCGACGGGCTTTGCACGTCGATCAGGTTCGTGGCGCCGATAAACGAAGCGACGAACGCGTCGGCGGGACGGTCATAGATCTCTTCCGGCGACGCGTATTGCAGCAGCCGCCCGGCGCTCATGACGCCGATCCGGTCGGACACGTTCATCGCTTCGTTCTGGTCGTGGGTCACGAACACGAACGTCGTGCCGGATTCGCGCTGAATCCGTTTCAACTCGCGCTGCATGTTGAGCCGAAGACGCGCATCCAACGCGGACAGCGGTTCGTCGAGCAGCAGCACTTTCGGTTCGTTGACCAGCGCCCGCGCGATCGCGACGCGCTGCGCCTGCCCTCCGGACAGCGCGCTCACCGGGCGCTGCCCGTAACCGCCCAATTCCACCAGTTCCAGCGCTTCGCCCACGCGGCGCCGGATTTCGGTTTTGGGCAGCTTTTTGAGCTTCAATCCGTAAGCGATATTGCGCTCGACGTTCATATGCGGAAACAAAGCCAGTTGTTGAAAAATCATATGCGATTGCCGCCCGTGGGCCGGAATATGCGTCACGTCCCGGCCGGACAGCCAGATCGTGCCTTCGTCGGGCAATTCCAAGCCGCCCAGCATACGCAGCAGCGTCGTTTTGCCGCAGCCGCTCGGTCCGAGCAGCGAGATGAATTCGCCTTCGCGGACATCCAGGCTGACCCGGTCGACCGCGGGGCGGCCGTCGAACCTCCGGCTCAATGCGCGTGCTTCCAGCGCGAGCGCCGCAGTAGTCTCGCTCATCGTGTTTGCCTCCTTTTCCGGTAAAAGATTCAGGTGCCGCCGCGCGCCGAAGCGCTCGTAACGACACCTTTTACGGTCAAGCTTCCAATTCGAAACCAAGTCGGGAACGACTGGTGGATACTTCGAAAACCGAAACCCCGCGCGAAGTTAGCGTATCCGTTTTACAGCTTCGTTTTGAACAAACGGTCCCACAGGTCTTTCCATTCCGACGCGCTTTTCGCCATTTGTGCCCAGTCGGGATTGATGCCTTTGTTTTGTTCGTCGACCGAGAACGAAGGATCGTTTTTGTATTTGTCCGGCACGGCGGCTTTGGTGCTGGTCACCGGCGTTCCTGTCGCTTCGGCGTATTGGGTCAGGTTTTCCGCTTCGAGCAGTTCGTTGATGATCTCGTTGGCGACCCGGATCTGTTCCGGCGTAGAGCCTTTGACGATTTGCAGCGAATACGGGAACGATACGAAGCCTTCTTTCGGAATGGCGACCGCGAGTGGCGCGCCTTCGTCGTCGATCCAGGTCTGCGCCGTTTGCGAACTGAACGGCGCGATCAGCGCTTCGCCGGACACGAGCATGTTTTTGAGCTGGTCGCCGGACGTCACGAGCGAACGGACCTGATCGGCATGCTCGCCCCAAAACTCGAACGCCGCTTGCGGATTTTCGTACGTCGCGCCGATTTTTTCGCCTTCCAGCGCGATAACGGGCGAGATGTAGGCGTAGAACATGTAATCCCACAGCGCCGTTTTGCCTTTGAATTCAGGATTGTCCCACAGATCGCTCCAGCTCGTCGGCGGCGTTTTCACCAGGTCTTTGTTATACACGAGCGCGAAGTTGGACACGCCCCACACGATGCCTTTGTTGTCCGACGTATGGTACTGCTCGGGAATATCGGCCATATTCGTTACGATCGACGGGTCGAGCGCTTCCCACATATCGTCGCTGACGCCTTTCGCCGAAGCGTCCGCGTTGAAGTACCCGAAGTTGACGACCGGGTTATCCGGGTCCGCTTGCTTGCCCGCGACCATTTTCGGATACATGACGGAGTTCGACGATTCGGTAAACTCGACTTCGACGTTCGGATGCTCTTTGACGTATTCGGCCACTACTTTTTTCGGCACGACGTCCTGATTCGCGCCTGCCCAGATAAACATGTTCAGCTTGATTTTGCCCGCCGTATCGGCTGCGTCGGCCGGCGCGGCCGCCTGCTCGCCGGGAACCGCTCCTCCGCAAGCTCCGAGTACCAACAGCGACGACAGCGCCAACGCCGCAAACGGCGCGCGAAGTTTCAACCCTCTTTTTTTCATTATAAACACTCCCTATGCGTATAGTCGGATATAGACGCGCACGTGCTCTTTGCGGAGCCAAGATACGGCCTACCCGTTTCGATCAATTGGTTTTCGGTTCGAAACCCGTAGTTGTCGCGCCGCTTGCCGCCCGATGAACGGCGGGTGCGGAACCGGCGGCTACAGCTTGCCGATGCCCGCATGGATGCCGCGAACCAGTTCCGAAATATTGCCCGCGTTCACGTCTTCGCCCGCCGCGACGCGGCGTTCGGCTTCGGGCATGGCGGTTCGCTTGAGATAATCGCGCAGCGGCAGCGGGTAATCGCCCAGTGCCCGGACCAGACCCAGTTGCAGTTCGTCGCTCCATAACGATTCGAATGCTTTTCTCGCTTCGCCGTAACCGAATTCTTCGGGCGCGGGGCGCTGCGCCGAGCGAAGCCCGGCCGTGCGATTCTCGTCAATACGTTCCCCGTCGGTCGCCACGCCGTAACGGATCGCCGCCTGTTCGGCGCTGACCAGACCGTTGCGCACGTCTTCCAGCACATTTTCCGCCGGACGCAAGTACGGATCGCCGTAGCCGCCTCCGCCTTGCGAACGGAACGTCACCGTTTCGCCGGGCTGAAGCAGCAACTCGTCGATGCGTCCGGTGTCCTGCTCGCCTGGCCGCCCTTCGTTGCGCGTCGCGCGTCCCGCCGCTCCGGCTTCGCCGCCCACGCGTCCCCACGGCTGGAATTGAAGCCGCTCCATGTTGCGGGCGGTCAGTACGGTATCGGGCGTGCGCACCTTCACCCGAAGTTCGATGCCGGAGCCGCCCCGGTACCGTCCGGCGCCCGCCGAGTCCGGCAGCAGGCCGTAACGCTCGATCAGGATCGGCATGTCCGCTTCCGCCGTCTCGGCCGGGATATTGCGCAGATGGCCGACGGCGAAATCCATGCCGTCGATGCCGTCTTTCATCGGCCGCGCGCCGGAACCGCCGCAGATCGGCTGGATCACGCCCATTTTCCGGCGGCCGCTGACCGGATCGTTCATCGCCAGCATCACGATCGCCGCCTGCCCCGCTCCCGCCGCCGGCAGATCGCCGCTTTTGGCCCGGCTGAGCGCTCCGGTCAGCACGTCCATGACGCGGATAAACGTCGACGCTCTCGCTCCGATCGCCGCATCCGGCGTCGGATTCAGGATCGATCCGGCAGGCGCTTCGTTCGTCACCATGCGCACCATGCCGGAGTTCCACGGAATCGACGGATCGAGCGTACGGAAATAACGGATCAGCGCGGGCACCAGGTAATAATGGCCGGGTTTATTAAGCGTCGGAATATTGAAAGACGCTCTCACTTGGGGATCGGTACCGCCGAAATCCAGAAAAATCCGGTCGTCGTCGACGTTGAGATCGCAGCGGATGCGTACCGGGTAACCGCCGGGGCCGTTCTCGATATAGTCCCAGAACGTGTACGTGCCGTCGGGAATATCGCGGATCAACGCCCGGACCCGCGTCTCGGCGTAAGCCAGCAAATCTTGTATGCCGTCTTCGACAAGCTGCGGCGAATAGCGGAGCGCCAGTTCTTTGAGCCGTCGGTCGCCCCGGTTCAGCGCCGCCATCAGCGCGTTGAGATCGCCCAGATTCTGATCCGGTATCCGGCAATTGTCGAGAAAAATGCGCTGCACCGCTTCGTTGAGCACGCCCGCTTCGTACAGCTTGACCGGAGCGAGACGCAGTCCTTCCTGGTAAATATCGTATGCCGTCGGCGACACGCTACCCGGCACTTTGCCGCCCACGTCCGACGAATGCACGAAGCATAAGCCGAAAGCGGTCAGCTTGTTTTCGATAAAAATCGGCCGCATCAGGTAAACGTCCGGCAGATGGGTTGCCATGCCTCCGGTCGAATGCGCGTCGTTGCAGATCACGATATCGCCTTCTTGCCACTCCTGCGACCGGATCACGTCGATAGCCGGAATGCCGATCGACAGCGTATAGCCCGTTTCGAGCGGCGACGCGAACGTTTCGCCGTCGGGCGAAATCAGGTACGTGCCGAAATCGCCGGTTTCTTTGACGAAAGCGGTAAATCCGGTTCGCAGCACGACGCCCGCCATTTCTTCGACGATCGCCTGCACGCGGTTCTTGAAGATTTCCAGAAAAACGCGATCCGTTTTCATGACGTCGCCTCCCCGATCAGATTGCCGTATTCGTCCGTATACGCCCGGAAGCCCGGCGGCACGAACACGGTCGTGTCGTATTCTTCCACGATCAGCGGCCCGGCCGCTCCGGCTTTGCCCAACTCCGCACGGCTCAGAACGCGCGCTTCGTATTCCCGTCCGTCGAAATGCAGCGTGCGGCTAGACGGTTCGCGCGATTCGCTATCCGCCGGCTCGGCCGAAGGCCGGAGTTCCGGCGCTTTGGCCGTCTCGCCGACGATCGTGGCGCGCAGATTGACGAACGCGACGGGAGCTTGCGGCTGATTCACGCCGAAAATCTGCTTGTACCGTTCGTGGAACCTTTTTTCGATCGCGTCCGCGTCGCCTTTTTCTTCGACCGGAACTTCCACTTCGATATCGAACGATTGTCCTTCGTAACGCATATCCGCGCCGTAGATCATACGGCTACGCTCGATCTTCACGCCTTGACCGCTTTCTTCGCTCAACCAGGTTCGCCCTTGCGCTTCCAATTCGTCGAAATGCCGCGCCAGCTCGTCCGGCAACCGTTCCGACGCTTCGCGGCCCAGCGTATGCACGAAGTCGCTGCGCAAATCCGCGACCACGCAGCCCGCCGCGCACAGCGTGCCCGGAGACGGCGGCACGAGGACGCGGTCGATGCCGACTTCGCGCGCCAGCAGGAACACATGCACCGGCCCCGCTCCGCCGTAAGCCAACAGCGCGAAATCCCGGGGATCGACGCCTTTTTTGGCAAGCAGCGGCGTGAACTGCGCGTACATATTGGCGCTTGCCACGTCCAGTACCGCTTGCGCCGCCCGGTACGAATCCAGGCCGAGCTTGGCGCCCAGCCGTTCCAACGACGCGGCCGCCAGCGAAGCGTCAAGCTTCATCGTTCCGCCCAAAAAGCGGTCGGGATGGATAATCCCCAGATGCACGTAAGCGTCGGTTACGGTGGCGGCTTCGCCGCCTTTGCCGTAGCAAGCCGGGCCCGGATCGGCGCCCGCGCTTTCCGGGCCGACTTTCAGCACGCCCGCCGGATCGACCCAGGCGATCGAACCTCCGCCCGCCCCGATCGCGGTCACGTCCACGGCGGGAATGATCACGGGGAAATCGCCGATTTTGTTTTCCGAAGAAAACGAAGGCGCGCCGTCGATCACGGACACGTCCGCGCTCGTTCCGCCCATATCGAACGTGACGACGCGCTCGAATCCGGCACGGCTGGCCGCATACGTGGCGCCGATCACGCCTGAAGCAGGTCCCGACAGCAGCGTCCGCACCGGTTCCAGCGCCGCGCGCGATGCCGATACGATGCCGCCGTTGGACATCGTGGACAGCACGTTGGCTCGCAGTCCTTTTTGCCACGCGCCGCTTTGAAGCTCGGCGAAATAATCGCGCATCCGGCGGCCGACGTACGCGTTGATGACCGCCGCCAGCGTGCGTTCGTATTCGCGCTGCTGCGGCCAGATTTCGCTGCCCGTGCATACGAACAGATGCGGAAAAGCTGCCCGGATCAGTTCGGCCGCCCGGCGTTCGTGGCCCGGATGGCTGTAGCTGTGCAAAAAGCTGATCGCGATCGAACGCACGCCTTCGGCGTCCAGCTCGGCGACCGCGTCCAGCAGCGCCCGCTCGTCGAGCGGACGGTATACGCTGCCGTCGGCGAGGATCCGTTCGCCGACTTCCCGCACCAGACGGCGCGGAATCAGCGGGAGCGTTTTGTCGCCGTACAGGTCGGTCGTGTTTTCCAATCTGAGGCGCCGGATTTCCAAAATGTCGCGAAATCCTTCGGTGACGAGCAGCGCCGTTTTGTCCCCGTTCCGTTCGATCAGCGTGTTGACGCCGAGCGTCGTGCCGTGCACGAACAGCCCGATGTCTTCGGCGTCGATGCCTTTTTGCGCCAATTGTTCCAACGCGTTGAATATCGCTTTTTCCGGCGCTTCCCGTACCGAAGGCGTCTTCAGCACGGCGGCGACGGAGCCGTCTTGGTCGGTCACCATCACGTCCGTGAACGTGCCGCCGATATCGATGCCCAGCCGGTATCGCTTGCCCATGTCGGCATCTCCTCCTTTCGTCGATCCGCAAAGGATCGGTTCGTTTTTTTGCGCTAGGATACGGTTGCGAACGCCGTTCCCGATAACGGCCGTTCATGTCCCGTTGTTCTTCAGGCCAGTCCTTCGAAGTAAAGTTTGACGTCTTCGATCATTTGGTCGATATGCGCGACCATCGCGTCTGCCGCTTCGTCCGGCGAGCCGGACTCGATACATCGCACGATCCGCCGGTGATCCACGACCAGTTCGCGACCGACGGATTTGCGGATCATCGCGGTGGCGGGAAGCCCGGCGCCTTCGCTCCACACCAGTTCCAGCGCGTGCAGCAAAATCCGATTATCCGCGATCTGTGCGATCCGCCGATGAAATTCGCGGTCTTCCGCAACGGGAATGCCGCCTTCGTGCAGTACCTTTTCCTGCTCCAAGATCGAATCCCATAGCTGTCCGGTTTGCTCGGAAGACGCATTGGACGCCGCCAGCGCCGCCGTTTCGCGTTCCATCGCCCTTCTGGCGATCAGCAGATCGAGCAGCGATTTCTCGTCGTCGTCGTTGAGCGCTTCGAGCAGTCGGGCGTTGCCTTGATACTGGTTCAACTGCCGTTCCAGCTCACCGAGCCGCTTGCGTCCTTCTTCGGCGATCATACGGCCTTTTTTGCCTTTGTTTTCCGTGTAGCCGAGCAGGTCGAACTCCATCAGCTTGCGCCCGATCGACGCTTGGCTGAGCGCGAACTCTTTGCCGAGCGTCAGCACGAGCGTCGTCGCGCCGAGCGGGCTGTCCGATTCCGAAAGCTGCTCCAGCATGACGTATTCCAGCCGAAGCTGTTCCATTTCTTTGGTATACATCCGGTTTCCTCCGCTTCGAAAAGTGATAGATTCTTCGTCGATCATCACTGATGATTAACGAGAGTATAAAAAGAAAGTCGGATATTGTCAACAAATCCGACAGATAAACTTTGTATTGATTTTAACGTTCTTTTTTTAAGATTGATCAATCTTTTCTATGGAATCGCTGACAAATCCGTATAGCCGCTGTCGCGAAACTTTCGATAAGCGATCATTTTTGTAAGCGATAAGCCTTGTTGGATACGCTCTAAATTTCGGCGAGATCGCTCAGCTTGATATCGCCGATACGGTTCACGATCAGATTCGCGCGGCTCAGATCCTGATTACCCGAATTGGGATTCACGAAGCCGATACAGCACATCCCGGCCGCTTTGGCCGCGTCGATGCCGTGCTTGGAATCTTCCAGCACGACGCAGCGCGCCGGATCGACGCCGAGCTGTTCGGCCGCGCGCAAAAAGACGTCCGGCGCAGGCTTGCCTTTCGGAACCTGTTCGCCGCTGACCACGACCTGGAATTCGTTGCGCAACCCGAACTTTTCCAGCACCGCTTCGATAAACACCGGCGGCGAAGACGACGCGACCGCGCGCGGAATATTCCCTTTTTTCAACTCGGCAAGCAGTTCGCGTATGCCTTCGATCGGCTGCATCTCCGCCGCGCGCAGCACTTCGATCTTATGCCCGAGCTGGTATTCGATAATCTCCTCCACCGTCTGCGCCATGCCGAATTCTTCGCGGATCGCTTTCCATAATTCCGGGTTGGTCATGCCGACATAGCCTTCCAATTTCTCCTGCGTGATCGGATACCCGTAATACTCCATCACTTTGCGGTCCACCTCGAAGTGCATCGGCTCGCTGTCGATAATGACCCCGTCCATGTCGAAAATAAAAGCTTCGATCATTTCGTTTTGCCCCTTTCTGCGACTCTTGTATCTTTTGCCTCAACTTGTACCTTACCGTGAAGAAAAGGCAAAACGCAACTTCGCGTAACGCTTGATTGCCCGGTTCTGTTCGATACAATGCACGAATAATGTCATGGATTCGACAATTGCTCTTATCGGTGTTACTACGTATAATATTTCACATAAGATACATTCCAAAATTGCATTATTCAAATTTGAAATCCGATCCGAAAGGACTTGAATAGTCATGAGATTTTCTATCGGGATGCGGAATATCAAAACGGCGGTCGCCGTGCTTCTCTGCGTACTGATCTCGTTTGCCCTGAAGCTTGAATATCCGTTCTATGCCGCTATCGCCACCGTAATCGCAATGGAGAGTTCGATCACCAGCTCGTACGCCGCGGGGAAAAACCGCACGATGGGCACGCTGGTCGGCGCCGCATTCGGCGGTCTGTTCGCGTTTATCGAACCGCATAACGCCTACCTGTCCGCACTCGGCATCGTTTGCGTGATCGCGGTCTGCAATCTGCTCAAATGGAACAAATCCGTCTCGATCGCCTGCATCGTTTTTCTCGCGATCATGCTCAACCTGCGCGACGGCGAGCCGGCTTTCGCGTACGCGCTGCACCGGGTACTGGACACGCTGCTCGGCATCGGGGTGGCGGTATTGGTCAACTACTTCCTGATCCCGCCCAAACACGATCGCAACCTGGAAAAAGCCCGCTCCACCGTGCGCCGGCATCTGTCTTCGCTTGCCCGTCAGTTGCTGCGTCAAGGCGGAGGCATCCATATCAGTCCGTTGAAAAAAGACTTGGCCGCTTTGCAAAAAGCTTGCGACACGTACAAAGAAGAGTTCGATCCGGTCAAAAGCAAAAGTCACGACCTCGTTTCGCGCATCGAGCAAGAGCTGGACGTCTACCGCAACACGTACTCGCATATGCGCATGATCCGTTTGCTGACCGATCCCGATCCGCAAGGCGTGGCGAGTCTGGGCACCAGCTTGCTTCAAGCGTCCAACCAAAAAGCCGAAAGCGCGTTGTCTCCCCAATCGCAAGCCGTCATCTACCGCTACCATGTGGCCTGCATCCTGGGAGAACTGCAAACGCTGGGCCTGACCGTGCCGACCGATATCGCGTATCCGCTCGAAAGCGCCGTTCAGCCGTCTTCGCAGCCTAAGTCGCAATCGGCTCCCGAAGACGCAGCGGCCAAAAAGACGCGAAGCGCCGAAGCGCCCGCGCGACCCGATCCGTCTGCGGTATCGAATCGTTTCTAAACCGAAATTTTGTTTTTACGCCTTGCCTTCATGCTTCAGACAAAGTGCGCCCGCCCGAATTAAGTGCGGATATGCAACTATTTAGTCCCTTTTCCGACATTTCGAGCAAATAAGTGCTAGAGTGCAATTAATTTCTCCATATCCCCCGATTCCACCCCTTTCCCGCCCAAATAAATGCACTAGCGCACTTATTTCTTTAAAAAGCCCGGATTAGCCCGAAATAAGTGCATTTAAGCACTTATTTGAATTTCTTCAGTGTCTCTAACCTTCTCTTCTTTGTTTTCTCTAAAAACTAACCCCCAAAAACAAAAGCCGCCCATACCCGGACGGCTTTTCTCCCCTTCACTGATACTGCTTCATAAACCGCTCCATCATATACGTGAACGGCTCGTTGTAGTAACTCGCGAAATACATATCGCTGCCGTGCGTGCCGAACGGCATTTGGATCAGCGCGGCTTTGGCGTTGCCTGCGTCCGCGTAGGCGCGCGCGAACGCTTGCGCCGTCTCCACGCCGACGATGCTGTCCTGCTCGCCCTGATAGATCAGCGCGGGCGGACTGTCGGCGTTTACCAGCACGGCCGGATCGCCCAGCGCGCCGCCGTCGATCCCCACTTCCCCGGCCAGGCCGTTGGCGGGATAATACGGGATGATGCCTTTGACCGTCACGCCCGGAGCCAGCATATTCGCGTAATCCGCGTTAGTCGGCGCCAGTCCGGCCGAAGCCGCCAACTGTCCGCCCGCGGAACCGCCCGAGATAAACACCGAAGCCGGATTCGCCCCGTACTCGGCCGCATGTTGTTCCAAATAAACGGTGAACAGCCCGATATGCCGCACCATGTCGTCGATCCCGTAACTGCCGACCACTTCCGGCGGCACGACGGCGGATTCCACGAACTTTTTGGTGTTGCTCAGCCCGTACTGCACGTCGAACACCACATAGCCGCGCGAAGCGAAATATTTGTTCATCTGGGCATAGTTTTGCGCGCCTTTGTCGCCGATCGTCCAGCCGCCGCCGTGAATCCGGATCAGCACCGAACCTTTTCCGGGCAGATCGGTCGAATTTTCCGGCGGCATGTACGCGTCGAAAGCCAGCTTCAATCCCGCGTCGCCGGTGCTTTCTTGTCCTTCGTAATACACGATGTCCGTTTCCACGCGGTAATCGCCGGTTCTCGCTCCGTAAAAATAATCCGGCAGCGAAAACGCGGTACTCATCAATCCGTAGCCTTGCACATTCATCGGATCTTGGCCGAACGCCTGCCGGTAAGCTTCCTGCGCTTCGTTGACGATCTTCGGCGCGGAAGCGAGCGGCAACGCGCAGATCACCAAAATCAGCAATCCGCACACGCGCGCGACGCCCCGGAATAACGAGACGAAAAACCCTCGTTTATGCCCGTACATTTTAACGAGCAAAGCCGCCGCTCCCAAAAACATCAGTCCGAAAAACAGCGCGTATTCCGGCAGCACCGTCTCCATCAGGCCCGCGTCCGTACCGCCCAGCAAAATCGCCGAGAAATACAACCCCAACGCCAGATTGAACAAAAACCACAGCGTAAGCAGCACTTTGACGACCTTGCCGAGCCGGCTGCCGCCCGAACGCTTGCGCTGCGACGAATAAGCCGAGTACCCGCGAACGTTGCGCCCGTCTTCGCGTTCCTCCGTACCGTCTTGAAGCCGCAGCAAAGAAACCCAAGCGCCCAGCGCGAACAACGCCAACAGGATCACCGCCGACGCGACGCTGCGCGAATCGTAATCGCGCACGGCCGTCGAAGATAACGTGTTGAGCACCGGCACCGCCGTCAGCCCCAACGCGTGCAGCGCCAGATACCCGTATTCCCAAGCTTTATGTACGCCTCTGCCCATCGTCAAATGCAGATTGCCGAGCAGCGTCAACAACAGCAGCAACCCATACAGATTCCACCACCCTCCCGCCGCATCGACCAACAGGTAAGCGATGCCGAGCGCAAGCGCGACCAGATTCCCTATCAATAAAGCGAGTGTTCCAAACGTTCGGATTCGAGAGCTTCCGCGACCGTGCGAGGAAGCCGATGATCCGTAACCGCCCGTATATCCCATTGCACGCTCTCCTTCCGTTTCGTCTCTGCTTTATCGTATTATCTTCAAGCTAATTTGTCGAACTAGTAGCTTGTCTTGCTTTAATCCGGGGTTTGCGCTTGCCTGAAACGTGCATGGTTCTAGTACGTTTTAGGCAAGTGTAACCTTACTTTTAGTGTTGACAAGCTACAACTACCTTGTCTCGCTTCAATCCAAGCCACCGAATACCGCTTCCCGCGCGGAATCTATTCACCTTTTCGCGTCTTGTACCGATAAATTCAGAAAACGGATTGCAATTTCAACAAAACCGAGTATAATACTCGGTAATAGAAATGTAAGGAGCTGACCTCACGCAATGTCTGTAGACGATTACCTGGATTTATACAACTACGCCAAGTCCATCGGAGACACCGAATGGCAGGCTTCCCTTACCGCAGCGCTGACCGAACTGTTGTCGACGCCTTCCCTTTCCGCCGAAGAAACCAAGCTGGCCGCTTTATGGGAACGGTTCGACCGAATCAACGAAGAACTCAAAACCCTTTTCCTGAATATGCGTACCCAATCCTCTTCCGCTTACGTCGGTCGTTGGGAAGAACGCATTTGGGAGTTGAAAATGGAACGGATCGTCGTTTCGCAACATATTCGTTTTCGGCACGTCCGGGTGTAAAGCGTCGCGCCGATCCGTTTTCCGACGGTATCGCGCGTACGCTCCGACCTTTCGTCACGCCCGGATGCCTGTTTTTTCGTCCATGATGCAATAAAAAAGTCCAACAAAAAAAGACATACGGCAGACGTGTCAAACACGTGTCGGCCGCATGCCTGTCTTTACTTGTATATGTGCGTGTGCAAAGCCAAAAGCTGTGTACGTTATTTCGACATTTCCATTTCTTTGCGCATCATGGACATACAGGAAGTCATCATCTCGTCGCATTCCTGCATTTTTTTCATCATCATGTCCATATCCATGTTCATGTCTTTCATGCTCATGCCTTCCATGCCGGACATTTTTTCCATGCACATTTTCATGCTGTTCATCTTGCACATCATTTCGTCCATGCACATCATCATCATCATTTCCATAGCCATCTTTTCCATTGTTTATTCCTCCTCAAATTGGGTGTTGAAAATCAATATTAATCAGACGGAACTCCTTTATCATATACCCGAAAAGCCTGCGCGTATATCGCTTAAACCCCTATATTAAAGAGTTTTATCGTACCTGACGCAAAACGAAAAGAAACCTAATACCCATAGTGCTCAGATTGGAATATAGCCATACCACGCAGATCCTTGAAGGGTCTTTTTTTGCCGTTCGGCGATCAATACAGCTTGCGATACTCGGTCGGCGTCATGCGCTCGCGTGCCATGAATTGCCGATTGAAATAGCTCACGCTCGGATACCCGGCTTCTTCGGCGATCTGGCCGATATTGCGATCCGGATGCTCCAGCAGCCATTGCTTCGCCATCTGCAAGCGGGAACGCGTGACGAATTCCATCGGCGTCATCTCGGTCAGCGTCTTGAACAGTTTGCAAAAGTAATAGTCGCTCACTCCCGCGCGTTCCGACCATTCCCGCAGCAAAAACGGACGGCACGCTTCCCGCTGCATATCCGGCAACAAGCTCCGTATCCGGTTCTCCGCTTTGCCCGCACGGTTGTTTTTCAACGGTACGGCTTGATGCACGAACTCCGCCAACAAAGCATACGTCAGCGTAGACAACCGGGACTGATGCAGCATCCGGTTCTGTTCGGCTTCTGCCAACAGATTCAGATGGGCTTGTTCCCAATCTTGACGCTGCCGCAGCATCCAGATCGGATGCCGATGGAAACCGCGTTCGATCATGTAATCATGCAGCCTTTCCCCGTAAAAATGCACCCAGCGCACGTCCCACGGATCTTCCTCGCTGCTGTAGTAATGTTGGCGCTGAAGCGGAAAATAAAGCACCGCCTGCCCGCTTCGCAATTCATGCACCGTGCCGTCGATCTCCACAACTCCTTTTCCCGATGCCACATAATGAATATTGAAATTGTTCAACGCTCCTTCTTCCCTCAACACATGATGCTCCGGCTGTTGGCTGTAATGACCGACCGATTCCGGCAGGCAAAAATAAGATTGCCTTTGCAACGTAAGCAGAACGCTTTGTCTGTGCATGTTCGCCTCCTTAATGACAATATTGTGCTAATTCGATTCAATATATTATTATTTCCAAGCTCTTGTGCATTCATTATAATCGCATCATCGAACAATATTCGAGTAGGTACAGGAGGGAAATCATTCATGGGTCAACCGAACAAATTGCGCTGGGGCATTCTCGGTAGCGCTAACATCGCGGTTCGCTCCGTTATTCCGGGCTTGCAGCAATCTCAACTGAACGAAGTAACCGCTTTGGCAAGCCGCACATCGGAAAAGGCAGAGCAAGCCGCAACCGAACTGGGCATCGCCAAAACGTATGACGGCTACGAGAAACTGCTGGCCGATAACGAGATCGATGCCGTGTACATTCCGCTTCCCAATCATCTGCACTACGAATGGACGTTGAAAGCCGCCGCGGCAGGTAAACATATTTTATGCGAAAAGCCGCTGGCGCTAAATACGGCTCAAGCCGAAAAAATGGCGGCCGCCGCTTCCGAAGCCGACGTTCATCTGGCCGAAGCGTTCATGTATCGCCACCATACGCGTTACGACCAGATCCGCGAGGTCATCGCAAGCGGCGAAATCGGCGACGTGCGCGGGATACACAGCACGTTCACGTTCAATAACAGCGGCGCGGACGGCAACGTGCGTTTCCGCAAAGATTGGGGCGGCGGCTCGCTGTACGATATCGGCTGCTACTCGATCAGCGCGGCGCGGATGCTGCTGGGCAAAGAACCGACCGCCGCAACCGTCGTCGCCCTGTTTTCTCCGCAGCACGACAACGTCGATATGATGGCGAGCGGATTGCTGGAGTTCGACGGTCAGATCGGAGTCACGTTCGACAGCGGCATGTGGGCGGCTTTCCGCAATACGCTCGAAGTGCTGGGTACGCAGGGAACGATCGAGGTGCCTTCCGCTTATGTCAGTCCGGGCGACGAACGCTCCAACTTTTTTGTGACCGTGGGCGATCAGCGGCGCGAAGTGCAGGTTGCGTCGCTGAATCAATACGCCGCGCAAGCCGATGCTTTTGCGCGTACGGTATTGCACGGCGAGAAGCCTCTGTATGATGCGGAAGATGCCGTGCGCAATATGCGCGTGTTGGATGCGTGCCTGAAGTCCGCCGAGCAGCGCCAACGCGTCACGCTGTGACGGCAAAGCCCCGTACTTTTTTATAACAAGCCGATCACGCATTCCCGTTGTTCAAACCCACTCCCGAAAGGATGTCGACTTCCATGAAACATATCGAAATCAAGGGCGCAGGCAAACCGATCTCCACGCTGATCAAAGGCACGGATTATTTTACCCACGAGACGTACGAAAAAGCTACCGACAATATGAACGCGTTTTTGGAGATCGGCGGCAACACGGTCGATACGGCGCATATTTACTGCGGCGGTCAAAGCGAGGAAGTGCTCGGCCGCTATATGGAAGAGCACGGAAATCGCGATTCTATCGTGATTCTGACGAAGGGCGCACACCATGATCAGCACGGGCCGCGCGTGAACGCGAAAGACATCCGCAGCGATCTGAACGCCAGTCTCGAACGGTTGAAAACAAACTTTATCGAGTTGTATGCCCTACACCGCGACGACGAAAATATCCCTGTCTCCGTGATTGTAGATGCGCTGAACGAACATATCAAAGCCGGACAGATCGGAGCGATCGGCGCATCCAACTGGAGCTGGCAGCGACTGAAGGAAGCGAACGACTACGCGGCTTCCGGCGGACTCGTCGGCTTTACGTTCAGCAGTCCCAATCTGAGTCTCGCCAAAGCCAATGAACCGTTCTGGGCAGGCTGCGTGTCCGCGGATCAACAAACGCTGGATTGGCATACGCAAAGCCAGCTCCCCCTGCTGTCCTGGTCGTCGCAGGCACGCGGCTTCTTCACGGGACGCTTTACCCGGGAAGTGCGGAATAACGCGGATCTGGTCCGTGTTTTTTACAGTGACGATAACTGGGAGCGCCTGCATCGTGCGCAGCAGCTCGCTGCCGAAAAAAAGACGACGCCGATCCAGATCGCGCTGGCTTATGTGCTCAACCAGCCTTTCCCAACCTGTGCCTTGATCGGTGCGCAAAACCGCGAGGAGCTGCTGTCTTGCGAGCAAGGCTCCACGATTACGCTCACCCAAGACGAGCTAAACTGGCTGGATCTGAGCGCGACCAAGCAACTGCGTTAAGCCAGCGTCAAAATTGTTCGCGCACCGTAAATCTTGCCTGCTTTCGCGCTAGCTAGCGGCTATCTGATGGTATGATCGGGGATAAGAAGGCTTTTGCCAGAATCTTATCGAAAAGGGGATTGCCATGTCTCAGCTCGCTGCCTCCAAACCGCCCCGCCGAACTCGCAAAAGCGGTTCGAACGCGGCGCTGTTCCTGTCGCTGCCGGTGTTATCCTGGGCACTATACGACTTTGCGAACACGATTTTCTCGTCCAATATCGTCACCATCTTTTTCCCGCTGTATCTGCAACAGGTGCTTGGCGGAGACGCACGGATGGACCAGATCGCCACGACCTTTATCAGCTACGCCAACGCCGCTTCGGGACTCTTGCTCGTGATCTTCACGCCGCTGCTCGGGGTATGGATGGACCGAACCGGACGCAAAAAGACGTTTCTTGTCCCTTTTGCGCTGGCCGCCATTATCTTTACGTTTCTGATGGGATTTACCGCGTATACGAACAGCCCTTCCTCCCTGTTCGGGTTGCCGCTGTCGATCGTGATGGTATTGATCTTTTTTACCGCGGCCAAATTCTTCTATAATTCCAGCCAGCTTTTCTATGACAATATGCTGCCCGATATCGCGACCGGCTCCCAAGTGCCGATCGTCTCGGGCTTCGGCGTCGCGGTCGGTTATATCGGCACATTGATGGGTCTGGTCGTCTACGGCATCGTAGGCAGCAGCGACTATCCGCTTGCTTTTATCCTGACCGCCGCATTGTTCCTGCTTTTCTCGCTGCCGATCATTTTGCTGTACAAAGAAAAGCCTACGCTGCCCGTCGCCGTCCCAAGCGGAGCGCGCAAGTCCTTTTTCAGCGGGTACCGGGAGATTTACGAGACGTTCAAGGAAGCGAAAAAGCATCGGGCCGTATTCACGTTCATGATTGCTTACTTCTTTTTCAATGACGCTGTCGCGACCGCGATTGCCATGATGAGCGTGTACGCAACTGCCGTGATGGGATTCAGTGCCGGACAATTCATTTTGCTGTATCTCGTGGCTACCGTCTGCGCGATCGTCGGTTCGTTTGTTTTCGGCCATATTACGCGCAGGGTCGGAGGAAAAGTATCGTCCGGACTCGTCGCGATCGTGCTGATTGCCGCGCTTATTCTGGCCGCCGCAGCGTTCTCCAACGCAATCTTCTGGGCGGCGGCGTGTCTGTACGGGGTCGCGATGGGCTCGCTGTGGGTGACTTCGCGCACCATGATCGTCGAACTCTCGCCACCGGACAAAAGAGGCCAGTTTTTCGGGCTGTTCGCGTTCTCCGGCAAACTGTCTTCCGTGCTCGGCCCGCTCGTGTACGGCAGCGTGACCTGGGCGCTGGCGGGATACGGCACGATGGCGAGCCGCGCGGCGCTGCTGTCGCTGGTCGTGATGGCTGCAATCGGCCTGCTCGTGCTGCTTCGCGTTCCGTATGCCAAGTCGGCTGAAGAAGTCCAAGCCTGATCTATCGCAAACGTCCAACTCCCGTCCCAAGCCAAAAGCTGCGTTTTTATGCGCGGCTTTTGGCTTTTTGCGTTCCTTTTCCCCGATTGCGATTGAATATAACTCTGACGGGTATCTTATACATGGACGCCTATGAAACCGACTTGAACGTTGAAGACAGGTTGGTTGCGCGAAGGAAGTTTGTTATAATAAGTAACTGTATGGCGATACCGCAACGAAAGGGTATCTGCCCAATTTGTTGACGACAGAGGAGGAATTTTTCGATGACGACGAGTTTGAATGCAACGGTAAAGCTGAACAATGGCGTAGAAATGCCTTGGTTTGGTCTGGGCGTCTGGCAGGTCAAGGATGGCGACGAAGCGAAAGATTCCGTGAAAGCCGCGATCAAAGCCGGGTATATCGGTATTGATACGGCTGCCGCTTATAAAAACGAACAAAGCGTCGGCGAAGCGATTCGCGAATCCGGCGTGAATCCGAGCGATCTGTTCATCACCTCGAAAGTCTGGAACGGCGATCAAGGTTACGAAGAGACATTGGCTGCTTTCGATGCGACGATGGAAAAGCTGGGGCTCGACGTGCTCGACCTCTACCTGATCCACTGGCCGGTCAAAGGCAAATACAAAGACACCTGGCGCGCGATGGAAAAGCTGTACAAAGACGGCCGCATCCGCGCAATCGGCGTCAGCAACTTCCAGCCGCACCACCTCGACGATCTGCTCGCCGACGCGGAAGTGGTTCCGGCGGTGAATCAGGTGGAATTCCACCCGTTGCTGACTCAAGCCGAACTGCTGGACTACTGCGCGAAAAAAGGCATTCAAGTCGAAGCCTGGTCGCCGCTGGCGCGCGGTTTGCTGTTCGAAAACGAAGTCGTGACCGGCCTCGGCGAAAAATACGGCAAATCCCCGGCGCAGATTCTGCTTCGTTGGGTGCTCGATAAAGGCGTGGTCGTGCTGACCCGCTCCGTCAAAGAAAGCCGGATCGTGGAAAACGCCGACCTGTTCGATTTCACGCTGACGCCGGAAGACGTATCCGCGCTCGAAGCGCTCAACAAAAATGAACGCACCGGCCCGGACCCGGATAATTTTAATTTCTGATTCAATCCGAGCGGATCATTTCCGGTCATGCAAACCCAGCCGTTTCCCGAACAAGGGAAGCGGCTTTTTGCTGTCCGCGTCACGAATTTCAAGCTTTCGTTTTGCCGGAATCTATCGTTTTTTCTGATTGATTAAACCGTTGGTGTGTCTGCGTTGATAACGATTTCGGAAAAGTTTGAACCGATTACGCTTGCGTCGCTCACAAAACTTCGGTGTATGTAATAAGCAGTCAACCAAATTCGACAATTCCGCAAACTTATCCGAAACGGAAGTGAAAAACTTGAAGCAAGCAACAAGCGTGTTTTACATATCGGCAGCGATCCTTGTTCTGCTCGTCGCAATCGGCGTGATTGCGCCCGCCGGGCTTGAACAAGGAACGGACTACGTTCAATCGCTGATGACCGATACGTTCGGCTGGTATTACCTGATCGCGGTGACCGCGTTCGTCGGCGTCTGCATTTACCTGCTGGTCAGTCCATTGGGACGGATCAAGCTGGGCAAGCAGGACGACAAACCCGATTATTCGCGCCCGACGTGGCTGGCGATGCTGTTCAGCGCGGGCGTCGGCATCGGCCTGGTCTTCTACGGCGCGTACGAACCGATCAACCACTATGCGGTCAGCTCGCCTACCGGAGAGACGGGAACGGAGACCGCCGCACGCGAAGCGATGCAGTTTACCTTTTTCCACTGGGGCGTTCATGCCTGGGCCGTCTACGGCCTGGTGGCGATGTCGCTGGCTTACTTCATGTTCCGCAGAGGCGAGCCTGCACTGATCAGTTCGACGCTGACTCCGGTGCTCGGGCGCCATACCAAAGGTCCGATCGGCAAAACGATCGATATTGTCGCCGTACTCGCCACCGTTATCGGGGTCGCCACGTCGCTCGGTTTCGGGGCGGTTCAGATCAACGGCGGCCTGTCTTACCTGTTCGGCCTTCCGTCCAATATTCTTACGCAGTTTATCATCATTCTGATCGTAACGGTCATGTTTATGGCTTCCGCGCTTAGCGGCTTGGATAAAGGGATACGGATTCTCAGCAACGTGAACATGATTTTGGCGGCGGCGCTGTGCGTGGTGGTGTTCGCTTTCGGCGCTTCGCTGTTCACGCTCAATCTGTTCACCGATTCGTTGGGCCGTTATTTGCAAAACTTTATCACCATGAGTTTCCGCATCGCCCCGCTCAATCCCGAGAATCGGGAATGGATCAACGGCTGGACGATCTTCTACTGGGCTTGGTGGATTTCTTGGTCGCCGTTCGTCGGCATCTTTATCGCCCGCGTCTCCAAAGGCCGCACCATTCGCGAATTCGTCGCTTACGTGCTGCTGGCCCCTTCGCTGATCGGCTTTATCTGGTTCTCGGTATTCGGCGGATCGGCAATCGCGCTCGAACGCAACGGTACCGCGATGCTTTCCCAACTGGTAGCCGAAGAAACGCTGTTCGGCATGTTGGCTACCTATCCGTGGGGAACGGCCATCTCTATTTTGGCTATCGGGCTGATCGCGATCTTTTTCGTCACTTCGGCCGATTCCGGCACTTTCGTGCTGGGCATGATGACGACCGGAGGCAATCAGAACCCGAATAATATCCTCAAAGCGACCTGGGGTATCATGCTGACGGCCATGGCATTGGTACTGCTGTATTCCGGCGGTCTTCAGGCTTTGCAAAACATGATGATTATCTCGGCTTTCCCGTTCTCGTTCGTAATCATCGCGATGGCGGTAAGCCTGATCAAAGTCTTGAACAAAGATTCGCACGAAATGGGACCCAGCAAGCGCAAGCCGCCGAAAAAAGCGGAAGCTCAAGTCTGATCCTCGTACCCTTCATTCTCCGCATATTCAGCGAACCTGTCGACTTCGGCAGGTTCTTTTTGCTATGTACGCATGGAGACAACCCGATTGCAGAGCTTGGATTCTGCCCGCGTTGCAATAAGCAAGGATGAAAGGTATATTGAACACATCAACTACATCACGACGCGATATATGAGAAAGGAGCAAGAATGAACCTCGACAAAGCCCGTAAACGATTTCTTCCGATGAGCGAAACGATGTTTTATATTTTGTTTTCGCTCAGGGAGGAACGTCACGGCTACGGTATTATGCAGCATGTGCAATCGTTGACGTCCGGCCGGATTTCGCTGGGGGCCAGTACCCTGTATCAAAGTCTGGCGAAGCTCGAAGGCGACGGTTTGATTCTTCAAACCGCCGAGATCGAACGCAAAAAATTCTACCTTGCCACGGAAGCCGGACGGGTGATTTTGCAGGAAGAAGCGCTGCGAATTTCGGAACTTTACCGGAACGTCGCCGAGCTGCTGCCGCTTGAGCACGTTTAATTTGCAAGAGTAAAAGGAGGAATTTCGATGTCTACATTAGCCCGCGCAATCGCGCTTGCCGCACAGTATCACGAAGGCCAGACCGACAAAGGCGGCCGTCCCTACATCTTCCACCCCGTCCGTCTGATGCTCAAAGCGCTCACGGAGCCGGAACAGATCGCCGCCGTGCTGCACGACACGATCGAGGATACCGACTTGACGCTGGATGATCTGCGCAAGGAAGGCTTTTCCGACGAAATCGTGGAAGCGATCGACCGGTTATCCCGCCGCGAAGACGAGACTTACCATGAGTTTATTTTGCGGATCAAAGAAAATCGGCTGGCGGCACGGGTCAAAATCCTCGATCTTCAAGACAACATGGATCTGACCCGGATCAAAAAGCCGTCGGAAAAAGATCAGAAGCGCCTGCTGAAGTACAGCCGGGCTTTGGATACGCTGCTATCGCATGGCGAAACGCCAGAAGCGGACGGGGCAAGCCACGAGTAAGTTGACACCGAAGGAGATCTCGCCCATCATGTACAGCCTTTCTACAATCGAGCTTTGGACTACCGCTACCGACGCGCGCAGCATCCGGCGATCGGAAGACACGCTCGCGCTGGTATTCCCTCTGCAAAGCGGATCGATCCTGCTTCGGGGTGAACGCGAAGAGAAGATGCAGCGCTTCGGGGTGTACTTCTGCCAACCCGAACAGCCCTTCGGCTTAGTCCCGGGAGCGCAAGACGCGGGGGGCGAGCCAGCTGCTTATGTGCTCCGTTTTACTTCATCGATCTCAAAAGATTCCCCGATGCCCAACGTCCGCGGCTTGCCTCCTATGGAAGTCCGGGCGCAGTCAGGCTGGCTGCCCGATCCGAGCTTCGCAACGTTGTGCGAGGAGATGTATCGACTGGCTCAATCGCAAGCCGCTTCGGACACGTTTTTGCTGCTTGCCCGGTTCTACGAGCTGCTGCATCGGCTGCATGTCTCCTTGACTCCGACAGTGGACCGAGCCGCCAAAATGGATGCGACATTAGCGTATTTACGTGTGCATTTCCGCGATCCTCTGACCGCTGCCGATCTGGCGGCCCAGGCAGGTATCGGCGTCAAACATTATGGGGACGTATTCCGCAAGCGTTACGGCCGTTCGTTCGGACAGGAGCTGACCCGACTTCGAATCGAAGCGGCAAGCGATCGCCTGGCCCTGGGCCACGGACGACTCAAAGACATCGCCGCCGAAGTCGGTTACGAGGACGAATTTTATTTTAGCCGACGCTTCAAACAGGAAACGGGCGTGACGCCGACCGCCTATATGCGCAGTCGCAGTCGGCCTATCGCGGCGCTGGATGCTTCTTTTATCGGGCTGTTGACGCCACTACACTATCTCCCGCGCGCAGCGCCGCTTCATCCGGTATGGCGATCGTACTATAACGAACGATTCGGCAACCGCGTTCGGCTCCAGCTCAAGATTGACCGCGATGCGGCCGCGCAAGCCGACAATGTAGCATTGCTGCTGTCCGAACCCGTCGACTATAGCGCCTTTTTGTGTCCGTCCGATTTCGATGCCACGCTTCGCCTTCAACTGGAAAACAGAGGCCCCGTATGGGTTTTGGATCGCGATTTGCCGTGGAGAGTCCAACTTCGCGCATTGGCCGCATGGCTTGGAGCCGAGCAGGAAGCCATACGGTGGCTGGAGGAATACGAACGGTTTGTTGCAGAAGCCGCCAAGCGAATCGCGTCGCAGACTCCCGGCTCGTTTCTATGCCTGCTGCTTGAAGAAGATCGACTTTATATCTGCGAGGATCGCAGCTTGGGCGAAGTGTTTTACGGTGATCTGAAGCTCACTTCAGCCAAACGGTTGATCGATCGGGAACGGCAGCTCGTGACTCCGGCTCAACTGGCGGAGCTTGATCCTGCCCATCTGCTGATGCTGATCTATGAAGATCCTCCGACCATGAACGCGTGGCAACAGCTTCAACAAGATGAACAATGGGCCGGACTTCGTGCCGTGCGCAGCAAAAAAGTTCATGCCGTTGCTTCTTTTCCCTGGCGAGACTATTCGGCGCTTCCGCATCGGCTGATCGTGGAAGATGCTCTGCGCCGCTTCGCGCCCGCCGATTCTCCATGAAAAGAACTTCCTTTTATCCATGTACAAAAGGACGTTCTTTTTTTATGCTTTTTATTGAGAATAATTATCAATAAATTGATTTAGGGCTTACGGTCCCTAGGCAGGAGATGAAACGATGAATATCCGGTTGAATAAAAAAAGCGCAGTGCCTACTGTTGGATGCGCGTTGCTGCTGAGTTTCGCATTAAGCGCCTGCGGGAGCGATTCATCCGTTACCCAAGCGGAGAAAGAAACCCCCGTCTCTTCAACTGTCGCTACGTCGACTGCTGTTTCCGCTGCCGAAGCGGCGGCTCCGGCTGATTCGCAAACGAAAACGGAAGCGGAAGCGGCTGCAAAGACGGACACCCGAACCGTGGAGTACCTGGGCCGCAGCTATACCGTTCCTGTCGAACCGCAAAAAATCATTTTTCTGAACGCGTTCGAATCGATGGAGGATGCCGTCGTGCTGGGCGTGCAACCTTACGCATCCAGCGCGATCGGCGACGAGGACGATCCGTTCCCCGGCTTCTATAGTCCGCTCGGCGATACCGCGATTCCGTTGTTCGGCAGCGGTTCGGACAGTATGGAATATTTGCTGTCGCTTTCGCCGGATCTGATCATCGCGACGGATATGGAAGAAGATGCCGTAATCGAGCAGTTGGGGCTGATCGCGCC
Organism: Saccharibacillus sacchari; assembly: GCF_037722395.1. Lineage (GTDB taxonomy): Bacteria > Bacillota > Bacilli > Paenibacillales > Paenibacillaceae > Saccharibacillus > Saccharibacillus sacchari_A. The sequence goes on along the minus strand of NZ_JBBKAR010000053.1, from coordinate 5,242 downwards.
GACGATCCAAGTCTCCCATTTCGGCACGGATTGGGAAGCCAATCTGAATCTGCTGGCCGAACTTACAGGCAAGCAGGCTGAAGCGAAGCAGGCTATTGAACGTTATGAAGAAGGCAAAAAGCGCTTGAACGCAAGCCTCGCGGACTATGAAGGGCAAGACATCCTGGCGATCCGTGTGCGTGGCGGCGAAATGATGGTCTACCCGGAAGATGTCTTTTTGAACGATGTGCTGTACGGCGAGTTAGCTCTTCCCGTTCCGGCTCTGATCAAGCGTACCTCCGAACAGCAGCCGATCGGGCTGGAAGGTCTGTATGCGGAAAATCCGGATTATATTTTTCTGCAATACGATCTCTACGAAAATAACGAATCCAACGAAACGCTACGCAAGCTTCAGGAGAGCAACGTCTGGAAAGGACTGAAAGCCGTGCAAAACGGGCAAGTCTTTATCAATGCGATAGATCCGTTGGTGTCCGGCGGCACGGCTTACGGCAAACAGGAAATTCTTAGCGCTGTCGAAGACAAGCTGGGAACGCCATGAGCAGAACCGGAGATTCCTCGTCGGTTTCCGCCGATAGCGCTAGCGTTCCGGGCGTCCCGATCTCTTTCGGAGCCACGACTGCGAACGATCCTTGCGAAGACCCGCGTGTCGCGCAACTGCTGGATTGGCTGGAAACCGAATCTTCTTCGGGTCGATTCAACGGCTGTGTGCGGGTTGTTGACCGCGGTAAGCTGCTGTTGGAAGCGGCCGCTGGACAAGCCGACTTCCGTACGGGCCGTCCGCTTACGACCGACTCGCTGTTCGAGCTGGCATCGGTCACCAAACCGATGACGGCAATCGGCGCGATGATCCTGGCCGAACGCGGATTGCTGGACTATCGCGATCCGGTCGCTTTTTACCTGCCGCAGCTTCCGTATCGGGATGTTACGCTTCGGCAGCTGTTGTCCCATACCTCCGGGCTGCCGGATTATATGGAGCTGATCGACCGCGTATGGGATGTAAGCCGGATCGCCCGCAATCCCGATGTGTTGCAACTGCTGAAGCTGCATCATCCGCAGCCGCTATTCCCTGCCGGAACGGACTATGCGTATTCCAACACCGGGTATGTCCTGCTGGCTTCGGTTATCGAAGCCGTGTCGGGCATCCCTTATGCCGAATTCATGGAGCAAGAAGTATTCCGGCCTGCCGGAATGACGCGAACCACGGTCTATAATCGCCGACTCAACCCTCGGGAGATCGAAGATTTGGCGCATGGATTCGTCGCTTTGCCGGGAGCTTCTATTCCTTTCGTTCCCGACGAACGACACGAATTCGATTATGTGGTCTACTTGGACGGCATTCAGGGCGACGGAACGATCCATTCCACCGTCTCCGACTTGTGGCGGCTTGACCAGGCCTTGAGAGAAGGCCTTCTGCTCAGCCCAGAGTCGCAAGCTTTATTTTTATCCGAAACGGGTTGTGACGTTCAGCCGGATCACGGGGATCAATCGCAGCCGTCGTTATCCCGCGCGTTCGGTTGGTTCGCCGAACCGTCCCCGCATCCGTCAATCGGCGTCAAGTTGTCTCACGGCGGCGGTTGGCCCGGTTATGCCAGCCTCATGATCCGCTATCCCGAGCGAGCTGCTTCGATTATTCTGTTGACCAATCTGGAGACCGAATCATTCCCGATGTCCGCGTGGCAGGAAGAATTGGAACAGATTATAGGCGTAACAAAAAGAACCTTCACCCCGCTATAGCAGCGGCAGCACGAATACATAACCCAATGCGGATAAAAGACCATGCGCCATAAAGCCGAAATTCATCACGTCCGCCAACTTTCGATAAGGCGCTGCGATCAAGCATCCCAACCTTCTTGAACGCCGATCACAGCGATCTCCTTCATTATAAAGCATCCATTACCCGTACACCCGCCGGATGACCTCTTCGAAGTCCGGCTCCCGCATCTCCACATCTTCGATCTCGCCCCAATGCCCCAGTTCGCGCAGCGCGTCCATCGTCCGAACCTCTTGGCGGTTGACCTCGACCGTCAAGGCAGAATCGGTTCGGGACACGATCCGCATCGCGAAGCCGTTTGCGGTTGCGCGGCCTTCGGAGTCTCTCTCCTGCTCGTTCTGGGTATGCTCCCCGTTCAGACCGGCACCGGCAATCGTCAAACCTGCCCGTTGCTCCGGTAACGCATACCCGTCCCGATACGTCACTTTGATCTCCGTCGGCAACCCGATCTCCCGCCGCAGTCCGTCCACCGTGCCGTCATACGTCAGCCGGCCGCCGCCGATCACCATCACGCGGCGGCAAAGCTGCTCGATATCGTCCATATCATGCGTCGTGAGCAGGATTGTTTTGCCGAATTGCTCGTTCAATATTTTTAAAAAGCCCCGGATATTTCGTTTGGCGTTCACGTCCAATCCAATCGTCGGCTCATCCAAAAACAGTAGCTCCGGATCATGCAGCATCGCCGCCGCGATATCCGCCCGCATCCGCTGACCTAGCGACAACTTGCGCACCGGCGTGTTCCAGAATTCGTCCAAATCCAGCAACTCCGCGAATTCGCCGAGCCGTCTGACTTTATCCGTATCCTCCACCCCGTACATATGCGCCAAAATATCGTACGAGCCTTTCACCGGGAGATCCCACCACAACTGGCTGCGCTGACCGAACACCACGCCGAGCCTCGAAGCGCAGCGCAAACGGTCGCGATGCGGATCGACGCCGGCTAATTTCACACTTCCGGAAGAAGGATGCAGAATACCGGTCAACATTTTAATCGTCGTCGATTTGCCTGCCCCGTTGGGCCCGATATAACCGACGAAGTCTCCTTTTTCCACCGTAAACCCGATATCCCGCACCGCTTCCTTGGTCGTATACTCCCGTGAAAACAACGAACGAATTCCCGAGAATCGGCCTTGCGCAACGACGGGCGTTTTGAAGCTTTTGCACAGTCCGACCGCTTCGATCGCCGTTTCGCGTTCAGACTCGAAAGTCGGCACAGCCAATCTCGCCATTTTTTCCATCTTCATCCCCCTCTCAGCTTCCCGTGCTCTGATACTTGCCGATCCCGAACCGCCAAAACCGCAATGCCAGCAGCACGGCCAGACATGAAGCAACGGCAAGCACCGGGAACACCCACGTCCCCAGTTCTCCGCGCAAAATGTACAGGGCAGGCACGTAGCCGACCAACCCGACAGGAATCGCGGTCAGCAGCAGTCCCGACATCCAGCCCGGATACAGCGTCAGCGGATAACGCGCAGCTGTCTGCGCCGCGTCTTCGGTCATATTTTGCAGCATAGAGATTCGCGTCGTCCAAAATCCGCAGGTCGCCGTCGCCATGCCGATCGCGAACAGCACCACAGCGCCCGTTGCGATCGCGAATAACGTCTGCGGTATCGCCCACCACGTCACCTGACCGCTATGCAGCATCGCTCCAAGCGACCAGGCCAGAATCGCGCCGCCCTGAATGACTTCGCCGAACATGATGCGAAAGCCGCGCGGCATCAACGACAGCAGCACCGGAAGCGGCTTGGTCAGCAGTTGGTCCAGCTCGCCCTCCACCAGATAGCGTTCCAGGTTGTGCACTTCGTTGCCGAAGGTCCGATACAGCGTTTTGGCCAAAGTCATCACGGCGAACAAATAACCGACCTCGTGCATCGTCCAACCGCGTACCGCGCCGAATTTCGCCAACACGATCGCAACCATCAGAAACTCGGATAGCTGAATAATCGCCGCCAACAACGTTCCAAACGCAAAATTAAACCGGTACTGCATCCGGCTCCGAACGCTGGTGCGAATCAGGATGAGATACAACTTTATGTAATTCCGCAGTACGATCCGGCGATCCACCGATCTTTGTCCGTTCATCCGCCTTGCACCTCCACCTTATGCCGCAGCACTTTGGTCGACAATAAGCACAGCAGCGTCAACACGGCGCACCATCCCAGCGTTCCGAGCAGCAGCACGGGATCGCCTTGGCCCAGGTAAAATTGCGTCGGCGCATACAGCATGAACGGGTAAGGCGAAGCCCAAGCGACGGTTTGCAGCCACTCCGGCAGCCATTCCAGCGGAATAAAAAAGCCGGCGAGCAGATTCATCAGCGCCTGGTTTCCCCAGTACAGCCAGGAAGATTCCGTCGTCCACAAAGCGCTGATCCCCATCATGTAATTCATGCAGATCGCCATGTACGCCGCGCCCGCAAGAGCCGTCAGCGCCAAAGGCAACGTGCGTCCGCCGTCGATCGGGGTCAGTCCAAGCGCGAGCAGCATAACGATATAGATCGGGATCGACTTGTACAGGAATTGGTAGGCGATCTGCCCCCATTCTTTTGCCATCAGATGCGCGAACAGATGCACCGGACGCATCAAATCGAGCGCGATCTGCCCGGTGCGGACCGATTGCGGAATGCCGAGTCCCATGGTGGTGAAGCTCGCGACCCATAGGGAGGTCTGGGTGAACGTAATATACTGCATCATCCCGATCGTCCCGTAGTCGCCGAGCGAGTGGTCGCGGCCGAGTCCGATCCAGATGCAGGCGTACAGATAACCGAAAGCGGCGCTCGCGAAATTATGCAGCAGATGCGAGCCTCTGTACTGGATGTTGCGCGCGTAAGCCTTGGCGGCCAACGTCTGATAAAGCCGGGTATTACTCCTGAAAGAAATCATCTTACACCTCCGATAAGCTTTGTGTTGACGGTAAACGTCCACTTCAGACAAGGTGAGAAAAAAGAGAAGGTCACTAATATATCAAGAAAAGATCGGGGAATGCAAGCGTTATTTTCGGGGAAAAGGAAAAACGGGCGGCGGCATCCAGGCGGAATAGTCGGAAAGATCGGCGGAAGGAGAAGAGCGTTTTTTAAACCGCAAACCTGATGTTGGAGCGGAAAGTTACTCGTACCCTGACCGTTTACGACGTTAGGTTGCGAGGGGTGCGAATCTTGAATTGGATGCGGGCAAAGTACGGCACTGTGAACGCTTGAGATGTGCGGTTGCGAGGAGTGCAAACCCTGGATTGGATACGGCCAAAGTACGAGAAGTACGGGTTGCTTATTTTAGCGTCTTGACCGATTTTACGATGCGGATACGCGATGAAAGCTGCTCGAACGCAAATTTGTGTGCAAAATGTCAACATTTCAAGCCCCAATCGACAGCTGTTGTGCCAAATGTTGATGTTTCGTCAACAACTTGGGCCCATTTGTATCGAAAACAACGAAAAAGCTGAAATTTGTTGACTTTTGATCAGCATTTTTTAAAAATA
>NZ_JBBKAR010000052.1:0-109866 GCF_037722395.1 Saccharibacillus sacchari | reverse complement strand
TATATCCGCACTTATTCTCCCCAAGTGGCAAAATTCGAAGAAAATAACTGTATAATCGCACTTATTCTCCAAACTCCGGTCGTAGTCTGTCCCGATCCTGTCCTGATACGATGTTCCGATGCGTTTTTTTGGCTTGATTCGATTGGGCTTTATTCGCGCCGCCTTACCCTTCCATTAGCCGCTGCCCCACATACTCCCCGGGTTTCCACCCGCCCGGACAGGCAAACATCCCGCTCGCGATATGCGACGTGTATTCGTTGAGCTTATCCATCTGGCTCATCAAGCGCAGCATCGGAATAAACTGCTCTTGCGGATTGCGCTGGTAACTGAGGAACAACAGTCCCGCTTCGACGTTGCCTGTTCGGGCGTCGATCCCGCCCGTGTACGAATAGGCGCGGCGGTGCATCTGCGCGCCGTTGTCTTTTGCCAGACGCACATGCGAATCGACAGGCAACTCGCCGGGCGATACCGTATCGAATTCGTCCGTTTTTCCATAAGCCGCTCCCGAACTCTTATATCGACCGAACGTATCCTCCTGATCCTTGAGCGAAGAACGATCCCAGACTTCCAACAGCATCCGAATTTTGCGGTAAGCGAGATAACTGCCGCCTTGCATCCAAGTCGGCTCGTCTGCTCCGCACCATACGATATCCTTGTAACCGGAGTCCGAATCGTGCAGCGTGTTGGCCGTGCCGTCCTTAAACCCGAACAGATTGCGCGGCGTATTGCCCGGAGGCGAGCTGATAAAGCCTTCCTGCATCCACAGCACCGAAGCGGTAAAAGCAGACAGCCGGATCAGATTGCGCACCGCGTGAAAAGCGACCTGCTGGTCTTCCGCGCACACCTGAACGCAAATATCGCCGCCGGACAGCGTCTCGTCGATCCGGTCTTTGGGCATTCGGGGGATATCGCTGAGATACTTGGGCGCTTGCGTCGCTACGCCGAACCGATCCTGACCCTCCTCGGAAAAAAAAGAGGGACCGAAGCCGAACGTAAGACTGAGCCGTGCAGCCGGAAGATCGACGCTTTCGCCGCTGTCGCTCGGCGGCAGCAATCGCCCGTTACCTTCTACGGCGGAAGAACCGCCCGTACTGAGGTCGCAAAAACGCGTCCAGTCCCGCAGCAGTTCAATCAGGGTGTCGCGGTCGGAAGTCGTCACCTTGAAACTCACCAGATACATATAGGTCTGCTGCGGCGTCACGATGCCACTCTGATGCTCGCCGTAAAAGTCCAACCGCTCGTTCATGGCCGAAGACGATTCGCCGCTCGGTCTGGCCGGCGCTTCCGCTGCTCCGAACATTTTCATGATCGCGCCCAGGCCGCTTGCCCCGAGCGCGATGCCTCCTCCTGCTACCGCGGACATTTTCAGCATCTCGCGCCGGGTATAGCCTTTTTTCGGCGTTCCGGCGTCGTCTGACGGTTTTGCCGTTTCGTGCGTGGAGACGCTGTTTGAGTTCGTTCGGCGTGCGCCTTTTTCCGCTTCGATATCTGCTTCTATCCGCTCGCGGTCTTCGTTCCCGTGATTCATGCCATTTCCTTTGTTCATCTCGTTCTCCCCCGAATCGATACCCCTTACAGAATTTTCGCCGTTTGCGACATCAGTTCCGACAATTGGGACAGCTGATCGCTCAGCTCGCGGATCTGCTCGGTCGTGAGATCGGTGTAGAGCGCGTATTGTCCATCCTTGTTGTATTGCGACAGTGTTTTTTCCAACGTCTGGAACTGTTGGTCAAGCTGGTCCGCCAACTCCTGATGCCCGTCGTTGAGCGCCGGAATAATCGCGAAGTACACGGCTTTGGAGCCTTCCACGTTTGCGGCCAGATCGACCAAATCGGTATGCGAATACGTTTCTTCCTCGCCCGTGATCTTCGACGTCGCCGCTTCGTTCAGCAGTTCCATCGCGCCTGCGACCATCGCTTCCGGTTCCAGCTTCAGCTCGGATACTTTGGCTTGCAGCGCTTTGACGTCCGTCATCAGCAGATCGGCGTACTTATCTTGGCCTTCCAGCGAATTGTTTTCCCATAGCGCGCGTTCGATCCGGTGGAAGCCGGTCCATTGGTCTTCGCTCTCGACGTCCGGCAGACGCGCGTCGATCTTCGGATCGAGGTCGCCCAGACTTTCCGCGATCGGCTCGATATTTTCGTAATAAGCGCGGGAAGTCGTGTAAGCGGCTTTGGCTTTGTCGATATCCCCGGCTTTGACCGCGTCGGCGAACACCTGCGTTTCTTCGACGAAACGGTCCGTTTGCTCGCGCACGTACTTCTCGTAGCCTTCAACAGCCTGCGCCAACACTTCGGAAGCGGCAGCGGAAGTCTTTTTAGCCGTCAAAAGGTTATCCAGTGCGCCTTGCAGCTTCTCCGCGTTATCGGTTAGCGAAGCGTAGTCCATTTTGTCGTAAGCGGACGCGGAGAAGATCGGCATTTCGTACTTCTCGACTTCGGTGTACAGCAAAGGGAATTGGTCGCGCACCGTGTTTTCGTAGGACAGCCATACATCGTTGATCGAGCCGCTGAGCGCTTTGACCTGGGCATCGTCGCTTGCGGCGAGCGCTTCCTGGAACTTGGCCGTTTCGTCTTTCATTTTTTGCGCGCCTTCGCGTACGGCAGCCGTCGCTTCGTCAGTTTCGTCGGTCGCTGCTGCGTTGTCCGTTGCTGCCGGTTCCGTAGTGGCCGTTGTCGTCTCGGCAGCGGTATCGGTGCTTGCGTCAGCCGAGGTGGTCTGGGTGCTTGCAGCGGTGTCGTTGGCTTGGGTGCCGCATGCGCTCAGCGCCAGCATAGCAGCCAGTGCCGCCGAAGAAAGGATAGCAAAAGGCAGTTTGCGGCGTGTTGTCGCGTTCTTTTTCGTTGGGAAATGGGTCATGGGAAGTACCTCCGTAAAATGAAATTTGGAAAAAGTAGTACCTTGACCGCTTAAGAGGTTAGGTTACGCCCCTCGAAAACCCGCTTGAACCGTACGTGTTTCCGATAGACGCAAACCTTAAATGGAATGCGGTCAAGCTACTGGATTATGCGGTCCGATGCCCTTTGCGGCGCAGGAACGGACCGAGATAGGTAGCCAGAGCGGCCAGCAGCAGAAGCAGTTGAGGCAGCGTGCTGTACCAGGACGAATAGAGACTGATCGAAGGCACGGACGGCAGATAAAGCTCGGTCGTGGAAGGGATCAACCCTGCCATCTGAAGGCTATGGATGCCCGAGCCGAGAAACTTGAAGCCCAGGTAGAACACGACCAGGCTGGATACGAGGAAAAACGGTTTTAACGGCAACCGGTCGCCCAGTTTGAGGATGACGACGGCGACCAGCGCCAACACGCCGAATCCAGCCAAAATGCCGAGCAGCAGTTCGCGTCCGGGCATCCGTCCCGCAAGGCCGATCAGGAAAATGACCGTCTCCAGCCCTTCGCGCACGATCGCCAGAAAAGCCAGCAGCGCCAGCGAAAACATCCGTCCGCCCGACAACGCCTGTCTGCTGTCTTGACGCAGCTTGGCGTTCCAACGCTGAATATCCGAGCTGCGGTGCAGCCAATAGCCGACGTACAGCAGCATGGCCGCCGCCGCGACGCCTGTCCAGCCGTTGAGCAGCGAGTTGCCCGCTCCGAACACGGACGCGGACAATAGCAGCGAGACGCCCGCGCCCGCGGCGATCGAAAAGACCAGCCCTGCCGCCGAACCGCCGACGATCCAGCGTTGTCCGCGCGGCGAGCCGGATTTGCGGACGAACGCCAGCAGCGAGCCGACGACGAGCAGCGCCTCCAGTCCTTCGCGGATCGGGATAAGCGCCGCGTCGATCCAGCTGTATCCGGCGTCGGCGAGCGGCGTGAGGGAGGCGATCATATTTTCCAGCAAAGGCAGTGCCCGGTCTTGCTGCTGCGGATCGGACAAATAAGCGGGCAGCAGTACCAGGTCGCGTTCGGTATCGGCATACACGGAAGCGGAGCGGCCGACCACTTCGCCTTCGACGGCCAGCCATTGGTTTTGCAGCTCTTTGGCTCCGTTTTGCGCCGTGTCCAGATCGCCGGATTCGACGGACGTTTTCAAAGCTTGCAGCTTGCCGATATAGACGCTCAGCGTCATGCGGGTCTGCCCGTCGTTGTCGGTATAGGCGCCTTGATCGTAGTTGGTCAGCGACAGGCGCAGAGCTTTTAACTCATTGCCGATCTCTTCCCGTTCGCCGCCGATATAAGCGAGCGATACGCCGGCGATACTGCGGTCGACTTCGGCGGCAAGCGTCGTCGAATCGCCTTTGACGGTCTGTTTGCTGCGTGTCCACCATGATTTGACCGGAGCAAAAGCTTCTTTCGAACCGTCGATGTCGCTGCTCTCAAGCTGAAGCAGAGCTGCATCGATCGCGGTGATCGCATCTTTCGTTTCTGTTAACGGACCGGAAGCGAGCGCTTGGGCTTCCAGAGTACCGCATAGCAGCGATAGCATAAGCAAAATGCCTAAAATCCGAAGCGGGAAGGCGCGTCGCATGAGGGAATCGTCCTTTCTGGTTTATACAGTCTTCCGTAACTGATAATGATTATCATTTTGGTCAAAAGTATCTCGATTATAGGAGCGCTGGAGGTTGTTGTCAATGTAAAAATTTTAATAACGAAACTTGTTGGGACATCTAGAAGAATCGCTTAACCATGCGGTTTTTGTCGAAAACAGTTTCTGAAGAACTTGTAAAATGATATGTAAATATTTTCTGTTGACAACAGGGGGGTAGCGCTCTATACTAACTTTATTTCGAATTAAATGATAATCATTATCAATATAGATGCGGAGGCATTGGATATGGCTTTTGGACCGGGAAGCATTGCGGTAGTGGTAGGCGTGGCTTTGCTTGTATTTGGGCCGAAGAAGCTGCCGGAACTTGGACGGGCGGCTGGAGAGACTTTGAAAGAATTCCGCAGCGCGACCCGTGGGCTGGGAGACGATTCCGCGCGGGAGTCCAATGCCGCTGCCCGCAAAGCGGCGGAAAGCCCGGCGACTGCGCCCAACTTGGCAAAAGAAGCAACGGAAGACGAGGGAGGCCGACCCGACTCTCCCCGATGACGTTCGGATGGGCTTGTTGGCACATATCGGAGAGCTGCGTCGCCGGCTATTGATCTGCGCCGGTGTCTTTTTGGTGCTGTTTATAGGTGGATTTTGGGCGGCACGTCCGGTTATTGAGTGGTTGGAGCGGTCGGGCGAAGCGCTTGGGATGTCGCTGCATGTGTTCCGGGTCACGGATGCGCTCAGCATTATGGTTCAATCCGCTTTCTGGATTGCGATTATTTTGATCTTTCCGCTGGTACTGTTCCAGATCTGGCAGTTTGTGAAGCCGGGGTTGTACGAGGCGGAACGCCGCTTGACGCTGCTCTATATTCCGGCCATTTTCATGTTGTTTCTTATCGGAGCGACGTTTGCCTATACGATTGTATTCCCAACCGTACTGCGGTTTATGTTCGGCCTGTCGGCAGAGCTGGGACTTACGCCGGTGATCGGCATTCGGGAGTATTTCGATTTTATGCTGCGCTTGGTCGTGCCGTTCGGCATTTTGTTCGAACTTCCTCTTTTGCTCATGCTGTTGACGAAGCTGGGCATCGTGACGCCAGTCTCGCTGCGCAAAATTCGCAAGTACGCTTATTTTGCGCTACTGGTCTCGGCGGGGTTCATTGCTCCTCCAGACGCCTTCTCGCTGCTGATCGTGACTTTTCCGTTGATCCTGCTGTACGAGATCGGGATCGGTATTAGTTCGCTGTCCCAACCCAAGCGATAAGGGGTCGGATGTCCGTACTAAACAGGTCCGCCAGAAGCGTCATACCGAAGCTGTTTAGCGAGCTGGGGCCGCGCCGTAGCTCGCTTGCTTAATTAGAAAAGAAGCATTATGCGAAGAAGGAAACGTTTGCTTTTGAATCCTCGCTGTGTTAAGATATCAAGTAATAGCGGTTGGGCAGTCCAGATTCACATATTGGAAAGGGTTGTCATGTTTGGGTTATGGAACCTTTTCCAATGTGTGATTTTTTTATATCCCCACGGAGCATAAAAAATGCATGTTGCCGGAACTTGGATATACGCCAAAGTTTCGGAAATAACTTTTTGGAGGTTTTCTTTCATGGAAACAGGAACAGTAAAATGGTTTAACGCAGAAAAAGGTTACGGCTTCATCGAAGTTGAAGGCGGAAGCGACGTATTCGTTCACTTCTCCGCTATTCAAGGCGACGGTTTCAAAACCCTCGACGAAGGCCAACGCGTAGAATTCAACATCGTTGAAGGCAACCGTGGACCACAAGCAGAAAACGTAACTAAGCTGTAAGAATTCCAAGAACGGACTGCTCTTAACCATGAGTTGAGGGTGGTCCTTTTTTCAGTTACGTAGCGTTCATCCAATCTTATACCCCTCCGGGCAATAAGAATGGATGAACCCGCGCCTAGCGATTCCTTTGACCTTATCTTTTCCGGTCAAAAAGGCTTGATTTATTATTTTTTATAGTCGTTATCATTTCCACCACACGTAAAATCCGGGACCGGCTGCGGCCCCTATCCAAGACGGGGAGGCATCGAGCATGTATTTTCGTAAAAAGCAGGACGAGGAACTTGTGAAAGAAAGCACCGCGGTATGGAGTTGCGAGAAGGAAGACTGCAAAGGCTGGATGAGAGACAACTTTTCGTTCGAAGACGAACCGACTTGTCCGATCTGCTCGTCTCCGATGAAACGGGACACCAAAATGCTCCCGGTATTGGCTAATCCGACAGGAGAACCTAAGCCGGAGAACAAGTAGACCGAGACGCTCGCCTTCTCCATGAAGGCGGGGGCGTTCGGCCTCTTATAAAAACGAGACGAAAAATCGTCTTCGGTACGAATCGCCCGCTAGACGGGCGGCGAACCGAAGACGATTTTTTGCGTTTTGGGAAGTGTGAGAAACCGCGTCGACAGTCTGGCGTATAATTGAGATCAAAAGAGATCAAAAGAGATCAAAAGAGATCAAAAGATAAACGGACATCGTTCGCGAGTCCAACATCCTGTAGGGGGAATGTTCATGGAAACGCGTCATGTAAAGATCACGGGAACGGGAAGGTACTTACCAGGGACAGGCATTTCGGCAGAGGCGATTGATCTTCGGCTCGGTGCCGAGCCAGGTTGGGTGATGCGCAAGACAAGCGTAGCGAATCGGCATTTCGTTGGAGAAGAGACGGCTTCGCAGATGGGCGCGTATGCTGCCCAAGAAGCGCTACAGGCAGCAGGGCTGACCTTTGCGGACATCGATTGCTTGGTCTGCGCCAGCGGCACGATGGAGCAGCCGATTCCGTGTACGGCGGCGCTGATCCAACGGGCGCTTGGCGAAGAGGAATCGGGTGTGCCTTGTTTCGATATCAATTCGACCTGCTTGAGCTTCGTGACGGCGCTGGATACGATGTCTTACTTGATCGAAGCCGGGCGCTACCGCCGCATTCTGATCGTTTCTTCCGAGATTGCGTCGAAAGGGCTGAATTGGACAGATAAAGAAAGTGCGGCTTTATTCGGAGACGGTGCAGCCGCCGCTGTCGTGGAGCGTTCGGCGGAAGGGGAGTCCGCACGGATTTTGAATGCCCGGATGACTACCCATAGCGGCGGAGCGAAGCACTCCGAGATTCGGGGCGGCGGAAGCGGGATTCCGGCCGGATCGTATCGCGAAGAAAGCGCCGCTGATTATCTATTCTCGATGGACGGGGAAGCGATCTTCCGCCAGGCGTCTCGTCTGCTGCCGGACTTTATGAACGGGCTGCTGGGCAATGCAGGGCTGACCATGGCAGACTTCAAGCTTGTTGTGCCGCATCAAGGCAGCGTGATGGCGATGAAGCTTTTGCAGCGCAAGCTTGGGATTTCCCAGGAGCAGATGCTGTATATCGCGCCGCATTACGGCAATGTGATCGCGGCCTCGATCCCGCTCGGGCTGGATATGGCGGTGCGCGAAGGCCGCCTGGAGCGAGGCGATAACGTGCTGCTGGTCGGAACTTCCGCAGGCTTGTCGCTGGGCGGCGTTGTGCTGGTTTATTAGGCGACCAAAAGGAGGGCCTGCATGAACGGGTTACGTGTGCTGATTACAGGCGGCCGCGCGCCGTGCGCGCTGGATCTGGCGCGCGGCTTTGCGGCGAGAGGGGCGGAAGTCTATACCGCCGAGAGCCTGGAGTTCCCGCTGTGCGCGGCTTCGCGCGCGGTGAAGCGGAACTTCCGCGTGCCTGCGCCCGCGCAGGATGCGGCAGGCTACGCGGCCGCGCTGCGCGAGATCGTGCGCAGCGAGGGCATACGTCTGCTGCTGCCGACGTGCGAGGAAATTTTTTATATTTCCGCGTACCGGAGCAGCTTCGGCCCCGATTGCCGCGTGCTCGCGCCTTCGCTTGAGAGTCTGCGCGAATTGCACAGCAAGTGGGCGTTTATCGCGCTGTGCGCGCGGCTGGGGTTCGCCGTGCCGGAGACGTTCCGGCTGGGCGAAGACGGCGAAGCGAGGATCGCGGGCGAAGCGCCGCCGCTGCGATCCGGGGAACCGGCTTATCTGTTGAAGCCGGAGTTTTCGCGGTTTTCGGCCCGGCTGTCGAGGCACGAGACGCTGGACGAAGCCCGCGCGCAGGTACAGCGCGAGGGCGGGGTATGGGTGGCGCAGCGATACGCCGGGAGCGAGATGCTGTGCACGTACGCAGTCGCGCACGAAGGGCGGCTGCTGGCTCATGCGGCGTACCGGGCGCCGCAGACGGCAAGCGGAGCGTCCGTCTGTTTTCGGCCGGATAACGATCCGCAGGCGAGAGAATGGGTCGATCTTTTCGTGCAGCGGACCGGCTTCAGCGGTCAGATTGCGTTCGATTTTATCCGTACGCAAAACGGGATGCTGCTGCCGATCGAATGCAATCCGCGCGCGACAAGCGGGGTGCATTTGTTGTTGGCTCCGCAGGTTCCACAAGTGCAGGACGGATCTGCTACAGAACCTGGCTTGTTGGATGCTCTCGCAAATCCGGATACCGTTGCCAAGCCATTAATCGCGAATCCGGCACAGACGCCTATGCTGCTGCTTCCGATGTTGGGCAGCGGACTGGGGCAGTTGCATTCCCCCAAGCGAATCATGCGCTGGTTCCGCGATTTTCGCGGCTCACGCGACGTGCTGCTGCGCCGCGGCGATTCCGCTGTGCTGCCTCGAGCGCTGCGCATGATGTTGGAGCTGCGCCGCCGAGCGCGCTTGATTGGGAAAACGACGTCTGAAGCCTCCGTTTTCGATATCGGCTGGAACGGGCAACCGATCGGCGACGAAGCTTTCGACGGGCGCCCCCTTTCCGCCTCCCCTGCCAAAAGGAATCAACCTCCCGTATGTGGATAAGCAAGGGATAGAGCTGGATCGAAAAACGTTATCCACATGTGGAAAAGTGTTTTCAAGCCGTCTTTTCGAGCACTTTTACACCAAAACCGGGGATATCCGGGGGATAACGGGGATAAGCTTACTCGGTTTCTGTGGATTTTGGCGCTTGGAAAAAGTTGTTCACAGCGACGGATGTGAAATCGGGTTACGCCGACGGGGAGGTAAAAAGATGAAAATGCTGGTGACCGGGGCAACCGGGTTTCTGGGCAAGCGGCTGGCGCACAGTCTGTTGAAGGACGGTCATGAGGTGACCGGATTGGGTCGCAATAAGCAGATCGGCCGATTGCTGGAGCAAGACGGTATTCCTTTTATTCAGGCAGAACTCAGTGACAAAGAAGCTGTTCGCTCAGCCATTGCTCGTGGTTTCGACGTCGTTGTGCATTGCGGGGCATTATCTGCGTCATGGGGAAAAGATGAAGCTTTCGAAGCAGCGAATATTCGGGGAACGGCACATGTAGCTGAGGCCTGTTTGCTTGGCGAGGTGCCGCGGTTGATCCATATTTCAACGCCAAGCGTTTATTTCGGTCTGGGCGAGCGCACGAATGTCCGCGAAAACGATCCTTTGCCTGCCAAACAAATTAGCGCGTATGCCCGAACGAAGCTGGCGGCGGAACATGAAGTTTTACGCGTCGGCCGATCGGGGCTCGGAACGATTATTTTGCGGCCGCGGGCGTTATACGGGCCGGGGGATCGGACGATCCTGCCCCGTCTGATCGAAGCGAACGAGCAAACGGGTGTACCGTTTATCGGCGGGGGCGAGGCTCTGATCGATCTGACGTATATCGACGATGCCGTGCGGGCAATCCGGCTTGCGGCTACAGCTCCGGTGGAAGCGCTCGGCGGTATTTACAATATCAGCGGCGGGCAGCCTATTCGGTTTGCGGAAGCGGCGGAGTTATTGTTTGCCAAGCTGGGCAAGCCGCTGCGTCCTAAAAACATTCCTTTCGCCGTGGCTTGTGCAGCCGCGACAGTGCTGGAGACGGCTGCGAAATGGCGTCCGTCCGGCGGAGAGCCTTTACTGACCCGCTCGTTGGTCGGTATGCTGGGAAGCAGTCAGACGTTGGATATTCAGGCGGCGCGCGCGGCACTTGGATACGAGCCGGCGGTAGGGATCGACGAAGGTTTGGATCATTTTGTGAAATGGTGGCAAGAACAGCAGCGAGAGGATGGAGCATTGTGACAGAATCCGAAAAACAACAGCCTACCTTCAATCCTATAGAGCGTCCGGTTGTTTTTTCGCCGATATCCGACCCATTTTCACCCGAACAAGGTCAAGCGACGTGGGATCGTTTATGGGGGCTAGTCAACCGTTCTGCGCCAAAAGTATCGCTGAAGATCTTTTCCACGGGAAGCTGCCGCCATCCGGAGTGGGTGACCATTCGCGGCGGAAGTTTGCGCAGCATCCGTATCCCTGCCTTGTTTGCCTGCATCGAGCATCCCGAAAAAGGCGCTGTGCTTTTCGATACGGGGTATTCGGAGCGCTTCTTTCGGGAAACCGATCCTTTTCCGGCAAGGCTGTATCGGATGGTGACTCCGGTTGACTTTGAACAAGGACAAAGTGCGGCGGAACGATTACATACAGCAGGCGTTGATACAGCCGATATTCGGCATATTATCGTTTCCCATTTCCATGCGGATCATGTGGCGGGGCTGCGAGACTTTCCGAATGCACAATTCTTCTATGAACGCGAAGCGTTGGATTCCATGCGTTTGTTAAAAGGAATCGCTGCGGTCAAACGAGGCTTCCTGCCAGGATTGCTGCCGGATGACTTCGATCAACGCGCCAGACCTTTTTCGCCGGAGTCGCGTATTGAGGTTCCTGGTGATCTGCTGCCTGGATTTCCTTTTCGCCGTGTTACGGACGTGCTCGGCGACGGCAGTCTGCTCGCCGTTGATCTGCCGGGTCATGCTTACGGCCAGATCGGCCTGCTGCTGCGCACGGAGCGCGGGCCGGTGCTGCTTTGCGCCGATGCCGCCTGGTCGGCGGCCGCTTACCGCGAAAATCGTCCGCCGAGCGGCCTTGCGGGCATCATCATGCCGGATCGCAAAGCGTATGCGGCAAGCTTCCGCGCGTTAAGGCAGCTTCACGAAGCGTTCCCCGAGCTGACGATCATTGCCTCGCACTGCCCGGAAGCCGAGCGCTTGTATGCGACAGGCGGCGAAGCGGCGTTATAGATGTTCACTCGCCCAAGCGGGGCATCCCGTCCGACAGACAATCCGAAAGGAGGAATCTTCAACATGAATACCGATCCGTTTTATATCGTCATGCAGTACGCGGCGGCGCGCAGACGTGCGGCGATTCGGGACCGCGACCGTCTGGAACGCTGGCAGGAATCGCGTATCCTCCGCCATCTGGAACGCGTGCGCGAAGCGTCGCCTTTTTACCGGGAGTTATGGCAAGGCATCGAGACTGCGGAGTGGCGTCGTTTCCCCGAGATCGACAAACGCGCGATGATGGACAATTTCGATACGCTCAACACGGCGGGCATCCGGCGCGAAGACGCGATGAATCTGGCGCTGCAAGCCGAACGGACGCGCGATTTTACGCCGGAGATCGGAGGATTGACCATCGGGATGTCGTCGGGAACGTCGGGCAGCCGGGGATTGTTTCTGGTCAGCCGCCGGGAGCGTCTGGCCTGGACCGGAACCATTTTGGAACGGGTGCTGCCGGGATCGCTGCTTCATCGGCATAATATCGCTTTTTTCCTGCGGGCGGACAGCAATCTGTACGGTTCGGTGCGCAGCAAAAGAGTCGTCTTCGAGTTCTATGATCTGCTGCACCCGCTGGAGCGGCACGTGGCCGCGCTGAATGCCCAGCGTCCGACCGTTCTCGCCGCGCCGCCGTCCATGCTGCGTCTATTGGCGGGCGAACGCCGGGCGGGCAGGCTGAATATCGAGCCGGGGCATCTGGTGGCGATGGCCGAGGTGCTCGATCCGCTGGATCGCCGGGTGATCGAGGAGACGTTCGGCCGCAAGATCCATCAGGTGTATCAGTGCACGGAAGGTTTTTTGGGCGCGTCGTGCCGTCACAGAACGCTTCATCTCAACGAAGACGTCGTGCATATCGAAAAAGATTACGTCGACGCCGAGCGCGGCGTTTTCGTGCCGATCGTGACCGATTTCGTGCGTTTCGCGCAGCCGATCATCCGCTACCGGCTAGGCGATCTGCTGACGGAACGCCGGACGCCTTGTCCGTGCGGCTCGCCGTTTACGGCGATCGAGCGGATCGAAGGACGCAGCGACGACCTGTTCGTGCTGCCGTCGATTACCGGGCAAGGCTTTGTCACGCTGTTCCCCGATTTCGTGTCGCGGACGATCATCGCCGCTTCGGAACAGGTGCAGGCGTATCGCGCC
Source organism: Saccharibacillus sacchari (assembly GCF_037722395.1). Lineage (GTDB taxonomy): Bacteria > Bacillota > Bacilli > Paenibacillales > Paenibacillaceae > Saccharibacillus > Saccharibacillus sacchari_A. Next base: position 97,164 of record NZ_JBBKAR010000052.1, on the reverse strand, counting down.
GTGCTGAACTCGCCGCGCAGCCTGACCGTAGAACTGGACGTGAGCGAACGCGGCGACCGGGTCGACACGGAACGGCGCGTACGCGAGTCTTTGGCCGAGCTATGCGATCGGATCGACGCGCGTGCGCCGGAGATCGCGTTCGAGCCTTATACGTTCGTTCCCGGCGTGACCAAGCTGAGGCGCGTGCAGAGGAGGTTTGCGGTGAATGAGCGGATGGAGCCTGTATGAAAAGGAAAACATGAAGCGTTGGCTGGCGGAGCGAACGGCGGCGCTCGAAGCCGATAGGCGCGGTCCCGATACGTCGGGCAACATGACCGCGCCCGGAGCGGACACCGCTGCCGCTTCCGCCGTTCCGGCCGCCGCGTCTGACGAATATTCCACGCTGCGCTGGCTGGCCGCCATGCAAACGGCAAGCGTCTCCGCGTTGATCGCCAACGTCGATACGCATCTGCGCGCGATTCACCATGAATCGCTCGGCGTCACGCTGCCGGTCAGCGTAGGCGAGCGGGAGTACGGCGCTTCGTATGTGTTTTCGCCGTACACGCATTACGTCAGTTACGCCCGCGAGGAGCTGTCGATGCTGCGGTCGCGCGCTGCGCGGGTTGCACTGAGCGCGCTGCTGACGCCTGTAGGCTGGTTGTTCAAAGCCTCGCGTTTCAACAAAGCCGTGCAGGTCAACAACCGACTCTTGTCGACCAACCTGTATCCCCGGCTCGGCGCGGCCGAGATCGTTTCGCTGGTGGAACTGCTGCTGCGGGAATACCCGGACCGTACGCTGATCTTCCGCTCGCTCAACCCGCGCACGACGCCCGTTTACCTGGACACGCTGCAACAGCTCGGTTTCCGCCTCGTCCCGAGCCGACAAGTGTATCTGTACGATTCGCCGGACACCGTTCCGTCGAAAGCCCGCTGGCTGTTAAAGCGCGATTACGCCCTGCTGGACAAACACGGGTACGACCTGTGCGGTCCGCATGAGCTGTCCGCCGCCGACGCGCCGCGTCTGGCCGAGCTGTACCGTCTGCTGTACATCGACAAATATTCGGCGCATAATCCGGTATTCACGCCGCTTTTTTTTGAGCAGGCTTTGCAAAAAGGGCTGCTCAAATTGCACGCGCTGAGATCTCGCGACACCGGCAGGCTGGACGCGGTGCTCGGCTATTACGCGCAAAACGGGATCATGACCACGCCGGTATTCGGGTACGACACGGCGCTGCCGCAGGAAACGGGGCTGTACCGGATGCTGTCGGCCGTTCTGCTGCGCCTGGCCGATCAAGAAGGCTGCCTGCTGCACGAAAGCGCCGGAGCGGCGCAGTTCAAGCGCAACCGGGGAGCGACGGCCGAGATCGAATACAGCGCGGTGCACGATCGGCATCTGCCGCCGTACCGCCGGATCGGCTGGGCGTTGCTATCGCCGCTGCTAAACCGGGTCGGCGTGCCGATCATGCGCAAAAACAAACTTTGAGACTCCGATTTTTTACAGCGTGTGCACCCAGTTTGCCAACGCGCCGAGTCCGGCGACGATCGGCAGGGCAGCGGCCAGCCTGAGCGCCATCGCGCTTGCCAATAATGGCAGCACGAACTTTTTCGGAACTTTTCGGGCGACGATCAGCATCAAGGCAACGACGAGCAGGCAGGTGGTCAATACGGCGAACAGCAGCATGGGCGATCTTCCTTTCGGTGTCGGATAGGTTCTGTTAAGCTTTAATGTAAAGGAAAAACCTTAACCGATTCTGAAAGCGCGACTCGGCCTATAGACATCCTACTTGAAAAGGGGACGGACAATCATGGATAGTTCGCATCATCCCGAAGCTTGCGAACAAAGCGCGGACGAGCGTTTGCGCTTGCTGGTACCCCGTTTGCTGGAAGCTTCGGCGCTGACGCTGTCGCGGATACAAGCGCGACTGCGGGACAAAACAATTCGCGGATATATGCTGCTCGTTCCGATCGGGCAAGCGCATATCCGGATTATAGCCGACGGGATCGAACAGGCTGCGGGCGCAGGTTCGGCAATGGCGTTGAACCCCGGAACCCGCGTGGAGAGCTGCGTGATTTCCGCGCCGGAAAACGAATGTTACGTGCTGGGCTTCGAACTGCTGCAACGATGCGAACCGGAGCCGGCGGCCGGCGATGCGCACTCCTTTCATTTGGAACCGATCGCCGATCCGCCGCTGCTTGCCGGTGTGCATCGGGATACGGAAGGGTTCGTTTGGAGCGAAGCGGCGGCGCTGTTGTGCCGTCCGCTTCCCGCGTCCGCGGGCATGCGTGAACGCCTGCTGCGCCAAACGACGTTAAGCGAATTGGCGGTCCGGTTAGGCGAACGGGAATATCCGGCAACGAGCGGGAAAAAAGACAGCCGCGAAGCGGTCGCCCGCACGCTGGCGTATATGCGGCAGTCTTACCGCGAACCGATCACGCGCGCAGCTTTGGCCGATCGGGCCGGGCTTAGCGTCTGGCATTACGCGGAGCTGTTCAAACAAATGACGGGCGACAGCCCGATCCGGCATCTCAATAAACTGCGGATCGAAGCGGCGAAGCGCGAGCTGCTGCTCGGCAGCAGCCCGATTCAGGCGATCGCCAAGCAAAGCGGCTTCGAAGACGAATATTATTTCAGCCGCAAGTTCAGCGAACTCTCCGGCGTGTCTCCCAGCCGTTGCCGTTCCGAAGGCCGGCGGCGGTTGGCTTCGGTCAACTTCGCCTACACCGGCCAATTGCTCGCGCTCGGCGCCGTTCCGCGCGCGGCCGTGCTCGATCCCGGACGCGACGTGCACCGGCGGGCTTTTTTCGACCGTATTCCGGTCTGGCTTCGCCGCGCCGAACCGGTGTCGGGCGAAGTGGTCGATTACAACCTGGAACGGTTGCGGCTTGAAGAACCGGGCATTCTGCTGTGCAGCGAATGGGAAGAACGGATCTGCCGCGAACGGCTGCCCGACCGCGTGCCGATCGCGGTCGTGCCCTGGAGCACGGCGGATTGGCGCGGGCATCTGAGCGATATCGCTTACCTGCTCGGCTTGTCGGCCCAGCGAAAAAGATGGATGGACGCTTACGAACGTCAGGTCGACGAAGTCGGCCGCGGCCTGCGTCGGAAGCTCGGCGGCGCCACCGTCGCCCTGCTCCGTCTCAAAGCGGACCGGGTCGAAGTCTACGGCGCGCGCAACGGAGGCGGCGTATTGTTCGAAGATCTGGGCTTGAATCCGGCTTATCGGTATCGGGACATCCCGATCAGCCGAAGCGTGCCTCACGACGGTTGGCACGCGTATGCCGGACAGATCAATCTGGTGATCGTCGATCCCGGCGCGGCCGCTCAAGCCTGCTGGATGTCCATGCTCGGCGAGAATCAAGGAAGAAGATATATCCGCGTCGGCGAGATGCCCTGGCTGGATTATTCCGCGCATGCCCATCGGCAGATCGTCGCGGAAGCCAACCGGCTGCTCGGCGACGAGGCGTGACGCGGGGTTCGAAAATCCCTTTTTCGTCCATGTTCGATCCCTCTATTCTCCATTCCGGCGAGGGTAAGCGAATGGTATACTCACATCTGATAATGAATATCAGTATCAGTAGATGGGGTGGAGAAATTGAAACGATCTTGGCAAAAAAGAACCTGCGCGTGGCCGTTGGCGGCGCTGATCTTTATGCTGTTGCTTAGCGCATGCGGCGGAAATTCGGCTCCGGGCGAGACTTCCGCGAACGCGGTCGGCGAAACGACGACTGCCGCAAAATCCGACGATTCGGCGACGAGCGCCGCTTCGGGCGTAAAAACGGTCGAAAACGAACTGGGCCAAACGGAAATTCCGGCCGAGCCCAAACGGATCGTATCCGTCAATATGGAAGACATGCTGTTGGCGCTGGACGTGCCGTTGGTACTGGCGACTCCGGTCGCGCGGCAAGATTATTTGAACGGGAAACTGACCGAGCAGGGAACGGAAATCGTGCCTTTGACCGAAACGGTGAACTACGAAGCGATCTTGGCGGCGCAGCCGGACCTGATCGTCGCGTCGGCGCAGCTTGACCCGGAGATGCACGAGCAGTTGCAAAAGATCGCGCCGACGATCGCGTTCGGGCGAAGCGATTGGCGCGGTTCCTTGCCGAAGCTGGCTGCGGCGCTCGGTCTGGAAGATCGCGCGCAAACGATCCTGACCGGGCACGAAGACCTAATCGCGGAAACGAAAGCGAAAGTGGCGGCGTATATCGGCAGCGGCGAAACGTCGGCCTTTTTAAGAGTGCAGGAGTCGGATATGCGTCTCTTTTTCCCGAGCGTGCTGAACGATTCCGATCCGTACGCGGGTTATGTCGGACTGGCTTACGCGGGGTTGGGCTTGACCGCTTCGCCGGAAGTGCTGAAGCTTCAGCAGGAAAACGCGGATAAGCAAAACGTCCCGATCTCGCAAGAAAATCTGCCCGATATCACCGCCGACCGGTTATTCGTGGTGGCCCTGAGCGAAGACGGAAGCGAAGAAGGACTGCAAAAAACGTACGACCAGCTTAACGCGTTGGAACAAGGGAAGATCTGGCAAGCCGTTCCGGCGGTCAAAGCGAACCATGTCTATCTGCTGAATATGAAAAATTGGCTGATCGACGGGCCGAATGCGGAAGTGTTGAAAATGAACGATCTGCTTCGCGCGCTGCAAAGTGCCGAAGATCCGGCTTGACGCGGCTTGGTTTCGAAGTTTGCGATCCGGCGCCTATGCCGCTTTCGGGCGGTATCGGCGCTTTTTGGCGTTTTTTCGTTTCGAATCCGTGACCGTTCCGCCTTTTTTGACCAACAAAGCGACTTGCGCATACACAGAAATGTAGCGCCTTGCTGTTTTCTTCTGTAAAATGGCGGTTAGAAACAGGTTAACCATCAACAACAATAACAAAAGACGCGCCGGAGCCGATCGGGGTCCGGGTCTCTTGTTGCCAGAGGAGGGGTTTCGCTATCGCAGAGCCAACTATCATCCGTTTCGAATCCGTGATGAAGCGGTACGAGGACGGACTGACCGTATTGAAAAATATCGACTTCGAGATCGAGCGGGGCAAGTTTTACACGCTGCTCGGTCCTTCCGGCTGCGGCAAAACGACAATCTTGCGCATGATCGCGGGATTCATGGAGCCGACGGCGGGTTCGATCTTTTTGGACGAAAAAATCATCAACAAAGTACCGCCCGAAAAAAGACAGGTGAACACCGTGTTCCAGGATTACGCGCTGTTCCCTCATTTGAACGTGTTCGAGAACGTGGCGTTCGGGCTGCGGATCAAGAAGCTGAAAAAAGACGTCGTCGCCTCCAAAGTGACCGAAGCGCTCAAAATGGTCAATCTGGACGGCTACGAAAACCGCGGCATCACCGAGATGTCCGGCGGCCAGCGCCAGCGCGTCGCGATCGCCCGGGCGATCGTCAACGAACCGGAAGTGCTGCTGCTCGACGAACCGCTGTCCGCGCTCGACCTCAAGCTGCGTACCGAGATGCAGTACGTGCTGCGCGAGCTGCAACAGCGGCTGGGCATCACGTTCATTTTCGTCACGCACGACCAGGAAGAAGCGCTCGCGATGTCGGACTACATTTTCGTCATGAACGAAGGCCGGATCGAGCAGAGCGGCACGCCGAACGATATTTACGACGAGCCGATCAACCGCTTCGTGGCGGATTTTATCGGGGAATCGAATATCGTGCCGGGCGTGATGATCGACGATTATTTGGTGGAGTTTAACGGGAAACGGTTCGAATGCGTCGACGCCGGACTTCGCGCGAGCGAGCCGATCGAGATCGTCATTCGCCCGGAAGACCTGGAGATCACCACGCAGGAAGCCGGCAAGTTGAAGGTGCGCGTCGATACGCAGTTGTTCCGCGGCGTGCACTACGAGATCAGTTGTTACGACGAATCCGGCCAGGAATGGCTGGTGCATTCGACCAAGCGGGCCGACGTCGGCGCGCAGATCGGACTGACCTTCGACCCGGAAGCGATCCACGTCATGCGCTTCGGGGAAACGGAAGAAGAGTTCGACCGCCGTCTGGAAGCGTACGAGGAGGACGAAGAAGTCGAGGTTGGCAATCATGAACGGTAAGGGCGGCGTAAACGCGCGGGCGCTCGCCTACATTCCGTATTATTTGTGGGTGGTGCTGTTCGTTATCGCGCCTGTCGTGCTGGTCGTGTACTATTCGCTTTTCGACGTGGAAGGCCGTTTTACGTTTGCCAATTATGCCGACTTTTTCACTCCGGTGTATTTGAAAATGACGCTGAGTTCGTTCTGGTACGCGTTTCTGATCACGCTGTTTTCGCTGCTGATCGCGTACCCGGCCGCTTTTCTGCTCACGCGCACCAAGCATAAGCAACTTTGGCTGCTGCTGATCATTTTGCCGACCTGGATGAATCTGCTGCTCAAAACGTACGCGTTTATCGGCATTTTCGGCACGTACGGTCCGATCAACTCGCTGCTGGGCGCGATCGGGATCGGCGAGCGGCAATTGCTGTTCACGAGCGGAAGCTTTGTGTTCGTATCGATCTATATTTTCGTACCGTTCATGATTATGCCGATCTACAACGCTATCGAAGAGTTGAACGTGTCGCTGACCGACGCCGCCCGCGATCTGGGCGCGTCGAGCTGGATCACGTTCCGCCGGGTCATTTTTCCGCTGACACTCTCGGGTGTAAAAGCGGGCTGCATCTCGGTCTTCATTCCGGCGTTGTCGCTGTTCATGATTACGCGCCTGATCGCGGGCAACAAAGTGATCACGCTCGGCACCGCGATCGAGCAGCACTTCCTCGTGACGCAGGACTGGGGCATGGGCTCGACCGTCGCCGTATTCCTGATCGTGGCGATGGCCGTGATTATGTTCGTGACCGGCGGAAGCAAGAAAGGGGTGCGGAGATGAGAAAAAAGAACGGAATCTCCAACCTGTACCTGATTCTCGTGTTCGCCGTGCTGTACGCGCCGATCCTGTACCTGATGTACTATTCGTTCAACAGCGGCGGAGCGATGCACGATTTCGAAAGTTTCACGCTGGATTGGTACAAAGAAGTGTTCGCCGATACGCGGCTGATTATTATCGTCATCAACACGCTGATTATCGCGCTGTTATCGTCGACGATCGCCACGATCATCGCGGTGTTCGGATCGCTGGCGATCGAGAATATCCGCCGCGCCCGGTTGAAAAACACGCTGCTGTCGCTCAACAACGTGCTGATCGTCAGCCCGGACGTCATTATCGGCGCTTCGTTCCTGATCCTGTTCACGATGGTCGGCGTCAAACTGGGCTTCGCGTCCGTCTTGATCTCGCACGTGGCGTTCAGTATCCCGATCGCGGTGCTGATGATCCTGCCGAGACTGCAAGAGATGAGCCCGACGCTGGTCGACGCGGCCCGGGATCTCGGCGCAAGCAAACGGGACGTGCTGACGAAGGTGATCTTGCCGTTTATCCGTCCTGGCATTTTCAGCGGATTTTTTATGGCGTTGACATATTCGCTGGACGACTTCGCGGTGACGTTCTTCGTGACGGGCAGCGGGTATTCAACGCTCGCGGTCGAGATCTACTCGCGGGCGCGGCAAGGCGTATCGCTCTCGATCAACGCGCTGTCCACGCTGATTTTCCTGTTCACGTTGTTCCTCGTCGTCGCGTATTACATCTCCGCGCGCCGCAGTGAAAAACGCAAAGTGGCGGAAGCCGCTTCGAGAGCGGGGGTGCCGCAATGAAGTCGATGACGCGTACGTTGATTCTGATTCTGGTCGTCGCTTTTGCGCTGATCGTCGTTGCGAACCGCTTGAACTCCAGCCAGGGCTATAGCAGCGGCAACACGCTCACCATCTACAACTGGGGCGATTATATCGACCCCGAACTGCTTGACCGTTTCCAGAAAGAAACGGGCATCACGGTCATTTACCAGACGTTCGATTCGAACGAGGCCATGCTGACCAAGATCGAGCAAGGCGGCACCACGTTCGACGTGGCCGTCCCTTCCGATTACGCGATCGAGAAAATGCGGGAAGAAAAGCTGCTGATTCCGCTCGATCACGACAAGATTCCGAACATGAAATACATCGACCCCAAATTCCTGGATCTGTCGTTCGATCCGGGCAACGAGTATTCGATGCCGTATTTCTGGGGTACGCTCGGCGTGGTGTACAACCCCAACCTGACGGATCTGACGTTCGAAAGCTGGGAAGACCTGTGGGACCCGTCGCTGCGCAACGATATCCTGCTGACGGACGGGGCGCGCGAAGTGATCGGCACGGGGCTTGTCAGTCAGGGCTACTCGCTCAACGATACGAACGAAGAGCATTTGCAGCAGGCGCTCAGCCATCTGATGCTATTGTCGCCCAACGTCAAAGCGATCGTCGGCGACGAGATCAAGCTGCTGCTGGCGAACGGCGAAGCGGCGGCGGGACTGGTATTCTCGGGTGACGCATCGGAGATCATGAGCGAGAACGAAGAACTGGATTACGTGGTGCCGGAAGAAGGGTCCAACCTGTACTTCGACAATATGGTCGTACCGAAAACGGCGCAAAACGTCGACGGGGCCATGCGGTTTATCAACTTCATGCTCGACCCGGAAGTGAACGCGCAGAACACGGAATATGTCGGGTATTCGACGCCGAACGACGCCGCGCTCGCGCTGCTGCCGGAAGACATCTCGGGCGACGAACGCTTCTACCCGCCGGATGAGCTGACCGAGCGGCTGGAAGTGTACGAGAATCTGGGCAAAAAGATGCTGGTGCATTACAACGAGCTGTTCCTTCAATTCAAGATGAACGGGTCGTAGGCGGATCAGGTTTGAGGAAAAGGCAAGGGCGGGAAGAGGTCGGCGTGAATCGTTCCGGCTGGCTGAGGAAGTCGATGTGGATGCCTTTTCCGCTACGATCTTCGCTGCTTTTTTCGCTATCGTTGTTGTCGCTATTGTTTTGTTGTTGCTCTTGCTGTAGCGGCAAAAAGAAATAAGTGCGGATATCCCGTTATTTCGCGATTGTGACAGGGTAGGCGAAAATAGATGCGAATATACAGGTAATCGGAGCGAAATCGCGAGTCGTGACCGAATTCAGGCGAAATAAATGGATATATGTTGGTATTTCGCTTTGGAAAGCGGATTTGGCGAAAATAAATGCAGATTTGCAGTTATGTCGAGTGCTTCTTGGTTCGATCTCCGATGGTGAGTCATTGCGTTTGAATACGTTCCGAGAATCGACCGTTCCCGAAGCCGGGGGCGGTCGATTTGCGTGTATCGGCTGTCGTCTACCGGCTGTCGGCGCATCTCAAGTAAGTCGTATTCTTCGGATACCGGGGTTGCGTGCCTGACCGCTGATCTTCACCACGCGATCCGGCGCACTGATTACGATCCCCGTCGCTTCCCCTGTATTTCTGGAAAAAAACGGTCTCATTCTGGATATAAACGCGCGACCTGCTTATAATAGGGGTTAGTATATTGGCAGCCACAGGTTCGAAACCCGAAGAGGCTCTACATAAATCCGAATCACCGAAAGGGCAGAGGCCATGATTAACGGACAATACGCAGGCAACGAAGCGAAAAGCGAAAATAGGCGGTACGACCGGGAAGGGTCGCGTTCTTCCGGTCAGCGGACGCCCGCATCCGAACAACCGAAGCCCGGCGCGGGGCGTTATATGCCCGGACTTGACGGATTGCGCGCGCTGGCCGTGCTGGCCGTCATCGCCTATCATCTCCATACGGAATGGGCGCCGGGCGGACTGCTCGGCGTGACGATGTTTTTCGTCTTGTCGGGTTATCTCATCACGGATATTTTGCTGGCGCAATGGGATCGGACCGGCAAGTTCGATATGAAAGACTTCTGGGTCAGACGGGCGAAAAGACTGCTGCCCGCCATGCTCGCTGTTGTATTGGCGACGGTGCTGTGGTCGATCATCGTCGACCGCACAAGGCTGCCCGCCATGATCGGCGACGTGCCCGCCGCGCTTCTTTACTACAGTAACTGGTGGTCGATCTTCCATGAGGTTTCGTACTTCCAGAGCTTCGGCCCGCTGTCGCCGCTCGGCCATCTGTGGTCGCTGGCGGTCGAGGAACAATTCTATATCTTCTGGCCGATCCTGCTCGGCATCGGATTGATCCTGGCGCAAAAGAATCGCGGCAAGCTCGCTCTGGTGCTGGCCGGGCTTGCATTGGCCTCGGCGCTGGCGATGGCGATCATGTATCGCCCGGGCGAAGATCCGAGCCGTGTCTACTACGGCACGGACACGCGCCTGTTCTCGCTGTTGATCGGCGCGGCGCTGGCGGTGGTCTGGCCGAGCCGCAAGCTCAAAACGAATATTTCGAAATCGGCGACGAAAACGCTCGATATCACGGCGACGATCTGCTTGATCGTGATCGCGGTGCTGATCTTCAAGTCGAACGACTACGGCACGTTCCTGTATCGGGGCGGCATGGTCCTGCTGTCGCTGGCGACGACCATTCTGGTCGCCGCACTGGCGCATCCGGCTTGCCGGCTCGGGCGGGTGCTGGGCACGAAGCCGCTGCGCTGGATCGGCGCCCGTTCGTACGGATTGTACCTCTGGCATTATCCGGTCATCGTGTTGACGACGCCGCTCGTGAATACGGGCGGGCCGAATATGCTTCGTATCGTATTGCAATTGGTGGTCAGCTTTGTATTGGCCGCTTTATCGTATCGGTATATCGAGCAGCCTGTTCGGACAGGCGAGTTCGGGAAATGGTGGCGCCGCGTCATGAAAGAGCCTGGCGTTGGTCGAAAACGCTTGGCCGGTACATTGGGCGGATCGGTTGCGCTTGTGCTGATTCTCGGCTTTGCGATGACCCGGCTTGCTCCGCCGGCGGAAGCGCAAACGCCTTATGCCGGGACGGATGTTCCGGCTGCGGAAACGCAGGTGACGGAAGGGGTTGCTGCCAATGCCGGAGCGGATTCTTCCGGCGCTGTTGACCCTGCAAACAATGAAGCGACGGACACTTTCTTGCCCGCTGGAACGGGAGTCGGAATGACGGCAATCGGCGATTCCGTCATGCTCGATATTCAACCCTATCTGGAGGAAGCATTGCCGGGGATTACGGTTGACGGCCTAGTCGGTCGGCAGATGTCTCAGGCTCCGGCTCTTGTTGATCAGTTGGAAGCCAACGGCCAAATGGGAACGACCGTGCTGATCCAGCTTGGGACGAACGGTTCGTTTACCGATGAGCAGATGAACAATCTGTTGGCGAAGCTGCCGGATGCAACCAAGATCGTGCTTGTGAACACGCGTGTTCCGCGTCCTTGGGAGAGTGTCGTGAACAGTACCTTGCAGAGCGCAGCGCAGCGGGATAATCGAATCCTGCTCGTGGATTGGTACTCGGCGAGTGCGGGACGTGATGATTACTTTGCGAGAGACGGCGTACATTTGATGCCAGCGGGAGCCCGGGCTTATACGCAGTTATTGGTGGAAGCGCTGAAAGGCGGGCAATAAGGTCTTCGAAGCTTAGAAGACGCTGATGCTACTACCCCGATAAGCTGCATTGAAGAAACTTATCGGCATATTCAAAAAGACCTTGTTTCGCTCGGTGCGAAACAAGGTCTTTTTTGGAACGGAAGTTGGAGTCGAGGTTCGGGGCGAAAGTGAACAGGCTCGGCTGCCGGATCGGAAAAGCGTAAGCGGCATACGATTCGTTCCGGTTTCCCGATAGCTTTTAAAATTTGGAAGCTTTAGCTTTCTTGTTGAAAGGAATCAACAGCAGTGCGCCCAAGCCGATCAGTACGAAGGCCAATAGGGGTTGCTCCATGAAGGTGCGCGTTGTTAAGGCTTCGATTGAGAATACGGCGAAGAACAGCAACGAGATCACCGTCAGGACATTGATCGGGATCAGCAGCCAACGATTACGTCCGCCGAAGAAGTAGAATTCAAGCAGGCCGATAGCCGGAGCCAGAATGAAGCCCGGCCACATGACGTCCCAACTGTTGAACAGCATGGAAATTTGACAGACGAGCGCCACTGTGACCAGTAAGCCGCCGGGAATCAGCAAGCCGGGCATTCTCCCGTGCGTCATGGAGAAATACATCCAGTGGAAGAACAGGCCAAGCGGCAGAATAAATAAGGAAGCCCAGAAGTACGCGAAGATCATTCCCGAATTCATACCTGTCCCTTGTCCGAGCAGCAAGTATGCACCGAGTAGAATCAGCAGCGGACCCAAAATCGCTTTCTTTGACATAACAACCTCTCCTCTGTTTGTTTGATCGTGCACGTCAGCACGTCGAAGTCTAACTTAACTATACGCTTTTATAGCCTCCATGCACCTCGTCCAGCGGATTGAAAAGTTCTCGGTCTCAAGACCGATTTACAGCCTTTGCAACCGGCACAAAGTTCACGCAGGCGTGATCAAGGGTTGCGTCTTGGCCTTCGGTCACGGTAGTTTAGAAAGAAGAAAAGCAGGCGCGCGATTCCAATGCGTCGGCCGGGTCAAATCTGCGAGCTGGAGGAGAAACCATGATTTCATTTTTGCTCACCTTGAAACGCCTGATCGGAGGGATTTTTAGAGCCTTTCGTTCCAAGAACTTTCAGGCTCTGTTTGTTCTGGCCCTGGTTTTCCTGATATCGGGGACTATTTTCTATGTGCGGGAAGAAGGACTGGCGATCGTGGACGCGTTGTATTTCTGCGTGATGACGCTCAGTACGGTCGGGCATCCCGACTTTGTGCCGACGACGAGTTTGGGCAAAGTGTTTACGATGGTTTACGTTCTGGCGGGTACCGGGATATTCCTCGGTCTTATGCTGCACATCGCTTATGCGATATTCAAGGAGAAGCGGCGTGAAGAGGACGGAGACTCGGATAAGCGCACGAATTCCAAAGCATAACCATCTTAACCGAATAGGAGAGAGCAGCCATGAAAATTTTGATATCGGGCTTTGAGCCTTTCGGCGATTCGCCGATCAATCCGACTCAGGAGCTGTTGGAGCGGATCGAGCAAGAAAATTTCGAAGGCATTGACGTACATACGTTGTTACTGCCCGTGCGGTATGACGATTGCGCCGACCGATTGCTGGAGGAGGCCGAGCGTTTGCAACCGGATGTGGTCATTGCTTGCGGTTTGGCCGCGGGACGCACAGCCATTACGCCGGAGCGGATCGCGATCAATATCAAAGACACCGAGAGCTACGCGGACAACGGAGGGCGCAGCCCGCACGATGAACCGATTCGCGAAAACGGCCCGGACGGCCTGTTCGCGACATTGCCGATCCGGCGTATGGTGGAGGAGCTTCGCGCAGCCGATATCCCGGCTTCCGTCTCAAACACAGCCGGAACGTATATTTGCAACAACACCATGTATGTCTTACTGGACTCCTTACAGCAAAAGCATTCAAAAACACTTGCGGGCTTTGTCCATTTTCCGGCTTCGACCCGTTTGTCGGCGCTCAAGCCCACGCTTCCTTCGCTTCCTCAGGAGACGTTGCTGGAAGGGCTCCGAATCCTTATTCACGTTACGGCCCGGGCGATAACTGATCGGAAAACAAGCGGTTTTTAAACGGCTGCACAGATTTCTGGATTGCTGGCTGTAAGTGAATCGTTTCGTTATACTCGCTAAATGGCTTGCAGCATCCGTTTTTGTCGGATTTTGCAAGTTTTTTGGTTTTTGGCGTTACAAAGGAGTTAAACGGGGTAATGTATACGGACTCAGTGTATTTTGCACTATTTACTCAACTCTAACCGAAAAAAACCCCCAGGTTGAACGGATGATCGCCGGTCAACCAGTCACATAAACGGTGATTACCTATTTGAAATGAGCGGGACACACGAGTTGACAGACTATGCGCGCGCATATGGCATTCGACGTTTTTCATTTTTCATCAAGAGAGAGGCGGATGGCTTTAATGAGCAGTATACAAGGCAGAACGGGTTCCATATCTTCAATCGGAGGCATCTCGGCGTTGAATACGTCGTACACGCCGAGTCGCCATGGAAAAGCTCCGCTTGAGAATCGAAAGGCCAGTCTGGAAGCCGAGCTGTCGCGGGTACTCCAGCTTCCGGCTTCCGTTGCGGACCGGGATCAACGGGCGATGCGTATCCGGCGGCATATTGCATTGCTTGAGCGGCATATTGCCCTGTTGGATGCAGCAAACGGAGAACGTCCGGAATTCACGGTTCAAGGACGTCCGGAGCGCGAGCATTCGGAGCAGGAAAAGCAACAGCGGGAGCAGCCCGAGTTTGCGTTGCCGGAGGACGAAGAGCAGGAAGAGACTACCCGGAACGCGGTTCTCAATAGACCGGTGGCTCCGAAAGGCGGAGACGATTACGCCCGTGCCATGTTGGGCTCATTCGATTCTCCGGGTTCGCTCTATTCGGCGCCTGCGGCTCCGGGTACGGTGCAACCTTGGGAAAATCGTTCGGAGCCAGCCCGCGCCGCAAAAGTCGGCCGTAACTTTGACGTCAGCATTTAAAACGGAAGTCCTATTTCCGGTAGCCCTTGCTTTTGGCACGCGCCAAGAGTAAGGGCTTTTTTCTTTTCCCCGGCATTCAACAAACTTTCAGCTAGCGTTCAGCCAGTCTTCAACAAGAAGCTTTACAATGGAGAAGCAGTAGGCAAGCGGCTCCATCCGGGCCGAATCTCGATACCGATAAAGAAAGCAGGGGGTTTCATGTCCATCTCATCCGTATCTTCAAGCAGCGCAGCGTCGTATTCGTCGGCTTCTTCCGCCTCGGATTCGTCGAAGCAAATCGCGCAGTTGGAGAAACAAAAGTCCACGCTCGAAGCCGAATTGACCAAGGTCAAACAAGGTTCGGCCAAATCCGAAAAATCGGAAAAAGAGCAGCAGGTCAAGCAGATCCAGCAGCAAATTCAGCAGATCGAGCGTCAAATCGCGCAGCTCAGTTCGCAGAAAAGCGATTCGGCGGAGTCCTCCGCTCCGCCTTCGGCTCCTGCAAATGAAGCTTCGCAAACGGCGCAGCGGGCTTCGGACGAGAAGGCACTCCTGCAAAACACGGCATCGGCTTCGGCCGGAGACACCGGCAGCCTGCTCGATATCCGGGTGTAATCAAGGCCCGGCTTGACGAGACATGCAAGCTTTTATTCGCGAAGCCGCTTCTTTTCGAGCTTACGGCTCGTCCGCATAGAAGAAGCGGCTTCGCGTAGAGGATTGCATGAACCCAACCATATAAAAAGCAGCGCGCGTCCGCCCGCAAGCCGCCGTTTTTCGCGTTCCCGTTCCACACGCGGGCTTGTTCGAAAAAAGGGGCTGCGTGCGCGTTGCTTTTTATCTCCCTGGACGGCACTCTCCCCTGTCTGCCGTCCGCCTTTCCAGCAAGATCTCTCGTACCTGATTCATTTCAACCCCAGACAAAAGCCCGATCGCATCCTCCGTGCGACTCGGGCTTTTGTTTTTTTTGCGATCTCGGAAACTTTTCGTCATGCGCAAAGCGGAAATTCGTACACTGTACGATCGGATATTTGAGAATAAGTGCGAATATGCACTTAATATCTTTGAATTTTACCTTTTAGAGAAAATAGATACGTATATGCACTTAATTACTCCGTATTAGACTTTTTCACGCTCATTTACTTCAAATAATTGCATATACGCACTTATTTCAATATTCGGAAGCCAATCGGTCGTAAATAAGTGCATTTGAGCATTTATTTCGACTGCTTGCGCTCAAATCTTGCTCAAGTCCCGCTTAAGTCCCGCTTAAATCCCGCTCCGGTGTCGCTCCAAACAAAGCCGCTCCGGAAAAAGCTTCTCCGTCTTCTCACCTTGCCCCTATCCGGGCGCTTGTGGGACTTTCTCGACCGGCCGAAAGGCGGAAGGCGAAAGGCTTGCCGCCTTTTTAAAGCGCCCGGTCTTTCAGGCTGCGCAGCATTTCTTCTTTGACGGCGAGAAGCCCGGCTTCAAGCTGTTCCGGCGAAGCGTAAGCGAACGACAGCCGCATATGGTGCAGGTCGTCCGACTCGTAAATATAGCCCGGATTAATCAGCACTTTCCGGTGCAGTAAGCGCAGGAAAAAGCTTTTTTCCACGATCGGTTGACGGAAACGAAGCCAGATATAAAAACCGCCCGCAGGGGATTCCCAATCGGTCCATTCGCCGAGAATATCGCGTAGCGCCGCTTCCGCGAACGCGGCGCGTGCTTGCAGTTCGCCGCGCAGCCGCGCCGCGTTTTGCGCGTGCAAGCCCGATTCCAGCCAATGGGCCGCAATTTCTTGGGAAAAAGCACTTGAGCCGTAATCGGTCTGCATTTTCACGTCGGCCAGTCTCGCGGCAACCGGAGAAGGCGCGACGATCCAGCCGATCCGCAGGCCCGGACTGAGCGACTTGGACAAGCTTCCGAGATACAGCACCTGACCGGAAGAGTCGGAGGCTTTGATCGGCGGCAGCCCCGGCTCGAACAGCAGATCCCGATAGACGTCATCCTCGACGATAGGAATACGCAGATCGGAACAGACGTCGTACACCGATTGCCGCTCTGCGGCGTTCCAGCTCCGCCCTGTCGGATTGTTCAAGGTCGGCACGGCGTAGAGCAGCGATTGGCGTCCCCGGATCGCTCGCTCCAATCGTTCGCGCATGCCGGAACCGTGGCGGAAAGTCAACATACGCATCCCGGCGGATTGAAAAGGATGCACGGAGTTTAGATAGGAAGCCGGTTCGTGAAATACCGCAGATCCTTCTTCCAGAAGACCCACCGAAATTAATTGCAGCGCTTGAAGCGCCCCTGAGACGATGCAGATATTATCGGGCTGCGCATAGATGCCTAATGTCTCAAGTCTGGCGCAGATCGCCAAGCGCAGTCTCAAACTGCCCAGCGGTTCCGAATAG
Source organism: Saccharibacillus sacchari (assembly GCF_037722395.1). Classification (GTDB taxonomy): domain Bacteria; phylum Bacillota; class Bacilli; order Paenibacillales; family Paenibacillaceae; genus Saccharibacillus; species Saccharibacillus sacchari_A. The sequence continues at coordinate 80,441 of NZ_JBBKAR010000052.1, read as the reverse complement.
CCGAGCATGCGCGGGTCCAGCTTGAGATCGCGCAGCGAATGTTCCAGTTGCCCGGCAAGCAGCAAGTCCGGCGCCAGCTCGCCCGTGCCGAGCCGGATAAAGGCAGGATCGGGTTCGCTTTCGTTAATCAGGCGGATGGTATGCCGATTGGGCCGGTGCACGCTCGCGCGGATATGCCGCTGCCAATTCGGCTGGGAGCGCGACAGCAGCGCGTTCCAGGCGCTGCCGGATACGTATACGCCGGAGCTGCGGCGCGTATCGAGCAAGCCGTCGGCTTTCAGCTCGTCGAGCGCGGCTTGCACGGTGCTGCGGTTGACGCCGAATCTCGCCGCTAGCTCGCGCTGGGGCGGCAAACGGGTTCCGGCGGCCCAATCGCCGGTTTCGATCCGTTCCGAGATCCGGGCGACGATCTGCGCCTGAAGCGTGCGGTGCGAATGTTTGGAAAGTGTCCAGTCCATACGGAAGCTCCTTTTCGAACGATCTCGATTGGGTGGGTCAATATCCATCCAATTGGCCGTTTTTCTTTTCCTGCGTGCATCGTAACATGGAACAGGAAAAGGAGTCGATGTTCAGATGGAAGCGATCGTGCACGGATTGATATTGGCGTTAGGCTTGATTTTGCCGCTCGGGGTGCAGAACGTATTCGTATTTACGCAGGGGGCGGCGCAGCCACGATTGTCGAAAGCGTTGCCGGCCGTGCTGGCCGCTTCGCTTTGCGATACGCTGTTGATCGTGCTGGCGGTATTCGGCGTCTCGGCGATCGTGCTGAAGTTCGAAGCGTTACGCATGTTGTTGATGCTGGGCGGCATCGCATTTCTGGCGTATATGGGCTTCGCGCTCTGGCGCACCCGTCCGGATTCGTCCGGACACAACAAAAAAGGAAGCGCCCAGGCGCTTCCTTCTTCCAAACAAATCGCGTTCGCGATCTCGGTATCGCTGTTGAATCCGCATGCTTTGCTCGATACGGTGGGCGTGATCGGCACGAGCGCGCTGGCTTACGAAGGCGACGCCAGGCTGCTTTTTGCCGCAGCCTGCGTGATCGTCTCCTGGCTGTGGTTTGTCGGCCTGGCCTGCGCCGGTTCGGTTCTGCGCCGATTCGACGGCGCAGGCCGGGTGATGGGCGTGTTCAATCGCTGCTCCGCCCTGTTTATCTGGGGTACGGCTTTGATCCTGTTAGTGCAATGGATATCGGATACGCCGTTCCGCTAAAAACGGAATCCGGTTCCGGCAAGCGGCGGGCAGGCGATTAGTTCGCGTTGCCGTCCGCTGCGCAGTCTTCGTCGCCTTCTGCGTACGGAAGTCCCCAGACGGAGACGCTGCCGCCGTTTACCGGGAAATCGGCGAAGCCGTCTTCCCCGATCGTGATCTTGTCTTCGCGGTTCCCTGTCAGGTCGATCCATTCTTCGCCGGAACGTTCCGGGCCGACATTCATATGCTTTTGGCCTTCCTCGCCGTTGGTCAGAACGACGGCGCAGCCGGAACCCGGGAATTCTTCGCTGCCGCGACGAACCCAGCCGATCGTGTTCGGATGATCGAAATAGTCTTCCTGCTCGCCGTAGGCTTTTTGGCAGCGGGCATGCAGAAGCGGGTCGATCATGGCTTTTTTGCCGTCCATCGCGTGTTCGCCGCCGATTCCGAAGTAGTCGCCGTAGAAGACGCACGGATAGCCGTCGCGGCGCAGCAGGATCAAAGCGTAAGCCAGCGGCTTGAACCAGTCGTCGATCCACGATTCCAGCGATTCGCCCGGCTGGGAGTCGTGATTGTCCACGAACGTGACCGCGTGCAGCGGGTGAGTCTGCACGAGCGTGTCGTCGAAGATACGCGTCAGGTCAAAAGCGCTGCCCGATTGCGAAGCCGCGTGCAGCTTGTAGTGCAGCGAGACGTCGAACAGGTCGATCCGGTAATCCACCGTGTCCAGGAACTCCCGGCAGGCGTTCAGGTCGTTGTTCCAGAATTCGCCGACGATATAGAAATCTTCGCCGCGTTTGCGGATCATTTCCCCGGCGAATTCGCGGATGAAGTCATGGTTGATATGCTTGATCGCGTCCAGGCGGTATCCGCTGCATTGCAGGGTATCGACCAGCCAGCGTCCCCAGTTCATCATCTCTTCGCGCACTTCCGGCAGGGAGTAGTCGAGGTTGGCGAACATCAGGTAATCGTAGTTGCCGAATTCGCTGTCGACGTTCTGGTCCCAGCTCCGGTTCTCGTCGCCGATCCGGTAGATGCCGTTGTTGCCGGTCGCGTTATCGAAGTCGGTTCCGTTGAAGTGGTGATGGTCCCATTTGAAGTCGGAATATTGGTCGCCGCGGCCGGGGAACGTGAACTTGGTCCATCCTTCGATCTCGAACGGTTCTTCGGAAATGACCTGGTTGCGATCGTTCGCGTCGACTTCGACCACTTTGAAGCGCTCCGTCTCGTCCGCGCCCGCTTTGTGGTTCATGACCAGATCGACGTAGACCGCGATGCCGAATTCGTGACAGGCCGCGATCGCGCTTTTCAGTTCTTCTTTGGTTCCGTATTTGGTGCGTACCGTACCTTTCTGGTCGAATTCGCCCAGATCGTACAGATCGTATATGCCGTACCCGGTGTCTTCGGCGGATTGCCCTTTGGTGACGGGCGGGATCCAGACGGAATCGATGCCCCAGGCTTTGAGTTCGGGCGCCATGTCTTTGAGTCGATTCCAGTGCTGTCCGTCTGCATCCACATGCCATTCAAAAAATTGCATCATCGTGTGATTTGCGGCCATAACAAAAAGAGCCTCCTTGGGTTCGAATAGATTCGCAAATGCTACCGGGTGTCCGAAGCGGCGTCGGCGCAAGCCGCGTCGCTCCGGGAACGGGGAAAGAAGGCCGAAAAGCCTTTGCATTCGATTAAACTTCAATATATTCCATGCTAAAAAGGATTCACTCGCTCGCTAACCGGAATACTACAAGTTACCCAAAAGAACCATAAAACTAAACGAACTTGTCGAACGAAAGACACCTTTTTTGTCGAATGCGTTTTCGGATAGCGCAAACGTGCAGATCCCGCTTCCGATAGGTATCCGCTTCCTCGGCCGTGCGGTGAAAATAACGGAATTCTGCTTGGTTCGGCTACCGGTAAGGGTAATGATACGATGGGTTGTTTTTGCGAACAGCCGCGAATGGATTACCTACTTTGGGGAGGCGTTACTTTTGACGACCGAAAATATGCTGGAACTGATGAAAAACAGACGCAGTATCTACGGAATCAGCAAGGAACAGACCGCATCCGACGAAAAGATCCGCGAACTGATCGAGCAGACGCTGCTGCATGTGCCGTCCGCGTTCAATTCGCAAAGCGCGCGCGTCGTCGTCCTGCTCGGCGAGCATCACGACAAACTGTGGGATTTCACGACGAACATTCTCAAAGAAATCGTGCCGGCGGACAACTTCGGACCGACCAAAGAAAAAATGGACAGCTTCAAAGCGGGCTACGGCACGATCCTCTTTTTCGAAGACGAGTCGGTCATTCGCGGCATGCAGGAGCAGTTCCAGGCTTACCAGGACAATTTCCCGGTCTGGTCGCAGCAGTCTTCGGGCATGCACCAGTACGCGATCTGGACGCTGCTTGAAGCGGAAGGCTACGGCGCTTCGCTCCAGCACTACAATCCGCTGATCGACGAGAAGGTCAAGCCGGAATGGGACATCCCGGAAAGCTGGAAGCTAGTCGCGCAGATGCCGTTCGGCAAGATCACGGCTCCGGCGGGAGAAAAGCAGTTCAAACCGCTGGAAGAGCGCTTGAAATGGTTTAAGTAAGCTTCGCGCAGCGAGTGCGGCAATACGAATCAAAGACCGCTCAGGAACGCCGAACATGGCGCGCTGGCGGTCTTTTTGCGTCTAAAACAATTTTTCCTGCTGTACTTCCGGTTCGGGCGCTTCGTTCTTCTCCGGCGCGTCCGGCTCGCTGTCCGCCCTCGGCGGCCACGGCGCTCCTTCGGGGATAGGCTGGCCGAGCAGCTCCATCAGCTCCAGCGCGTTCGGCGTGGCGTCTTTGTCGGAATTGTTGTTGAACGCGACGTAGACGTGCTTGGACTGCTTCTCCAGTTCCAGCAAAATGTCGCGCCACTCGCTCAGTTCCTCGGTGCTGTAGCGGTACAGGTAGCGCAGCTTGCGCCAGTTCGGATCGCTGCTTTTGTGCCAGCCGCCCACGTTGCGCCCGTGCATGCGGACGTACGTCGCTTCGTCGCTGGTCGCGCGGGCGATGATCGGGATCGAGCCGCTGCCGGCCTGGGGTTCGTCGACGACGGTCTGAATCCAGCCTTCTTTGCGCATGAAGTCGAGTGTCTTGTCTTGAAACTGCGGCGAATACCAAGATTGATGCCGGAATTCGAGCGCGCACGGAACGTCTTTCATAAACTCGCGCGTAATGCGCAGCTTCTCGACGTTCTCGCGGGTACAGTCGAACCAGGGCGGGTATTGGAACAGCGTCATGGTCAGCTTTTTGGCGTCGATGACGGGTTCCAGGCTGGTATGAAAAGCGGCAAACATTTCTTCGGCGGTATCGAAATAGTTCTTTTTGCCGCGAAGATGGTCGGTCATGCCTTGATACGCTTTGATAACGAACCCGAAATCTTCCGGCGTCTGCGACACCCATTTTTCGTAGTTTTTCACGGGTTGGATCGCGTAAAAAGAACTGTCCAGCTCTACCACTTTGAACGTCTCGCTGTAAGCGGGCAGCCGCTCGGCGGGTTTCTTTTTGCCGTACAGCTCGTCGTGGTCGCTGAAGTTGGTCAATCCGACGGTGATGATAGGAATCTCCTCCTTAGGCAGGGCTTGCGCTTGTTTCGACCGGGTCTTTTGACGTGAACAAGCCGGTGTGTGCTAGTTATTACACGCGGCAGGGCGTTTGCAATCGGAAAAAAGGTAGGACAGAGCTGTGTTTTTAGTTAAAATGGGAATCAAATAGGCGCGAAAAGAGATTCGTAAAAAGAAATCGAATAGGATCAGGGGGAACGGTTATGGAAAACAAACTCGAAAAGCTTGAACGAAACTCGGCCGAAGAACTGGCGCAGCGCCAGTTGGATTGCTATAACGCGCACGATCTGGAAGGGTTTTTGGCGGTGTATGCGGAAGACGCGAAGCTGTACAATCTGCTCGACGGGACGCTGATGGCCGAAGGCCGCGAAGCGATGCGCGAGCGGTACCGCAAACGGTTCGAAGAGGACAACGTGCACGCGAAGCTGGTCAACCGAATGGTGATCGGCAGCCGGGTGATCGACCATGAAGAAGTGACCTCGAATGCCTCGGACCGCGCGCTTCAAGCCGCCGCGATCTACGAAACGCAAGGCGGATTGATCCGGGCTGCGTGGTTCGTGAACGAGTAGGCCGATAGACAAGCCGCCGCAAGCCGAACGACGATATTCGGTAGCGTTCAGGCGCGGGCGGGAGTTTATGAGGCGTCGAGCGACGAGAAAGATGGATCGCGGAGAAGAAGACGCACCCAAGATGGGCAAGCAGCGGGAAAATGACGAGCAAAAGATAGACACGAGCAAAAGGTAGGGCTGCGATAGGATAAGGAAAGCCGAGATGGGAAAAGGATAGGCAAAACGGGTTAAAAGCTGCGACGAGGCGAAAGGGTGCAGGGGTTGGCGAAGCTGCCGCGTTTTTCGGGTATACGGCGCTTTTTGCTGAATAAGTGCGTATGTGCAATTGTTTCGCCTGAAGAATCGGCAAATCGTAAAATAAGTGCGTATGTGCAATTGTTTTGCGGAAAATAGGGCGGAATGCCGGGAGGCGCGCGAAATAATTGCACTCTGGCACTTATTTCGTCCAGAGCGGCAAAAAAAGAGGAAATAGGTGCAGATACGCACTTATTTCCTTTTTCGTGTTGAAATGCGGGTATTAGCCCAGCATCGGGTTTCCGGTCATGCCGACCCATAGTTCGGACTGCTCCAATTGCGCCGCGATTTGCAGTAGCAGGTCTTCGCGGCCTTTGGCGGCGATCATCTGCACGCCGAGCGGCAGGCCGTCGCCGGTGAGGTGCAGCGGCAGGCTGGTCGCGGGCTGGCCGGTCAGGTTGGCGAGCTGGGTGAACGGGGTGAACGTCAGGCTGCGTTCGAAAATATCGTACAGCATCCGGCGCTGTTCGCCTGCCGAAAGCTCGCTGACTGCCATCCACGGAGCTGCCGTCTCCGGCGTATGCGTCAGTTCGCCGACCCGCGGAGCCGGGTAAGCGGTCGCCGGCGTCACGTACAGATCGTAGCGGGTCGACAATTCGGCCATTTGCGCGGCGGCCACGTCCCATTCGTTCAAGCTGTGCACGAATTCCGCGGCGGATACGTTTTTGCCCGCTTCGGCGAATACCCAGGTGATGATATCGACTTCGTCGGGCCGGATGCTACGGCCGAGCATTTGCTCCAGCGAGATGAACATGGCGGACACTTCGCCCGCGTTCATCGTGTAATAGTTTTCCATCAGGCGAACGCCGTTGACGGGGCTGAGCTTCTCTTCGACGTGGTGGCCCTGCTGCTCCAGCCACTTGACCGTCTTAAGTACGGCTTGCACGGCGTCGTCACTGACGGGCGAGCCGACCGGCGAAGCGGTCGTGAAGGCAATCCGCAGCGGGCGCGAATGAGGCGCCCGCATGTCTTGGGCATAGACGCCCGGGTAGAGGGGCGTCTGGAACGCGGCTTCGGGCTGCAACACTTGCAGCAGGTCCAGCAGCGCGGCGCTGTCGCGCACGGTGCGCGACAAGGCGAAGTCGATCGACGCGCCTTGCCATTGTCGGCCCACGCCGGGGCCGACGGGGGTTCGGCCGCGCGTCGGCTTGAGGCCGAACAGGCCGGTGAACGACGCCGGGATACGGATCGAACCGCCGCCGTCGCTGGCACCGGCGGCGGGCACGATGCCCGAGGCGATAGCGGCTGCCGCGCCGCCGCTGGAGCCGCCCGGGGAATACTGCGGATTCCACGGGTTGCGGGCCGGGCCGTGCAGCGTCGGCTCGGTGATGTTTTTCAAGCCGAACTCCGGCGTGTTCGTATGGCCGAGCGGGATAAAGCCGCCGGCGCGCAGCCGCGCGACGTAGTTGGAATCGCGGCGGGCGATATGGTTTTGGAGCAGGGCGGAACCGGATGTCAGCGGTTCGCCGGCCAGCGCTTGCGAGATGTCTTTGAGCAGGTAGGGCACGCCTGCGAACGGGCGATCCGCATCCGGCAGGGAAGCGGAAGCCGCTTCCCGAAGCGCGGCTTCGCGGCGTTCGCGCACGACTGCGTTCAAGGACGGATTGACTTCGTCCATGCGCGCAAAAGCGGCGTCCGCCAGCTCGGAAGCGGAAACTTCCCGTGCGCGCAGCAGCTCTGCCAGCCCGACGGCATCGTATTGGACATAATCTTCGAATTTCATAAGCAGCTCCTTTGAGTGGATATGGATATGGCATAGGGATTAAGCGATTGCGATAACCTGATTGTACAGATAACCCGATTGTACAGCAAAGACAGCCGGGATGTACGCTGTTGGAGCTGCCGTCCGCTTGCAAAACTTCTGTCGGCACGCGCAGTGGAGCGGAAAGAAAGATGTTGCGAGAATCCATCTTTTTTATCGAAAAAGAAGCCAATCGAGCGTTAATGTTGCAGAAATCCATCATTTTCGACCGATTTGGCGAGTACTTCGCGTTGGCTACGGAAAATGATGGACGTACGCAACATTCCGGCGCATTCCGCATCGAGCATGACGGAAAACGATAAACATATGCCAGACTCCGCCGGATGGGGTATCATTCGTCCGTTGCGGAAACCACAAACATACGCCCTATGCCACCGGATTGGAACTCGCTCACTTTTGAAATAACAAACGCATGCTCTATCCCACCAGATGAGGTCTCGCCCTCCGCGGATTCGTACCTGAACGCTCCCTCGTTATTCCTCTCAGCATCCTGCACCCGTAAAATCGGAAAGAAGGCAAAACAAAAAAAGCAAAAGACGACCGCTCGGAGCGGATGTCGTCTTTTGCTTTTGCTCATAATGACCGGGTAGCGGTCTTGATTGCGAAAAGCATCGAACGAATCGAACCAACAGGAAACGGTCCCGAATCAGCGCCTACCGTCTGGACTCGGCGCCACCGTCCAACTAAGTGCCCTATCGTCCCGGCTAAGCGCCCGCCGTTCCGGCGGCATCCAACGGGGCCGCTGCGGCCGACGTTTCCGTTTCGGACAGCAGTTCGCCGGCGGCGAGCTGCACGTTGTTGCGTCCGTGCTGCTTGGCGCGGTACAGCGCTTCGTCGGCCAGTTTGGTCAGGCGGTTGAGCGGTCGCCCCGGTCGGGCTTCGACCAGGCCGAAGCTTGCCGTCACGCCGACCGGACCCGCGCTTGTCGTAACCGGGCCGGAAGCCAACTCGCGGCGGACGTTTTCCAGCAGCGCGTAGGCGTCTTCCAACGTGCGGCCCGGCAGGCAAAGCGCGAACTCCTCGCCGCCGTAACGGCCAAAAATGTCGCGGTCGCCCAGATAGATTTTGCAGGAATGAACGACGTGGCAGATTACCTGGTCGCCTACGTCGTGACCGTGCGTATCGTTGATCGACTTGAACTTGTCGATATCGAACAGCGCAACGGTCAACGGTTCGTCGATCCGCCAGGCTTCGATCAGCCGTTTTTCCGAACATTCGACGAAGTGGGTCCGGTTGAAAATCTGCGTCATCCCGTCGTGCGTCGCCATGCGCTCCAGCTTGCGGTGCAGCAGTACGTTCTCGGTGACGTCCAGCACCACCACGGTGCGTCCGGCCGGAGCGCCGCCGCGTTTGTTGTAAACGGGAGACGAACGGAAGCGGTAATAACGGATTTCGTTGTCCGCCAGACACTCGACCTGCCGGTCCTCCGAATCAAGAAAAGCCATATCGGCATCCTGCGAACGGAACATCTGGCGAGGAAAAGCGTCGACCGCCGTTTTGCCGATCAGATCGGACGTCAAAAAAGGAAACATCTGCGAAGCGGCTTTGTTGTAGTCGGCGATGCGTCCGGCCGCGTCCAACACAAGCACGCCGTCGCGCATGCTTTCCAGAATGTTTTCGCGCACGACCGGGGTCGAAGTCAGCATGCCCGCCGACAGGATCGCCCAGCAGTACAGCAGGTTCGTCATGCTCATGGTGGCGGGAACCGGATCAATATGGTAGGGAGTGAGGTTCATCATATAGATCAACGAGGTACCGATCGGGATAAACAGACCGAGGAACATGGTGATGGTCTGTTTGCGGTACACGTTTAACGTCTGACGCATGTGGCGCGCCAACAGCCACATGCCGACGACTCCGCAGCCGAGCGTGTAACTTCCGTTCACCACGTACCAAAAACCCATGACGAAATCGACCAGCGGCCACGGCGCGTCGGCGCGAAGCTCCATGCTCTGGTACACCAGACCGTGCAGGTCGTTGGTCAGCATCAGCAGCGAGGTCACGGCGGGAATAGCCAAAATGCCGATCGTGGCGCGTTTGGTCGTCAACCGTTCGCGACCGACGTAATGCAGGACGACCAGCAGGTTGAGCGGGGAAATAAACGGCAGTCCCAGATACTCGAACGAGATCCAGAACTTGATTTTGTCGAGCGACGAACTGGCAAGTTCCATCGAACTGCCGAACGTGTAAATCGCGGTTGCGATCGACATCCATATGAATACGTGCATGCCCGAAAATCTCGTTTTCCGGGACGACACGTATACGGCCAGCAAAATACTGAGCACGCCCGATATGGCAAACAGCGCGATAAAAGTCGAAAAGGCGGCATTCATGAAAGTGAAGGCTCCTGTCAATTAAAATGATGATTCGCGGTAAAGCAACTTTTCGGAAACGCTCGGAATAGCATCAAGATCATAACACAAAAAAGCGCCGGAAAGGCGCTTGTTGTATTCGAAAAAACAAAATATATCTTCAATTGGATTCAATATTCCAATACTTGTGCAGCGGACCGTTGTCTCCGTGTACGGGATCGGTCCGCGGAAGAGGGACTTTGGCGATTTCCGCGTGCGCCTGTTCGTACTTGCCGTCGTTTTCGCTGCGCATATTGTAATCCATGCCTTCCGGGTAAGCGCCCACGACCCGAAAGTCGTCGCTGGCCAAAATCCGTTTATGTCCGGTTCCGGCAGGCAGCACGATCACGTCGCCGGCTTTGAGGTCGAACGAGCTGCCGTTTTCGCCGCCGACCAGTACCAACAGCGTTCCGTGCGTCACGCCGAGCACTTCGTGCGTGTTGGTGTGGTAATGATGGTAATTGAAAATGCCGTTTTCCCAACTGTTCCGCCAGCCGTTGCCGTTGAAGACGGATTCGCTCCATTCGGGCTTGTCTTCAAGCGCGCCGGGATACAGGATCACGGGCAGGTCGGGGTTGTTGGGAATAATGCCGTCGTCTTTAAAATAAAAATAATGTGCGGCGCGTTTCGTCTCCATGTTTCGAACCTCCGTTTTATCATAGGCTTCGCAGCCGGGTTGCCGTTTAGATGCTTGTGGCAATGATTACCCCAAATTGCAGGCGAGCGACAGAGCATGTTGCAAGAAAATCCATATTTTTGCGGCAAAAAACGGACTGTAGCGGCTATAATAGCGGATATGCCGGTGTAGACCGGACAAGCTTTCCCGAAAGGAGCACCGGATTTGCTGATATGGAGCCTGTTATCGTATATGACGGAGGAAAATTTGCAGGAGTGGATGGAGCGTTTCCGGGCTCTCGGTCCGCTGCCGGGCATTTTCCTGACGTTTCTTAAATCGTTCGTGCCTCCTTTGCCGACCGCGGTCATCGTGGGAGTCAACGCTGCCGCTTACGGGTTGTGGTTCGGCTTTTTGTATTCGTGGATCGGCTTGATCGCAGGCTGCATGACCACGTTCCTGATCGTGCGCGCAATCGCGTCGCATCCGTATTTCCTGCGCTGGTCCGAACGCCCGAAAGTACAAAAAAGCCTGGTTTGGGCGCGGCGCAACGCGTTCAGCTTCGTGTTTATCCTGAGCATGATGCCGATCGGCCCTTTCGCTCTCGTCAACACGGCCGCCGCCGTCGTCCGTATGCCCAAACTCGCTTTTTTCCTCGCGATCGCGGGCGGCAAAGCGATTATGGTACTGGCCGTCTCCTACGTCGGGCATGACCTCGGCCGCTTTATCGAACGGCCGTACGAGCTTTTGTACGTGGTCGGGTTTTTGGCGCTTTCTTTTTGGGGGAGTCGGAAGGCCGAAGCTTATTTTACTCGGTCGTCGGAGTAACGTGGGTACGGGGGACTGCGGGGAGGGTGCGTTTCGGTCGCGTGTTGAAATCGGGAAATTTGATCCTGGTACTTTGACCGCTTAAGGTGTTAGGTTGCGCCCCTCAAAAACCCGCTTAACCCGTGCGTGTTTCCGCTGAACGCAAACCTCAGATTAAAACAAGACAAGCTACTAGTTTAATGGGATTTCCCGATTTCAAAGGTGAACACTAGCATAGGCTTCCGAAGTGCATTTCTTCGAAATGCTTTAGCTCCTACACGCACCTTCCCCTGCGTCCCAGCTCAATCGCTCGCATGTGGGGGTTAGGGAGGGTAGAGCACCGTTTTCTTCCGAAGGAAAACGGTGAAGCTTTTTGTAGGGGACTTCGGTGGGGCGAAAGCCCGTTTCGGTGGAACTCCATTACAGCGGAAATCCATTACTGTAGTGACATTGTAGTGAATCTACTTGGAGCAGATCTGTTCACCTTGAGCGTTCTTGCATATGACGACGGACATTCTTATAGTAAAAATCTTTATAGTAAATATATTGATGGTAAACATCTTCACCGACAGCGCTCGCTTGCAGAGCGCTATTTTCTTTTCCCTTCCCCCTCCGGCTTCGCCGGAGGTAATAGCCTATTGGCGGAAAAGAGAATCCAGTGAAGGAGCGTCAGCGTTCGCCTTTGAATTTGGGAAGCTCCCTTCGTCCAATCCAATCCAAGCTTCCCAAATTCAACACGCGACCGGAACGGGTTCTTTTTGGAGCCACCCAGGCATAATCCTTCGCTGAAGCTTCCCAAATTCAACACGCGACCGGCACGGGTTCTCTTTGGGGCCACCCGGGCGCAATCCCGTACGGCATTCATTTTATAAAGCGCTATCATCCATGCGATCAAATAGGCTATAATCGGCTTATTCATGGTAAACAAGGCGAGGGGGAAATGTTTTGGGCAAAAGAATCGAAGTTTTCGAAAACGCTTTAAGCCTAGTGTTCGACGTGACGGCGGAAGGGGATGTCCGGTTGCTCCACGGAGGTATTTTACCGTTCGAACAAGGACTGATCGAGGAGAAGGCGGAGCAGGGTTTTCGCGTGTTGGAAGTACAGCTCAGCGGGGAAGATCGGGACGAGTATCACGGGCGGAGCCATCGGGCGTCTTACCCGGGATTGCGGATGAAATATGTGCGGCATTATGAGGAGCGCAATGAGACGGGGCTTCTGTTCGTGCTGGAGATGAACGATCCGGCGACGGGGCTGGAGACGGCTTCTTTTTACCAGTTCCATAACGGGCTTGCGGTGTTCAAAAGCTGGACGGAGCTGCGCAACAAAGGCTCGGAAGAGCTGGGCGTGGAGTACGTATCGTCGTTTTCGCTGAATGGGTTGGCCAAAGACGGCGCGCTCGACCAGGACGACAAAATGAAACTGCATCTGGCGCACAACGGTTGGCAAAGCGAGGTGCAATGGCGGTCCAATACGCTGCCGGAGCTGGGATTGTCGCATATGACGGATCGCAGTTCGAAGCGGGTGAGTCTGAGCAATACGGGTTCGTGGGCCGCCGCCGAGCATCTGCCGATGGGACTGCTGGAGAACGAAGAAGCCGGAACGACGCTGTTCTGGCAGATCGAGCATAACGGGTCGTGGCATTGGGAGCTGCTCAACCAGTTCGACCATCTGTCGCTGCTGGTAAGCGGCCCGTCGGAGCACGACCATGGCTGGTGGAAAAAGCTGCTGCCCGGCGAGTCGTTCGTGAGCGTGCCGGTCGCGGTCGGTTTCGTGCGCGGCGGTTTCGAAGAAGGGATCGGCGAGCTGACCCGCTACCGCCGCGCCACGCGTCGCCCGAACACGGACAACGAGAAGCTGCGCGTCATTTTTAACGACTACATGAACTGCCTGTGGGGCAATCCGACGACGCAAAATCTGCTGCCGTTGATCGACGCCGCGGCGGACGTGGGCTGCGAATATTTCTGCATCGACTGCGGTTGGTATTCGCCCGGCAAGTGGTGGGACGGCGTGGGCGAGTGGCTGCCGTCGGAAGAACGTTTTCCGGAAGGCATCAAATACGTGCTGGACTATATTCGCGGCAAAGGCATGATCCCGGGACTGTGGCTGGAGATCGAAGTGATGGGCATCAGCAGTCCGAAGCTGGCGGAGACGGACGATTCGTGGTTCTTTATGCGTCATGGAAAAAGGGTCAAAGACCGCAGCCGCTACCAGCTCGATTTCCGCAATCCGGCGGTGGTGTCGCACGCGGACGAAGTGATTCGGCGGTTGGTCGAAGAGTACGGCGTCGGTTATATCAAAATGGACTACAATATCAACGCCGGCGTCGGAACGGAAACGGACGCGGACAGTCTGGGCGAAGGTCTGCTGGGCCACAACCGGGCGTATCTGGCGTGGATCGACCGCACGTTTGCGACCTATCCGGAACTCGTGATCGAGAACTGTTCCAGCGGCGGGATGCGGATGGATTACGCGATGCTCAGCCGTCACAGCATCCAGTCGACGAGCGATCAGGAAGACTACGTGAAATACGCGCAGATCGCGGCCGGTTCGCCTGCGGCGCTGACGCCGGAGCAGTCCGCGATCTGGTCGTATCCGCTGCGCGAAGGCGACGACGAGGAAGTCGTGTTCAATATGGTGAACGCGTTGCTGCTGCGGGTGCATCAGAGCGGGCATTTGGCCGAACTGAGCGCGCCGCGCCGCGAGCTGGTTCGCGAAGCGCTTGAGCTGTACAAGTCGATTCGGGGCGATATTCGCGAAGCGCTTCCGTTTTGGCCGTTGGGACTGCCTAAAGTCGAAGACGGATGGGTCAGCTTGGGTCTGCGCCGGGGCGCGAAGCGTTACGTCGCGGTCTGGCGTCTGGACGCGGAAGCAAACGAAGCCGCGCTTCCGTTGCCGGGCATGAACAGCAAAGCCGCGGACTGCCGCCTGTTGTATCCGCAAAGGCGCCCGGGCGGCGATTGCGTCTGGGATACCGAAGCGGGCGTGCTCAAAGTACGGCTCGAACGAAGCCGGACGGCGAGATTGTTTGAAGTGACGGAACGTTGATCCGAACGGTTTGAATAAGCAAGTCGCTGTGAACAAGCAAAAAGACCACAGCCCGCCGAAGCGGGGGTGGTCTTTTTTATGTGTTCGTTACCGCGGCCCGAAGACTTTGGCCGACGTCGATCGGCTCGACGCCGTTCGCTCGATGGGGGTCAATCGTTAGAATCGGGGAAGATCCGCGACGTATCGCAGGATGAACCGCCGAAGGACGCAATGTCCGATGTATAAGCTTCGGGGGAAGAAGCTTTAGTGTTTGTCTTTGTTTTTCAGATCGCCGATTTTGTCTTGAACGGCACCTTTTGCTTTATCCGCTTTGCCTTCGGCTTGAAGACCCGGGTCGTTTTTAGCGTTACCGATTTGATCCTTGATTTCGCCTTTGGCTTTGTTGACGCCTGCTTTGATTTTATCGCCCAATCCGTTGTCTGCCATTGTTGAACAACTCCTTCTCTTCTAAGGGATAAACTCACATGTGATGCTAGTTTGTAATTACCCCTTCGCTCGATGATCTAAACGAAAAACAAGGTAATCATCAATTGTTTTGATTGGACGCGCCCCCCCTTAAAGGTGCTATAATGATTCCAAATACGGCACTTTGCGAAAATTGGAAACTTTTTTGTCCAAGAGGTCAAACGAACAGTCCATATCCCCCGTTTTTTTATATAGAGAGAACGTTCCTTTACTTCGGCAACTGTTGCTCGCCCACTTCCTCTTCGACATGAGAATCCGACCCCAGCCGTCCTCACGGTTCTTTCCGATGGCATTCCCGACCTCTTCGCTTCAGGAGCGATTGCGCTACCTATTTCGGCAATTCGATGACCGGCATGCGCATTGCCTCTTCCCTATTTCCTTGGAAAGCAGGTGAATGACAAATGAAACATTCGATACAAACGGATTTGTGCCCATCGCCAGCTCTTCGTGCAGCCGCTGACGACTTGCTTGCTCTTGCCGCGGGAGCGACACAGGCGGAGACGTTGTTTGTGGCAAAACGTACCGAAACCGGCATGCGCACTCTGATCGTCTGGGGGCAGGAGCACGAGGGCGTTCAGGCTGGAGAACCGCTGTTGTTGCAAGGAGAGCGGGAGCTGGGCATCACGGTTCCATTGCCTTTTTCATGCGGTCAGGAGCAGGGAATTATCGGAGCTTTGCGTAGCGGAAAAGCGTTCGCGGGCGACACGGAAGTTTCTTTGAAGCGGACAGCGTCAGTGATTGCCCAACTGGCGGAGTCCGAGCAGAAGAGCACTTCGCTCAAAAGGGAAGACGAATTGCGCAAAAGCACGGAAACGGCCGAACGCTCCGCCCGCCATACTGGAGAATTGCTCGCGATGATGGGGCACGAGATCCGCACGCCCATGAACGGCATCGTCGCGATGTCCCAGTTGCTAAAAGAAACGGGGCTGACCGAAGAGCAGGAACAGTATCTAAACATTATCGAAGACAGTCAGCAATCGCTTTTGGAGCTGGTGGGCAGCATTCTTGACTACGGCAAGCTCGAAGCCCGGCAGATGAAGCTGGAGACGGCTCCTATGGACCTGATCGGCGCGCTGGAGGACACGGCGTATCAATTTGCAGCCAAGGCGGCTCAGTGCGAGGGGCTTGAGTTGACGCTGGATTTGGACCTTGATCCTTCGCTGATGCTGATCGGCGATGTGCGCAAGATTCGGCAGATCCTCAGCAATCTGGTCAGCAATGCGGTGAAGTTTACTTCGTCTGGCGAGGTTCGGATCATGGCGCGACGCCTCGAAGGCGACGGGGAAGATCGTGTTTGGGTCGAATTCTGCGTTCGCGATACGGGGATCGGTATTTCGGAAGCCGGGATCGGTCGGCTGTTCCATGATTACGAGCAGGTCCATCGACCGGACGAAGGCGACTACGGAGGCACAGGTCTGGGTCTGTCAATCAGCAAAAGACTGGTCGATCTGATGGGAGGCAAGATCTGGGCCGAAGGCAGTAAAGGGCAAGGCACGCTGATGACCTTTGTGCTGCCGCTTGAAGTGGAACGCGAAGCCCATGTCGGCTTGACCGACACTTCTCGTCTGCAAGGACGCAGACTGCTGTTGGCGGCGGCAGGTGCAGGAACGCGTCGCACCTTGTCACGCATGGCAATTCGACTGGGCTTGGAGGTGCGCGAGGCGACGAGTGGAGCGGAGGCTGCGCTGGCGCTGGTGCGCGAAGGGCCTTTTGATCTGGTGCTGAGCGATTGGGATGTACGGGAGGAAGCTTCTCGGCTACATGGGCTCCCCGCTGCGGATTTACCGGTAACGCCTTTGATCCTATTGTTGCCGCTGGCCCATTCCGGCGAAGCGGAGCCTACGAGCCGGATGTCTTTCGCTTCGTTGACGAAGCCGGTTCGGCAATCCGAGTTATGCGAGGTACTTAGCCTGGCATGCGGCCCGGCGACAGCGTAACCGACGGCTTAAAAAAAGACCTTTCCGCAAACGCGCCGCTGGCGGCTGTGACGGAAAGGTCTTTTTGATACAGCGATATAGGAAAAAATCATCTATTGCTCAACGGAACGTCGTTCGAATCCGCGATCCGCAGGCAGATCATCCAACGGCTCGGCGTCTTCCATGAATTCATCCAGATCGCGGTCGGCTTTGTTTTGGTTACAGAGCATGCAGGCACAAACGCAGTTAAGCGGCGTCGTATGTCCACCCTTCGCACGAGGCAGCAAATGGTCAATGGTATCGCCGTATTCGCCGCAGAAATGGCAAGTGTAACGATCTCGCTCCAAAATGTAGCGGCGGAAGGAGCGGTTGGTATACAGCCGCCGAATCGTAAAGCGATTCACGACGACAGCCGCATGTTCCCGGACGAGGCAACGCGCCATCTCCAGATCGGTTTCCTGCTGCCAGCGACGCCCCTTATCGGTTCTGCCGCGCATGCGCACCGTTCCCTGCTTGGTCGTGCGAAGCTCGGCTTCGCGCGTCGGTTCCAGCAGGGCATCTTCCGGAGGCTCCGGCGGCGGGCGACGGAATCGGCGCTTGGGAGTCGCTTCAAGCGCGTCTTCCTCCAAGTCCAGCGATTGGGCAGGCCCGGCCGCCAAAGGCAAGGGTAGCGGGTCCGAAGTGGCCTCGTCATCGGTCAGCCTCGCTGCTCGTCTCCGCTTGCGGCAATCTCGGCAGGCTCCGCGCCTGGATTCATGACCGGATTTCTTGCCTGTCCGACGAAGGAAGTCGCTTAGCGGCCTCGTTTCCCCGCAATACAGGCATACCTTGACTGTGACGTCTTCGGAGGATGTACGACTTGAATCTTCTTCGATTCCGGTAGACAGAGCTTCCTTATTTTGCTGGGAAATCGCTGTTGGTGCAAGCGGTGTTGGCTCCGTTATGAGTTCCGGGGTATACGCCAAACGATTTTCCGCTGTAACGGGCCGGTTTGGCGGCTTGGGGTCCGGCCAGATTACACGGGGCTTCACAACTGAATCCTGTGTTTGGGATTCTGGCTTCGATACCGGCGGGCTGCCGCCGGAGCGTTGGGTAGCAGCAGTCTGTTTGTCGTTTGTCTCAGCCGCAGATGCTGCATCGGCTGTTGAAGCCGAACTTTTTTTTCGACGTCGACGCTTGCGTTTTCGCTGGTTTGCAGTTGGCTTGGCTTCCGATGCCAGGTGGCCGTCGGCTGGTTCTGTGGATACGCAGACAGCTTCGTCGGAGTCTGCTTGCTGATCCATAGCGCGGGCTTCGCTTGTCGGCACGGCGCTTTTTTTACGTCGACGTCGCCGCTTGCGCCCACTCTGTGGTGACTGTGAGCCTTCTTGCGCTGAACGGTCTTTTGGCTCGATAGAAGAGTCGACTATGCGTGTATTCGCTGTCTGCTCATCGAATTTAGGCTGTCCATTTTCGTTCGACGCATTGGAGGAGGCGACGATAGGTTCGGATATAGGCGTCGAAGAGTTGTTTGATTTTCGTTTGCGTCTCATGGATGCGATCCTCCTTTCTGGTTCGTAGAACATGTTTAGGTCTTGTAGTGGTAGAGGTTAACCGATCGTGACTTTGCCCTCCGGGTAACGGAACGGTTCATTGTCCATTCGCGGCGTTAACGTGAAAGCCAGCGTGATCGGGCCGAGCCGGCCGACGAACATCAGCATAATAATCATAAACTGACCAAACGGTGTTAATTGAGAGGTCAATCCCATCGAAATTCCCGCGGTTGCATAGGCAGAAGTCGTCTCGAACAGAATGCCCAGGAACGAAAAGTTTTCGGTAGCGGACAAGATCATGGCGGCAACGACGATCAAAAGGAACGAAAGCAGCGAGAAGGTAATTGCTTTATATACCCGGTCCGAACCGATTCGATAGCGGAAAAAGACGATATCCTGCTTGCCGCGTATCATGGCGAGCACGGCTCCGATCAGGATCGCGAACGTCGTTACCTTGATCCCGCCGCCTGCCGATCCCGGAGCCGCGCCGATAAACATCATGATGACCATAAAGAACTGCGTGGCCTGGCGCATTCCCGCCACGTCCAGCGTCATCATGCCGGCCGAACGCGAAGTGATCGATTGGAACAGGGAAGCGAATATTTTGCCCGATGTATCCAACGATTTCAGCGTAGCCGGATTTGTAAATTCAAAGATGAAAATGACCACTGCGCCGACCACGACAAGTACGGCGGTCATGAACAACACGACCTTGCTGTGCAAAGAAAGCTTGCGTTTCCGAGGAAAATCGAGCAAGTCGGCAATAACGATAAATCCGATACCGCCCAATAAAATCATCGGCATGGCGATCAGATTGATAAAGGGATCGTCGACATAATGGATCAAGCTGCCGGCCCGTCCCTCAATCGAACCGAACAGATCGAACCCGGCGTTATTAAAGATCGAAATACTATGAAAAGCGCCGAAGTAGGCAGCTTGGCCGAGCGGCATTTCAAAGGCAAAACGAATAAACAGCAACAAGGCTCCGACCGTCTCAATGACCAAAGCATACAGCATGACTTTGCGAATCAAACGAATGATCCCTTCCGTGGAATGCTGGCTCAGCGTTTCCTGAAGGATCAGGCGCTCGCGGAACGTGATTCGGCGGCGGAACACCAATGCAATCAGCGTGGCGACGGTCATAAAACCCAGTCCGCCGACCTGAACGAGTCCGATGATGACCAACTGGCCGAACGTGGTCAGGTCAACGCCGGGATTCAGCACGGACAATCCGGTCACGCACGTCGCGGAAGCGGCCATGAATACGGCGTCGAGATACGGCATGGATTCGCCGGAGCTGGACGCTGCCGGGAGAGAAAGCAGACCCGAACCGGCCAGAATCATAATCAGGAACCCGACGGCCAGCACTTGGGGAGGATTGAGTCTAAGCAGCGGATTTCGGCTTTTTACAGGTTTGAACATCTTAAGTCCTCGCGTTATAGGATAGAAATGGGATTTCCGATTCATTGTATTACCGGCGTGTGTCAAAGTAAAGAACTCGGTGTGTGCAACCGGTGACGACTCTGGCTTTCCGTGCTAAGATTTGAAGATTGGAAAAAGGGAAAGGAGCTTTTATGCCGACGTTTCGAAGTTTTCTCGACCTGGTCGAAATCCGCACCAAAGTTGCCAGTATGCTGCCTTTTGCATTGGGAACCCTGTATGCCCTGCTGCGATTCGGCGAATTTCAACCCCTGCATGCCCTGTTGATGCTCGTATCGCTGCTGTCCTTCGACCTGGTGGTCACCGCGATGAACAATTATTACGATTACCGCAAAGCTGTGCGCACACACGGTTACGGCTACGAAGAGCATAATGCGATCGTCAAGCACAGCCTTAAGGAATGGGTCGTTGTATGTATTATTGTACTGCTGTTCGCTACCGCCGTGACAACAGGAATTTTATTGGTATTCGAAGCCGGACCTTTGGTGCTGCTGCTTGGATTCCTTTCTTTTGGAGTAGGCATTTTGTATTCGTTCGGACCGATTCCGATCTCCCGCATGCCGCTCGGGGAGCTGTTCTCCGGTTTGTTCATGGGATTTGTGATCACGTTTGTCGCGGCCTACATCCAGGTATCGCCCGATACGATTGCTTCGTTGGACTACGCGGAGGGCTGGTTCGACCTGCATGTGAACGGGCTGGAAGTTTTGCTGATTCTCTTGGTTTCCGTGCCTGCGGTGGCGAGCATTGCGAATATCATGCTGGCCAACAATATCAGCGACATGGAAGAAGACGTGGAAAATAGCCGCTATACGCTACCCGTATATATCGGCCGTCCGGGTGCGCTCAAGCTGTTCGCGGCGATCTATTACGTCTCGTATCTGGATGTATTCGTGCTGCTGTGGCTTGGCGTGCATCCGTTGCTGATTTTTCCGATCCTGGCGACATTGATTCCGCTACGAAAAAATATTCGCGCGTTCTCGCAAGACCCGTCCAAACGGCGAACGTTCGTGTTGGCGGTAAAAAACTTCGTGCTGCTGACCGGCGTGCGGGTGATCGTGATCGCGGCTGCCGCTTTGATTCTGCATTGAGATGGATTGGATTGGATTGGATCGTATCGAGCCGAGCGAGGGGAATGGGGTCGGGTTGGAGTGTGGTTGGGTTGTGGATCAATGAATTCGAATAGCATGATACGTGATAAACGGAAAAGGCGCGGTTTTTGAAAAATAGATGCGGATATGCACTTATTGTTCTCGAATCGCGTCGTTTGGCTTAAATAAGTGCGGATCTGCATTTAATTTCTGATTTTCGCTCGAATCGGCGGGTTTTTGCTCGAATAGTTGCAATCTAGCACTTATTTTGCGATAAGCGGGAAAAAGGAACGAAATAGTTGCATATATGAACTTATTTTGGGTTAGCTTGCTGAGTTTGCATACACGGCCTGATTAGATGAGTTGAAAAAAGAAGCTGTCTTCCGTGTCGCTATTCGACCAGGGACAGCTTCTTTTTGGTAATTTAGGGATTGGCGTCTGGCGACGCGACAGGGTGAAAATGAAGGCGGTAAATGAACGCAACAAGCTCTCTTTTGCATTTCTGCGTGTTTAACGTAGCTAATGAACGCAACAAGTTCTCTTTTAGTTTTTACGCTTTTAGCGTAAAAACGCAACAAGTTCCTCATTAAATTTCTCCGGTTCGTCCATCATCATGGCGTGGCCGCTTTTTTCGAACGTCACGACGTGCGAGCCGATGATGCCGGCGTTCATCGTTTGAGCGAGGCCGTATGGACAGATCTCGTCTTTCTCGCCGTGGAAGATCGCGGTCGGCACCGTGATTTTAGCCAGGTCGTCGCGCAGGTCTTCGTCGCGCAGCATCTCGGCGGCGCGCAGCGTGCCGACGGCGGAAGCTTGGAACGCGACCATTTCGACCCAGGCGCTTGCGGAAGCGCTAGGCTTTTTGTGCGTCAGCATTTTGCCGAACGAAGTGACCATCTTCGGACGGTCTTCCAGCGTCGGCTGGATGATCTGCTCGTTCACGTCTTCGACCTTCATCGCGTCCGGCACGCCGTCGCGGACGGTGAAGCTCGGAGCGGCGGCGCCGAGCAGCAGCAGCTTCGAAATGCCGTGCCCCTGGTGGCGAGCCACGTAGCGAACGGCGGTCGCGCCGCCCATCGAGAAGCCGACCAGGATGGCGTCTTCCAATCCTAGAGCGTCGATTACGGCGCGTACGTCGTCCGCGTAGCGATCGTAATTGTAGCCTTCCCACGGCGCGTCCGATTTGCCGAAACCGCGGAAGTCGATACCGACGCAGCGGAAGCCTTGAGCCGGCAAACGCATGTATTGGTATTCGAACATCCGGGAATCGAGCGGCCAACCGTGCAGGAAGATGACGGGGCGTCCTTGACCGATGTCTTCCACGTAAATATTAACTCCGGATTCCACTTCAACGTATTTTCCCATGTGTAAAAAGCCTCCTCAAAGTTGTATGTCGCATGATGTTGGATACGCAAATCAAACTAGCCCTTATTACCCGATTTTCGTCTCCGAATCTTCGTAAGTACCTAAATTTTCGAAAAACGTTTCCGCCGTTCGCCGCGAAATTCAGGTCAAAGCCCGGTCGCGACCGCATAAACGGGTAAAAGAAAGAAAAGGCCCGTACCATGAACGCTTCCGAGGAGGAATATCCGATGCGAATGCTTGAATCCCAAAAATCTCTGTTGCGCAAAACGTTGGCGGCTTCGCTGGGTTTGAGTCTGGTTTTCACCGGCGTGGGCTTGTCTGCTTCTTCGCCGGTGGCCTTGCCTTCGGCAGCGGCCGCTT
This sequence comes from Saccharibacillus sacchari, assembly GCF_037722395.1. Lineage (GTDB taxonomy): Bacteria > Bacillota > Bacilli > Paenibacillales > Paenibacillaceae > Saccharibacillus > Saccharibacillus sacchari_A. The sequence goes on along the minus strand of NZ_JBBKAR010000052.1, from coordinate 58,059 downwards.
CGGCTGCCGGTTACCCGGATGCCTACGAGCGTTTCGATTATTATTTGAGCCGTCCCGCGTCCGCTTCTTCATTGTCGCTGGCTCGGGCGGTGCTGGTGAACCATGCGAAAAGCTTCGGCGCGTCCAAAGCGACATTGGCGGTATTGAAACTCGAAAACGCCCAGAACGCCTACCTGCGCAAAGCGCAGCAACAGCTCGACGCATCCCCGATCCAAAAAGAAATTTCCGACATCTACAAACCGGGCATGACGCTTAGCCAGGTACGCGCCGCGGTAAGCGACCGTCCTTCCAACGCTTCGCGAAGCGCCGCCGTCCGAACGCTGCAACAACTCGAAGCCATCCATTACAAGCTGGAAACGGGCGAAGGTCTGTTTTACCCCGTGATGGATTACAAAGATTACAAACGATTCAAAGCTTACGTCAAGCCGGATATCGCCTCCTACATTGATCTGATGGCGCGAGAGTCCGAAAGTCCGCCTACGGGAGACGCGGCGCTGCTGATCGGATGGGAAGACGCGTTGGGGCGGGCGGTGGATTTCGAATCCTTTTTGGCGAAATACAAAGTCTCCAACCGCACCGCCGCGATCCGGGAACGGTTGCAGTGGGCGAAGCTGTCGGTCTTTTACGGGCAAAACAATACGCCGTTGTACGACTACGACAGCTTGAAGATCGACCCCGAAGCGTGGGCTGCCTACAAACAGGTTTTGTCCGAAAAAAGTCCGGCGGAGATCGCGGCCAGCGGGATTCTCAAGTCTTTGCAAGGCGTGATCGACCTGCTGGAGCAGACGGGTGGGAAACGCACGCAAGCCGTCGACGATTACCTGAAGCGGTATGTGCCGGTCGAATACTGAGCGTCCGCGCGCGGCGTTCTTCGGATAGGGGCAGCGTGTGAGAGCAGGAAACGGGAAGTTGAACGCGTTCGAAAACGGGTTTGCGTCGAACGCTTTGCGGTTTTGCGAAGATCGATGCAATCTGTGTTCGGCTAGAGTCCGGGTTGCAGGGGACTTTGGCCGATTTGGAGTGCTTACGCGGAAGACACCGAAAAAAAAGTTTGTGCCTGCTTCCTTCGCGTCCCGCAAGGCATTGCCTCGGCGTCTGTTCCGAAAGCGTTTTAAAGACCGGATTCGCTGCCGGGTGTTCAAGGTTATTGTTAAGCGGACGGGCGAGCGGAAGACGAACGGACTTCGACAAGAAGAGTTCGCCGCTGCCCGAAAGACTATCGAAACCGTGCGCCGTTTTGCCGGAAAAAGGGGCGGCGTACCGAAAAGCGGGGAGGCGCATCACATGGCAAAATGGAGCAGACTGCTGGGAGCCGCGTGCCTGTTGGGCGTGCTGCTGACGCTGACGGCCTGCGCAAACGGACAATCGGCTGACGGGAAAGTACATATCGAGTTTTTCCAAAACAAACCGGAAGCCAAAGACTCGTTCGATCGGCTGATCGCCAAATTCAACGAGCAAAATCCGGATATCGTGGTTACGCAAACCAACCCGCCGGACGCAGAAACGGTGCTGATGACGCGCGTCGTCAAAGAAGACGTGCCCGACGTGATCGGCATGGGCGCGACCGATACGTATTCCGTGCTGGGCCAAAGCGGAATTTTCGCCGATCTGACCGGAGAATCCGTATTGGACGGCATCAACCCGCGTTACATGAAGATGTTGACGGACCTGACCGGCGAGGACGCGATCACGGGTATTCCTTACGCCGCCAACGCCGACGGCATCATGTACAACCGCGACATTTTCAAAAAGCAAAATCTTGAAGTACCCAAAACGTGGGACGAGCTGATGGACACCGCCAAAAAGCTGCAAGACGCCGGCATCACGCCGTTCTATCTGACCTACAAAGACGATTGGACGACCAACCTGCTGTTCAACGCGCTGGCGCCGAATATCGCGGGCATCGACTTTTTCCTGCAACGCCGCGACGATCAGGTGACGTTCGAAGATCCGGTCATGCACGAAATCGCGGAAAAAGCGCTCGCCGTGCTGCCGTACGGAACGAACGACAATTTCGGCCGCACGTATGCCGACGGCAACCGCGCGTTCGCCAACGGCGAAGCTGCCATGTACATTCAAGGCACCTGGGCGATTCCCGAAATCCGCAAAGCCAACGCCGATATCGACCTCGGCTTTTTCGCGACCCCGACCGGGGACGACGCCGAATCCAATAACCTGGTCTCCGGCGTGGATACCCTGCTCGCCGTATCCGAAAGCACCGAGCACCGCGCGGAATCGCTGAAATTCATCGACTTCCTGCTGGCCGAAGAAAACATCTCGCAGTACATTCAGGAACAAACCGCGTTCTCCGCCGTCGAAGGCATCGACCAGGAAGACCCGGCCCTGACCGAGCTTCAACCGTACTTCGAATCCGGCCGTTTGGTCGACTTCGCCGACCACTATATCCCCGCCGCCGTGCAGCTTAATTCGCTCGTACAGGAATTCCTGCAACGCGGCGACGTCGACGCTTTCCTGAAACGCCTCGACAGCGAGTGGACCAAAGTCGCGAACCGAAGATCGTAAAGCCCTGAGTAACCGTTATGCGCGATTGTGATCTCATAACCCATATAGGGTTCAAAGGTTGTGAATTTCCAGGGTTGAATCGTCCAGGCCTAGCCGCCGACAATTCACCCCGCCCTTATGCTTTTCCGCCCTTATGCCTTTTCCGCCCTTATGCCCTTTCGCCCCGACAGGCGAAAAAGTCCCAAAAACGAGAGCATTCCGGCGGCCTGGATACAAGGCCGCCTGCCCTCTCCCTTACCCCAAACGTAACTCCGACGCGCGGGCGTGAGCGGAGGGCGGGGAAATCCCGAAGAAGCGAAGCGCTCGCCTTTGAGATCCGATTTTCACCTTATAAAAGTTCAATCGAAAAATCGGATCGAGACAGCGATCGCAGGGATTCCCCGCCCGGAGCGCCTCCCCGGAGCGCCTCGCCGAAGCGCCTCCGAGCACGCACCCAACCGTCGAAAAGGAGGATTAACGTGGCCAAAAGAAAAGCCGCCTTTTACTGGATGACCATTCCCGCCTTGCTGCTGTTTTTCGTTTTCCATACGTTTCCGGCCTTGCAGGGGGTATTTTATTCCTTTACCAACTGGAACGGATTCGCCAAAACGTACGAATTCGTCGGCTTCAAAAACTACTACTACCTGTTCCAGGACGACAACGTAGGCAACGCGTACTGGTTCACGTTCAAGTTCGCGATCGTCGTCACGATCGTCATCAACGTGCTCAGTTTGCTGATCGCGATGGGCTTGAACGCCAGCATCAAAGCCCGGAACTTTTTCCGGGGCGTGTACTTCCTGCCGAATATCCTGAGCGTCCTGATCGTCGGCTACATATTCAATTACCTGTTCTCCAACGTGTTCACCGTCTGGGGCGAAAACCTCGGATGGGACTGGCTTTCCACCAACCTGCTCGGGAGCCAGACGATGGCCTGGATCGGCGTCGTGTTCGTCGCTGTCTGGCAAGGCATCGCGCTGAATACCATCTTGTACCTGTCCGGTTTGCAAACGATCCCGACCCAGCTTTACGAAGCTTCGGGGTTGGACGGGGCGAACAAATGGCAGGAATTCTGGAAAATCACGTTCCCGCTGATTGCGCCGTTTTTCACCATTAATATGGTTCTCGCCATGAAAAACGCTTTGATGGTGTTCGATCTGATCGTCGCGCTGACCAACGGCGGACCGGGCCGCGCGACGCAGTCGATCTCCCACCTGATCTACACGGGCGGCTTCGAAGGCGGCGAATTCGCGTATCAATCGGCCAACTCCGTGATCTACTTTATCGTTATCGCCGTGATCTCGATCGTGCAGATCCGATACTTGCAAAGAAGGGAGACGGATATGTAATGAAAAGCCGCAAACGCACCAACTGGGTCGCGATGATCCTGATTGCGCTCGGGACGGTCTTCATCCTGTTCCCGCTGTACATGGCCGTCACCATCGCGCTCAAAAACCAAAACGACATGCTCAATTCGATCTTCGGCTTGCCGACGAATCTGCGGTTCGAAAACTTTGCCAAAGCGATCGAAATGACGAACTTTTTCCAGGCGCTCGGCAACAGTGCGATCGTAACGATCTCCACCGTCGTGCTGACCATTCTGAGCAACTCGCTCGTCGCTTACGCGGTCGCCCGCAATATGGGAAAAAGCAAGTTTTTCAAAGGGCTGTACTTTTACTTTATCAGCGCCATGTTTATTCCGTTTCCGATTATCATGCTGCCGATCGTCAAACTGACGGCCTCGTTCGGCATGACCAATCTGTTCGGGCTTATTATCCTGCATACCGTGTACGGGCTGGCGTTTAACGTCTTTATCTACGTCGGCTATATCCGCTCCATCCCGATCGACTTGGAAGAAGCGGCGACGGTAGACGGAACAGGAACGTTCGGCACGTTCGCGCGTATCATTTTCCCGCTGATGGCGCCGATTAACGCCACCGTGGGCATTCTGATCTGTTTGTCCACGTACAACGATTTCCTGCTGCCGCTCGTTATTATCAGTGATCAGTCGCAGTACACGCTGCCGCTGGTGCAGTACGTGTTCCAGGGACAGTTCAACACCGAGTTTAACCTGGCGTTCGCTTCGTACCTGCTGGCGATGCTGCCGATGGTGGTTATCTATCTGTTCGCGCAGAAGTGGATCATCAACGGCGTGACGCAGGGTGCGGTGAAATAACGAATTTGAGCCATACTCGCGTCTATTGGAAAAGAAACGCTCGAACGTCGAACGATGGCGCTTCGAGCGTTTCTTTTTGACGTACGCTATAATAACCGCACAAGAGGAATCGGCCCGATCCAAGGAGGAATGCGTATGCCGACGATGGCATTCAACGATGAACGGCTGGAAATCGAGTATAGAGATAAAAAAGTGCCGCTGTTAGCCAAGGAGTATGCGCTGCTGCGTTATCTTCATCGAAACGCGAACCATGTTTTTAGCCGCGAGCAGCTGCTTGACCGGGTGTGGGCAGGCGAGTATCCGGTAGACCGCACCGTAGACGATCATATCTACCGGCTTCGGAAAAAGCTGAAAGAGATCGGAGGGCCGCCGATCGAGACGATCCGCGGTGTCGGGTACGGGTTGACCCTGCGTCCTTCCGTGGATCGGGCAGCCCCTTCTCTGCATGATCCTGCGGTGCAGGAAGCCATGAACGGCGTTTTTGCTCGCTATCATCGGCTCGGCCAGGGTCACGCGATGCTGCAATTGGCGGGACAACATCGGGAGCTGGGATTCGAATTGGATTCTTTTTACCGGTTGTATGTACATTTCGTGGAAGGGGATTTGCGATGGTTTCTGGATACGGAAGAAGTGCCGATCGAAGATCGTTTCTACTGGTTACTGCTGTTCCATATGTGCGCGGATTCGCCCGGACCGAAAGCCGCGTTATGCGAAAAAGCTCTTCGGCTTCGCGCCATGCACGGCGATGGACATCGGGAGATGGAGATTCTGAATATCGTCGATCTGTATGCGTCGGAAAGGCGGATCGAAGATGCGCTGGCGACTTTGGAATTGGGCGTGCGGACGGCAGCGGAGCAAGGGTTGGACGGCTTTGTGATTCCACTTGAGATCAGCCGCTTATATGTGCAGCTGCTGGCCGGAGAAGCGGAATCGGTGCTTGCCGGACAATCGGCGAAAATCGCGACGCTGCTGGAACGCGAGACTCATTTGCGCGAGTTGGCCGGATATCGCATGATCGAAGGAACCCGTCTGCTATTGGCTGGACATGCCGTACAGGGAGAAGATGTATTGCAAGAAGGGTTGGACACGTTCGAACGCTCGGGGTTTGTGCCTCATCGGCTGCTTGCTTTGTTGCGTGTGCGTAGCATTTTGGGTAAAAGCTTGCCGGGCAGCAGGAGCGAACGGAAATACTCGGCGATTCTTGAGGCTGAATATGAACGTTTTGGTCTGCATGAGCTGCTCCCACGCCTGACCGCGACGATTGAATGGTATTTGGATCGTTTGGAGCTCTGATAAACCTCTGACATTTCCCTTTTAGACTGAATCCGATCTGAGATGAAGCTCGGCGTAATGCCGACGGGGGAAAGGATGAAGAGGAATGGAGAAGCCGAGTGAGCAAGAGGGAAGTGCGTTACATGAGCAAGTCGAAAAAGAACAGTCCGGTCATAAAAGGCGAGCGTCGTTGCTTCGGCATCCGGTGTTCGGGCGAACGTTTACGGCGTACAGTCTGGCCGTATTCGGAGATTGGTTCGACGCTATCGCTATCCAGGTGTTGATCGGATACCGATGGCAGGCGAGTCCGTTGGAAATCGCGTTGGTGCCTGTATGTATGGCTCTTCCGGGGCTATTGTTCGGAGCAGCAGCGGGGGCATGGGCAGATCGCGTGGATAAGCTGAAGTTGATGCGAATCTGTGATCTGTTGACGGCGATCGCGACTGTTGCCATTTTGTTTGTACCGAATATTTTTTGGCTGCTGCCGTTGTTGACGGTGCGCGCTGCGCTGGGAGTATTTAATGTACCGGCGCAGCAGGCGCTGACACGCCGGGTGGTAAGCGAAGAACAGTTGCTGGACGCCACCTCGTTGAACGGACTGGTCGGGCAATTGTCGAGAATCGCGGGGCCGCTGCTGGGAGCTGCCGTGTTGGCGCTGCTCTCGCCTCAAGCCTGTATTGCGGTCAACGCGCTAGCGCGACTGTTCTCTTACGTGATTTTGCGTAGCGTACCGACAACGGCGACCAACGAACGGCAGACCGGGGAAAGCGAGACGGCATCTCCTGCGAAAAAGCTTCGCACTCGGGCGCTGCTGCTTGAAGGTTGGGTCTTTGTGAGGCGGACACCGCTTGTGCGTAATCTGATGGTTTTCGCGCTGCTCGGCATGCTGGCGATTCAGACGATCGATTTCCAATTCGTGAGTTTGTTTCGTCATATCGCGCCGGATCAGGAGACGGCAATCGGCTGGTTATTGGCGTCTTCCGGCGCGGCTGCGGCAGCTGTAGCCACTGCAAATATGCGCGTTGAGCGACTTCGCCGTGCAGGCTGGGCAACCAAGCTGGGCGGGAGCTATGCGCTGCTGGGCTTATCTATTCTGACGCTTGGTCTACTGCCGGTCGGAGCGCCGATCTATGCCTTGCTGGCAACCGGACTTTTACTGGGTGCAGGGAATGGGTTGTTTATGATTACGTTCAACCATGCGCTTCAGCAGGCTACGCCGCCGGATATGACAGGACGGGTTTTTGGCATTCAAAGTACCGTGCTCGGAGCCGTCATGATTGTTGCTCCTCCACTTGGCGGATTGCTTATTCAACAGTGGGGTCCGGGTCATATTTTTGCGATTGCGGGTTTGTGGGTATTCGCGCTTGGGCTGGCTGGGCTGCTGTTCGGACGAAAATTATGGCCGATCGCTTCAGCACTTAAGTCTTAAGAACATACGTTCCGTACTGGTTAAGCTTGAATGTTCGGTTTTAAGCATGGAAAATGAGTTTTTTCACCCCTTTTCAGAAGAAAAGGGGTGTTTGTCATGGAACTGTAATACAGGGTTACAACTTTTTTTCTGGAAAAATCGCCAAAATGTTTTAAGCTAGAAGATAGAGGGCTTTTCTCGAAAGAAATTCCCCGCTTTTTTTAAACTGACATGTTATGTGAACTGTTGAACATATACGGTGCTTGCGAGAAGCGCCTTGAATTCCATATATCCTTCGGGAACGAAATGAGGACATTTATATCATGAAAACAACCCGCCGCCTTGCCGTCTCCGTCCTGGTTTGTCTTTCCGTTGCCGCCGCTGCTTTGACCGCGTCGGCCGCCGCTCCGATCAAAGTGTATCGGGACGGCACCGAAGTCGTGACCGAAGCGTCGCCGCATTTTGTCGAAGGCCAGGTGATGATCCCGTTCAGCTTGGCCGAAGAGTTGTTCGACCGCAAGCTCAGCTATGATTCCAAAAATCGCATTATGAACGTAAGTGACCGCAGCGGTCTGATTGCAAAATCCGAAGACGGCACATTATCGGTGACAGGCACGGAAGGCCGGGACGGCATGTGGGACGATCTGCGTCTGCATACGGATAACAGCGAGGTGTACCTTCCCGGGAAGACGCTTGGCAGCAACAGCAGCTATGCTCCCGAGTTTGCCCGGGCCGTTCTTACGGACGGCGCCGAACCGGACATTGTTGTTCTGCTGACGCAAGGATACGGAACAGGCATTTTCGTAAATGAAGCGGTTGCCTATACCTCTGATCTGTATCGTCTTCCGATCGAAGACGGAGAGGTTGCCTTGCTCAAGCAATTCCGTTCTGCCGAGCAGGCGGACGGCTCTATTCGGGTAGAAGCGGCAGGCGTATCCACGGTTATTGCGAACGATCTGATTTTGACGGGAAAAGACGATCGAAGCGATGGGGCAGGGATTGGAAGCATGATCCGCTACCAAGTCGAAAACGGAAAATTAACGGTGACGGCTGGCGTAACGGTAGGCACATCGGAATTCATTGGAGACCTTAAGCTTGAGTATACGTATAAGAATGATGTATTGCAGGCCGGGACGGCCGTATTTACTCCTTATGATGAATACCGTTGAAAAGGATGGGCATGGATATCCATAAATAATCTGTACACCTATGGCGGACGTCCCTCCTGACGACAAAGCGCGGCTGCCGCCGATCAGGCGGTTTGGCCCGCGGGCACAAGGAGACGAAGAATCTATGGAAGAAGCCGTATTATCGATTCGCGATTTGCGCATGAATTACGACGGACGCTACGTATTGAACGGAGTCGATCTGGAAGCGCGTCCAAAGCAGATTATCGGATACATAGGTCCCAACGGAGCGGGCAAAAGCACGACGATCAAGATCATGCTGGGGTTGGTCAAAGGCTACACCGGCGAAGTCCGTTTGTTCGGGCAGGATATCAAGGAGGCGGGCACCGAGTACAAGCGCCGCATCGGTTACGTGCCGGAAACGGCCGAGCTTTACGACAGCTTGACCGCGCGGGAGTACCTGACGTTCACGGGCGAATTGTACGGGCTGGCACCGGAATCCGCCGAGCGGAAAGCGAAAGCTCTGATGGACGGATTCGGGTTGAGCCATGCGATCGACTCCCGCGTAGCCTCGTATTCGAAAGGCATGAAGCAGAAAGTGCTGCTCGCCTCAAGTCTGCTGCATGACCCGGATCTGATTTTTCTGGATGAACCGTTGAGCGGACTGGACGCGAACAGCGTAATGGTGATCAAGGAGCTATTGGAGCTGCTGGCTTCGCGCGGAAAAACGATCTTTTACTCCTCGCATATCATGGATGTGGTGGAGAAGATCAGCAGTCGGATCGTGCTGCTGAGCGGAGGCCGCGTGGCGGCAGACGGAAGTTTCGAAGAGCTTCGCGCCAGAGGCGGGGAGCAGTCATTGGAGGAGTTATTCAACCAACTGACGGATTTCCATGACCACCGGATCATAGCCGAACGGCTGGTTACGGCATTGGAGGAACGCTGATATGGGGGAACCTCGCATCCTTAGCGCTCTGGACCGTGTTCAGCCGCTGTTCAGAAAAATGGGCATCGATTACCCGATCATGCGCCGTATTCTTGCGCTCAAGCTTACGCTGGATCGTCGCCGCACAACAGGCGTCGCCGCGTTATTTCGTTCCCCTAAATCGGGTTCTATGGATTTTGGGTTGGGGCGCAAAAGCGGTAACGCTTTGAAACCGAAGGAAATGCCGGAAGACACAGACGGCGGCTTGCGTCGCACTCTGTTTTTTTACGGATTATACGGAGCGTTCTCTTCCTTGTTCATGTTGGCGGGAGGGACGTACTTTTTCCAGGCGGGACTGATATTGGCGGTGTTGCTGTTCATCATGATGACCGCGATGCTATCGGATTTCTCCTCGGTCATGCTTGACGTGCGGGATAAGCCGATTCTGCACACGAAGCCGGTGGACAGCCGTACGCTCGGTATGGCCAAAACGTTACATATCCTGATTTATTTTACGCAGTTCGCTCTGGCGTTGGGTATCGTTCCGATTGTTGTCGGCATTTTCAAAAATGGACCGGTCTTCGGCTTGCTGCTCCTGCTGTCCCTTGTTCTCGGTGGATTGCTTGTTGCCGTCTTCACGGCATTCGTGTACCTGATCGTACTCAAGTTATTCGATGGCGAGACGCTGAAAGATATGATCAATTACGTACAGATCGCGATGACGCTATTTATGCTAATCGGCTATCAGATCGCGATTCGCGCGATGGATATGTCACGGATCTCCAGCGAGTTCCGTCCCGGCTGGTGGGAGCTGGCTGTGCCGCCTCTGTGGTACAGCGCCGGATTTGAATGGCTGCTGAACGGACGTAACGAACCGCTGTATATCCTTCCCGCGCTGCTTGGACTTATCGTTCCTCTGATCGGGGCTGTGGTCTTTTATCGGTTTGTTCCCGCATTCGAGCGCAGTCTGGAGAAACTTAGTGGCGGCACGGGCCGTGGAGGGCGGAAGTCGTCGGGCCGTCTCAACCGCTTGCTGGCGAATCTGCTTTGCCGAAGCAAAGAAGAGCGGGCGTTCTACGTGTTTGCTTCAGCCATGTTGGCCAGAGAGCGGGAGTTCAAGCTAAAGGTATACCCTTCGCTTGGATTTTCTTTGGCGATCCCGTTTATTTTTCTGTTCTCTTTTGCGACGGCCGGCGAAGGATTGTCTTCGATCAATTACGCTAGCGGTTCGGCTTACCTCAACCTGTATTCCTGCGCCATCATGATTCCTACACTTGTTCTGACACTTAAGTTTTCGGGAAGCTTCAAAGGAAGTTGGATCTATGCCTCCGCGCCGATCGAACGCTTGGGATCGATCTACCGGGCTACGTTAAAAGCGGCTTTTGCCCGATTGTTTTTCCCTTTGTTCATGATCGAAGCGGTGATCTTCACGGTGCTGTTCGGTATTCGGATCATGCCTGACCTGATCGTGATCGCGGCGGTTGCGGCTGCGTTATTTCCTCTCACGCTGCGGATCACGGAACGGGAGCTGCCTTTTTCCTTGCCTTTTCCGACTTCCGATCAAAGCGGGGGGATGAAAGTTCTGGGCATGATGATCCTGCTGGGCCTTTTTGCCGGCCTTCATTACGTCGTCGTGACGGCGGTTCCTGTTTACGGCGTATGGGGATTAATGGCCGCTTCGTTCGCGCTCAACGCGTGGGCTTGGCGGGATACCCTTTTTACGAACACCTGAATCAACTTTTACAGCGCGATGGAAAAAATGGAAAACCTATTTCAAACCCTAATAGAATCGGGTAAGATCAAGATAAGAGAAATTTCCTATTTCCAAAAGTATAGAGAATAAGGTAATAATCACTTCCATTTCGGTCTAAGGGGGCGACGGAACTTATGCAAGAGACTGGGTTGATTCACGATATCGTACACACGGGAGTTCCGGGGCTTGACGTATTGTTGAACGGCGGAGTTCCGAGAGGAACGACGATCATTCTCGAAGGCAATCCGGGCACGGGCAAAACGACGCTCGGCATCCAGTTCCTGCTGGAAGGAGCCAGGCAGTACGGAGAATCGGGCATCTACATCACGTTCGAAGAACTTCCGGAACAGATTTATCGAGACATGTCCGGTTTCGGGTGGGACCTGCGGGAACTGGAACGGCAAAACAAACTGCGGATCATCTGTTTGGAGCCCGACGTTTTGCTGGATCAGATGACGCGCACGGACGGGCTGTTCGAACAGTTGATCCGCGAGATCGATTGCAAACGCGTCGTGATCGACAGTATCAGCTTGTTCCGTACATTGGGCGTATCCGAAAACGACGGCCGCGAACAGATTTATTCGATCCGCAACATCATGCGCAAGTTCGACCTCACGGCTTTTTTCCTCAGGGAATACGGCGAAACGGAAGGGCGCTCGACGCCTTTCGAAAATTACGTGTGCGACGGTATCATTCGGTTGTCGCTGCGCGAACATCTGGAAAAATACCGCAAACGCACGATCGAAATCCTCAAAATGCGCGGCACGCACATCGTGGAAGGCGAACATCATTACCGGTTCCTCAAAGACGGCATCTGTATTCTCCCGGCGCTGTCGATGGTGGAAGACAAAATTTTGAACGACGGCGTCGATCGTTTGAGTACCGGGATCGAATCGCTGGACGAACTGCTGCTTGGCGGACTCCCGCAAGGAAGCGCGTTCATGCTGGACAGTAACAGTAAAGCCAACTACAAGTACCTGATGAACTCGATCCTGGCGGAGCGGCTCAAACGCGGGGATTGCGTGCTGTTCATGTTATCGGGTCTTAGTTCCGTCGAGACGCTTGAACAAACGCTTGAGCTTTTTGGATCATCCTTGAAAGAAGCGGCTTTGGAAGAACGCGTATTCTTTATCGACCATTACCACCGCAAAGTCGAACCGGAATACGAAAAGCTGGTGATCCACGTCGACCGTCTCTCCAACGAGGAATATCAGAAAAAAGTGTACGAGGCGATCAATCCGCATTTCCGCGAAACGATCCTTCAGGGCAAACGGTGGTTTATCCATTACGACCTGAACACGATCATTTCCGAACGCGGACGAGAATTCGTCAAACGCAACTTTGCCGACGAAATGGCCCGGTGCAGAGCGGCGGGCATTACCGTTCTTTGCCAAAGCAATTTTACGGAAATCGGATTGGAGACGTCGTCGTTCCTGGAGCGGGCTTCCAACGGAGTCATACGCACCTGGGTCGACGGCAGCTATCAGTATCTCCAGATCACGAAATCCCCGGGCGGCCGCATGTCGGCACCCCATATTGTCGACAATATCAGAGACAGACCGTATGTTAGGCTGATATAGGGGGCTCACGAGAAAGATGACGATTTCGGACCAGGAGTTGTTGAAGTTACAGATGGAGTGTACCGTTTTTTTTGAAAATAACCCGTATGCCTACGAGACCGCAAAAGGACTTTCCAAAAAGCTCGGCCGGGGCGTCGAGCCTTTGCAAATCGTGTTGAATCGTTTGGCCGCAATCTCCATCCTGGAAAAAAGAGGTGAAGGGAACATGGCTATTTATTCGTACAAAACCCCTTATACTCAAAGCGAAGTGGAGATCCATTAATATGATCGAGAAAAGTTGGGCAATGGACGTCAAGAAAACCGTCGAAGAAATTCAACATACCTATGCGGAGTTTACGAACCTTTCGATTCTGATTGTCGATAGCGAAGGCCGCCCTCTTGTCAAACCTTCCGCGTACCATCCGTTTTTCAAAAAGCTGGTGGAGGCGGACGGCGATACGCGCGAGCGTTTTTGGCAGGAGGTGCGTCATTATGCGGGACTGACACGGCCCGCATTATGCGATCTATGGTTGCCTGGCGTGAAGTTTATCATCGCTCCGTTCCAGTCGCCTGCGAGAGATGCTGTCTATTACGTATTGGCCGGCGTACTGATCCAATCCGGCACCAAAGACTTGCTGGAGGAAGAAGTTGCCGGATCGGGATTGTACGACGAAGGGCGTAAGTTGCTCTACGATCTGGTACTGGAAGCGGAAGAGCTGTCCGACGAAGAGGCCGAAGTGTGGCGCGAGAAGATCGGCAAACTGGCGGAAACGGCCGAGCGGATTTTGCGTTCGGCGTACCGGGAAACGTATGTCCGGGATCGGATCGCGGACTTGCGAGGCATTTTATCGACTGCGCGCAAAGAGCGGATTTCCGTAGGGGATACGTTCGAGCAGTTTATGGCGTTGAGCAGTGCCGCTGACGTGATGGGCTATGCCCAGAAAATCGCGCCCGGCGAATACCGGATCGCGCAAGTGGCGGGGGAAGGGGCTTCGGGCTTGCAGGACGCGGAGTTCCGCGAAGGCGAAGGCTTCCTGGGTCAGGCCGCATTAAGCGATAATCCGATGCAGTGGACCGATATCCAGCGCGATCCGCGAGCCTTTTTCCTGAAGCAGCGCGGCGTCGGCGAATTTTACGGATTGCGTTGCTTCCCGGTTCGCGTGGGCGGCGAGCAGTTGGGCATTTTGTTTATCGTGAGCAAAAAAAAGGTGCAGACCGACGCGCTGCTGCGCGAGTTCGAAGACACGCTGATCGTATTGGTCGGCGAATATATCGCCAGCGGCACCATTGAAGCGCGCATGGAGCGGCAGATCCAACGGCTGCGTCCGCTGATGGAAGTGACCCGGTTCATGATCTCGGCCCAAAATACGCAGCGGATCATGTTCATGCTGGTCGATATGAGCCTTAGCCTGGTCTGGAATCCTTCCTCGGCCATCATTGTGCACGAAAGCTCAAACGGCCAAAAAGTGCAGATCGTATCGCGCGGGATCGCCAATGATTTCGCGGAGCAATACGCGCGCGACGTCGCCAAACGGGTATTGCGCGAAAGCCCGAATTCGCATTCGGTCGGATTTGAATTGTCGCAGACCGAAGAAGGGCAACTGATGATCGAATATCCGATCGTGTACGCGGGCAAAACGCGTGGCGTGTTGGCCGTATCGCTGGGCAGCGAGCAGGAAGCCGAAGAGTGCCGGGAAGTGCTGCTGGCGCTGGCGACGATGGGCAGCATCATTTTGCAATCGGTACACGACCAGCAACAGTTGGGTTTGCAAAACGAACGGTTCCTTCGTCTGATGTACGCTTCCGCCAAACTCGGCGAAGACGATCAGGGCAAGAAAAAAGACCTGTCCCTGCGGCTGTTGGACGAGTATGCGCGTTACGGCGGGATCACGACGGAAGAATCCGTGCTGTTGCAAAGAGCCACCATGTTGTCGCTGCTGAACGATACCGCGAAGCGGGAACTGAGCGAAGCTTTCGCCGAAGAGTTGGCGGTACTCAAAGAACACCAGGCCATGCTCGACACCGAAGGGCAAACGGGAACATTCTCTTTTTCGAGATATACGCAAATCCTCAGAACGGTGCTGTACTTCGCCGAACTGGACGAAGAAACAGCCAGCCGTCTACATTTGACCGGCGTATCCCCGGAACTGTTCAACCATTTCCGTAAATTCATGGCGGTTCGCCATACCGTGCAAAGCGAAGTCGTGCTGTCCGACGGCCACACTGCCGCATTCAACCCGGCTGAAGCCGAGGAGCGCGGCATCGACGCCATCGTCAAGGAATTCGGTCTGTCCAAGCGGGAAAAAGAAGTGCTGGAGCTGGTGGTTCGGGCTTCGAGCAACAAAGATATTGCGGCCAAGCTGTTCATCAGCGAGCATACGGTGAAAAATCACCTCACCAATATCTTCAACAAGATGAGTGTAAGCGACCGGGCGCAGGCGATTGCGAGAGTATTCAATCGAGGAATCGGCTAGTTACCCAGAAAATAAAATAGTGAAACGGAAAAGCCTTCCTAATTTGGAAGGCTTTTTTATATCTTTTTTTGAAAATGAATAGTAATAATTTCCCTTTTTTATAGACGTATATGGAAAATAATTGCCTATTGATGTATAAAAGTTCCAAAGGTGTATTTTTGATGTATGTTGCCTGGTAACATCAGCTATTCGTACTTTGACCGATTGAGGCGTTAGATTTGATTCGGTCAAGGCGCCAGCTTCTTCACTTAAGAATCCGTCGTCCAGTCGCAGAAAAAGAAACAGAGAGGGAGTTGGTAGGCAATGCAGAAAGGTGCTCAAAAACGGGGATGGAAATCATGGTTCAGCGGGTTGATGGCGATCGTTTTGTTGATTGCCATGTTCCCTCTTGCTCCGGAAAAAGCGAAGGCCGCAGGGACGCTGACCGTTACGTCTTCCGTTCCGGGAGCGGTTGCCGGAGATACGACGGATATTTCGTTGACGTACAGCAACAGCGCCGTACTGACCTTGAATCTCGGGGCATTGGACTATATTTTGCCCGCCGGGATCAAAGCGACGACCGATGACCAGATCAACGGCGTCAACCTGACCCCTTCGCAGATTTTGGACAACGGACAGCGCGTACGTTTGAGCGGCTTGAGCCTGAGCCTTCTTCAAGCCAATACGACGTTGCTGCTTAAGCAAAAAACCATTCCGAACTCCGGTACTTACAACTTCGAAGCAAAAGTCTACGGTGTGACCTTGACGGTCATCAATACCAATCCGAGCGAGTCGCTGAGCGGCAGTCTGCTCGTCTCGCCTTTAACCCTTCCTCTGGCTTCCATCACGACGACGAACAACTCCGGCGATAACGATACGATCGCGTTCAGCGGAGTCAAAGCGCAGGATATCGTCAAAATCTACAATACGAACGGCACGCTTCGTACGACGCTGACCGCAAGCGAAGACGGCACGCTCAGCGTACCGCTGACGTTGACGCCGAGCGGCGGTTCGGTAAGCGTGAGTCTTACGCGCGGCGGCGTGGAAAGCGCCAAGGTCCAAGTTTCGTACCTGGCCGAGATCGTGCCGCCGATCTTGGTGAATTCGATCTATGTATCCAATCAACCGGGTAATGCCGATAGCGTAACCGTTACTAATCTAACTCCGGGCGATACCGTTCGCCTGTACAGCACGCTGGCCGGGGGCACGGCTTTCGCGACTTCTTCGGCCGTGGCGTCGGGACAAACATCGGTCGTGATTCCGACGACGCTGACGCGTCTCGGCGGCACGCTGTACGCTTCGCGCGTCCGTAGCGGTCTGGAAAGCGTGCGTACGCCGGTCGTGTACCTGCCGGAAGTGTTGGCGGCATTGACGGCCGACGTCGTGACGATCACTAACGGATCGGGCAATGCCGATACCGTTCGCGTCACGGGTCTTACGCAAGGCGATATCGTCTATGTCTATGCAAGCGACGAGACGTTGCTGGACACATTCACCGCCAATTCGAGCGGAGTGGCGCAAGGCACGATTGCGCTCAAACCGGGCGGCGGCAACGTGAACGTGGTACTGGAACGCGACGGCATCCGAAGCGCCGCGCTTCCGGTTGCCTACGTGGCCGAGACCGTCCGTTCGTTGCTGGCGACGGAAGTGACGATCACCAACAACCCGAACGATAGCGACTTTATCCGGGTAACGGCTCTGGAAAACGGCGACCGGATCGTGGTGAAGGTCGGTGCCGAAGATCCGTTCACGTCCGCTCCGGTGACGAACGGCGAGATCGATATTCCGGTAACGCTGTTGCCGGGCGGCGGCAGCGTGACGGTCGGTATTCTCCGCAACACGATCGAAGGGCCGAAGCTGACGCTGATCTACGATGCCGAACGCGTGGAAGCCCCGACGTCGGCGCAGATCACGACCGTCAATAACTCCGGATCGGCCGATACCGTGACGGTGTCCGGCTTGCTGGCCGGAGACACCGTCGTCGTATACGGTTCGGCGAACGGCACGACCGAACTGGGCCGCGAAGCGGTCGGCAACAACGGCATCCCGACCAGCGCCACGGTCGGCGTCACGCTGACGCCCGACGGAGGCACGGCGTATGTCGCGATTCAACGGCACGGCGTGCTCAGCGCGCGTACCGCGGCGACGTATAGCGCCGAAACGGTGCCGGCGCCGCTTCCGGGCGCAATCACGGTAACGAACGGATCGTTTTCTACGGATACCGTCCGCGTGACCGGATTGCAATCGGGCGATACCGTCCGCGTGTATCAGGCGAACGGAACGACGCTGCTAGGCACAACGACGGCAGTCGAATCCGGCGGTAATTTCGTCGCTTCGCTGACGAATCAGACGCTGACGCCGACAGGCGGAAGCCTTCAGGTCAGCATCGTGCGCAACACGGTAGAAAGCCCGAAAACGACTGTTTCATACAATGCGGAATACGTGGCCCCGCCTGCTCCGGCAGCGATCCGGGTCACCAATAATGCCAGTCCGGCCGCCGATACGGTCAGCGTTACCGGCCTTAATGCGGGAGACTCGATCCGGGTGTACCGCACAGGCGAAACGACGGCGTCCTTCTCGGCCGTCAACGGCATCGCTTCCGGTACGCTCACGTTGCTGGCGAACGGCGGCACGCTGAGCGTGAGCATTTTGCGCAACGGCGTGGAAAGTACGGCGACGCCGGTCGCGTATCCGGCGGAGATTCCGAATTTCGTCGGCTCGATATCGGTCATTAACGCCGAAGGAGACGAAGATTCTTTCAATCTGTCGGGCATGGTGCCGTTGACGACGGTCGAAGTTTTCTCGCAAAGCCAAGGAACCGGGACGGAGACATGGACCGGAACGGTCGCGTCCGACGGCACCGTAAGCATTCCGGTGACGTTGGCTCCGGGAGGGGGAACGCTTAGCTTCCGCTTCACGCCTCCGCTTGGGGGCGTGAGCGCGACGATCGACGTCGCGTACGGCCGCGAACCCGTAACGCCTCCGGCAGCGGCTTCGATCACGGTGACCAACAACAGCGGCAATGACGACAACGTAACCGTATCGGATATTCGTGTCGGAGACCTCGTGACGATCTCCGGAGTCGACGGCAACGGCGCGCTGACGACTATCGGATCGGGCACGGTCACGGGACCTTCCGGAAC
The DNA here is from genome assembly GCF_037722395.1 of Saccharibacillus sacchari. Taxonomy (GTDB): domain Bacteria; phylum Bacillota; class Bacilli; order Paenibacillales; family Paenibacillaceae; genus Saccharibacillus; species Saccharibacillus sacchari_A. The sequence goes on along the minus strand of NZ_JBBKAR010000052.1, from coordinate 39,744 downwards.
CGATGAGATTTCCGTGGACGTTACGCTTGCTCCGGCCGGCGGAACGATCGCGGTCGGTTTGACTCGAGGCGGCTTGACCAGCGCCGAAACGCTTGTCAACTACGCGTCGGAAGTCGTCAACGCGCCTAGCGTTGCGGATATTCAGGTTGCGAACGGTTCCGGAACGGGAACCGATTCCGTGACGGTCGGCTCCCTGCAAATCGGGGACGTGATTACGGTCACATCGTATGCGGCCGACGATACCGAGGTCGATAGCGATACGGCGACCGCTTCGGGAACAACGGCAACGGCCGACGTTCAACTCTCTCCGCTCGGCGGCTACGTGACCGTAACGATCACACGCAATACGATCGTCAGCGCCGCTACCCGCGCGAACTATAATGCCGAGACGATCGCCGCTCCTCTTCCGGCGGCAATCACGGTGACGAACGCTCCGGGAACTTCGCAAGACCGGGTCGAAGTCTCCGGTCTGGTCGGCGGCGACTACGTGACCGTCGTGACGTACGATGCGTCCAACGTCGAAGTGGACCGCGATACGGTCGCGGCTCAAGGAACGACGGCGACCGCCAACGTCGAGCTGGCGCCGGCCGGCGGCTACGCGGCGGTCACGATTATCCGCTACAGCGTCGGCGGTATCGGCGGCGTCGCCAGCGCGGCGACGCGGGTCGCGTACAACGCGGAACTCGTTCCGCCGCCTGCGGCCGAGGATATTACCATAACGAACAATTCCGGCGACGGCGATACGGTCGTGGTGCGCGGATTGCAAACGGGCGACGAAATCCGCGTCTATAACGAAGACGGCAGCGAGTACCTCGGACCGGGCACGGCATCGAACGGAACCGCGACCGCCAACGTGAAGCTGCTGCCCAGCGGCGGCACGGTATGGGTCATGATCTTCCGCAACACGCTGCAAAGCCAGGGCACGCAAAAGCCTTACGCCAGCGAAGTCGTGGCCGCTCCGGCGGTCGCGGACGTGACGGTCGTCAACGCGGCGGGTCCTTCCGACACGGTTACCGTCTCGGGTCTTCAAGCGGGCGATGAAGCGACTGTGACGACCGAAGCCAACGTTAGCCAAAGCGGTACCGTGGCAACCGGCGCAACGTCGGTCACGATTCCGGTCACGCTGGCTCCGGGCGGCGGCATCGTTCAGGTCACGATCAAGCGCAACACGATCAACAGCCCGGCGACGGGCGTGCCGTACGCGGCCGAAGTCATTCCGGCGCCGGCGTTGTCGAATATCTCCGTATCGAACGTATCCAATACGGGCGGCATCGTCGATACCGTCACCGTTTCGGGCGTTACGGCAGGCGATATCGTTCATGTCTACGATTCGTCTTACGTGCAGATCGGAAGCGGCACGTCCGCTGGCGCTTCCGTGACCGTCACGATTCCGGACAATCTGGAAGCGGAAGGCGGCAGCTTGTTCGTGACGCTGGAGCGTGACGGTCTGATGAGCGATTACGTCGCGGTGATCTACGGGGCGGAAACGGTCGAGCCGATCGATACGGCGCTGGTATCGGCCGATAATGCTGTCGGCAATAGCGATACGCTGACCGTCGGCGGCCTGAACGCGGGCGAGACGCTTCGCGTCTATCGGGCCAACGGATCGGAGTTGACGGTCCAGCTTTCGGTAAGCAATCCGAACGTTTACGAAACGACCTTTGCGGCGGGCGGGGAAACGCTGACGCTTGTTCGGGTACGCGGCGGCATCGAAAGCGTGGGCGTCTCGTTCGCGGTCGGAGCGGAGCTTGTTCCAAGCGTCGACGAAGGCAGCATCACGGTAGTCAACAATACCGGAAACCAGGATACGGTCACCGTCGACGTGGCGGCTGCCGATTATGAAACGGGCGATACGTACATCGTGTACGACGAAAGCATGAACAGCCTGGGACGTTCAAGCGTCTATGCCAACGGAGCGTTCACGATTTCGGTCACGCTTCTTCCGACAGGTGGAACCGTTCAGGTGGCGCTTGAGCGCCGCACGGTCGTCGGACCGGCGACAAGCGTGACTTATACGGCCGAAGCGGCCGAACCGAACGCCGGACCGCCGGCTTCGGACATTACCGTCACGAACGGTCTGGGCGATAACGATCCGGTCGTGGTCGACAACGTGACGGCCGGCGACATCGTGGTCGTTTACGGGGCCGGCGGAGTCGAACTGGGCCGTGCGACCGCAAATGCGGACGGAAGTCTTACCGTTCGCGTCGATCTCGCGGACGGCAGCGGCGGAACGATCGAAGTGTCGATCATTCGCGACGGCAACGAAAGCATCCGGACGCCGAAGACGTATGCGGCATACGACGCCGCGCTGCCTCCTGTTCCGCAGGAAGCGCAAGTCACGATCGTTCGGTCAAGCGATCCGAACGAAGAAGACGTCGTGACCGTTACCGGTCTTGTGCAAAACGACGAAGTCGAATTCTATGACGACGAGGACACGCAGATCGGCACGGCAACCGCTAATGCTTCCGGCGTGGCGGTACTGCGTACCTTGAGCCTCAAATCGTACGCCAGCACGCTCAAGCTGTTCGTACTGCGCGCAGGTGTCTCCAGCGGAGCGCTGGCCGTCTCGTATCCGGCGGAAACGTCAACGTTGACGCCGCCTCCGGCAGCCAATATTACCGTCAACAACGCGGCAGGTATCGCCAACGATACCGTTACCGTATCGGGCGTTACCGCAGGCGACCGCATCAGAGTCTACACGTCGAACGGCGCTACGCTGCTCGGCGAAGCGACGGCGACGTCGTCTACCGTGGTCGTGCCGGTTCAATTGAGCGCCGCGGCCGGCAGCGTGCGGGTTAGTCTCGTGCGCGGCAGCACCGAAAGCACGGGGACGCTGAAAGCTTACGCGGCGGAACCTTCGACCACGCCGCCGCCTTCAGCGGCAGACATTACCGTTGTCAACGCGCCGGGAACGGCCAATGATACCGTCACGGTACTCGGCGTCGCTTCGGGAGATATCGTCAGAGTGTACTCGGCTGACGGCACCGTCGAACTGGGCGAGCGCACTTCGACCGGAACGAGCGTCGTGATTTACGTCGCGCTTGCGGCGGGAGGCGGCACGGTCGGCGTCAGCGTCGAACGCGGCGGATTCCAAAGCACGCGAACGGCTGTGACGTACGGCGCGGAAACGGTACAAAAACCGAATGCGCCGACAGCGGCCAATATCGCCGTGCAGAATAATGCAGGCACGGTCAACGACAGCGTAACCGTAACCGGCGTGCAGTCGGGCGATCTGGTACGCGTTTATGAAGCGAACGGAACAACGCCGATCGGCCAAGCGACGGCATCCGGAACAAGCGTCACGATTCCGGTCGCGCTGAATGCGGCGGGCGGAAGTGTAACCGCGACGGTCGAACGCGGCGGAACGGCGAGCGACCGGTCGGTAGCGGTAACGTATGCGGCCGATCCGACTCCGGCGGCTCCTTCGGCTCCAGCGGCCGGTAATATCACGGTGACGAATGCGCCGGGCACGACTTCCGACAGCGTCGTCGTGGTCGACGATGTACGCTCCGGCGATCTGGTTCGCGTCTATGCGGCAAACGGAACGACATTGCTGGGCCAACTTCTTTCGACCGGAACAAGCGTCACGATTCCGGTTGAACTGAATCCGGCCGGCGGCAGCATCCGGGTAACGATCGAACGGGGCGGCATCGAAAGCGCGTTGTCCGTTGCGGTTGCGTATACGGCGGAGCCTGGGGCGCCGACCGCGCCAGACGCTCCGGCGGCAGGCGACGTCACGGTCGACAATCAGACAGGCACCACGAACGATACCGTCACGGTATCGAATGTGCAAAACGGCGATCTGGTACGCGTCTACGCGGCGAACGGCACGACGCTACTCGGTCAGCATACTTCGACGGGCACGACGGCCGTCGTAGCCGTATCGCTGGGCGCGGCAGCAGGCAATGTTCGTGTCAGCATCGAGCGCGGCGGCCTGCAAAGCGCGTTGTCCGCTCCGGTGGCATATGCGGCGGAACCGGCGGCGCCGACGGCGCCTGACGCTCCGGCAATCGCCGATATTACGGTCGATAATCAGACCGGCACGACGAACGATACCGTTACCGTCCTTAATGTTCAAACGGGCGATCTGGTCCGCGTCTACGCGGCGGACGGCACGACGCTGCTCGGTCAGCATACTTCGACGGGAACGACGGCCGTCGTAGCCGTATCGCTGGGCGCGGCGGCGGGAGACGTTCGCGTCAGCATCGAGCGCGGCGGCCTGGAAAGCGCGTTGTCCGATCCAGTCGGCTATGTGGCCGAACCGGCAGGACCGACCGCGCCTGACGCTCCGGTATCCGGAGATATCACGGTCGACAATCAACCGGGAACGACGAACGATACCGTTACTGTCCTGAATGTTCAAACGGGCGATCTGGTCCGCGTCTACGCGACGGACGGCACGACGCTGCTCGGTCAGCATACTTCGACGGGAACGACGGCCGTCGTAGCCGTATCGCTGGGCGCGGCGGCGGGAGACGTTCGCGTCAGCATCGAGCGCGGCGGTCTGGAAAGCGCGTTGTCCGATCCGGTCAGCTATGTGGCCGAACCGGCAGGACCGACCGCGCCTGACGCTCCGGTATCCGGGGATATCACGGTCGACAATCAACCAGGAACGGCAAACGATACCGTTACGGTAGCCAATGTTCAAAACGGCGATCTGGTTCGGGTTTACGCAAGCAACCAGACGACGCTGCTTGGTCAGAATACGGCGACGGGCACCACGGTTTCGATTCCGGTCGAATTGACCGCGAACGCGGGCAATGTCTACGTCTCTATCACTCGCGCCGGACTGGAAAGCTTGAAAACGCAAGCGACTTATTCGGACGAAGCGGTTCCGGCGATCGATAGCGCGTCGTTCGATACGACAGTCTATCAAGGCGGCTCCGGTACGGTAGTCGTCAGCAACGTCGGCATTCTCGCCGGCGATACCATTATCCTGAGAGTCGGCGGTTCGGAGATCGCGCGCGGTTCGGCGATTGCGGACGGAGAAGTTACGATTACGGTTGCGTCCGGCCAGCTTCTGGAAGCGGGCGGTACATTCGATGCCGTACTCGAACGCAGCGGTATCGAAAGCACTCCTCCGACGTCCGTGACCTACGCTCCGGTAGCGGCAGGCACGCTTCAACCTCCGACCGTTACGCAAGTCACGTATAACCGCGATGCCGGCATCGTGATCGTATCCGGCTTGCAGGAAGGCGACATCGTTAACGTTACGGTCGACGGAGGCGCGCCGAACGCGTCTCAACCGGTCGCGACCGGCGAGACGTCGGCTTCGGTCCCGGGCTTCACGTTCTTGCCGCAAGGCGGCACGATTCGCGTTACCGTATCGCGGGGCCCTGATACCAGCGCACCGGTAACGGTCGTGTACGACGCGATCGCTCCGAGCGCCGCGAATGCCGCGGACATCTCGATCGTCAACAACGACGGAGCGGCCACCGATTTCGTCACCGTGGAAAATCTGACGGCGGGCGATCGGGTGATCGTCTATACGGCCGACGGTTCGACCGTTCTCGGTCAGGCGACCGCTTCAGGCTCGACACTTGCGGTTCCGGTCATCCTTGATCCGGCAGGCGGAAGCGTGCAGGTCGTGATCGTGCGCTACGGTCTGCAAAGTCCGCCGACGACGCAAACTTACGGCACGGAGACATCCGGCGTAACCGCGCCGTTGCCGGGCGATATCACGGTGACCAATAATGCGGGCAACAACGACACCGTCGCCGTGACGGGCGTACAGGTCGGCGATATCGTGACCGTGTACGCGAATAACGGCACGACGATTCTGGGCAAAGAAACGGTGACGACCGCCGGAACGATCACGCTCGAAGTCACGCTCGATCCGGGAGCGGGCAGCGTGCAGGTATCGATCACGCGCGGCACGGCCGAAAGCGGCAAAACGCCGCAGACTTACGTAGCCGAACCGGGCGGCGTGACCGCTCCGGACGAGAACGACATTACGGTCGCCAACAATCCGGGCAATAGCGACACCGTGACCGTGACGGGCGTGCAGGTCGGCGACATCGTGACCGTGTACGCGAATAACGGCACGACGATTCTGGGCAAAGAAACGGTGACGACCGCCGGAACGATCACGCTCGAAGTCACGCTCGATCCGGGAGCGGGCAGCGTGCAGGTATCGATCACGCGCGGCACGGCCGAAAGCGGCAAAACACCGCAGACTTACGTAGCCGAACCGGGCGGCGTGACCGCTCCGGACGCGAACGACATTACGGTCGCCAACAATCCGGGCAATAGCGACACCGTGACCGTGACAGGCGTGCAGGTCGGCGACATCGTGACCGTGTACGCGAATAACGGCACGACGATTCTGGGCAAAGAAACGGTGACGACCGCCGGAACGATCACGCTCGACGTTACGCTCGATCCGGGAGCGGGCGGCGTGCAGGTGTCGATCACGCGCGGCACGGCCGAAAGCGGCAAAACGCCGAAAAGCTATACCGCCGAAGGCAGTACCGTAACCGCTCCTTCGGCCGACGACATCACCGTGACCAACAATACGGGCAATGCCGATACCGTAACGGTAGCCGGCTTGCAGATCGGCGATATCGTCACGGTCTACGCGGCCGACGGCATCGCGGTTCTGGGTCAGGCGACCGCTACGGCCGCAGGTTCCCTTACGCTGAACGTCACGCTCGGCGCGGCGGCGGGCAATGTGCGCGTAGCAATCACGCGCGGCAACGTGCAAAGCGCCAAAACGCCAAAAGCATACCTGGCGGAAAGCAATAACGTTCCGGCGCCTGCGCTCAGCGATATTCAGGTCGTGAATAATCTGGGTTCGCAGGACACCGTGACGGTGACCAACGTGCAGGTCGGGGATACGGTCACCGTTTACGCGGCGAACGGGACAACCGTACTGGCGCGGGTAACGGCCACGACCGCCGGCACCCTCACGATTCCGCTCACGCTGCCTGAAGGAAGCGGAATCGTGAACGTGACGATCACGCGCGGCAACGTGGAAAGCCAGCCGGCTTCGCCGAATTATACGGCTGAACCGACGACGCTGGACGCGCCGGCCGCAGCCAGCATAACGGTCAATAACATTACGGGCAATTCGGATAATGTGACGCTCACAGGACTGCAAGCCGGAGATATTATTACGGTCTATGCAGCGAACGGAACCACGATCCTTGATCGCGTCACGGTAGGTTCCGATCCGGCGACCTGGGTTGTTCCGGTCACATTGAATGCAGCCGGAGGCAGCGTTCAAGTTTCGATTACGAGAGGCGGGATCGAAAGCGGCAAAACATCCGTCGCTTACGGGGCCGAACCGGCTTCCGTGCCGGCGCCTGTCGCTTCCGACGTCACGGTGAACAATAACGGCGCGACAGGCAGCAGCGTCGTCGTGACTAACGTTCAGCCGGGAGACATCGTTACGATCTATGCCGCCAACGGCACTACGATTATCGGCCGCGCCCAGGTTCAACCGGGCGCAACCAGCATCGCGATTCCCGTCTCGCTGAACGAAGCGGGCGGAAGCGTTCAAGTGACGCTGACGCGAGGAACTACGCAAAGCGCACCGACTCTTATCACGTACCCGGCACGGGTTGAAGAACAAGGGCCGGGAACCGGCGGAGGAACCGGAGGCGGTACAGCTACGCCTGGAGGAGACGGAGCCAATCCGGTGACGCCGGCTACCACGCCAGGCGGGGGAAATCCGGTCACTCCTGAAACGCTTGGCGAAGGCGAAGAACTTGAAGCGGACGGTACGGGCCGCGTCGTGCCTTTGGTCACGGCGGGCAATCGCACCTTCGCCGATATTCAAGGCCACTGGGCGCAGGATTCGATCGAACGACTGGCTTCGCTGGGCATTCTCAATGGCAAAAACGCCAATACGTTCGATGCCGATTCCGATGTAACCCGCGCCGAGTTCACGAAGATGGTCTCGTCGCTGCTCGGCATCGCGTCGAACGCCGATCCGGCTTTCGACGATGTAGATACCGACGATTGGCACGCGCCGCATGTACAGGGCGCTTACGAACAAGGCATCGTTCAAGGTTACGGCGACGGAACGTTCCAGCCGAACGATACGATCACCCGTCAGGAAATGACGCAAATCCTGATGAACTCGATGCAATGGCTGCAATCCGACGTGTTCGGCAGCGATCCCGATTACGACAGCGCTTCGGCGTATAACGATTATTCGTCGGTCGGCAATTGGGCGCAAGAACCGGTCGCGCGGATGCTTCAGGAAGGTCTGATCATCGGCAAGCCGGGCAACCGGATCGATCCGGGCAATAACGCTTCGCGCGGAGAAGCGGCTACGGTCATTGCCAGATTGATCGATCGGATGAACAACAACTTCACGATCGAATAACGGCAAGCGGACCCGCAAGTAAAGCCGTTTGGCTGCATGCAACAAAAAAAGGACTGTCCCGACGACCGGAATCCGGTGAGCGGACAGTCCTTTTTTATACGGAAAAAAGATCGGAATCCTTTATCAATCAGTCGATCAGCCCAACATGCCCAGCAATACGGGAGCGGCGGCCAACGTGAACAAAGCGGCCAGAATCATCGAGATGCTGGAGATCGTGCCCGTCAGCGGATTCAACTCGAACGCTTTTGAAGTCCCTGTTCCGTGCGCGCTCGTGCCGAACAGCACGCCGCGGGCAATATCGCCTTCGATGCGCAGCAGCTTCACGACGGAAGGACCCATCATGGCGCCGAGCAGACCCGTCATGATAACGAACACCGCCGTGATCGTAGGCACTCCGCCGATCATCTGCGAGACGTTCATCGCGATCGGCGTCGTCACCGAACGTGGCACGAGGCTACTGGCGAGTTCGCCGTTGAGGTGCATCATGCGGGCCAACATCGCCGAAGACAACATCGCCATCAACGAACCGAACAGGACGCTGGCGACGATCTCTCCCGCGTGTTTTTTGAGCGTTTGAAGATTTTTGTGCAGCGGAACCGCGAAAGCGATCGTAGCCGGTTGCAGCAGCTTGGACAACCAGACGCCGCCCGCGTTGTAGCTGTCGTAGGATGAATGCGTGGCAAGCAACAATGCGACCAGAATAATCGGCGTGACGAGCAGGGGCGAGAGAAAGACCCGGGGATATTTGCGATACACCCACTTGGCGGCATAGTAGATGACCAGGGTGGCGGTTAGATAGGTGACGATTTCGTTGATCATGAGGTCCGACTCTCCTTTCTTCTCGATAAAGCACCGGCCAGAAGACCCGAACTGACCATCACGATCAGTGTGCTCAGAATCACGACGGCCAATATGCGGATTCCGTCTTGCTCAAGCAGCGGAATATAGTTCATGACGCCGACGGCGGCGGGAATAAAAAACAACAACAGTTCGGCCAGCAGCCAGTTCGCGCCCAATTCGATCCATTCCAACTTGACGATGCGGAACTGAAGCAGCAGGAACAAAGCGAATATGCCCAAAATGCTGCCGGGAACCGGAAGGTGCATCCAGACCGCCAACGCGTTCATCAGCAGGGAAAACCCCATCAAGCCCGCAACCTGAATCGCGGCCAGCAGTACTTTTTTCATAAAAGGAAGCTCCTTTCCGAGTTATGGCGCAACAAGCGTCGACAGGCATTGGATGAAAATAAGCATAAAAAATTCTGTAAGTCGATCTCTGTATTGAAAATTTTACATCTCTTTCTTTCATGAGTAAAATGAATATAAAGAATGAAGATCATTCCTTTTGGTTATGATAAAAAGAAAGGACGGCGCCCCGCATGGATATTCGGCATCTGGCTTATTTTTTGGAAACGGCGCGGTTGAAAAGTTTTACGCGCGCGGCGGAATCGCTGTACGTCAGCCAACCGGCGATCAGCAAAGCGATCCGTCAGTTGGAGCAAGAATTGGGCGCGACGTTGTTCGACCGGATCGGCAAACGGATCGAGCTGACGGACGCGGGACGCGTGGTGATGGAGCAGGCGCAGGCGATCACCCAATCGTTTTCCAGCCTGTCGGCCAAACTCGGCGATCTGGCGGAACTGAAAAGCGGGCAGATTCGGATCGGGCTTCCGCCGATGGTCGGGTCGAGTTTTTTTCCGAAAGTGATCGGAGCATTCCACAACCGTTATCCGCACGTGACGCTTCAGGTGTTCGAAGACGGCGCCAAAAAGATCGAATCCGACGTCGCCGAAGGACAGCTCGATATCGGAGTGGTGGTATTGCCGCTGTCTTTTGACGTATTCGACTCGTTCCAGTTCGCCGAGGAGCGGCTGAATCTGATCGTTCCCGTATCGCACGACCTGGCGGGAGCGGCCAACGCGAGACTGGAACAATTGGCGCAGGAGAACTTCGTCTTTTTCCGGGAAGATTTCACGCTGCACGACCGCATCATCAACGAATGTCTGCAAGCCGGATTTCAGCCGCGGATCGTGTACGAAAGCTCGCAATGGGATTTGATCAGCGAGATGGTGGCGGCGGGGCTGGGCGTGGCGCTGCTGCCGGAAACGATCTGCCGCCAGGCGTCGGGCAAAGCGGTCAGCATCGTTCCGTTGGAGGAGCCTGCGATCTGGTGGCGGCTCGGCGTGATTTGGCGAAAAGACCGGTATCAATCGTATGCGGCACGCGAGTGGATTGCGTTTACGCGGGAATGGTTGGGCGGCACGCCGGTTTGAAGATCGAGGATGCACAGCAAAAACCGATGTCTCGGGATTTTTCCGAAAACATCGGTTTTTTTTGAGTTTCCGCCTGCCTTTTTAGCGTTTCTTTAGAATTGCTTTCTAAACTGGGCTTATCGGAAAAGGATTTCCGCAAAACAAGCCGCGAACGCAGCGAAGGAGAAGGATGCAGGATGGAACGGACAAAGGAAAAAATCACCGTTATTGCGCAAGCCGAATATCCGGTGGCGGAGATCGGCAATATCACCAAAAAGGTACGCGGCCGAACGCTGCTGAAAAACGTATCGTTTACCGTCGAATCAGGTGAGATTTGCGGGCTGCTGGGTCCGAACGGAGCGGGCAAAACGACGTTGATCCGCGCCCTTACCGGCCTGATTCGGCCCGATTCAGGAGATATCATTATCGGCGGGTGCAGCGTGGTGCGCGAACGGGAAGCGGCCGTGACGAACGTCGGAGCCATCGTGGAATCGCCGATCTTTTTTCCTTATATGACGGGACGCGAAAATCTGGAAAATCTGGCGCTGCTGCATCCGAATCTCCCGGATCGCGCGGCGCGGAAGCGGCGCGTGAACGAGGTGTTGGAAGTGGTGCGAATGGACAAGCGGGCCGACGAAAAGATCAAAACGTATTCGCTCGGCATGAAACAAAGACTCGGGATCGCGCAGGCGCTGCTGGGCGATCCCGAACTGCTGATTTTGGACGAACCGGCGAACGGGCTTGATCCGATAGGCATTCGCGAGTTGCGTGAACTGATCCTGAAGCTCAAGACCGAGTTCGGCAAAACGATCCTCGTATCCAGCCATCTGTTGGACGAGCTTCAAAAGATCTGCGACCGTATCGTCGTGATTCGGGAAGGGGAGCTTGTATTTGCCGGGAGCCGGAACGAGATGATCGGGGACCATCAGAGTCTGGAAGACGCTTTTGTGGAGATGATGACGCGATGAGCTTGCTCGTTAGGGAACAGGTGGACGGCATCGGCTTCGCCAGGATTCTGGAAGCGGAATGGAAGAGGTTATGGAAAAGGAGAGCGGTGCGCTGGATGGCATGGACCGCGCCGGTGGCGGCTCTGGTCTCGACCAAGTATCTGTTCTCCCAAAATACGACGCTTGATCCGGGCTTGCCCGAATATGCCACGGCGGGAAACGTACCGGTATTGGCTTTGGCCGAGATGCTGATTACCGTCTTCAGCGGCATGATGCTGATATTGGCCGGACTGTCGGTGACGGAGGAATACCGCAGCGGACAATTGCGCATGAGCATGCTGCGAGCCGTGTCGCTGCCGAAAATCATGATCGCCAAGTGGATATCGTGCCTGGTCTTTGTGCTCATTCAGCTTGCTTTGTATTTTCTTTGCACGGTTGCGATGGGACGCTTGGCGTTTCCGGATCCTGCGACATATCCTCTTTTTTATGACGCCGGAACGGTGTCTTACGCAGAAGGACTGCTGTACAATCTGGCTTATTACGGTTTGTCTGCCGTGGCGCTCGGAGTCCTGTTGGCGGTGTTTTTCTGGATCGCGGCATTGGGACGTTCGTCCACGGCGGCACTGGGGCTGGGCATCGGCTTTTTGCTTCTTTCTTACGTGCTGCCGATCATGTTGACCTATTTCCGGCCGTTGCTGGAAGCGAAAGTCTATCTGCGGTTGTATTTTTCGTCGCTGCTCATGATCGAATGGGAAGGCTTGGCCGCGATGCTGGCGAATCTGCACGGGCTTCAGTATTGGAATATAGGGATACTGGCCGGCTACGGTCTGTTGTTCGGCGGCACGACGGTATGGATCTGGAGAAGGAGGGATTCTTTTGAATAAGGTAAAAAAAGTCGGTACGGCCAACCTGCTCCGATGCGAACTGCAACGCGTATTCAAACGCAAACGGACCTGGGCGGTTCTGATCGTGTATGCGTTGGTTACTTTTTTGGAATGCGTGTTTCTGGCGTTGATGAATACGAGTTTCTACGACCTACAGCACAGCGTGGCGTTGGATTCGCTCAATGCGGCGCCTTTTCTGCTCAGGGAACTGGCGGTATTGATCAACTTCGTCGTCATTCCGATGCTGGCAGCAGACAGCTTCGGCGGCGACGTATCCTCGGGAGCGCTACGGCTTTCGCTGATTCGCCCTGTGTCGCGCGCCAAGCTGTTTGCGGTCAAATGGTTGGTGCTTGGCTTGATACTGGGCGGGCTGACGCTGTTCACCTGGCTGGTGGGCACGCTTTTCGCGCGGATTGCCATGTCCCCGGTCGATGAGACGGTGCTGATGGGAGCGGGGCAGGTAGGCAACCTGGGCGCGCTGGGCTTCACGCTGGGCTTTTACGGCCTTGCTTTTCTGGTGTTTTTGGCGTGGATCGGAGTCGGGGGAGTCGTGGCGCGCCTTCTTCCCAATCCCGTGCTGGCTTATATCGGGATGTTGGCCGTGATCGTCGGAGGACTGTACGTCTCGGACCGGTTTACTTTTCTGTTGTCGGTCTCGGATTCGATCTTCCATTTCCTCGGCGGAACGGAAAGCGCGGACGCTTCGTTGGGATGGATGCTCTGCATCTTGCTTACGGGCTGCGCTATAATGGGCACATGGAGCTGGCGGCGCAGGGAATGGATGCAATAAACGGCAAAGGGATCGGCAACAAGGCGGCAGCGAAAAAGACAGTATGACAAGAAAGCGAGGAGGATGCGGACATGGCGGAGACGGTGCTGCTGGTCGATGACGAGCGCGATATCGTGTCGTTCATGCGCGATGCGCTGGAGGACGAAGGCTACGAGGTGTTGTGCGCCTACAGCGGTGAACAAGCGCTCACGCTGCTTCCGCGCAAGCCCGACGTCGTCGTGCTTGATGTGATGATGCCGGGCATGGACGGCTATGAACTATGCGTGGCTATTCGGGAAGAAGCGTCTTGTCCGATCTTGTTCGTCAGCGCCCGGCGTTCCGAAGAAGACCGGGTACGGGGGCTGCTGGCGGGCGGCGACGATTATTTGGTCAAACCGTTCGGGTTGCGCGAGTTCAAAACGAGGATTTATGCGCATTTGCGCCGGCAGAAAAGGGATCGCGGCGCCAACGACCGTTTTTTGCGCTTCGGCAGTCTGGCTATTGACGCGCGCGGGCGGGAGTTACGGGTCGGCGATATGGAAATCCCTCTCACCGCGCGCGAATTCGATATCTTGCTGTTTCTGGCTTTGCATCCTTCGCAGGCGTTCGCCAGAGAAGACATCTACGAGCGGGTCTGGGGACTGGAGGCGGACGGCGATTCGGCTACAGTGACGGAACATGTCAAAAAGATCCGGGCCAAAATCGGCGGCGTCGAAGCCGAGTTGAACCCGATCGGAACCGTGTGGGGGGTCGGGTACAAGTGGCAGGCCTAAACGGCGATAAGCGCCGAAGCGACGAACCGCAAGCCGGAATCAAGCTGAAAAGCAGGCGATTCTTTCCCGGCGCCGGACCGAAAGAGCGCCCGTTGAAAGTCCTGATCGGACGCACCTTTTATCGGACGTTGCTGCTTAGCGTAGTGGCAACGGTGCTGACGTGGTCGCTGGGCGTGACCGGATTGGTTCTATGGGGGCAAGCGCTTCGTCCGGCGAATTATTACGAAAATCTGATTCCGGAAATCGCTTCGCGCATTCAGGCGTTGAAGTATCCGGTTACGGCGGCTTCGCAAGCCGAAGTGCAGCGCATCGTACCGGGCGAAGGTCTCGGCTATGCCGTGTTCGACACGTCGGGAAAACAGGTGTACGGCTCGTTCTCGCTGGGTCCGGCCTATGCGATCGACAATGCGGCAGACTTGTTGGACCGGCTGAACCGTCCGATTGCGACAGAAGGGTATTACGTGCACTATAAGCCGCTGATCGGGCCGGACGGGAACTTTGCGGGCGCCGTCGCTTTGCGTTACAAGCTCACGGTCGCTTCGTCCAACCCTTCGAACAGCATGCCAATCGTGCTTGGCGGCCTGCTGTTGGCGGCGGCGCCTTTTATTTATTTGTACGGGTTTGCCGTGTGGGGCGGCCGCAAGTTGAGCCGCCGCTTGGAAGAACCGTTCGGACGGTTGATCGAAGGGACGGAGAAAATTCGCGAGCATGACCTGGATTTTTCGTTGATGCGCGGCGGCACGGGCGTACGCGAGTTGAATCAGTTGCTGGTTGCTTTCGAACAGATGCGCGAGGCGCTGGAAGAAGCGCTGCGGCGCGAATGGGAATCGGAGCGTGAAAGACGGGACATGATCGCGGCCGTGGCCCACGATCTGGGTACGCCGCTTAGCGTGATTCGCGGCCATGCGGAGTTGCTGGCAGAAGATGCGGGCAAGCGGCCTGAACGCGTCGCGCGTTACGCCGGAACGATTGTGGACGCGGCGGATCGTTCGATCCGGCTGACCGAAGACTTGTCGGCGGCCAGCCGGTTGGAGCATCCCGGTTTCGTTCTTAACCCGGAACCGATCGACTTGGAAGCGGTTGTGCGTGCCAAAGCGCAAGAATATGCTTTTTTATGCCGCAAACGCCAGGCGACGTTCGTGTTGAACGTCAAAGATGTACGCGGAAACGACAAACGCCGCTTGCTGGCGCTTGACCCTCACCGGATCAATCGGGTGCTGGACAATCTCGTCAACAATGCTTTGCGTTATTCGCCGGAAAACGGCGTGATCGCGCTAGACGTCAATATCGGATACGGCGAGGCCGGGTTCGAAGTGCGAGACGACGGTCCGGGCTTCGAGGAAGCGGGCGGAGGGCGGATCTTCGAAAAGTTTTACCGCGAAGAATCCGCCCGGCCTTCCGATGCCGAACACCGGAACGGCGGCGCACACTCGGGACTGGGCTTGTTCATCGCCCGAACCATCGTGCGCAAGCACGGAGGAGAGATCGCCGCGTACAACCGCCCGGAAGGCGGGGCGGTCGTACGGTTTTCCGTCGCGGAGTTGACGGATTTGACCTTGACGTCGACGGAAAAGGCCGATCTGACGGCTATCGACCGGCATGACCAATACCGATAAAGATACCGATAAACTCAAACGCGAACTCGGAAGCTTTGTGCAGGCAGTTTAAAAAATAAATGCAGATGTACACTTATTTTTTTCGAATTTTGGTTTCGGGAATAAATAAGTGCTCAGGTGCAATTAATTTTCGGTTTTTGCTTGTATTACTGCGTTACCTTGTCCAATAGTTGCATCTGCGCACTTATTTTCGGATTTGCCCAAAAGAAGCACGAAATAATTGCATATATGCACTTATTTCGCGCTCGCCGCAGCAACCCGAGAAATTGATTATAAAATGGTCGAAGCAGCGGACTGCTACCCGTACTGACCGATTTCGTATCCTTATTCGTATCTGTGGCTTGTTCCAGGAAACCCCAGGAAGATCCGAGTCTATATGTGGTTGGAAAAAACGCGAAAAAAACTGCTCTGAACCGATTTCGGTCTTGGAGCAGCTTTTTTCCGTAAAAGGTTGTGTCCCATACAGATTTTTTTGCAGAGCGTTGCCTTGCAAAGATCGGCGTCTGCGTAATGCTTATTCTTGCGTTTCCGCTTCCGGCCGATCCGGCTGCTGGCGTACGTAACTGCTCGACAATCCGAACAGTTCCAGCATCCGGTTATATTGATCCTCGGTTACGCCCGACGACGCGGTGCCGCCTTTTTTCAGCGGGTAATACGTGCCGTCTTCGTAGCCCGTGCCGGGAATGAACAGCGTATCGCCGGTGATCAGCGAACCCGACGGCCAGTAGTAGCGTTCCGGGATCATGTTCTCGCTCTGGTTAAGCAGATCCTGGCCGAAGTGGAGATGGTCGTCCAGCGAGACGCCCAACAGATTCGCGGCGGTCGGCAGAATATCGACCTGCGCGCCGAGCTGCGTCTGAACGTTCTCTGCCTTCACGCCCGATCCGAGGATCATGAACGGGATATTCGGCATATCGCTGTACGTATAATCGTGACCGAAGATTTCTTTGGCCAGTTCCAGGTCGTGCTCGTCCATCGAATGCAGCGGCAGACCCAGATGGTCGCCGTACAGCATCAGCAGGCTGTCGTCCCATAGCCCTTTGGCTTTTAATTCGTCGATCAGCAGCCCGAGGCAGTAATCCGCGTAGTTTTGCGCGCGGATATAATCGCCGACGAGCGTGTCCTCATACCGTTCCGGCAACGTCATCTTGTACTTTTCTTCCGGAATGGTGAACGGATGGTGCGCGCTCATGGAGATGATCTGAGCGTAAAAAGGCTGATCGGACTTGTCCATTTTTTGCAGTTCGTCAGTCGTTTTGGCATACAGCACTTCGTCGGACGAACCGAAAAACAGCGTGTCGTCCGTGCCGAAAAACGATTTGTCGTAATACTTGTCGAACCCGAGCGCCGCGTACAGCTGGTTCCGGTTCCAGAAGCTGACGTCGTTCGTATGGAACGTCGCCGTAGTGTAACCGTTTTGCTCCAGCAGCTTCGGCAAGCTTGGCAGTTCTTTTTCCCCATAGGCGATAACGGAAGCTTTGCGCGGCGGGATATAGAAGGACGTATTCACGGTGAACTCGGCGTCCGACGTATTGCCTTGCCCCGCGCTTTGGTAAAAGTTCGGGAAATACAGCCCTTCTTCCGTCAGCTTGTTCAGGTTCGGCGTGATTTCCTGACCGTCGATCTTGAGGCCGACCATGAAGTTCTGAAGCGACTCCATTTGCAGGATAATCAAGTTTTTGCCTTTGGCCGCGCCGTAGTAGGCAGGGTTTTCCGGCTCGGTTATGCCTTTGAGCTGGTCGATCCGTTCCTGCGAAATCTCGTCGAGCGGAACCGGGTCGTCTTCGCGATCCGTCAGCAGCGTGTAGGCTTCGTAGTTCAGGATGCCCATTTTCTCGGCTTTGACGACCTCGTTCATGCTGGCGCGGTTCGGCCATACGTTCATGGTGCACAGCACGAGCGAGAGAATCAGCACGCTGCCGAGCGCCCGGCGGCTCATGCGGTGATGCACGACGCTTTGCCGCCAACTGCGCGCTTTTTTGCTCATGAAGAACCAGACGCTCAGCACGATAATGTCGGTAAAGATCAACAGATACTGCGGCGACATCAGGGAGAATACGCTGTCGCTCACTTCGACGGCTTGGCGTCCTTGATCGAGCGCGTGGTAATTGACTACGACGCCGTAGTATTTGAAATAGATGATCGCCGTGAAAAAGAGTCCGGTAACCAGCAGGTTGGTGACCATATACCATAGCAGCTTGCGTTTGGTCGCCAGCCATTCCAGCAGGCAGAACAGAATCCACAGGAACGGGATCTCCGTCAGCAGCGGCCCCCAAAAAGGCGTGTCTTCGAAAATAGGGCCCCAGGCGATATAGCCTTTGACCAACAGGATCAGAGTGAACAGAACGAAAGGTTGGGTCAGCAAAGACCTCCAATTTTTTATCGGCTCCACGGTGCAAAGCTCCTTTTCTTTATACTGTCGGGTAACGAATATAAAGGGCTCGGCGGGGGTTCCCCGGCCGAAAAACCTATTATATAGGGATAAACGTTTTGGCGCGGTTTGCCCCATTTTTTGGGACAAACGCGATAAATCCTTAGCTATTATGCTCCTGGCCGCAAAAGATGTCAAAATCGTTTCCGATTTGTTCGGAATTTGCTCAAAAAGCTGGCGATTCCAGCCGATAGAAGTTAAAATATCGTTAGAATAGTAGCTTGTCTCAAATAAATTGCAGGTTTACGTTCGTTTGAAACCATTCATTAACCTGAGACAAGCTAATGGTATCTTGTCGACTCTCGATCAGAAAATTACGTTTGATCGTCATCCGTCTTCGTCAAGCGCTTCCGATCGCACTCATGCGTCGTTTCGTGCCGTTTCGTTTATGAAGATAAAGAATCGGTGCAAGGCGCCGTACTTCAAGGAGGGAATCATGAAAAGAACGCTTTTCAGCCTGCTCGCAGCCTCGACTTTAGTAATGACCCTGCCCGCCGTCGCGGGTGCGGCTCCCGGCAAAGTCGATCGTCCCGTCAATCTCCGATCGGCTCCGTCGGCTTCCGAGGGCAGCGTATACCGCACTTTGCAGCCGGGCACCAAGCTCGAAGTGCTGGATGAATCCAACACATACTGGCTTAAAGTCCAAGTGGCAGGCAAAACCGGCTACGTGTCTTCTTCTTACGTGACGTACACCAAAGACACGTCTTCCGCCGCGTCGACCAAAGCCGCTTCTTCGTCGACGACGCAATCCGGCTCTTCTTCGAGCGCGGCCGCTTCGTCGTCGGTCAAGCAGGCGTCCGCGCCGGCGTCTTCTGCGGCTGCTGCTACCGTGAAGCCGGCCGTATTGCCTGCCGCAAGCCCAACCGTCGCCGCAGGCAGCGGCATCGTCACGAAAAACGTCAATTTCCGCTCCGAACCGGTAACGGGCAGCGACGTATACCGCGTGCTGGCAGCGGGCGAATCGTTTACCGCGGTGGAATTGTCCAATTCCGCCTGGCTGAAAATTACGGACGCAAGCGGCGTGACCGGGTATGTCTCGACCGGCTATGTCACGTATACGCTTGCAGGCGTGACTTCGACGCCTCCGTCCGCGACGGACATACCGGTCACGACGCCCGATCCCGCGATCGTCGTTCCTTCGCCGCAGCCGGAACTTTCCGTTCCCGCGCCGTCGGATGTGCCGAGCGGCACGGCGATCACGCCGGATACCGCCGACCGCGTTATCCAAAACGCGTTGGATCTTCAAGGCATCACCCGCTACGGATTCGGCAAAAGCGAAGCGCCGGTCTTGTTCGACTGCTCTTCGTTCACCCGCTATGTATTCGGCCTTGAAGGCGTGAGCCTGCCGTTCGGAACCGCGTATCAGAAAGACATCGGCATCGCGGTCGACAAAAACCAATGGCAAAAAGGGGACTTGCTGTTCTTCTGGAGCAGCGTGCCGGGCCTGATCGGCCACGTCGGCATCTATGACGGCAACGGCAATCTGGTACATAACAGTGCCAGCAAAGACGGAGTCGCCGTTTCTCCGCTTGATCTCAAATACTGGCAGGATCATTACGTATCCGCAAGACGCGTACTTCAATAATCGCAAACCTGGGTTGGTGTAATCAACTTCGGTCATTTCAGGCGGCTTTCGCTTTTGCAGCGAAGGTCGCTTTTTTGTATGGGCGAAGTTCGGAACATCGGGTATCGGCTATAATAAGATAGACGTGCCGAAAAGCTTTTTCGTCTGCACAAAAACAAAAAAACCGGAAAATATTCAAAAATCGACGATGATCTTCCCGGAAAGGGGGAGCCTATATGACTTATACGGTAAAGACCTCGGTTCGCCCGTTGGTGGAATACGTGTTCCGAAGCGGCAGCCTGGAATCGGGAACGCGCTTCGGCAATGCTTTGCAAGAAGGAACCCGCATCCATCGCGAAGTCCAGGAGACTTACGGAGAGAACGATCGCAAAGAAGTCTTTTTAAAAACGGAATTGTCCTGCGCCGCCGGCGAACTGCTGATTCAGGTGGAAGGACGTTCCGACGGCGTGCTGCTCGGCGAAGACGGCGGCTACACCATCGACGAGATCAAATCCACGTCGGAGACCCCCGAGCAGATCGAAGGCGGGCATGACGTGCACTGGGCGCAAGCGAAATTCTATGCGTATATGCTGGCGCTGGACATGAAGCTCGAACAGGTCGGCGTGCGGTTGACGTACGTGCACAAACCGGGCGGCGAGCGAAGCGTGCGCGAGACGTCGCAAACGATACGGGAACTGACCGCTTTCGTGCAGGATGTAGCCGAACGGTACGCGCCGTTCGCGCTGCTGCTCAAAAAACGCGAAGAAAAGCGCAATGCCGCGGCGTCGGCGCTCGGTTTCCCGTTCGGTCACTACCGGGAAGGCCAGCGCTTGTTCGCGGGAGCCGTATTCAAAACGGTACGCGAGGAAAAAAACCTGCTGGCGCGCGCTCCGACCGGAACAGGCAAAACGATCTCCACCCTTTTCCCGGCCGTCAAAGCGATCGGGGAAGGGCTGATCGGGCGCATCTATTACCTGACCGCCAAAACCACTACGCGCGCGGGCGCGGAAGAAGCGCTGAATCTGTTGGAGAAAAGCGGCGCGTATTTAAGTTCGGTGACGATCACGGCCAAAGACAAAGTTTGTTTCAAAGAAGAAGAAGATTGCGCGGGCGGGCAGTGCCGTTTCGCCGTCGGCTATTATGACCGGATCAACGACGCGCTTCAGGATGTGTTCGAGCATGAGACGCGCATCACGCGGGAAGTGCTGGAACACTACGCGCGCAAGCATACCGTTTGTCCGTTCGAATTTTCGCTCGATGCGGCTTACGCGGCCGACGTGGTCGTGTGCGACTACAACTACGTGTTCGATCCGCGCATCGCGTTCAAACGGTTGTCGGACGAGCAGCGGAGCAAGTCGGCGCTGTTGATCGACGAAGCGCACAATCTGGTCGAACGCGGACGCGAGATGTTTTCCGCCGAGTTGTTGAAGTCTGCTTTTTTGGCGATCAAGCGCGGGTACAAAGGGGTGCATGAAGGCGTGCGGGGCGCGGCCGAGCGGGTCAACGCCTATCTCATCCTGCTGCGCAAGCAGGCGGGAGAAGAAGGCCGCTTCGTCGGCAACGAGCCGCCGGAAGTGATGTTCAAGCTGCTGGAGCCGTTCGTGGAACAGGCCGAGCATGCGCTGGTGACGGTGCACGGCAGCGAATCGGAGGAGGAACTGCTGGAAACGTATTTCGCCGCGCAAACCTTTTTGCGGATCGGGCGTTTGTACGGCGATCAGTACGTGACGTACGTGGAAACGGACGGCAGCGAAGTGAAAATGAAGATGTTTTGCCTCGATCCGTCGGAACTGCTGCTTCAAGCGTCGAAAAACTACCGTTCTGCCGTCTACTTTTCCGCCACGCTGTCTCCGCTCGGTTTTTACCGGGAAATGTTGGGGGCCGCCGAGGACGATTACACGCTGTCGATCCCGTCGCCGTTCAGCCCGGAGCAGCTTGACGTGACGGTGCTGCCATACTCGACGCGGTTCCGCGACCGGGAACGAACCAGAGACGCGCTGGCGGCGGCTTTGGCGGAAACGGTGAACAAGCGTCCGGGCAACTATCTGTTCTTTTTCCCGTCTTACGCGTATTTGCAGGAGATTCGGCAAGCGTTCGAGACGCGGATCGACCGGGAGCAAGTGGAGATCATCGGGCAAGATTCGGGCATGTCGGAAGGAGAACGGACCGTATTTCTGGACGCGTTCGCCGCGGGCCGGGACAAAACGCTGGTCGGCTTTGCGGTCATGGGCGGCGTGTTCTCGGAAGGCATCGACTTGGCTGGCGACCGGCTGACCGGCGTGGCGGTGATCGGGGTCGGATTGCCGCAGATCGGGTTGGAACGGGACATTATTCGGGATTACTATAACGAGCGGGGGCGGAGCGGGTTCAACTATGCCTACGTCTATCCGGGCATGAACAAGGTGCAGCAGGCCGGAGGGCGGTTGATTAGGACGGAGCAGGATCGGGGCGTGCTGATTTTGGCCGACGACCGGTTTCTTCAGGAGCCGTATCGCTCCCTTCTACCCGACGAGTGGGGGACGCGATGACCGTTTTTCTTGGTTGAAAAAGTTCCTATTCGGGGGGGAAGCTGGGGCGCTGCGGGAGAAATTCGCTCGAAACGCTGTCTCACGCAGAAAGCCTCCGGCTTTCCGCGTTCAAAGGCGTTTCGATCTGAATTTCTCCCTCCGCTAACGCTTCCGCATAGAATAAAACCTTTTTAAAAGTGAAAACCCTTCATCGAAAGTGATGAAGGGTTTTTACTTTCTATCTATCAAACACAGCAAAAAAGACTAACGTAACTGGAAGCGAGAAGACGGAGAGAGAAATTCAGTGAAATACAGGATTTCGAAGAAAACCTGCGGTAACACCCATCAAGTGTTGGAATTTGAACTTGGAAAAATTCCCTATCAAATTCCATTCCAGTTTTCCAAGTGAGACAGCGGCCTGTGAAGCATTTCGAAGAAATGCACTTCGGAAGTCTATGCTGGCAATTTCTCTCGGAGTCTTCTCGCTTCCCCCGCCGAAGTGCCTTTTCCAACACCAAGCATGTCAAAGTTGACATTCATCCTTTACCGGAATACAATTAGGTAGCTAATAGATTGTATGCCTAAATATTAGTCAACCTAAATATTTACTTTTTCCTTAAAATGGAATCCAAAAAGTCCGATAACGGAAAAGGGAAGGGGGAAGCAGGATGGAATCGCGCCTAAGCCCGTTAGCCCGGGAGTTGATGATTACGATCCGTAGATTTCAGCATAGAGGCAAAAAGAAGCACGGTGGCCCGATGGCGGGGCGCAAGCAGAGCGAAGGGATGCTGCTGATGGTGCTTCGAGGTCGCGTCGATCACGGAGAGCCGGGCATTATGGTGTCGGAGATCAGTCGGATTCTGGACGTGACATCGCCAACCGTAACGCAGCTCATCAAAGGGCTGGAGACGGATGGACTCGTGACTCGCGGGTCGGACCCGTCGGATCGGCGGGCGGTTCGGATTTCGCTGACGGATGAAGGGGTGCGCGTCACGGACTCGTTTATTCAGGAGATGGAGTCTATGGTAGGCGGACTGACCGATTATTTGGGAGAAGAAGATACCCGGATGCTGGTGAAGTTGCTGGACCGCACCCATGACTATTTTGCCCGCCGCGAAGAACAGGAACAAGCCGGAGAACATGCAGAGCCCGGCCAAGAAAGGGACGCAGAGGCGTTTGATAAAGGAGAGAGACCGTTATGATGAAATTGTTTCGCATGCTCAAGCCCTACCGGGTAGGCGTCGTATTCGTTCTGCTTGCCGTGTTCGTTCAAGCGCTGACCGAGCTGTTCCTGCCGACCCTGATGGCGGATATCGTCGATGACGGGATCGCCAAAGGCAACATCCCGTATATCTGGCAAATCGGCGGGTTGATGCTCGGCGTGGCGCTGATCGGGATGGTGTGTTCGATCGTTGCCAGTTATTTATCCGCTAAAGTCTCGATGGGTTTCGGACGCGATTTGCGCAGCCGGGTGTTCTCGCACGCGCAGCGTTTTACGTTAAAAGAGTTCGACAAGTTTGGCACGGCGTCGCTCATTACGCGGACGACCAACGATATCACGCAGGTGCAGCAGGTATTGATTATGATGCTGCGCATGATGGCGATGGCTCCGATGATGATGATCGGCGGGATTATTATGGCCGTATCCAAAGACGCGAAGTTGTCGTTGGTACTGGTCGTGGTCATTCCGGTGCTGGCGCTGCTGATTCTGGTGCTTGGACGCAGTGCGCTGCCGCTGTTCAAAGCCATGCAGAAAAAGATCGACAAGCTCAACCTCGTTCTGCGCGAAAACCTCACAGGTATCCGCGTTATCCGGGCGTTTGGTCGCGAAGATAGCGAGCGCAAACGGTTTGACACGTCGAGTGCCGACTTGATGGATACCGCGATCAAGGTCAATAAGCTGATGGCGGCGATGATGCCGGCCATGATGCTGATTCTGAACTTTTCGACCATCGCGATCATCTGGTACGGCAGTCATCGGATCGATGCGGGAGAGATGGAACTCGGCAACCTGATGGCCTTTATCCAGTATGCGATGCAAATCCTGTTCTCGCTGATTATGGTGTCGATCATCTTCGTGATGGTGCCGCGTGCATCCGTATCGGCAGGACGTATTAATGAAGTGCTGGACGCCGTTCCCGATATCGAAGATTCTCGTTCGCCGAAATCCGTCTCGGAACGCGGACATCTGGAGTTCCGCGACGTGTCGTTCAGCTACGAAGGCGCAGAAGCTCCGGCGATCGAGCATATCTCGTTCGAGGCCAGACCGGGCGAAGTGACGGCGTTGATCGGCGGAACGGGTTCAGGTAAGTCTACATTAGTGAACCTGATTCCTCGTTTCTATGATGTTTCGTCAGGCAGCATTTTTGTGGACGGAGCCGATATTCGGGAGCTGCCGCAGGAAGCGCTAAGGCTGAAAGTCGGTTACGTCCCGCAAAAGGCGCTGCTGTTCACAGGTAGCGTGGAAGAGAATATCCGTTACGGCAAAGAGGACGCGAGCGACGAAGAAGTTCGCGAAGCGGCTCGAATCGCGCAAGCTGCGGAATTTATCGACGGTCTGGAAGAAGGTTACGGCGCTCCGGTCTCGCAAGGCGGGTCCAACCTGTCCGGCGGTCAAAAGCAGCGGTTGTCGATTGCGCGTGCCTTGGTTCGCCGTCCGGAAATTTATATTTTTGATGACAGCTTCTCCGCGCTCGACTTCAAGACGGATGCCAAGCTGCGCGGCGCATTGAAGACCGAAATCAATGATGCAACGGTTCTGATGGTTGCGCAGCGGGTCAGCACCGTTATGGATGCCGATCGAATCATCGTGCTTGACCAGGGACGTATCGCGGGTATGGGCAACCATAACGAGCTGATGCGGACCAGCGAAGTCTACCGCGAGATCGTGTCGTCGCAGTTGTCCGAAGAAGAACTGGGCGCGCAGGTAGGAGGGAATTTCAATGAGTGAACAAAACCGTAATGCCGCGCCCCGCAAAGGGCCGGGTCCCGGTATGGGAATGGGCCCGGGCGGCCCCGGCGGCATGGGAATGCCGGGAGCCAAAGCGAAAAACTTCAAAGCCACATTCAAGCGTCTTGCCGGCTATCTGGCTCCTTATAAGTATCATCTGCTCGTTGTCCTGATTACGGCAATCCTGAGCACCGTCTTCAACATTCTGGGTCCGAAAGTCATGGCGAAGGCCGTTACACGACTCAGCGAAGGCGTTATCGCGAAAATGCAGGGCATTCCCGGAGCCGCCGTCGACTTCGAGTATATCTGGCAGATCGTCATGATCCTGGCCGGATTGTATGTCGCAAGCGCATTGTTCGGCTATATTCAACAGTTCGTTATGGCCGGCGTCGCGCAGCGTACCTCGTATGGCCTGCGTAAAGAGGTCAAAGAAAAGCTCGACCGCCTGCCGCTGAAGTATTACGATAACCATCCGTATGGCGACGTGCTGAGCCGTGTGACCAACGATATGGATAATATCAGTAACACCTTGCAACAGAGCTTGACCCAGATCATTACCTCGCTTGTAACGATTATCGGGGTTATCGTGATGATGCTGACGATCAGCCCGATAATGACCCTGATTACCGTGCTGACGATTCCGTTCAGCTTAATCGTGGTCATCATGGTCGCCAAGCGTTCGCAAAAACATTTCGCGGGGCAACAACGTTCCCTCGGCGATCTGAACGGACACGTCGAAGAAATGTACAACGGCCATCGCGTGATCAAAGCTTACGGACGCGAGGACGATTCGCAGAAAAAATTCGAAAAGCATAACAAAGAGTTGTACGAAGCGGGCTGGAAAGCTCAATATATCTCCGGTCTGATCATGCCGCTCATGTCGTTTATCGGGAACATCGGCTATGTACTGATCTGCGTGGTCGGCGGTATCTTCGCGACCAACGGCCGCATCAGCATCGGGGATATCCTGGCGTTCATCCAATACGCCCGCCAATTCTCCCAGCCGATCACACAGACCGCGAATATCGCAAACGTCATCCAGTCGGCAATCGCTTCGGCGGAACGGGTCTTCGAGATTTTGGATGAAGAAGAACAATCGCCGGACCGCAAAATCGAACGTCATTTGTCCGGCAACGGCGCGGTAGAATTCGCACATGTTCGCTTTGGGTATTCGGAAGAAAAACCGCTGATCCAAGACATGAGCATCGACGTCGCACCGGGTCAGACCGTCGCGATCGTAGGCCCGACCGGAGCCGGTAAAACAACGCTGATCAATCTGTTGATGCGTTTCTACGAAATCAACGACGGCACAATCCGGATCGATGGCGTGGACACGCGCGAGATCGACCGCGACCGTCTGCGCAGCCTGTTCGGCATGGTGCTGCAAGACACCTGGTTGTTCGGCGGAACGATTCGCGAAAATATCGCCTACGGCCGCGAAGGCGCGACCGAAGAAGAGATCGTCCGCGCAGCCGAAGCCGCCCGTGCCGACCACTTTATCCGTACCCTGCCTGAAGGCTACGACACGGTGCTGAACGAAGACGCGTCCAACATCTCGCAAGGTCAAAAGCAACTCCTGACCATTGCCCGAGCCGTATTGGCCGATCCGCGCATCCTGATCCTCGACGAAGCGACCAGCAGCGTCGATACGCGGACCGAAATCTTTATCCAACAAGCCATGGGCGAATTGATGCAAGACCGCACAAGCTTCGTTATCGCTCACCGCCTGTCTACGATCAAAGGCGCCGACCTGATCCTCGTCATGAACCACGGCGAAGTGATCGAACAAGGCACCCATGAAGAACTGCTGGCTTCGGACGGCTTCTACGCCGATCTCTATAACAGCCAATTCTCGGAAGAAGCCGTTTAAGGTTTGAGGATTTCTCTTAAGTGAATGTTTACAAATAAAGCCTTGAGCCTTTGACCTTAAGAAGTCCAACCCGGAGGTTGAGTCGAGCGCCCATGCAGCCAGTGCTCGACTCCTAACCTCCCCCCAAAAAAAGAACCGGCACACTCTGCCGGTTCTTTTTCATGCCCGAAAGCCCTGCCCGTAAGCGCAGCGGCGGAGGGGGAAATTCAGCGAAAGACGCCTTTGAACCCGAAAAGTTTCCTTATTCAAATCCTATTCCACTTTTCGGGTGAGACAGCGTCTTGAGCGAATTTCCCCCGCAGCCCCCCCAGCTTCCTTTACGAATAGGACTTTCCAAGCATGAAAATCAATCGGCTCACCCTGTGCCGGTTTTTTTTCACTCTCCTAATGGATTTCGCATATTTATTCGATATAATTAGGGAAAGGTTTTACTTGCCTCAAGCAAGAGCATTTGAACAAAAATATCATAACGCAAAGTGGGTACCGATTTATGATCTCTGTCCTCGTCACAGGTTTAACGGAGAATTGGAACGGCATACTTGTCGTTCTGTCGCTGTCGGTCGCCCTGATCTCTGCCTATATCGGCCTCGTTTTGGCTACGGTCAAAAGCCGAACGGGCAAGGGGACGAAGCGACTATATCCGGCTGTCGCAGCTTTGGTTCTTGGAACAGGAACCTGGTTGGTCCATGTTATGAGTCTGCTCTCTTATCATCATCGTATTTCGCTCGACTATACGCCATCGGTTGTCATTTTGGCGATTGTGATCGTAAGTTTATCTGCATACATAATGTTTTCGTTGTTCGCGAGACGGAAGCCGCTAACAAGCCGGATTGCGGGAGCAGTCTTTGGTTTGGGCGTTACCTTGATGTCTGCGCTTGGTTTGTTTGCCCTGCGGCCCGGGTTATTCGTGGGGGTTGATCCGGTCGTTGGCATTTTCTCGGTAGGAATCTTGTTTGTCTCTTCTTATTTTGCTCTATACGTACTGGGGAATTTTCATCGTTCAACCGGATTTAGTCTATCGAAGCCTGTGGCTTCGTTGATTCTGGGTGCGGGGATTTTCGCCATGCAATATACCGTACTGGGTTCATTACGCATTGATGGTTTCCACTCGGCTACTGCCGTGCTGGGCTATACCGGTTTGCCATCGTCTTATTTTATCGCCGGAGTCTCTGCGCTGATTTCCGTCATTCTCGCTATCACCTGGATCTTCATGGTGTTCGAACGTCGTACGCTCAAGCAAATCGCTTTCCTCGATCCGCTGACGGGCTTGCGCAACCGTTACGCGCTTGCCGAAGAATCGGATCGCCGGTTGACCGAGGAGCGATTGGGTTCCATGGTGCTGATCAACCTGGATCGTTTTAAAGTCATTAACGATACGCTCGGTCGCGATCTGGGCGATCTGCTTTTGGCGCATGCCGCGCAGCGTATTCGTATGCGAATCCATGAACGCGAAGCTTTATTCCGTATGGACGGCGACGAATTTTTGTTGGTCGGCGCGGAAAAAGATCCGAATCTGTTGCTTGAACGGGTTAACCGTATGCTGGAAGAGATTAGCCGCCCGTACATGATCGAAGGCAACGAGCTGTACGTCACGGCGAGCGCGGGCATCAGCCTATTCCCGATTCACGGTCGCGATCGCGCTACATTATTGAAAGCAGCCGATGCGGCATTGGATCAGGCCAAAGCATCGGGCAAAGACAAAACGGTATTTTTCAATGCCGGAATCGGCGGACAGCTCAGTCGGAAGATGGAGCTGGAAAAAGACCTTCGACTCGCTCTTGAACATGGGCAATTTTTCATTGTCTATCAACCCAAATGGGACGCGCGTCGCGGCAAAGAAGCCGGATTCGAGGCGCTTCTGCGCTGGCGTCACCCGGAAAAAGGCGTCGTTTCGCCGGGCGAATTTATTCCGATCGCGGAAGAAACGGGCCTGATCGTGCCGATGACCCGCTGGATGCTGGGCGAAGTATGCCGATTGAATAAGCGCTGGCACGACGAAGGAAAGTTCAAAGTCTGCATCTCGGTGAACATGTCGTACCGAGTGTTCGAGAGTATGACGATCTTCGATATGGTCGACGAAGCGCTCCGTTCAAGCGGATTGCCCGGGCCAATGCTTGAATTGGAGATTACCGAGTCGATTGCGATGAAAAATATGACGATTACCCTGTCCCAACTTCAACGCGTGCGCGACCTCGGCGTTCAGGTGTCGATGGATGACTTCGGAACAGGCCACTCGTCGCTGGGGCGGCTGGACGAAATCCCGGTCGACACGCTCAAGATCGATCAATCCTTCGTCAAAAGCAGCGACTTGGCTTCCAAGCAAGCTTTGATCGTAGGCATCATCGGCATTGCAAGGCTGCTTGACCTGGAAGTCGTGGCTGAAGGTGTCGAGACGGCTGAACAAGCGGAATTTTTGCTTTCGCGCGGCTGTATTTTAATGCAGGGCTATTATTACGGACGCCCTATGCTGCCCGAAGAAGTAGAGGCTGGAGCATGGCGAATCGATTCGGCTCCAAGCCATACCGTTCGGGCGGATTAAGGACATCAAGCAGCTCAATCCTACACCGTTTATACATAAAAGTAGCAACTGAATTTCCTCTTACGCGGTCATGGTACTGGTTTTGTTGCCGTCGTCTCTTCTTCTCGTGGGTAATAATGAGAACGGGAACAATGAACCGATTCGTAAGAAGTGGACGGAGGATGAGTGTATGCGCTGGGGAAAAGCGATGTTGGTTTATAACCGTAAGGCGGGCAAGGAGAAAGCCGGGCAGCTTGGTGACGCCGTTGCGGCGCTAGCCGGCGAAGTCGGCGAGCTAACCCTTGTGCAGACAGCGGAACCGGGGGATGGCGAAAAGATATGCCGGGAGCGCGGCAGCGATTATGATCTATTGCTTGTGCTCGGCGGAGACGGAACCGTACACGAGTGTATAAATGGTGTTGCCGAAGCTGCTCGTCCACCCGAAATCGCCATCTTGCCGGGAGGGACTTGCAACGATTTTGCGCGAACGCTGAGATTGCCGATGCAGGTAGGGCGAGCCGCAGAAGAGGTGCTGGCCGGGCGCGTGCATGATACGGATGTCGGCCGGGTAAACGGACGCGTTTTTACGAATTTTGTGGGCATCGGACTGATCACCGACACTTCGGAAAATATCGACTCGGATCAAAAAGAACGGATCGGCAAGCTGAGTTATTTTCTAAGCACGCTGCGAACCTTGCGTCAGGCCGAACCTTTCAAATTCCGGTTAAAGCATGATGAAGGCACGGTAGACAGCGAAGCGGTGATGATTTTGGTCGCTAACGGCCGTTCGCTGGGAACGGCGAAGCTTCCGTTTGCGGGCTCCGGTGTTCACGACGGCATATTGGATGTGCTGATCGTACGCGAAGCGGGATTGTCGTTGGCTTGGCAGGTAATCAACGGCGGCGACTTGACGGATTATCGCGAAAGCGGCGGAGTCATCGAATATATTCAAACGTCTTCGCTCTTGGTCGACACCGACGAACCGAAAGGCATCGACAGCGACGGGGAAATTTATTTGCAGACGCCTGCCGAGATTTCGGTCCAGCCGTCGAAGCTGCGTTTTTATTACGGACCCGAGACGACGCAAGGAAGCTTGGTCGACAGTCTGGCGGAATTGGACACCCGTTCTTCGATCGACTGATGTAGCTAAGCAAAACGGCAAAGCCGGATTCGCGAGATTACTCGCGGTTCCGGCTTTTTGCTTGGACCTTTTCGGAAATAAAAGATTGACCAAAAATGACTCATGAGTCATAATAATGGTCGATGACCGATGAGTCATAGGGAGCGGCGCAAAATTTCGGGGGAAATCGTTGCAACGGGGAAATTCGATCGTAGAGAGAAGGCATAGCGAAGATGTCGAACCATAAGAAAAACAAAGGAACCGCGTCACGTTTCTCCAGCGTTTTGTCCGGTCCGGTCGGACGCTGGGTGGTTTTGGGAATTTGGATTGCGGCGGCTATTTTGCTCAACGTGATATGGCCCGGAATCAACGAGCGGGAGGATAATGCGGCTGCGGATCTGAGCGACGCCTATCCGTCGGTTCAGGCAGCGCAGGTCGCGGAGCGGGAATTCCCCGGAGACGGCGGACAGCCCGCATTATTGGTATGGAACCGCAGCGGCGGGTTGAGTGATGAAGACTTGAATCAGTTGGCTGCGTTGACGGAATCGTTGGAATCGGAACCGTTGGCGAATCAGGAGGGCGTGCTTCCGCTGCATCAGCTTCCTGCTCCTGCGCGCCAGTCGCTGTTATCGGAAGACGGCAGTACGATTGTCCTGCCGATTACGCTGGATGAAACCGCAGATACCGATGGGCTCAAAGAAAGCGTAGAAGAGTTAAAGGCTAGAGCCATATCCATTACAGGCGGTGATCCTTTTGAGGAGGCAACCGGTACAAGCGAGCTGTCTGCACGGATAACCGGGCCTGTCGGGATTGCGATCGACGGCGGAGCGTTGTTTCAAAACGCCGACGTATCGCTGTTGATCGCGACCGTCGTGTTGGTGCTGGTCATTTTGCTATTGATCTACCGTTCGCCGATTCTGGCTTTTATCCCGATCGTCGCCGTAGGCTTCGCTTATCTGGTCATTAGCCCGATTCTCGGCACCATGGCGGACCGGGGCTGGATCACGGCGGATGCGCAGGGGATCTCGATCATGACGGTTTTACTGTTCGGCGCGGGTACGGATTATTGCCTGTTCCTGATTACGCGATTCCGACAATGCCTGACAGAAACGGCAAGCAAACGGGAAGCGCTGAAAAACGCGATCTCCGGTTCGTCCGGCGCGATCGCGATGAGCGGATTAACGGTTGTTCTGTCGTTGTTCACGCTGCTGCTCGCCCAATACGGCGCGTATCATCGTTTTGCCGTACCGTTCGGCGTGGCGATTCTGATCATGGGTATCGCCAGCTTGACACTGGTTCCGGCTATGCTGGCAATTATCGGCCGCGCTTCGTTCTTCCCGTTCGTGCCGCGTACGCCGGAGATGGAAGACGAGCGTGCCAAGCGCCGGAACAAGCCGGTCAGCCATCGGAAAAGAAACAAAGACAGCCGCATCGGCCGCATCGTGACGGAACGTCCGTGGACGGTCGTGGTCGCCGCGCTGATCGTGCTGGGCGGTCTGGCCGCGGCTTCGTCGCAGATTCGTTTTACGTATGATCTGTTATCTTCCTTCCCGTCGGATATGCCGTCGGTGGAAGGCTTCGATACGATCGCCGAAGGCTTCTCGCCGGGCGAGCTGGCTCCTGTTCAAGTGATTGTCGATAGCGAAGGCAAAGACAGCGAGCTGGCGGCGCGTCTGACCGATCTGCCTTTCGTGGACACAGTCGCCGAGCCGGAGAGCGGTGCCGAAAACGCGAATATGCGGCTCTACAGCGTGAAGCTTAACGTTAATCCGTACTCCAACGAAGCGATGGACGACGTGGCGATACTTCGCGAGACGGCCGAGGCTTCGCTGAGCGACGCGGGCATCGCGGTTTCGGATCAAAAGGTCTGGATCGGCGGCCAAACCGCGACGCAGACCGATACCCGGGCCGCGACGGAGCGGGATACCGATCTGATCATCCCTGTCGTGATCGGCTTGATCTCGCTGCTGCTGCTCGCGTATCTGCGTTCGGTGGTCGCGACCGTTTATCTGATCGCCACCGTTGTGCTGTCCTATTTTTCCGCGTTGGGATTGGGTTGGCTCATTCTGCATTACGGTTTGGGACAAGAGGCGATCCAGGGAGCGATTCCGCTGTATGCCTTCGTATTCCTGGTAGCGCTGGGCGAGGACTATAACATTTTCATGGTATCGAGCATTTGGAAAAAAAGCCGATCTCTCCCGCTGAAGCGTGCGATTCGCGAAGGCGTAGGCGAAACGGGGACCGTAATCACCTCGGCAGGCGTCATTCTGGCCGGCACCTTCGCGGTGCTTGCGACGCTGCCGATTCAAGTGCTGGTTCAGTTCGGCGTCGTTGCGGCACTAGGCGTGCTGCTGGATACCTTTATTGTGCGACCGTTCCTGGTTCCGGCAATTACGAGACTTTTGGGCCGTGCCGCATTCTGGCCGGGTCGCGCGCCGCAGCATCCGGAAGACGAGAAAGCAGGGGAAGAAGTTCGCGTGTAATCGACTTTATCGGCGTGACCTTACTTTCATCGGGTGCAGTGCATGACCGTTTCGAGGCAAAGTTCTTTTTTCTACGTTGAAGGGTTGATCCGGTCAGTGGAACGTCGATCTCTGCTTATGAATGGAAAAATATACTGGGGCGAATGTTGCTTTTAATTTGCCGGATTGCCTTTACTCCCTTCCTTGCAAGCTTCATAATAAATAGTGTTGTGACGGGTATGTAACAATAGAGGAAATTCGACGGGTATGATTAAGCTTTAAGGAGTGGAACGTTTGAAAACACCAGTATATTTCAATCATGACGGCGGAGTAGACGATCTGGTCTCGCTGTTTCTGCTGCTGCAAATGGAAGATGTTGAAGTCACGGGCGTATCGGTGATTCCGGCAGACGGATATTTGGAGCCGGCGACCGATGCTAGCCGTAAGATTATTGATCGTTTCGGAAAAGGCAAAAGCGTTGAGGTAGCCAAGTCCAACTCACGCGGCAAAAATCCGTTCCCAGCCGAGTGGCGTATGCACTCGTTCCTGGTTGACGCTCTTCCGC
This sequence comes from Saccharibacillus sacchari, assembly GCF_037722395.1. Classification (GTDB taxonomy): domain Bacteria; phylum Bacillota; class Bacilli; order Paenibacillales; family Paenibacillaceae; genus Saccharibacillus; species Saccharibacillus sacchari_A. The sequence goes on along the minus strand of NZ_JBBKAR010000052.1, from coordinate 6,185 downwards.
TGCTTAACGAATCGGGTAAAATGGAAGCTCCATTGTCGAACCTTCCTGCGCATCGCCATCTGATCGAGACGGTGAAGCGTACAGAAGGACAAACAACGCTGCTGTTCACCGGCCCGCTGACCGATCTTGCTCGCGCTCTGGACGAAGCGCCGGAGATCGAAGAGAAGATCTCGCGCCTGTTCTGGATGGGCGGCACGTTCGAGACGGGCAATGTTCAAGAGCCGGAGCATGACGGAACAGCGGAATGGAACGTGTTCTGGGACCCGGAATCCGCAGATCGCGTGTTCCGCACCGGCATCGAGATTGACCTGGTCGCGCTGGAAAGCACGAACAAGGTTCCTTTGACGCTGGCCGTACGCAACCGCTGGGCATCCGAACGTCGCTACGAAGGCGTCGACTTCCTGGGGCAATGCTACGCATTCTGCCCACCGCTGGTCTATATGGAAACCAACTCGACCTACTATCTGTGGGACGTGTTGACCACCGCTTCGCTGGGCAAACCGGAACTGGTTGAACGCCGCACCGTAAACGCGATCGTGATCCCGGACGGACCAAGCCAGGGCCGCACGGTCGAGACCGCTGAAGGACGCCCTGTGCAACTGGTGTACGACGTGAACGCGGAAGGTTTCTTCGATTACATCACGGAGTTGGCAAAAGAGTCTGCGCCCAAGCGTTATTAATTTGCGTTTCGATTGAGCTTCGCGTTGCAGGATTCGATTCCGAAACTCGACCGAATCAGCTGTTCACCGGCGAATTTTGTTTTGCAAAACGTCAAAGCTCGTCTTCTGTTATCGCAGAAGGCGGGCTTTTTTGCGCTTTCAAGAGTTTGGAATGTTAATGTTTTGAACAGATTTTCTTCCAAAACTACCGTTTGCGATGCCGGTGCTGACGTTTCGTCAACATTTTTGGTGCAGAACGAGGATTTGGGCGAAAAGAAGACAATAATGTTGACCAAACGTCAGAAATTATTCTTCAAAGTCCGAACCGTAAGGTTAAATGCTGACTTTCTGCGCACATTTTTAAAAATAAACACCCCCATCTTAAATAGCAGATTTGTATTTGGTTATCCCCAAAAAACTTTTCCCAAACCCTCGCTTTTTCAAAAGAACGGTGTTATACTTTAAACAGGAATTAGAATAAGTCTAAATTTAAAATAACAAACAAAGGGAGAGAATATAAAATGGAAACTGTAAAAACGAACGTGAACGTGGATACGACTGTTGAGTTGCACCGGGCATTGAACAAACAAGTGGCGGACTGGTCGGTGCTTTATACCAAGCTGCATAACTTCCATTGGTACGTGAAAGGCTCGAACTTCTTCACGCTGCATGCCAAATTCGAAGAATTCTACAACGCGGCCTCGGAACGCATGGACGAAGTGGCGGAACGCTTGCTGACGATCGGGGGCTCGCCGGCCGCTACGCTTCGCGAGCACCTCGAACTGACGAGCGTGAGCGAAGCAACAGGCAAAGAAACGGCAAACGAGATGGTCGAAGCGCTGGTCCGCGATTTCCGTGCCGAAGCGGCCGAACTGCAAGAAGCGATCGAAATCGCCGGCTCGTTGGACGACAAAGCAACGGAAGACATGCTGATCGGTCTTCAAGCCGCAGTCGAAAAAGACGCCTGGATGCTGGAAGCGTACCTGGGTCGTTGATCCCCGCTTTTATCGTATGAAGCTTCCGCAAAAGCCGGAGTGGGTCTGCCTGCGAACAGCAGGAGCGCTTACTCCGGCTTTTTGCCGTGTTCGGCTGCGCGGTTTGCGGAAGCGGTTCTTCCGAATCGGTCGAAACTTCGTTTTGACACCAAATCTCCGCGAAAAGACTGCTTCTTTTTCGTCAACCTGCTTTATGATACAAAGAGGTGTGATTCAGATCATTTACAAGATGAGGTGCAGACCCATGAGCGAGCGTTCCAACCTTTTCGCGGAAGCGGAACTTTTTATAAAACAATGTTATGCCGAATTGAATCTTACGGAAGAAGCCGTTGCGCTGCGTTTGAAAGAAATTGCGGAGCAGATCGAAACCGGCGGCACTTACAGCCATACCTACGACGAACTGCGCCACGGCGCGCGGATGGCCTGGCGCAACAACAATCGCTGTATCGGGCGCCTGCCGTGGGACAGTCTGCATGTCGTGGATAAACGCGATGCGTCTTCCGAAGAAGAGATCGCGGCGGCGTTGTTAGAGCATCTGGACTACGCAACGAATCGCGGGCGCATCCGTCCGACGATCACGATTCTGCGGCCGGAACAAGGCGAATGGCCGGGCGCGCGCGTATGGAATGAACAGTTGATTCGGTATGCCGGATATACGCGGGAAGACGGAAGTCGAATCGGTGACCCGGCTTCGCTGGAATTTACCCGAATCTGCGAGCAACTGGGTTGGCAGGGAGACGGAACCGATTTCGACGTGCTTCCGCTGGTCATCCAACTGGACGGCCGGGCGCCGAAATGGTTTGAGGTACCGCGCGAACGGGTGCTGGAGGTCGATATTCGCCATTCCGAGATTGCGGGCTTCAATGAATTGGGGCTAAAATGGTACGCCGTTCCGGCTGTATCCAATATGCGGCTGGAGATCGGCGGCATACGGTATAGCGGGGCTCCTTTTAACGGCTGGTATATGGGCACGGAGATCGGAGCGCGCAACCTGGCGGACGAAGGACGCTACAATCTGCTCCCGGTCGTCGCCGATCTGATGGGAATCGACCGCAGCCGCCGCAGCACGTTATGGCAGGATCGGGCGTTGGTCGAGCTGAACGTGGCGGTGCTGGAATCGTATCGGGCGGCGGGGGTCAGCATGGTCGATCATCATACGGCAGCGGCGCAATTCGAAAGCTTTGAAAAGCGCGAACGCGAAGCGGGACGAGACGTTACGGGCAACTGGGCCTGGCTGATTCCGCCGATGGCACCCGCGACGACGCATGTTTTTCATAAGCGTTACGACAATACGATCGTGAAGCCGAATTTCTTTTACGGGAAAAAGCCGTATGCGGACCTGCTCAAAGGAACGGAAGCGGAACAGACGGATCTGGTCGTGCCGACCGGAGGCTGTCCTGTCACCGGAGCGGGCGCGCAAAGCGGAAGTTTTTCGGAGGAGCGCCTGTCTTCTAACCTACAGACTCGGCCGCAAAAAGCGTCGTCCGAACGTGAAACTTACGCTACCCAAGCACGCGGAGGTTGTCCGTTCCACTAAGGGGCAAGGTGTCGTTTCGAAACACACGGTCTATGAAAGTGTAATTCGCAAATATACAAAACACGCCTTGTCCCCAGGACAAGGCGTGTTTAACGTATCAACAACCTCTAACCTACCTAGAAGCGAGAAGACGGAGAGAAAAATTCGGTGAAATACAGGAGTTCGAAGAAAACCTGCGGTAACATCCGGTGCTATGTTGGCTTTCCGAGTGAGACAGCGTCTTGTGAAGCATTTCGAAGAAATGCACTTCGGAAGCCTATGCTGGCAATTTTTCTTGGAGTCTTCTCGCTTCTCCCCACCCACTACTGCGGATTCGTCGTCCAAATCCCCGCCGATTTCACGAATACGCGCGCAGGCAGCTTCAGGGTAGCCAGTGCGAGGTCGGCTACGTCTTCCGGCTGCATCATACGGTCTTCGTCGCCGATCGGTAGATTGTTGTTCGAAGCAAGCTCCGTGTTCACGGTGCTCGGGTTCAGCGTCACGACGCGGATGTTCGACTTGCGAACCTCCTGCATCAGCGCTTCGCTCATGCTGATCAGTGCAGCTTTGGATGCGCAATACGCGGAACCTGTGGCGAATCCTCGCTCTCCTGCCGTCGAAGCGACGTTCAGGATATTGCCGCTGTTTTGCTCGATCATAAACGGCAGCGCGGCGCGAGTCGTATAGTAGGCGCCCATCAGGTTGACACGGATGATGCGCTCCCACTCCTCGGGGTCCATATCGACCAATTTGCCGAATGAAGCGATGCCTGCGTTGTTGATCAGGATATCGACGGCACCGAGTTGTTCATGCAGAGCTTGGACAGCCGCTTCGATCTCCGTGCGAACAGAAACGTCAGCAGCCTGCACAAATACGTTCACGCCATATTTTTCCGTAAGCTCGCCGCGCAGCGTTTCCAGGTCGGAAGCGGTACGCGCGATCAGACCCAGATGTACGCCTTCGGCTGCCAAAGCTTCCGCAACGGCGCGCCCGATTCCTTTTCCTGCTCCTGTAATGACGGCCGTCTGGTTTTTCAATTCGAGCATAGTCACTATTCATATCCTCCTTGAAGTAAAAAAATCCCTCCCTGAAAGTGTAACGGACGCGCCGGGATTTTCCAAGTACACATCGCACAGCGAAAACGCATAGCCCCAAATAAAAGCTTTTTCGGTTGCTTAACTTGGTAAGTTGTTTCAAAAAGTCAGTAAGCGGGTAAAATAATATTTTGTTTCCATTTCGTTTGCAATAGCGTTATACTATTCTCCGGCTTCCCTTTATAAAAAGCGGCAACCAGCCGATATTTATTGTAAAAAAGGAACGGGAGAAATGGCATGAACAGAACTCTTATCGAAGATACCGTAACCGACGTCCTGGCCCGTTCGAATAGCGAGATCGAAGTGGTACTCGAAAATTTGCTTCCCGGAAAACGTTTGATCGGGGGCAAGTATAATCTCGACGATCATCGCATCACCCTTTACCTCGGCGCGCTTGAAGAACAATGCCTGATCCTGTTCGGTTCCCTCGAACCGTTCGAGGAGTACGTACGCGTTGTTTTGGCTCACGAATTGGGTCATGCCAATGATCCGGAACTCGAATACTTGTCGGACCGTCTCGTTGACATTCGGGGCAGCCTGCCTCGCACGCGTATCACGCTTCGTCTGGAAGAGAACGCCTGGAGGTACGCGAATGCCTTGCTCCGTATGGAGAACCCTGCCGTATTCGATACGATCATGGGACAATCGCTGAGCGGTTACTACGAACTTTTGCCCGAATATGCGCACTATGCCCAATCCGAAGCGACCACGGCTTGAACATGCACGTTTCGTACATGGCTTGATCTCGACTTTCGTTTTCACGATCCCACGCGGGACGCGAAACGGAAGTTTTTTTGCGTGGCGTGCAACTTTCAATGCTGTCGAACGTGGTTAGGATGTTGCGGAAGGAGGGGGAAACCATTCGGTCGCTGGACGATTGGGCAGTCGGATCGAATCGGAAAAAGACATCAGGCAGAAGTATGTGTGGGGACGCATTGTCGATACGCAGGTGAAAAGCCAAAACAGCTCGCATGGCATGTACACCAACAAGCTTACCGAAACGGACAACGGATACTTTTGGTTGCCGGGCGGCAGTAATCGCAAGCAGCAGGAAGCGCAAAATGCCGAGGTTTGGCAAACGCTGTCCGAATTGCCGAAGCTGACGGGATCGGAACTGTATGTGTCGCTGGACCGGGAATATAGTCAAAAGGAGCTTAATGCCAAGTTTTCGGGACTTCGCGTCGAACCGCGGTGGTTCGCTGTTCGCAGCGGTCAGGAGTGGGCGGGAATCGACAGCTACGCGGTCACGGACGAAGAAGGAAAAGCCGCGCCCGCCGAACCGGAAGATTATTTGAATATAAGCGTGGCAAATCCGATCGGCGGCGATTCGAGCGTCGGACTGGATTATATTCCGGTGCAAGGCGAAACGAACGAAGAATATTTGAAATACCACTTTCTTTCCTGGAAAACAGGCATGATCGAGGCGCTGAAGCGCATCTCGCAAAGCCCGGAAGTGGCGGAATCGGTAAGCGCGATCGACTTTGCGTCAGCCGCCGAGGAAGTGGAAAAGAACGGCGCCAAAGTGTACGGCGTCGTCGTAACCGGCCGCAGCGAGGAATTGGCGAAATTGCAAGACGAGCCCTGGATGCAAGGCGCGATCGTTCGGTTGGGCGACAGCGTGCTGGATACGCGGCAGTTTGATCCGTATATTGTGAATTGACACCAAAACGCCTCCGACGACTTCGGAGGCGTTTTGGTTTTGCGGTTTGTAAGTAAATGTTGTTCGGATATAACACTGAAAAAGAAAATAAGTGCCAATATGCACTTATTTCCGCCGAAATTGGTCTTTTGGAACAAATAGATGCCAGAATGCACTTATTTATTCGGTTGATCGACGATTTTCGGCTTATATCTCGAAATAATTGCAAATACGCACTTATTTCGGTATCCAGACAAGTTTGGGAGGAAATAATTGCATATA
>NZ_JBBKAR010000051.1:0-2523 GCF_037722395.1 Saccharibacillus sacchari | reverse complement strand
ACACTCGACATGCGTCGAGTCGTGAATACAGGAACGTTAGATGAAGTCATTCCCACCCTGAATAGTCTTTTAATTTTCAAATCATTTTCCCATTAAGTTTAGATATTTAATTTTTCAATGTTGTTTCGGCTAAACCCATTAATTGTATTTTTTAAGTCTAAAAGAAAAGAAAAGCCCACTAAGAAGAATCTGGTCAATCCCCGATTTTATGGACAGTCAAAAAACACCATAAGAAGCGAACTGGCGTCGGTATTCTACCGGCGTCAGTTTTTTTAATTTTCGTTGCGGTCGTTTGGTGTTGTAAAAGCGGATGTACTTCTCGATCCGTCTTTACGCCTTGTCCAAACTTCGGATAGAGCCCTTCCGTTTTGAGATGCGAGAAGAAACTCTCGATGGAGGCATTGTTATAACAATTGCTTCCGCGAGACATACTGATTTGGGCGCCAACCTTGGGCAGCATGTTGTGGTAAAGATGAGACGTGTACGGGGCTCCACGGTCACTGTGAATGACCACGCCCGTCACGTCTTTTCGTTTGCGAAAAGCTTTCTTAAACGTACGCTGCACCAGTTCTTTGTCGGCGGAGAGATAGAGCCATCTTTCCCCAATCCGGTACTGCGTGAGGTCGGTCACCCATTTCTCGTTGGGTTTGTTGGCCTTGAAGTTTTGCTTCAGTATGTTTTCCGCCACGAGCCCAGCGGCGTCCGCTGTATACGTGTAACGAGGCTTTCGACGTACTTGCGATCGGAGACCCAGCGTCTGCATGAGCCGAAGGACTTTCTTATGATTCATCCAGACCCCCTGGTCTTGCCAGAGAAAAAGCTGAAGCTGGCGATAGCCGTAAACGCCGTTGTATTTCTTGTAAACCTTACTCATCAGCCGTTTATCTACGCTGTCTTTGTAGATTTCCTGCCGACTCAACCACGCGTAATAACCGCTTTTGGAGACGCCAAACCACTGGCAAAGCCTTCCGATTTGTCCCTTTTCGTTCACTTGCTGGATGAGCGCATATCGCGCTTTTGTTTTCCCTCCCTCCAGATGGGTAAGCACTTTTTTAACAGTTCATTCTCCCGTTTCAAGGCTTGAAGCTGCCGCCCTGAATCGACGTATTCGTTTCGTTTTTCTCGTTGGTCCAGCAGGCCAAACTCACCCAACTTCCGATACTGCTGCATCCATTTCTTTACACGGTCCGTATCTTGAATATGAAAGTGATCCGTAATCTGACGATACGTCCATTTCTCCTCGATATGCAGCCGAATGGCTTCTTTTTGAGTTCCAACGGATACGTTTTGAACTTCTGTCCTTTTTCTGCCATAAAAAATGCACCCCAAATAGTTATTAGTTTACCCAAGGGGTTTTCTAATGTCTATTTTAAAGGGTGCACTTTACATCCTGTAGCAGGCTTTTTTAGAAATGAATTGGCTTTTCATCACAAAATGTTCTAGACTCGATTTGATAAATAAGCATAGGGCTAAACTGCTAAATTGTAAGAGGTAGTCCCTCTACTTTTAGATACTTTAAAACTTCAAATCCTTTCTTGAAAAAAGTGGAAAGTTGTCAAAGACATGTAGTGATGAGAACTAATAAAGGATTTCTTTTTAGTGAATCTGTAATACTATTAAATAATACTATTTTAGTTCAAAACTATAGGAGCTCCACAACCATAAGGCATACATGTTTTTGATGTCGATACTGTATGAAGGAAAGAAGTATAATCGTGATATTTATAATAATGGTAATCTTTTCTTGTTATATAATGTACCATAAAATCACTTACTTGTTCTGTTTTGGTATAAGTTTTTTCAATCCAGTATGCTCTTGGAGCGCCAACTGATTTATAGTAACCGGCTGCAAGTGTAATTGCTCCTACTACTTTCCCTACAGGACCAGGTATCCACATCGCAAGTGCTCCTGCTATAAGGGCAACTGTAGCATATTGAATTTCAGTCGAATGTTGAGTTGCTCCCTGATATTCAAATCCGTTTGATGCAATTTCAGCTTTGGCTGAAAAACCTAAATCTTCACTAACTGATTCTGAATCCTTATATACATAGTCCACTTCACCAGTTTTCAAGTTTTCATACTCTACTGTATTTTCATCAACTTTTGTGATTTTAAATTCTTGTCCTTCTGCATCTTTAGCAATGTAATAATCATCATACTGAATCAATGTAGAATTATCTGTAAAGGTGATAGAGTCTTCAGTTTGACTTTTTACTAAGCTAGCTAAATCAGTTTGTCCCATTTCAGATATTAGCAAGGAAGAAGTTTCATTTTCTTGGGTTTGAGCTGAAACTGGTAACATAATAGAAGTAGAAATTAAAACTCCAGCAAAGACTGATTTTGTAATTTTAAATTTATTCATTCAATAACACTCCAGTCAACTTATTTTTTTTTGAAAATATCAAAAACATCAAATTTAATAACATGATCAAACAAAAAGGTGATGGTTAGTGCTCCCAGAGGAATCATGGCATAATACCAATAAGGATTATTCGGAGCTTCCCCAGGAGGCGACTGAATTA
>NZ_JBBKAR010000050.1:0-85570 GCF_037722395.1 Saccharibacillus sacchari | reverse complement strand
TTTACCCTCAAATCGATCAAACACTGTTGGTACGACCACTTTCCCACATTCTAAATATCCATTTTATCCCTTTATTCACCTATCAAACTCCTAATTTAACATAATAAAATTACTGTAACCTTTTATTTTTTCATAAAACTTTTTCAGAAATTCAGATCTCCTGAGATTTCAAAAAACGATTTATTTCTCGAACAAGAATATCCGGCGCATCTTCCTGAACCAAATGTCCGGCTTCCGGTATAGTCACAAAAGTAACGTCGTCCATTTTTTCCCCAAGCGCAAATCCTTTTTCGATCGGAATCCATTCGTCTTGTTCTCCCCATATAAGCAGAACGGGAATCTCGATCTCGCCATATCTGGATTCGATCTCTTGCGTGTACAGATGGTCCGCTTGAGCAATCTGTCGGTAAAAGGCATGTTGTCCCGAATCGCCGAGCCAGGGTCGCAAGATACCGTGTAACGTTTCTTTGTCCATCTGAAGATATTGCGCGTTTTGTACGTAGGCCGATACGATCGCTTCATGAATATACCCAGGCAAACCCGCAAATACGGATTCGTGCTGTTTAACGTAAGCGAAGAAAGGGGAACCCCACGGACCGATCGCGACGGGGTCGATCAGAATCGCGTGAGAAGCCGTGCGCCGATTGAGCAGAAGGGTACGCAATACAGTGGTTCCGCCGAAATCATGACCGATCAAGATCGGGTTCTCCAGATTCCAGTGATCGAACAGCTCGCTTAACACTTTATTTTGAATGCCTAATGACACGTCCGCATCTTCCGCTTGCTCGGATTGACCGTAACCCAGCAGATCGTAATAATGGACTTTATACTCGCGAGATAACTCCCTGATTAGATGCCGCCAGTTGAACGAGGACCACGGCGTGCCGTGCACAAGCACGATCGAAGTTCCGTTTCCCCGGATGCCATAGCGTACCGTCCCGTAGCTCGATTTGAATTCCGAATGCAATGCATGTCGTTCCACTCGATCCCCTCCTTAGTTTTTGTCATGGAAGTTATTTTACGTACGGATTTATCATTAGTAAAATGAATATATTGAATACCCATTATAAAGAAAGTGAATACCTGACCGAGAAAGGAGTTTTTATGTCCATACATGCGTATCTCGTTTTTCAAACCGTCGTCGCTACCGGAAGTTTCACGAAAGCGGCGCAACAACTTTCTCTTTCCCAGCCTGCGGTCAGCCATTCTGTGCGATCTTTGGAAAAAGAACTCGGCGTGCAGCTTTTGCGGCGGGGCGGCGCGGTGAAGCTGACGGAGATCGGCGAAGAGTTGATGCCTCATGTGCATGCGCTCGTTGCGACGCAAGCCCGTATTCAACAGATCGCGGACGAATTGCACGAATTGAAAAGAGGTTCGATCCGTTTGGGTTCGTTTCCGAGCCTGACTGCCGGGATTTTGCCGAATCTTCTGCGCGTTTTCCGCGAACGACATCCCGGAATCACCGTCTCGATCCAAGATGACGGATATGCCGAGATCGAACGCGGATTGAGTCTGGGCGAGTATGATCTGGCTTTTCTTCCGTATGAAAGCCGAAAATTCGATTCCCGTTTATGTTTCGAAGACCGGTATGTCGCGATTGCTGCTTTGGATTTTCCGGACCCGGCTCAAGGCAGAATGACGCTTCAGCAATTGGATGGATGCTCGTTGATCTTGCCGATGGATGGATGCGAACAAGTTTTGCTCCCTCTTTTCGAAAAATCCGGAGTCTCGCCGCATATCGAATACGAACTCAAACATGCCTTGTCTATTATCGGAATGGTCGCGCAGGGCATCGGGTTGTCGATCGTTCCCGAAGGAACGGCGAATCTGGTATCGTCAGTGAAGTCGCTGCCGCTCGAACCTCCGATCTTCCGGCAACTCTATGCGGCGACGCGCAAAGGGGACGAACTATCGCCCGCCGTCCGAACGTTTTTGCGTTACATCGCGTCGCGCTGACGATCCGCAAAAAGACATGCGACGTACACGCCGACTACACATCGCGCCTCTATACTGGGAATATCCCAATCACACAGGAGGCATTTACAATGAAAACATCCACATTGATTTTGAGTCTTGCTTTTACGGCGGCAACGATCGGTTCTTCCGCGGCGGCGGCTTTACCGGCACAAGCGGCGTCGAACGGTATTCAAGCTCCGACCCAGGTTGCGGCCCAGTCGGCGAACCGGTTGGAAGTCGCCGGCATCGACGATCCGAAAGAGTTTCACGAGTTCTTTTTCAACCTTCAACAAGCCGTAGCCAAAAACGATAAAAAAACGGTGGCTTCGATGATGAATTATCCGCTGAACGTGAACACGAACGGCAAAACGTACAAATTCCGCACGTCGGCACGTTTTATCGCCAAATACGATTCCATCATGACGCCCGAAATCAAACGTACGCTCGCTTACGCGCTGGAAGACGAATTGTTCGCGAATTGGAAAGGGGTCATGCTCGGAGACGGACAGATGTGGTTCGGCGTGCTGGACGGAAAACTGAGCGTGTACGCGATCAACAAATAAAGGCTTTTGACAGCGCAACGCTCTCCGGTTAGCATGAGAAGGCAAAGCCAATCCGCAAGATACGGAGTGCATTCCTTATGAAAAGAACGATTATGCTGGTCGAAGACGACGTGCTGATGCGCGAGTTTATGACGGATTATTTTAAAAAAGAACAATGGCATGTGCTCGAAGCGGACAACGGGCGCGAAGCGCTGGAACTGTTCGAGCGGCATGAAGTGGATCTGATCGTGCTGGACATCATGATGCCGGAGATCGACGGATGGTCGGTCTGCCGGCGCGTGCGCAAAAAGTCCGGCGTTCCGATCATTATCATCACGGCGCGCGCGGACGATGACGATCAGATCATGGGCTTCGAGCTGGGGGCGGACGAATACGTGACCAAGCCTTTTAGCCCGAAAGTGCTTGTAGCCCGCGCTTCGGCGTTACTTAAACGGGCGGAAGGCACTCTCGGACGCGAGGATGATCAATTGGTTTACGGAAAACTGACGATCGACCGCCAAGCACACACCGTGAAAGTGGAAGACGAAACGATCACGCTGTCACCCAAAGAATACGATCTGCTGATCCTGCTCACGCGCCATATAGGAAAAGTTCTTGAACGCGATGAGATTCTGAATGCGGTCTGGGGAATAGACTATTACGGCGATACCCGAGCGGTGGACACCCATATCAAAAAACTCCGGGCCAAGCTGGGCGAAGAAGGGCGCTTGATCCGTACGGTGATCGGCACGGGATATAAGTTCGAGCCCGGAAACGAGAGTTGAATGAAGATGAAAAAGGTCGGTATTGTGTTCAAACTGTTTGTCGTCACGTCGCTGGTCACGTTGAGTATCTTCGCTTTGATCCTGCTGGCGCAAAGTTTGTTTTTCGAACGCTTTTATCAAACGGTAAAGACCGGCGATTTGGAAAAGAGCATGCTCGATTTTAGCGGACAATATGCGGTGGCGGGAAACGATCCTGTCGCGACAGCGCGGGTTCTCGGGCGATTCACGAACGAAAATCAAGCTTCGCTGGCGATTTTGAATCTTGATTTCGAGCGCCGCAGCCTTGATCCGTATTTGATCGCGTTACGGACGTCCGCAGGAAAAAGCGTCACGCTGCTTTTGTCTTCGGAAGGCATGACGGTTTCGGATGTGCCTTCCGGTCTTCGCGTCGGGCAAAAGCTGGCGGCGGACGGGATCTACATGGACGAGCAAGACACGCTGATGCAGCCCGTAACGCTGCAAAGCGATACGGCTCAACCTCAAAGCGGTCTTGCGCGGGTAACGGGAACGATCACCGAGCTGATTCTGCCGGAGAATCAGGATTTCAATCCTTTTTACGCCAATACGCGAATCGACGAAGCGTTGGCCGATTGGCGCAATGCCGAATTTTCGGACATCGAACCGCGTTTGGCTGCCGGCGAGATGCTGACGAGCGAATGGAGAGACGAATGGAGCGGAGTCTCTTACTTGCGCGTCTTGGTTCCGATCGTAAATGAAAAAGGGAGTTCGGAGGGATATGCGTTTGCGTTGGCGTCTCTTCAGCCGTTGGGCGAAGCGGTCGGGATGCTGCAACGCTACTTCCTGTTTCTTGCGCCTGTCGTCGTTGCGGTCCTGCTGTTGCTGTCGTTTGTTTATTCTCGGCTCGTGTCCCGTCCGCTGATTCGCCTTAGCCGAACGTCGTCGCGCATGGCGGCGCTGGATTTCACGCCGGACGAAGGCCGGTCGATTCGCTCGCGCGACGAGTTCGGCGAATTGTCGCGCAACCTGGATACTTTGGGTCATAACCTCGATGCGGCGCTGCAAAAACTATCCGCCACGAATACGGAACTGGAACGCGAAGTCGAAGAGAAAGTCCGGGCGGAACAATTGCGCAAAGAATTGATCGCCAATATCTCGCATGAATTGAAAACGCCGCTCGGCATCGTCAAAGGGTTCGCGGAAGGATTGCAAGACGACGTGGCCGCGGACAAGCGCGAACGTTATTTGCAGCTGATCGTCGGCGAGACGGATCGCATGAACGCCTTGATTATGGACATGCTCCAACTTTCCCGTTTCGAAGCCAAAGCAATCAAGCTCAAAACGGAGCATCTCGATATCGCCGTTCATGTGCGATCGTTGCTGGACGCATTGACGGAACAGATCGCGAACCGGCAGCTGAACGTGCGTCTGATCGGCGAGTTGCGGCTTCGTGTGGTTGCCGACCCGCGCAGAATCGATCAGGTGCTGATCAACCTGCTCAGTAATGCGGTCCGACATGCGCGGGAAGCGGGGGAGATTCGGGTTTCGTTGCGGCGCCTGGATTCCGGGTTCGCGGAAATCGTGATCGAAAATGACGGCGATCCGATTCCGCAGGACGATCTGGAGCGGATCTGGGAGCAGTTTTACAGAGCGGAACGTTCCCGGGACCGCCGCTCAGGCGGAACCGGGTTGGGGCTTGCGATCGTCAAACATGTTTTGGAATTGCACGGAAGCGAATACGAGGCGGTAAATACGGAGAAGGGTGTCGCTTTTCGTTTTACATTGCGCGAAGCTTCATCCGTTGAAAAGGAGAGGGAAGATGAAGAATAGACGTTATCCACTGGCAGGTTGCATCTTGATCGCCGGGATGCTTGTTTTAAGCGCTTGCGGACAGAAAGAGACTTTATCGACAGAAAAAGCAACCGAAAATTCCGCTACCGCCGCTTCGTCGGATGAGACAAGTTCGGCTGCGGCGCCGGAAGATTCGCAAATTTTGGTTGTGCTCGACCAGACCGAAATGCCGATCGAGAACGGAGGTTTGACCTTTTCTTTCAAAAAGATTCCCGAAGGATACGCGCTGCGCGAAATGTTATGGAAAGGCAAAGGCGACCCTGTCGTCGCGACGTACGAGCAAGCGAGGGAAAACGGGGCGAGCGGCGGAGACGGCTTTTATATCAGCGGCGACGGACAATATTCAGGCTTCCTGTACGCGAACGAGCGCAAAGGCGAAGAAGGCGAAATTTCTTTCGTGTTCGTCAACGACAACGATCAGCGCCTGACCTGGGCCAAACGGATCGTGCTGAAATAGATCGGCGCGAGAAAAGAAATGACGCAAAGTTGCTTTTTACCGGCGAATCGGGTACACTTTCCTACAACGACTACCCATATAAAAAGCTAGGAATGGAAAAAGTAGCGAAAACAGGAGTCTTCTCAGCGAGCCGGCGATCGGTGCAAGGTCCGGCAAGACGATGTTTCGCGAATGGGTCCATTCGCTTCGGTCCGAACGCCGCGACTTGCGGCCAGTAGGCGCCGACGGCTTCCCTCCGTTATCTCGGGAACCCCGTTAGTCGTTTTGACGGGTCCAAGAGCGGCCGCAAGGCCGAAATTCGGGTGGTACCGCGGAGCGTATACAGACACTTCGTCCCTTTTACAGGGATGGAGTGTCTTTTTTGCGTTCCGTATCCGGGTAATTGTTCAATAGAGTCCAAGGAGAGATTACTATGAGTCCAATCAAACGCATCTTGTCCGGCATCAAACCGAGCGGCGACCTCAATATCGGCGGTTACGCGGGCGCGCTCAGCCAATTCGTCAAATACCAGCACGAGTTCGACAGTTTCTTTTTCGTGCCGGACCTGCATGCCGTCACCGTCGCGCAGGACCCGAAAGAATTGCATCAACGTTCGCGCGAGATCGCGGCGTATTACGTGGCGGCCGGCATCGATCCGGAAAAAGCGACCATTTTCCTGCAATCGCAAGTTCCGGCGCACGCCGAATTGGGATGGATCATGGAGACGCAGGCCCATTTCGGCGAGCTGAATCGGATGACGCAGTTCAAAGAAAAATCGGACGGCAAAGAAGGCGTCAGCGCCTCGTTGTTCACGTATCCCGCTCTGATGGCTTCGGACATTTTGCTGTATCAGGCAACCCATGTCCCCGTAGGCGAAGACCAGACGCAGCATTTGGAGTTGACCCGCGATCTGGCGAACCGCTTCAACAGCCGCTTCGGCACTACGTTTACCGTCCCGGAAGCGATCGTGCAGGACATCGGCGCCCGGGTGATGGGACTGGACGATCCGCACAAGAAGATGAGCAAAAGCAATCCGAACAAAGCCAGTTATATCCTGATGTTGGACGAGCCTGCCGCGATCCGCAAAAAATTCTCCCGCGCCGTGACCGATTCCGACGGACAGGTGCGTTACGATTGGGAGTCCAAACCGGCCGTCAGCAATCTGATCGAGCTGTATTCGTTATTCGGCGAAGTATCGACCGAAGACGTGGAGCGCCGTTTCGACGGACAAGGCTACGGGGCTTTCAAAAAAGAGCTGGCCGAAGTGGTGATCGCCAAGCTGGAACCGATTCAACAACGTTTCCACGAAATCGTGAACTCCGCCGAATTGGACGAAATTTTGAAGCGCGGCGCGCGCAAAGCCAACGAAGAAGCGGGCAAAACGCTTTTGGCGGCGAAAAAAGCGATGGGGTTTGTGACATTCGACTAGTACTCTGTATCAATAGAATGTAAGGTTACGCTCGTCCGAAACGCACTAGACCCGTGTGCGTTTCGGCCAAACGTAAACCCACTATTTGACCTGATACAGAGTACTAGGGCGTGTACGCAAACTCCGAAGGGGGCAGATTGAGCTGAATTTTCGTTCTCATCCAGGAACTTTTCCGAAGGCGTGCCGGGGCACGTCAAGGGAAAGTGACGTAGAGGAGGGCGAAAAGGCAGCTCAAGATGCACGTCGTTGAGTTTGCTTACACGCCCTAAGGCATATTCGAAGTGCTTAAGATCTGAAGGATTAAAAAACGAGAATCCACCCTGTATCCGCAAAAAAGGAAAAAGGGTGGATTCTTGTGTTAGGGGAAAAATCTAATTAATTATTGTTTACATAATTATATTATAGTCAACCTTTAGGTAAATCGAACACAATCAAATCCGACAATGTCTGGACCAACAGCTTCCCGTTTTTCAGGAAAGGCACGCCGAACAAATGCGATCTCGTTTGAGGCATGCTCCATGTACGGCCGCTTTTCATATCAAAGATATAATATTCGCCGGTATCCAAGCCTGCAAAAGCGAAATCTCCCAAAACGTGAACGCCGGTTGTCGCAACACTGGAAGGCAATTGGCCCAAGTCGAAGATGCGGTCGTCGTTGGCGCGCAGCGCCGAAAGCATTCCGTTTTTCTGGAAAAAGAAATACCCGTTTTGGGGACCGGAGACCAGATTGCCGTACTCGGCGTAATTTTTGTCGGATGCCGATTCCCCGCGTTTATAACGGACCAATGTGGATGTATACGGTGACAAGGACGATTCCACCCCATAGACATAATCGCCGATCAAGTAAGCTCGCGGATCGGCGGACGAACGGGCGTCTTGGGATAATCCGTAGTTCTCGGTTTTGACGATCTTTCCGGTAGAAGGATCAAGCATAGCCAAGCGCAGCATATAGCCTCGGAAAGCTGTGTCTCCGTAAGCGAGTCGGGATGCCTGATCTGTCACATTGCGAAGAATAAGTTGGCCGTTTGCTTGACCGACAGGCGTATAAATGCCTTCTTGGCGCCAAAGCTGCTTACCGGTCGCCGGATCGATACCGAAAAACCGGGTACGAATATTATCTACTGTGCTTGAAACGACCAATGTCCCTCCGTATTGTCCTACCAGATCGCCGGCATACATCGGAATTTGAGTGTTTTTCCAATTGCGCTGACCGCTGACGGGATCAAAAGCCGAAAGTCCGCCGCCGGAATTCTCGTTTAGCACCAGCAACGACCCTTCGACCGAATAAACGTGTGCGCCCATTTCGTTGGTTTCTTCCACTGCGGTCGTCCGCCATAACGGTTTGCCGCTGGAGGAATCGACTTTGACCAATCGACCGGACGCATCTATGAAAGTAACGGTATTCGAGGTTATGACTTCGGGCGGCCCGGCCTGGGGAATCGACCATTTCACTTTTCCCGTTTCCAAACCGGCAGCATATAGCGTATGCCGATTATCGCTAAAGAAAACAAGTCCGTTCGAAATAGGCGACTTCTTGGCAAAAAGCCCTTGCCCGTCGTTATCGACTTTCCATGCCGGGTTAAGACTTTGAACCGAAGATGCTTTTTGGAGAGGGGCTTTCGAATCCGAGGAAGCTGCGGATTCGGCCGAGGACGTACCGGTAGCGGAAAGCAGTAGAGCGGCACTCAAGCAAGCGCCGGCTGCAACAAAACGAGAAAATTTGATTGTCATCGAGTATACTCCTTCATTTGAATAGAATGTATAATCATCGAACGTTTGCCGAAAGCGAAAAGTTACGGGATGCACGAGCGCGACTTTAGGTTCCTTTTATCCAAACGATATACAAAAAAACCGCTCCCACAAAGGAAGCGGTTTTCAAAAGCAAGATTAGGATTCGGTTCAGACTTTCAACCAAGCATTCGCCAACAGCAAAGCCCCTTTTTTCGCATTCGTCTCCGCCAGCGCGTTCAACATCACGAAGTCGTGAATGATCCCCTGGAAACGAGCCGCCGTTACCGGAACTCCGGCTTCGCGCAGCTTGTTCGCATAGGCTTCGCCTTCGTCGCGCAATACGTCCGCTTCGCCTGTAATGACCAGCGCTTCCGGCAGACCTTGAAGCTGTTCGGCCGTCGCGCGCAGCGGGGAGGCCGTGACTTGGTCGCGCTCCGCCGGGTCGGTCGTGTACTGATCCCAGAACCACTTCATGCCTTCCTTCATTAAGAAGTAGCCTTCCGCGAACTGGTTGTATGAATCGGTATCGAAAGAAGCGTCGGTGACCGGGTAGAACAGCAGTTGCTTCGCGATTTGCGGACCGCCGCGTTCTTTGGCCATCAGCGTGATCGCAGCCGTCATATTGCCGCCAACGCTATCGCCGCCAACAAACAGCTTCGACGTATCAAAGCCTTCGGTTTCGCCTTGCGATGCGATCCATTCCAGCGTCGCGTAGATTTCTTCGATCGCGACCGGGTATTTGTTTTCGGGAGACAGACTGTAATTCGGGAACACGACAGCCACTTCCGAGCCGACCGACAATTCGCGAATCAATCGGTCATGCGTATGCGCGTTACCGAATACCCAGCCTGCGCCATGAATATAAAGGAGCACAGGAAGCGGTCCGGTCGAACCTTTCGGACGCAGCACGCGGATCGAGACTTCGCCTTTCGGGCCACCGGTGATGGTTTTGTCCTCTACGTCAACTTCAGGTTTGAAAATATCGCCGGATTGAACTTCGTCGACCGTTTCGCGACCTTTTTCCGGCCCGAGATCCGGCAAGAAGGGAGGCTTCGAGTTATCGTCGGCGAATTGCTGTGCTGCGGGTTCAAGTACGGGTTTCTTTGCATCTGTCATCAGAGTAGAGCTCCTTTCGAGTGTATGAATACACACTCACAGATTTGGGCAAACAACGGTGCGGCTTGGTAGGCGATATGTATCTTTTAAACAAGCCTACCTTACCCATTTAACACAAAATTCAATTTTGCGAAACAGAATAACCAAAAGAAATTCAGGATGTCTTTTTCGAAACGGCCGGACGCTTAACCGCAATCAGTTTGCCTTCTGCCTGTATGAGGATTGTGCTGCCTACGATCAGGGTCTGTCCGTAAATACGGCTATCTGTATCTACGACGCCTAATGTTTTACCGGAAGGGATATCGATCGGATAGAACTTGCCGTCGCTCATCCCTACATAGGCATTGTTTTCGATCAGATCAAGTCTTGAAACGGGATTAAGCGGGATATCATAACTCGCACTCGTTTTTCCGTTGAGAGCTATGGATTTGAATTGCAGGTCTTTTTGCACGAAAAAACGATTGAGGTAAGGCCCTGCCAGGAAATCGCCTTTGCCTTCGTAAATCACGGGCGTTTGCTTATCCGGGTCTTGATCGAGCTTAAAGCGGTACAGCATGGAAGAGAAGCCTTCCAGCGTGCCTTCGCTATATTTGCGCATTGCGATGTACAGATCATCTCCGTCAACAAAGACCTCGTTAGCTGTTTGGAACATGCCGTCTTGGACTTGAACATATTCATAGTGCTTCGTCGCTTTTCCTGTTTTGATATTGATTTTGTTCAACACCAGCGCGTGGTCCGGACTGCTCATCGGGTACTGATCGCGCACATACAGATATCCGTTGCGGGAAGCTAGCACCGGACCGTTATTTCCGCCGCTTTCCCAGAGTTTTTTCCCTGTCTTCGGGTTATATCCGCTGTATTGATCGACCGTGAGCGCTCCGCTTACCGTCATTGAAGCTACAAGTACGCCGTCATAAAGTCCTTGGATAGCGGGTCCGCCGTATTCGCTCTCCGTTTTTTGTTTCCACAGGCGTTTCCCGTTAACCGGATTGTAGGCTTGAAGCGTAAAAGGTCCGCCTACATAAAGGGTTCCGTTGATAAGACTGATCGTGAAAGATGGGTTTGAAGCAGACATTCCCGTATTCGTTTTCCAGAGCGGTTTTCCGGTTTTGGGATTTAAGCTGATCAAGATGCCTTTTTGGTCGATAAAATACAGAGTACCGTTTCCTTTGACCCATTCGGACGAAGGGAGGGAAGAGGACGACCATTGTGTTTTGCCTGTAGCAGCATTGATCCCGCGTAGTTTACCTTCATGAACGTAAATCACGGTATTGCCGGAAGCTACTGCGGAAAAAGCTTGATCAACTGGGTCTTTCTCTACGCTCCAAAGAGGTTTAAGTGCTTGGATCGTATTCGTTTCAGAAAGTGTAGGGGCACTGTATGAAGTGACCGGAGCGGCCGAGACGGCAGATAACATAGATGACGTGAGTCCGATGACCAAAAATAAAGAAGTTATTTTTCTACGCGTATTCATTGATAAATTCTCCTCTCGATAATTTGAAAGTTATTCAACTCAAAATAAGGTTACATAACTATAAATATGTTTACTTTTTAAAAAAGATACTCAAGAACGAAAGAAATATCAAAATCAATGTCGACCATGGGCCTCTATCTACTTGCACGGTATTCACTCCTTTCTCTTTCCGCTTTTTACCATATTCTATTGAACGCCTATGATTCCCATATTGTTGCGTATTTATTTGAGAAAACTTTCTTGGGACTTGCGTCGCGCGTATTCGATAGTCCACAATATATAGAAGAAACTTTTTGAAAAAGCAGAAGCGGAGCGATGCAGGATGGCGACCATTCGGATTCCCGACGACGAGGAACTTGAAGATTATGCCGAGTATCTGGAAGCGTTCCTTATTTGGATGCAGGACGCGGGATATACGGATTACACGCAAAAAAATTACTTGAGTGACGTGCGGCAGTTTATGTTGGGGTTAAGCGGAAAAGAATTGGATACGGTGAAAAAAATCCACGTGATGTCGTTCCTTTCCAACGCCAGACGCAGCGGATCGGGAGACGCGACGCGGAACCGCAAACACGCCGCCATCCACTGCTTTTATAAAGCATTGATCGAACTGGAATTGCTTGAACAAAACCCGGCGATCGGGATCAAAAAGGCAAAGACGGAGAAGAACCGCGCGCCCGTGTATATGGATGAACGTCAAATCGGAGAGTTTTTGGAAGCCGTCGACGGCAAATACCGGGAACGCAACCTGGCCATTTTCTTGCTGATGGCGTATATGGGCCTTCGGGTCGGCGAAGTACATGCGCTCAACGTGTCCCATTACAATGCGGAGCGGCGGAGTCTTCAAGTGTTCGGCAAAGGACGGAAATGGCGTACTCTGCCTGTCCCGGAAGCGGTCATGGGCGTGTTGGAGGAAGCGATCGTGCAGCGTTTGTCCCCATGGACGGACCGCGAGGAAGCGCTGTTCGTTTCGCAAAAAGGACGCCGGATGTCGATTCGCGCGATCCAGCAGTTGGCGGCCGATACGTTTGATCGTTTTCAACAGGACTTGGAGCCGCATCAACGGATTCCGTATTCCAGCCACAAGCTGCGCCACTCGTTCGCCACAATGCTGCTGCGCAAAGGCGCGGATTTGCGGACGGTGCAGGAAATGCTCGGCCACGCCTCGATACAGACGACGACCGTGTATACCCACGTCTCGAATCGGGAGAAAGAAGAAGCGATGAGCCGGTTGGATGTTAAGTTACCGGGCAATTCGGGTAAAAATGAATAATGGATATTCGAAAAGGAGGCGTTACGCATGGGGTTTAATCTTGGAGGTTTGGGAGATGCGTTCAATAAGTTGAAGCAGGGGGATCTAAGCGGATTAAGCGAGATGGCCAATAAGCTTCCGCTGAACGAAATTCTGCAAAAGCTCCCGCTGGATCAACTGCTCAACTCGGAATTTTTGCAAAAGTATACGCCGTTCAAATCCGCTGCGGAAATGCTTCAGAAGTTCGGCATTGGCGGCAGCGATCCTAACGCGCTGCAAAACGTTCCTCCGCAGGAACTGGACGAGAAGGTCAAAAGCAATACGCAATTCGGTTCTATGCAGGAATTGGTGCAAAAAGGATTGGAGTTCTTGCAACAGCGCCAGGGAAAATAGTTCTTCTCCGTACAAAAGCCAAGCAAATTCCGATCAACAACGCGGCCTGCGTCGATATCGACAGGTCGCGTTTTTTTATCTTTTAACGAATTTTCTGTATGCGATTGTTCATTTTCGGCGGTCGTGCTATCGTAGGCAGACAGGCAATTTGCTGCTGGGAAGTGATGAGCATAACAGAGCAGCCATTACCGCTTTCCGAGTGCGCCCGGCGCAGAGCGGAGGCAGAAGGGGTTTAACGAAATATGCGTTTTGACATTGAATTTTTATCGTTTTTCGTCATCCAGGTAGAGGGCCGGGAAGGCCAGGGGGCGAGAGGATACAAGCATTACCAGACTATGGACGACTACGATTACGAAGACAGCCCCGTGAAAAAGTTCCTCGATAGCGAATTTTCGCGGATCGCGAAGCGGAAGGTGGAGAAGAACCCGCTGACCGAGCAAGCCCCAACCAAAATTGGCACGTTCATCGTCGAACCGGGCTACGAGCTGGACAGTAACCCGAACTTCAATATGTTTAACCGGATGCGGACGGCGGACGGCAAAGAAGATTTCAAAAACGCCTGCGACGATCTCGTGCGCAATTACCTCGATACCGGATCGGTTCGCGGAGGCGCGTTGGTGCTGACCCGAGCCAAAATGCCGACCCACTCCGACGATCCGTTTATTTTTGTTATGAAATGCGACTTCGAGAACAAGATCGCCCGCATTTCGGACGAACAGAACCTGATCGACGAAGTCGAAATGGCAATCAGCACGAAAAGCATCAAGTCGATCATGTATCCGCATATGCCCGAAGCCGGTATGACGGAAGATTGGGAACTCAAGATCCACCAACCTTCGCACGCGCGTTATTTTGAAGACTTTTTGAAATTCGTCGTCTACGAACAGTCCATGCCCGAGATCGTGAATGACCGCGTCATGGAATTCGTGCAGACTTACGTGGAAGAAAAGTGGCCGGACGAAACAAGCGAAGAGCGTCAGCGCGAAGAACACGATCTGGAGCTATGGACAGCCAGCGACAAACGCGATATCCAGCAAAAATGGGAACCGGAGCAGGTGATGGAAGCGGCGGAACGGATCACGGAATTCCAGCCGGACATCGAGGTTCGCTTCAAGCTCGGCAATTCGCAGATCAAAGGTCTGCTGGCCGATTTCGGTTACGGGGTGCATATCACGCGTCTAAACGGGCGATACGCAGTGATTTTGGAAGGTGAATCCTTTGTGTTCGACAAAGGCCATTCCCCGATCGAGCTGCTTCAGCCGGAAGATTTCGAGACCGTGGCGAAGCGTCTGCTTGAGCGACGCGAAGAACCGGGAGACGACGGCCTGCCTTATTAAAAGGTAGAGGGGGAGAAGCCTTTGACTAGACCTAACAACAAAGACTCGCGATCAGGAGTTCGAAAAGAAGGCTTCGGCGGAATACGCTTTTTATCCGAGGAAGAGAGTTCGCATTATGCTTCCCTGGCGCAGGAACATCTTGCACGCGCGAGACCGGACATCAATCCGAAAGACTTGTTGCCGATTCGCGCTGTCGAGTTGGACAATGACGAAATGCGGCTGGAGTATGCTCGGCATCACCGTGGGATTCCTTTTTACCGCGGCCCCCAGTTGTTTGTCCGAATGAAATCTTCCGGCGAGCTCTGCGATTTGAAAACAGATTGGGCGCCTTGTGAGTTCGAATCCGAGCCTATGGATGATCCACCAACTTCGATTCAGGCACCGGAGGATTCTTCTTGTATTCGAAGTACCTATGCGTTGGATGTATCTGCCGTGATGCCTTTTTACCTTTTTCCTCCAAGGCTTTATGATCGAAATGGCCAACGTGTGCTGCAAGGAGAAAAGCTTGGGCCGTGGGAATGGATAGACTTGCGCGGCGGAAATTCTTCAGCGAAAAAAAGTGTTTCAGCGCCAATGCGCCCTCTTCAGGGACGTATGCCTGTTCCCGATTCCAGAAGACCCGAGCCGCTGGATCGAGATGAGTTGAGACGTGCCCGCAGTGCTGCGTTGGATTATCTGCTGCGCTCGACAAAACCGCGGGCTTATCGCTGGGCTTTTCTCGCAGGCAGGCAGCGCTCTTCATTCCAGGCTGCAAGCGGCGGATTTGCGCATGTGCGCGTCTACCGATTGGTGAACGGACTTCCGGTGCTGGGAGCTTGCTTGGATTTGTATGTCGAGCGTCGCAGCGGGAAACTCGCGGCGGCATCGGATGAGCTGCATTTTCGCCGCTTGCGCCCTGAACGTTTTGCTGAAACTTTGTATAAGCCGAGACTATCGGAGAATGAAGCCTGGGAGAAGCTCAAAGAGCATATTCGGGTTCTGCCGTACTACGTGCGAACCGGAAGTCGGACGAACGGAATCGAGCAAGCTTCACTGGTTTGGATCGAAGAAAGCGAATTTGTTTGCGATGCGGCTTCCGGTCGGTTGTTACGCGCGGAGATTGTTCGATTATAAAGCATGATTTGTTGTAGAACATAGCGAAGCCCCCCGTACTCTATAGAGAGCGCGGGGGGCTTTTTACATGCCAAAATTTTTTTTACAGATTGACTTTCGCGATTTCCGATTTCAGCTTGTTGGCCGAAGCATTCAGCAACTCAAGCTCTTTATCGTTCATCGGAATCTCCAGGTGCTCGCGTACGCCAGTGCTGTCAATAACGCAAGGCAGGCCGAGGTAAACGTCGGAGATGCCGTGATAGTTGTCCAGCAAGGTCGAGACGTTGAGTACGGAGCTTTCATTTTGCAAAATAGCGGTTACGATCCGGTCAAGCGCAAGAGCGATTGCATAGTAGGTCGAACCCTTGGCGTTGATGATCGCGTACGCTGCATTTTTCGTGTTGTCGAAGATTTCTTCCTGCGTGCTTTCCGACAGATCCAGTGCAGCGCCCGCTACGTTCGCCATACTCCATACCGGAAGCTCGGAATCGCCGTGCTCCCCGATGATATGCGCGTGAATGCTGCGTGGATCAAGATGTTTTTGCTGACCGATCAGGTAACGGAAGCGAGCGCTATCGAGCAGCGTACCCGAACCGATCACGCGATGAGCGGGCCAACCACTCTTTTTGTACGAAACGTACGAGAGGATATCTACCGGGTTTGTCGCGACGAGAATGATCCCGTTGTCATTGTACTTCACGATGTTGCCGATGATTTGGTCGAAGATGCCTGCGTTACGGTTGAGCAGATCGATACGTGTCTCGCCTGGGCGTTGGGCTGCACCTGCCGCGATGATGATGACGGCTGCGTCTTTGCAGTCCGAATAATCGCCAGCCCAGACTTTCACGCCGCCAACGAATGGCAGGCCGTGATTCATGTCCAGTGCTTGCCCAAGAGCCAGTTCCTTATTCACATCGATCAAAACGAGTTCAGTCATGCGCTGCCTCAGCAGCAAAGTGTAAGCAGTTGTTGCGCCTACGTCACCCGTGCCGATAACGACAACACGGCGGGAACGCGAGGATGGGGTAGTCATGTCCAATTCACTCCATTTCTTCAGCATATGTTGATGAGAGAAATAAAAAAGACCCTCTCAACTTTGTAACCAGTTTACACGGTAACAAGCAACATGTCACGAAATTGTGTCAAATGTCTTTGCGCGAATCATGTCGAGTTTTGTTATAATGATAAAATGTTTAAACAAGTATTTGGTGGAAAAGAGGTTGAACGATTATGCGGGGTTTTGCGATTTTACTCGGATTCAGCCTTGCCGGCGTGCTGCTGCACGATGCGCTGCATCTTCCGTTGCCGGGCAACGTTATGGGCTTGTTATTATTTTTAGCTGCGTTGTTCGCAAAAGTCGTGAAGTTGGAATGGGTCGAGCAATCCGCAAATTTATTGACGGGACATCTTTTGCTCTTTTTTATTCCCTACGTCATTGGAGCAGCGGCACTGATGCCGTTTCTCGGTAACAATGTCGTGTCGATCGTGGTGGGTGTGGTAGGAAGCACTTTCGCTGTGTTAGCGGTAACCGGAATGGTTGCCAAAAAGACACAGCCCAAGCAGAAGGAGGCGTCTCAGGATGCAAAACTTTCTGCATGATCCGCTTTTTGGTCTAACGCTAACGATCGGAGCTTATGCTCTTGCAAGAGGCATCCAGACGAAACTGCCGTGGCTGCATCCGATACTGAGCAGCAGCGCGATCATCTTGATTATTCTGGGCTTGCTGCGTTTCCCGATTGCCGACTTTCAAGGCGAGGTCGGGCTTTTGACGAGTCTGCTCGGTCCCGCGACCGTCGCGCTCGGCGTCCCTATTTATAAGCATCGCAAATTGATTCGGGAGCGGCTTAAGACGATCTCGATTTCCGTTCTGGCAGGCTCGATCACAGGCATCGTCAGCGCGGGGCTGCTGGTGTACGTGACCCGCGGCTCGCATGAGGTGTTGCTCAGCATTTTGCCGAAATCGGTCAGCTCGCCTATCGGAATCGAAATTTCGAGATCACTCGGCGGCACGCCCGAGCTGTCCGTGATGTTCAGCGTCGTCACCGGCGTGCTTGGAGGCGTACTCGGCCCCGCATTTTTATATCGAATCGGTCTTCGCGATCCGGTCTCATTCGGCTTGGCGATGGGGAGTGCGGCGCACGGATTCGGTACGGCGCGAAGTTTGCAGGAATCGGAGACAGCAGGCAGCTTCAGTGCGCTGGGCATGGGGCTTGCGGGCATCGTTACCTCGTTGTTATTCGTTCCCGTTTACCTCTGGTTGGGCTGAGTCGGACACAGTTGCGACGCCTATGGTCTTTTATGCTATAATGACGAAGGAATTGCGCTCCGTGCGACATTATTCGAAACTCAAAGGGGGCGGCTGCAATGCGGATCAGGCAAAAGGTGTTGCTGCCTCTGCTTGCTATGCTGATTGTGCTGGCCGGATGTACAAGCGACTCTTCGACGGAAGACGCAGCGTCCGAACCAACGGTGCAGACGAATACGGCCGATGATGCTGGAGGCCAGGAAATTACGCTTGTCGAACCCGAGGAGGGCGGCAGCGCCAATCAATATGAAGAATACGTGGTGCAGACCCGATTGACGGAGATGCACCTGTTTGACGGGAAGATCGGTATGGCTTGGGGGCTTACGCGAAGCGCGCTCCGCATGTACTTGACCGAGAATAACGGGAAGAATTGGACGCCGTTGTCGCCTTCGGAACAAGTCACGTTCTCTAATGTGCCCCAGTACGAAAAAGAAGTCTTTTTCACGGATACGAAGCACGGCTGGATTGTACGGAGTGCGGGAATCGCGGACGAAACGCTCGTTCTGCGTACGTCCGATGGAGGAGAAAACTGGGCTCTCGCGACGTTGGGGCGTACTGACGAGCTGCCTGCTGCGTTATATTTCAGCGATAACGACCGGGGCTGGTTGCTGATGTCCAAAACGTCTTCCACGGCGGGCCGCGAAGACAAGACGTTATACCGGACATTGGACGGAGGGGAAAGCTGGACGGCGATCATGCGTACCGCGAGCGGCACCCAATCGAGCGGTTCGGGAAATCCGTTGCCGGAGATCGGATACCTGTCCGGCATGTATTTCGAGTCCAACGGCAGCGGCTACGCCACGACGCTGGAACTGGGACGGCCGACGCTTTACCGGACCAAAGACGCCGGACGAAACTGGTTTAAATCCTCATCGTTTTTCGCGGGAGGCGAAAATCCGATCGGCAGTTGCGACGCTTACGTGAGCGGCAAACCCCAAGCCTACGAGACTGCCGCAGGTTCTTGGGTTCCCGTCGGTTGCAAACAGAGGGACACGGTGCAATATCACGGGTACTTCACGCAAAACAACGGAGTCGCCTGGAAACACGCCGCGTTCAACCTGCCTGCCCAGGAATCGCTCAACCTGCAAATCGCCCCGGTATTTATCGATCCGTTGCGCGGCTGGATTCCGATCGGTTCGCAGTTCTACCGTACGACCGACGGCGGTCAAAATTGGAAACAGCTGCCCAAAAGCGATAAACTCGTGGAGAACATGGAGAAGTACCCCGAGATCTTCCAAGTCCAATTCATCACGGACAAAGTCGGCTGGATCTTGATCGGGAAAACGGAACTCAGACGTTCTTTGCTTCTGCAAACTTTGGACGGCGGCATCACATGGCAGGTGATTTAAGAAAACCCTGTCCGTGAAGGAAGCTTGGGCGCTGCGGGGAAAATTCGTTCAAGACGCTGTCTCACTCGGAAAAGTTGAATTGGATTTAAATAAGAATTTTCCGAGTTCAAAGGCGTCTTTCACTGAATTTTCCCCTCCGCTATAAGCTTCACTCAGGGAAAGGATTTTCTGAGGATTTGGGGGTTGTTCCTAAGGGACAACCTTTTTATTTTGGATAACTATTCTATGTTATTTAAAAAATAAGCAGTCGATATGCAATAAAATTGCATGAGCGCACTTATTTCGCATTTTGCCCTTATCTTTTATTATAAAAAGCGAAGAGAGAAGCGGAGGGAGAAATTCAGTTTAAGACGCCTTTGAACCCGGAAAGATTCCTTATTTAAATCCAATTCAACTTTCCGGGCGAGACAGCGACTTAAACGAATTTCTCCCGTAGCGCCCGCACTTCGGTCAGCTCCACCCGAACAGAAAATTTTAAATTATTTCAGATAATGTGAAAAAAATCACATTATCTTTCCGAAAAATCTGTTATTTTTTAAATATAAAGAATGCAACAAAACAAAACGACAACTCAAACAACCCTAAACTTAACTTAAATCGAGGAGTGATCCACATGACCACTGCAACTAGCCAACTGACTCGTAACTACCTGAACCTCTGCTATAACTGCGAAGATGCTCACCTGTGTGAAACCGAAGAACAATGCTTGGCTTGCTGGGCAGAACAAGGATTGCTGAACAAAGAAGAGAACGAGAGCGCAGAAACCAATCAGCTGCTGAACATGTACTACGCGTAATGCCGACACTTGGATGTGCAGAAGAAGCATTTTGCACCCCATTAAGTGAATTTAATCACATAATACATCCGCTTGCCGGACATTAAGTCTTTCGCCTTCACCCCGCGAAGGGCTTTTTGCTTTGGTTTCCCTCAGCAAGCCGTTTGGGTAATAAATAGAGCAGGGAAAGATAGGAAGGGAGCTGACGAGAATATGAGTTTTGAATCCACGACAGTAATCGTAACCGGCGCGGCTCAAGGAATTGGGCAAGCCGTTGCTAAAAGTTATGCCGAAAAAGGGGCACGCGTTGTGCTTGCCGATACGCAAGAACCCGAAGGAGCCGCAGCCGCTGCGGAAATCCGCAATTCGGGCGGCGAAGCGATTTTCGTGCCCTGCGATGTGTCCAGCGAATCGGATATCACGCATCTGATGCGCGAAACGATCGAAGCCTTTGGGCAAATCGACATCCTGATCAACAATGCCGGATTCGGAATTTGGAAGTCGCCGTATGAACTGAGCGTCAAAGAATGGGACGATGTCATGAATACGAATGTCCGCGGTACGTTTCTCGCCACGAGAGAAGCCGCTTTGCATATGCGCAAGCATGGAAAAGGCTCCGTCGTCAACCTTTGCTCGACGCGCGCCCATATGTCCGAACCCAATTTCGAAGCCTATGCAGCATCCAAAGGAGCCATACTGGCCCTTACCCATTCGCTAGCGATTTCGCTTGGAGGAGACGGCATTCAAGTCAATTGCATAAGCCCAGGCTGGATCGAAACGAAAGAATACGACAAGCTGCGCAAAGAAGATCACGCCCAACACCCAATCGGCCGAGTCGGCACCCCCGAAGACGTCGCCCGCGCCTGCCTATATATCACTCACCCGGATAATACCTTCCTAACCGGAGCCGAATTGGTTCTGGACGGCGGAATGACACGCAAAATGATTTATGCGGAGTAAGAAACCATTTACTTCGATTCAGCAAGCCTAATAAGCAAAAAAGCGACCTGCACAGCATCAGCAGGCCGCTTTTTTTGCATAGTGTTTATCCTTTCCCCTCACCGCCGTGCCTCCCCCATATCTTTCACTTTTTTGCCATATCCGATGTAAAAATAAGGTTTGCCGCTCAATATCACGGGTAATAGTAAGGATATATAGCACCAATTGTACTTTAATCGCAATCTCACCTTCTCTAAATGGACGATGCAGCCGGGCGGACGTGAACGCATTTTGATCGATTCGCGGACATCCGCGCAAAAAACGAGGAGGGATTCATATGGAATATTCTTATTCACCCGTGACTTATCGGATCAGCAGTGGAATGAATGGCATGGCAGGAAGAGGCGGGGTAAGCTTCCGGAATCCGTTAGCCAGATCCGGATCGCCGATGATCGAAGCGTCCATTCCGCAGACCAACTACGAGCAGCCGAATGTGATCTCTACTTTGCAAAATAATCTGGGACGCACAGGCACCTTTTATATCGTACCTGGAATGAATGCAAGCTTCACGTCAACTTCAGTAGAAGGACGACTCGAAGCGGCAGGCAGCGACCATATTGTATTGAGCATCGAATATGGACAACGTACCGTTGTGCCGCTGAATTGCATTGACTATGTGGTGTTCAACGATACGACCGGATACTTCTACTCAGGCAACGAAGCCTTTTTTGCCGGACAATAATGAACAAAGCGAGGCTTGATGACCCATGATTCGCAATAAATAAAGACCTTTTCCGACACGAATCGTGTGGAGAAGGTCTTTTTGGTTAGGTTGTTGCGGTTACTAAATCGATCACGTACGTCGTCACCGAACCTGGAGCGGCTGTAGCGGTAAACGACCCATTTTCCAATGTAATCGATTGGAGCTCAGCCAAATCTTCTTCAGCCGTCGTTCGGTATAGACGTACCTGAAGCGATGCAGCATCCTCAACTGAATCCAGCCCTTGTAACTGATAAGCATAACTGGCCGATTCCGTGTCATTGTCGTTATACGTCACGATCGTCAGACGATTCGCAGCGGGATCGAGCGCCGCAAGCGACTTGTCACCGTCGTTATGCACAATAATGCTGCCTGGGCGAATAAACTTGCTGTAGTTGCCGAGTGCGTAATATTGCTTATACATAGAGTAGGATTCCGATTCGTTATGTTCAAACGGCGCAAAGATCAATCCCCACGTGCTGACGTTGCTTTCCACGGCTTGCCAATACACCCAGGCTTCGGAACGCATGGTTTTCAAATCCCGAGTGATTCCTTGAGCTAAACGTTTGGCACCTGCCATTGAATAAGGATCGTCTGTCGGGTGAGCTCCGTTTTCAAAACCGACTTCGGACATCCAAAGCTTTTTTCCATCCGATGTAACCGCCTTCATAAAAGATTCCGGGTTATAGCTGGGATCGTTATACGTATGGGTGTTTACCTGAGGAATCAGCGCTTTCACCTCAGGAGAGAACGCGTTCCATGTATGCAGCGCCATCTCGACAAACGATTCGTCCGATGCACTGATTGATGTATCCGAAAGTCCGGCTTCGCGCAATGCTTTGGCGGCCTCGCGGATTACGATTTGCTGCTGTTCAGGCCGAATCTGTGCGCCTTCCTGCTTCGTAATCCGATGCTTCCACCAGCCTGCAACCGGTTCGTTGAAAGGGGCCAGTGTGCGGAACGTAAGTCCGTACTCATCGCGGAAATACCGGACAACCTCGACCAGATAACGGGCAAATTCGCGTTCCGATCCGGGCTTCAAGTTATCTCCGCCATCGATACCGCCTGTCGTTGCGCCTTGCGCGCCGTCTGGCTGCTGCGGATCATATGCGAGCGTCATCCACCAGGGAGGACAGTTAGAGAACGCTTCGAAGATCGGTTCGTCTGCCAGAGAGCGAATCAATTCGACGATCTCCCGTTGATTCGCATCCCGCGACCAATCCCAACTCCCGTCCTGATTTTGAAAAGATAAAATGGCTTTGCCGAAGTCCAGATAAGGATCGTCCGCGTCTTGGGTTCCTCCGATATTGTAGCGAGCAATGTTCATCCCAATTCCCACTTCCGCAGAATACAGCTTTTCCACGATCTCTCGTCTACGCGCTTCACTCCAGCCACCCAACACATTGGCCCACCAGGCGAGTGACGTCCCCCAGCCTTCAAAAGTCTGATGCTTGGCGGACAGATCAATCTGGATGGATACAGTAGCCGCTTTCAAAGATTCGTTCCCCATGATTCGCCTCCTTCAGATTCGAATTCATTTATAGTATAACCGCAGAGAACCGTGTATGCGTTAACAAACAGCGAGAGACGAAAACGCGCATCTTTTGGGCCGATCGGTTATGCTTTTGAAGAGAATCTTTTGATAAAGAAGGGACGTGCTTGAGTGAACTTGCATGAAATCGCGAAAGTTGCTCCATCTGCAAGACAGCTTGCCTGGCAGCGGTTGGAGTTCTATGGGTTTATTCATTTTGGAATGAATACGATGACCGGACGCGAATGGGGCGAAGGCCATGAAGACTTGTCGATTTTCGATCCACGATCGCTCGATGCAGAGGAGTGGGTGGCGATTCTTGCAGGTTCCGGCATGCGCGCGGTGATCTTGACCTGCAAGCATCATGATGGATTCTGTCTATGGCCGAGCCGATATTCGCAGCATACCGTTGCCTATACCCCCTGGCGCGACGGGAACGGCGATCTGGTAAAGGAAGTATCGGAAGCCTGCCGTAAATACGGACTGAAGTTCGGAGTCTATCTCTCGCCATGGGATCGGACAGAAAGCAGTTATGGAGAAGGTGAAGCTTACGACGATTTCTATGTCCACCAGTTAACGGAGCTGCTGACCCATTATGGAGAGATCGGATGCGTCTGGCTGGATGGGGCAAACGGGGAAGGGCCTAGCGGGAAAAAGCAATTTTACAACTGGGAGCGTTATTACGAGGTCATTCGCCGCTTGCAGCCAGGGTGCGTGATCAGCGTATGCGGTCCGGACATCCGTTGGGTCGGCAACGAGGCGGGGCAGACGAGGACCCAGGAATGGAGTGTCGTGCCTGCTCCGCTACGCGATGCCGAGAAGACGGCGGAGAAATCGCAGCAGGCTGACGACGGGGAGTTCTCACGATCTTTTAACTCGATGGAAGAAGATTTGGGGAGCAGACAGGCTATAGCAGCTTATGACGGTGAATGGATCTGGTACCCTGCCGAGGTGAACACGTCGATCCGTCCCGGTTGGTTTTACCATCGGGAAGAAGACAAGCAGGTTCGCAGCGGTGAAGAATTGTTCGAGATTTATCTGAATGCGGTCGGCGGGAATGCAACGTTCCTGCTTAACGTACCGCCGGACGCACAGGGACGTATCGCTGAGCCGGATCGTGTAGCATTGAAGGATCTCGGGCAAAAAATCTCGCAGCTTCGGGACACTTCGTTGATGCAAGGGGGGAGCGTACGAACCTCAAGCGGACAAGCTTCTGCTGAAATCGTCTCATCGGCTCCTTCAGGCGAGAACGATTCATTTTGGCAACCGGAAAAGAAAGACCTTGATCCCTGGCTGGAGTTAACGTGGGAGCAGCCGCAGTGGATCAACACACTTGGGCTGGGGGAGCATTTACCGGTAGGACAACGGATCGAAGCTTTTGAAGTGTTGGCTAGAACGGTAGATGATCCTAAAAAAAACGTTGGAGAATGGCAGCTTATTGCAGAAGGGAGTATTGTAGGGCATCTCAAAGTGTTACGTTTTCCCTCTGTACAGACTTCGCAAGTTCGAGTTGTGATGAAACAGTATCGGGAGTTTCCGACGCTGTCCCAATGGTTTGTAAATTTCCTGCCCAAGTAGTCCAACCAAAACCGGAATAGATGCGTTTATGCATAAGGACGCACCTATTCCGGCTTTTTGACTTTGAAAAGAACGCAAAAAGCCTTATGATGAAGGTAGGCTCAAGGTCTTACATATTGCTGTCATACATAACGAAACAACCATTTTAATGAGCGCTCACTCCAAATAAGCAGGCCTTTTGTCTGATCTGTATGGGAGGTATCGTTGACGGACAAAAAGAATGGCAAAAACTTTTCAATATTTATTTAGAATTTGAAAGGATTCCAAAAAGCTGGACTGGTGCAGGGAGTGAAGGAAATGGTACTATGATAGGAACGAAAATTGTTACGTAATGGACATATGTACTGGGAGGAAATACGATGACCAAGCTCCAAGCCCTGCTTCGGGCAAATCCCGACGAGGAGCCTTCGGAACTCTCGCACCATTTGCTTAATCGGTTGCAAGGATTCATACCTGAACCAGAAGGTCGGGCAATAATCGAGGCTTCTTTCGAATGGGTGGACGATTTCGAGCTTGAGGAAGAGAACCAAAAGCGCGTGGACGAGCGGATCAACGAAGCGTGGTCGATGTTCGTCCTGCTAACCGTCGAGGAACGCGCCTGGTTTTACGACACGATGCTGAATATTTTGGAAAAAGAACCGTTCACAGAAGCAACATCGGCGCGAAAAACAGCCAAATTGACCGAGCTGTTCGTGCTTCGCAAAGCCTCGCTCGAAAGCTCATACGCACTTCGAGACGAATTGCGGTCCAGACATACGCGTGTGCTTGGATTGTTGCGCGAATGGATTGAGAAAGGAAGCAGTGCCGATCAGCGCGATCCGGTTTTCTACGGGCTTTCACGCGCCGCCGCAGCACTGTTCGAAATTTATTTCAACCATCCGCATTACATGGACGACGATGATCTGCGCTGCGAAGCATCAATCTTGCTCCCGGAGCTGATTCGAACGTTCTACCCGGCTTGTAACCATGTTCATGTCTATATGCTGGGTTACCATCCCGGGTATGCGGAAGAAATTGCGCAGCTTATTCACTTCTTTCTGAAGCTTGATCAACCCAAGGAGAATAAGGGTAAGGCTTATTTAAGTCTGGCTTCTTCTTTTATGGGCGAAGGAGCCGCCGTGCTTGAACGCGGCATTCGCCCGGTATTGGATAGACTTGCGTCTTATATGCCCGAATGGTCAGACAAGCAGTTTGATGAATTTATCGATACGTTCATCTATTACCCGCTGCTGCGTCAGCCGTTGCTTCAGATCGCCAGATCCAATGACCGGCGGCTTGTGCTTGATTTGACTGTTTCACAGCATCGTAAGACCGCTCTGGCTGCGAAAACGGCGGAGACGCTAAAGCAGGCGAATACAGTCATTGCCCAGATCGAAGCGGAAAGCATGCCGAGCACCAAGAACGGGGTTACGGGAGTCTCGTTCGTAGATTTTAACTTGAAGTTGGCGGTTATCGAAGAATTGATGTACAAACAGAATGTGGTAACTCCGCGTTTCGACGTGGGTGTGTTCGTTCAGGAGTACGCACTGCGTGAAATATCGATTGCCGAAGAAGGAGACCGGCCGATTCCCGAGGTCCGGGAATATTTTGAGCGTCTGGTGCTGACGGAAGAAGATTTATCGAAGGTTACCAAGCTCGTAATTGCCAGCGGGCAGCAGGTTCAGCTTCAGATTATTCCGTTCTGGAATGGAGAAGACGGCTGTTTTGACGTGCACACGCTTGAGGATCTTCAGTATTTACCGAATCTGCGCGTGCTCCAGGCGATCCGATTGCTAAAAGCCGATTCGGCTCCGGCAGTGGAACGCGGAATTATTTTGGTTCAGGATTAGTGCGCCGTTCAGCAATCTGAGCGCTGTATCGAAAGGAAGTCGAATATGAACAATCAAGAACAACAAAATGTTGCCCATCCTTTCAACGAAGAGGCTTGGAACCGGGAAACGTACGAAGCTTGGGTGCAACGCTTCGGCACACCCGATGAGGCGGCAGACAGGATCGGCAAGCAGCCTTTAAAGTCCTTGTCCGTGCTGGGAGAAGCGATCGGCGATCCCGCAGGCCAACGTATCATGAATCTGATGGGCTCCAATGGAAGCAAAGCGGTTGCTCTGGCGCTACTTGGGGCTTCGGTTGCGGTCGTTGACTTTTCGCCGGGAAATCAGCGTTATGCGTTGGAATTGGCCGAAGCCGCGGGAGTTCCCCTGGATTATGTGGTTTCGGATGTGCTTAAGCTGGATATGACGACGCTGGCCGGCACGTTCGATATCGTATTCGCGGAAATGGGCATCCTGCATTACTTTACGGATCTGACTCCGTTCCTGAATGTGGTTCAGACGCTGCTCGCGCCCGGTGGCCGATTTGTGCTTCGCGATTTCCATCCGGTGTCGACAAAGCTGATTTCTTCGCGCGGAACGACGGCGAAGATTCGTAAGCATAAGGTGGACGGGGATTACTTCGATACGTCGCTGGAAGAGCAAGAAGCTTCTTTTGCCAAGTATGCGGAAGGCGAATCGCCGAAGGTATGGCTGCGGAAGTGGAATCTCGGAGAGATCGTGACGGCGGTTGCGCAAAATAGTCTCAGCATTTCCCGGCTTGATGAAGAACCGAACTTGTCCGGCGACAGCTTTGACAAAGGTATTCCGAAGACATTCACCTTAATCGCACATAAATAATCGAAAGATTAGCCGTAAAAGCGTGCAAGAGGCCGTGCGAGAACGCGAGAAGTGAGAATGGATAAATGAAATCGGCTTTAAACCGCCCTCAGGGCGGTTTTTTTGGCTTTTTTGACCTTTCATTCCTATTTTGCTGCGGGTAACTAACAATTATAATTGAAGTTATAGCTAAAAAGAAACGGAGTGAGCGAAATTGGGGAGTTGCTAGTTTGGGTCGACAGACCGCAAAGTAAGCAGTTGTCGGAAAAGGCGAAACAAAATAACTCAGGAAAACGAAGGAGGTGGACCCGTTTTCCGATAGCGTAACGCTAGGGTAAGCGGCGCGGAAACGGGATGTATATTGACTAGTGACCCCTTGCCAGGTTGGTTAAGTATTTTAATGGTTGTGCTGCTTGTTGGTTTGAACGGATTTTTTGTAGCGGCGGAATTTGCGATGGTGCGGTTGCGTGAAAGCCGGATTGCCACGATGGCGGAAAGCGGCAGCAAGCGTGCCGGTTTTGCCCGCAGCATGGTGCAAAATCTGGACGCGTATCTGTCGGCGTGTCAGCTCGGGATTACGCTGGCGTCGCTTGGACTCGGTTGGATCGGGGAACCGGCGGTCGCTTCGTTCCTGCGCCCGTTGTTCCACAGCTTCGGCTGGAACAACGAGGCGGCGATTCACGGAACGTCGGTCGCGATCGCATTCATCATCATCACGATGCTGCATATCGTGATCGGGGAATTGGCTCCGAAGTCGATGGCAATCCGCAAAACGGAAGCGGTGGCGTTAACGGCAGCGGCTCCGATGGTCTTTTTCTACAAAACGATGTATCCGTTTATCTGGGTCTTGAACGGGATGGCGAACGGTCTGCTGAAGCTTCTGCGGATCGAACCTGCTTCCGAACTGGATTCTGCACACACCGAAGAAGAAATCCGGATTCTGGTGAAGGAAAGCAACAAAAACGGGTTGATTGACAATACGGAAATGGCGCTCGTGGACAATATCTTCGAATTTGCCGATACGACGGCACGCGAAGTGATGATTCCGCGAACGGAAATGATCTGCCTGTATACCAATTTGTCGCACGAGGAAAACCTTGAAGTCGCCTATGACGGTATGCGAACCCGATATCCGGTCTGTGAACAGGATAAAGACCATATCATCGGCTTTATCCATATCAAAGACCTTATGCGTTCGCCGGGTGCCGACTATGATCAGCTGATTCGTCCGATCATCGCTGTGCCGGAGTCGATCCGAATCAGTGAGCTGATGAAGCTGATGCAGCGCAGCCGTACGCAAATCGCGATGCTGGTGGATGAATACGGCGGCACAGCCGGACTGGTGACGCTGGAAGACATTATGGAAGAGATCGTAGGCGAGATTCAGGATGAGTTCGATGAAGAAGAACGTCCCGAAACGGAGCAAGCCGGAGAGTTCAGCTATTCGATCGACGGTATGATGTTGATCGAAGACGTGAACGATCAATTTGGTTTTGAACTCGATTTTGACGACTACGACACGATCGGCGGCTGGCTATACGCCCGGATCGACGCGCTTCCTCCGCAAAAAGGGCAGTCGGTCGATCACGAAGGGTGTACGTTTATCGTGGATGAGACGGAGCAAAAGCGGATTTCGCGGGTACGGATCTTGAAGCCGTTGCCTGAGGAAGATCGCCTGCCTGAACGTGAATCGACCGTAGCCGACTCGGAGCTGCTTGATGAAGAGTTGGAAGCTGAAGCTGCGATGTCGACAGCTTTGACAGCCAAAAGAGCGGAAGCGGGTGCGTAAGCGTAAGTAGTCGAGATTGTATCCATGTCTTGGCAGAAGAAAATATTGAAGGCCGCTGCAATCATGCAGCGGCCTGTTTTTGTTCTCCGCAACTTGCTCCTGCCTATTTGGGTATCCCCAGATTGACTTACATTCTAAATATCGCTACGCTTTAAGGCATGGAGGGGAAGATAATGGAGTCGAATAAACAAGAGCAACAAAGAGGCGAAGAACGTTTCCGGCGCCTGCATCCGGACTGGATTGCAGCTTCGCGTCTTGGAAGCGCCTGCTTCTACATATTTCCGCTGCTAATTGCGGCGACTCTGGCCGTGTTGGGCGTTGTTTTGGAATGGAGCTGGTTGCCGTTATGGATCGGCGGGCTGGTCACATTGGTTTTTGCCCTATTATTCGTATTCGCCACGTTCCGGGTTCCTGTCATTCGCTATAACCGGTTCGGCTTCGCGATCTTCG
This sequence comes from Saccharibacillus sacchari, assembly GCF_037722395.1. Taxonomy (GTDB): domain Bacteria; phylum Bacillota; class Bacilli; order Paenibacillales; family Paenibacillaceae; genus Saccharibacillus; species Saccharibacillus sacchari_A. Next base: position 56,097 of record NZ_JBBKAR010000050.1, on the reverse strand, counting down.
AGGAAGAAGTCGAGATTCGCAAAGGTTTGTTTTTTATTACGGAGACACTGATTCCCATGACCAAGGTACAGCACGTCAAGCTGGAGAGCGGGCCGATCCTGCGCAAGTATGGCTTGGCCGAACTCAAGGTCGTAACTGCGGCGACGACGCACTCGATTGCCGGACTTAAAGCAGAAGAAGCCGAAAGCTTGAAACGAACGATCGGGGAGCTGGCTCGGAGGACAGAAGAATGAGCGGCCCGAAGCGGATGTCTCCGCTGTATATTGCCTTTTCCATGCTCAAGCTGATTCGCAGTCTGGTTCCGCTTCTGTTTATCTTCGGGATTCAGTTCGTCGCTAACGGAAAATTCCCGCCTACTGTGTATTGGGTGATAGGCGGGGCGGTCGCTTTGATTCTGCTGACAGGTGCCATGGAGATCATCGGCTGGAAAAGGTTCACGTATGAGGAAGAGTCGGATCGAATCACGATTCGTAAAGGGCTGATCCAACGCAGCGAGAAGATCATTTATTACTCACGTATCCACTCCGTGAGCCAAGAACAGCCCTTGATCCAGCGATTGCTGGGTGTCGTGCAATTGAAGATCGAGACACCAGGGGGCAGTGAAGGGGATGCGGTGCTGCCCGTGCTTCGGCGCGAGGAAGCGGAGCGGCTTCAGCGCGTGCTGAACGAGCGCTCTGTCGTTATGCCCGATCAGGCCGACCGTGCGGCCGCAGGAATCGCGCCAAGCGACAGCGGCCTGGGTCAGGAGGCCGCCGCAAGCGAGCTTCCGGTCCAAACGCGGGGACCGGAAGGAAGGGAAGGAGCACACGGTGCTCCTTCCGGCGCTCTCGACAGAGAGGGAGCGCCGCTTCCGAATCGAGCGCCGCGCGATTCGGCCGTTCCGGGCGAATCCGGCGCGGCGGACGGCTTCGCCCCGCCGGATTCGCGGGCACCGCAGGCCCGCCCTGCCGAAGGCGGGCCCGCAGTGCAAATGCCTTCGGCCGCGGCCAGCGCTCGACCGAAGGCACCCGAGCCGGAGCTGCTCTACCGGCTCGGACCCGGCCGCCTATTCCAGGCGGCCCTCACCGAGATGAATCTCGGCCTGGCCGCCGCCTTCGTTGCCGGCATGATTTCCTTCGCGGACGATCTGCTGCCCGATCGTTGGGTTAACCAATTGGTGAGTAATGCCCAGGCGTACCTCACCGGAATCAAGGCGATCCTGATCATTGCCGCAGTAGCGCTTATCGCCGCATGGGTACTTTCGCTCATCCTGTTCATTATCAAATTTGCCGGATTTTCGCTATACAGGGACGGGCAACGGCTTTCCGTGCGCTACGGGTTGCTCGAACGCAAGCAATTCCTGTTCGATCCATCCCGCGTCCAGGCCGTCACGGTCAGAGAAGGCTGGTTGCGACAAGCGCTCGGTTATGCACACGTCGAGGTCAACGTCGTATCTTCTTCAAGCGAGAAGGAGACGCCTGCCTTGCATCCGTTTATTCCACGGTCGCAGATCGCAAGCCTGCTGGAGCAAACGATCCCGCAGTTTGCTTTTGCCGCTGCGGAGTTGAAGCCTCCGAAACGGGCGATTCTCGGCTACGTTAGAATCGGTTTGATCGCGACGCTCATCTTGGCCGCGGTCTTGATTTACTTTTTCCCCCACATGGGGCTGTGGTCGTTACTGCTGATTCCTATCGTATTCGGACTCGATTATTGGAGCTTCCGCACAAGCGGTGCTACTTTGGACGGAGACCGTCTTACAATCGTCAATCGAGCGATCGCCAAACAGACCCATTGCACATTGAAGCGACATATCGTAGCTTTTCGGGTAGGAGGGAGCCGTTGGCAGCAAAAAGGGCAGATGCTTAATATCAAAGCCCATCTGCTCGGCGGCTCAGGCGGATCTTCAATCAGCGTCTCCCGCTTGAAAGCTTCGGATGCGCAACGAATCTACGAATGGTATCGTCGTGAGCGTCAAGTATGAACATATCGCGTAGTTGAAAAATAAATTAATATAAAATGGAGAAAACAGGAACCTTTAGGGTTCCTGTTTCGTTATATACTTATGCACCACATTTACATACGAAAAGGGGAATAAAAATGAATACAAACAAAAAACAATCATTTTTTAAGCTTTTGGCTATCCCTGCTATTACTCTTATCACTGCAACGCTTATTGCTCCTGGGGTCGGGCAAGCTTCTGAAGCAGATTCAGTCACGGAAATTTTCCCACCGGCAGTGGCCGTGCAACCTTTGGCTGAAGCTTCGATAGAAGCCGGTGCGCTTACACCACCACCGCCGCCAACCCTGAATTACGAAAGTTTTGCTCCAAGCTTGATAGCTAACCGTTACATCGTTTCGGCATATAGCAATCTTTCCCTGTCCGGCAGTTCTGAACTCTACATCTTTGCCCGAACTACAGGCTCGGCATCAGCTTCGCAAACCGGGGTTACAGCTGTTCTTCAGCGCTGGACAGGCAGCAGTTGGGTAGAATTCGGAAGCTCAAGAGTAAAAAGTTCGGTGCTTTCGGATAACAGCGTGGATTACACATTGAATGTAACCAAAGGTTATTATTATCGGGTCAAGTCTGATCACTGGGCCTCGAACGGGGCGAATAAAGAAGTCCAAGTAGCTTATAGCAATACTGTATTTGTTTCGGATTAAAACGTTAGGCAACTATCCAAAAAGGACTTCTTCCTGATCGAAAGAAGTCCTTTTTCTATACATCTTAAATCGGGTTAAGGTTCGCCGTCGACAATATGTCCGGCAATATCCAGAAATTCTTCTTCGGTCAAAGAACCGCTGACCATAATATCCAGGTTGCCGCGAATGGTATGAACCAAACTATTGTATTCTCTGTCGATATATTGCGCTTCAAGTCCGTTATCCAAAATGACTTGCTTAACCTCACCGGAGCCGAACGAATAGACACCGTTTTCGTCCGCGCGCATTAATCGAATACTGAACATGGCTTCACGATCGCCTTCTCCCGTATACAGAAGAGTATAAGCTTTAGGACTTGAACCGTCATCGGGGACGGTCAGATAAACCTTGTCCAATGTGAGATCGGCCGGAATCCGAGGAAACTCCGGCATCGTGAAAGGTAGCCTTTCGTGAGCTTCTTGCAGGGTCGAAGGCTCGCTCGCGCTTGCTACGAAATTCTTAATGACGCCTACTTCATCCTCTTCGACCGTTGTCGTCGAGGATACCGGCTTCTCAATCCCTTCCGGAGGAGGAGGAGTCAATGCACCTTCGGTCTCAAGCGGCTTATCCTCTCCGGTGCTCACTACGATTTCGCCTGTACTCCATGTATATAATTTTTGATAAAACGGGGTTAACGCTCCGGTTCGTACCGGCTCCGAGAATACAACCGATCCAAGCAGGATCAGTCCGGCTGCCGCTCCCGTCAGTCGAACCATCCGTTTGCGTCGTCTTCTTGAGGTATGCTGCATGCGGTGCTGTTGCACACGCTGCCAGGATGCCCGGCGGGATTTCGGGTCAACCGGCGATGCGGAGCTTGCGGCGCGTTCAAACGCCTCGTCGAACAGCTCGTCAAATTTTTCGTCTTTCATCGCTGCCCTCCCATTCTTTGCGCAGCACCTTGCGCATATTTTCCCTCGCTCTAAAGAGCCTCTGCCTGATGATGTCTTCGCTGGTGCCAAGCGAATCGGCGATTTCCTTGTACGACATGCCGTATTTCCAGCGATACAGAATGATCGCCCGGTATTCCGGCTTCATTTCTTCGAGATGCCGCAGGATCGCTTCCTCCATCATCCGTACCTCGACTGTTTTTTCGGTCGAAGCTCCGGCATCCTGCTTAGCCTCTATATGATTAAGAACGCTGTCCGCTTCCACATGGTTACGGTGTCTTTTATTTTTTCTTAAATCATTAATGGCGCTGTTTCTCGTGACTACCTTTAACCAGGCAAAAAACTTGGATTCATTCTCGAATTCCGGCCTTCTGCCAATCAATTTTAAAAATGCTTCCTGAATAACGTCCTCGGCTGCCGCATGATCCCTAACGATATAAAATACGGCTCCGTAAGCCAAGTCATAGTATTCATTATAAATCATTTCCTGCATGCCTTCATCGAGTTCGTCGAATTCATGGCTGAGAAGCATTTGAAGATGTTGAGCCATAGCTGCTCCTTTCCCGGTTCCATTCGTGTCCGAGCAGGCCGTCTCATTTTTACAGAGGAGTGCCTGTTATGTAGAACGGAAGAAATTAATTTGTCATTCTCCTATTCTACACGAAAGAAGGAAGAAGGTGGGCTTTTTATTACTATATACTCACTTGAATTTGGTAATTCGGTTACCTTTTTCACAAACTAGCGAGAAAGATTCGAATTCAAAAAGCCCCGGTCCGCTGAACCAGGGCTAAGAACTATATCTATTGGAAAAAATGATAGGAATTACTCGTCGCTACTGCGTTTCCCCGCCTTGACACCATCGCGTTCAATCGTCTGTTCCAATTCTTTCTCGTCCTGCACGCTTTCATCGATCTCCGCTACGGCTTCGCCTTCGCCAGCTTCCACATATTCACGTTCGGCACGGGTCATCTCGACACTGCGGTGACTGCCAGCGATGTCGTTTCCGGTAAAGTTCTCATAAGGCTCGACCGTACCTTCATTTACGTTGTTTTCGCTGGACAATTGATCGTAGCTTTCCACATCGCGATGTGTGGACATCGCAGGAGAATCGGCATTCCCGTAGCTTTCGACCGCCTGCCAAGCGTTGGAATCATCGAATTTTCCCGCATGCGCCTGACGATTCTCGCCAGCGCCGGAAGGAGGGGGAGTCATGACTTCTTCCTCAACCGGGCGATAATCGAGCAGAGGGGCGTTTTCCGGTGTCGTATCGACATTATAGGCGGTATACGGCACGGCTTCCAGCCGCTCGAACGGAATCTCTTTGCCCGTTTTCGCATCGATGCCGTAAGTGCCGTCTTCGATCCGAGCAAGCGCCGCATTGACCTCGTCGAGACGGTCGGAAAGATCGCTGTCGATGGCCATGTCCCGGCTGCGCTCGAATTCTTCGGTGCCCAGATCGGCAGGATGGTTATCGACGGAAGACAGTTCGCCTGTCGAGTCGCGCAAAGACGTCTCGAAGCCTTCGGACGTATCTTCGGAACTGCCGAAATGTTGTTCCAGCTCGTCTTTTTGTTCCAGCAGCAGCTTTTTCAATGTATCGAGTTGGGAGTCGTTTAAGTGTTTCATGATGAAGTCCTCCATTCGTAGTCATATCTTCTTGCTTTCTTTCCTTTTTATACCCTTACGGTAGGCGAACCAATCTTGGATGAACAAAAGAGAAGAAGGAAGCGTCGCGAATAACGAAACTGGAAAATAAATGTTAACCGATGCGCCATTTCGTTTAATGAGGGAAGGAAAGCGTTAACCATACTACTTTTCAGTCAAAAGGAGCGATAGGCGAACATGAAAGCACTCACTTACCAAGGCAAACGCAAGGTGAAAGTGAAAGAAGTAGCGACGCCAAAGCTCGAAAAACGCGACGATATTTTAATTCGAGTCACTTCGACTTCGATTTGCGGTTCGGATCTGCATTTGTTCAACGGAGCAATTCCGGGGATGACCGACGATTACGTGATCGGACACGAGCCGATGGGCATTGTCGAGGAAATCGGAAGCGAAGTAACGCATGTCAAAAAAGGGGACCGGGTCATTATTCCGTTCAACGTGTCCTGCGGGCAATGCTTTTTCTGCCAAAACCAGATGGAAAGCCAATGCGACAACGCCAATGACAATCCGGAAAAAGATACGGGCGCGATGCTCGGATATTCCCATACGTACGGCGGGTTTGCGGGCGGACAAGCCGAACTGCTCCGGGTGCCTTACGGCAATTTCGGACCGCTCGTGATTCCTCCGGATTCGGAGTTGACGGACGAGCAGGTGCTCCTTCTTTCCGACGTCATTCCGACTGCCTATTGGAGCGTTGACAATGCAGGCGTGAAAAAAGGCGATACCGTCATCATACTGGGCTGCGGACCGATCGGACTGATGGCGCAAAAGTTCGCTTGGCAAAAAGGAGCAAAACGAGTTATCGCGGTCGACCATATCGAATATCGTTTGGAACATGCCCGGCGAACCAATCGGGTAGAGACGTTCAACTTTATGGAAAACAAAGAGTTGGACAATCATTTGCTTGAAATCACGAACGGCGGGGCGGATGTGGTGATCGATTGCGTAGGCCTGGATTCGGAAAAAACGTTTATGGAAAAAGTCGAAACGACGCTGAAGTTGCAAGGCGGAGGACTCGGTGCTTTTCATATGGCGGCCAACGTGGTGCGCAAGTTCGGTACGATCCAGGTAACGGGCGTATACGGTCTGAATTATAATAATTTTCCGTTCGGACATATTTTCGAGCGCAACGTGACGATCAAGACGGGACAGGCCCCGGTGATCCATTACATGCCGGAGCTGTTTAATCAGATCAAAACGGGAGAGCTTGATCCGACCGATATCATCACGCATCGTCTGTCACTGGATGAAGCCGAGCATGCCTACGATATTTTCGACAGCAAAAAGGAAGACTGCATTAAGGTCGTGCTCAAGCCTTAACGAAAATCGATCGCGGTTCGTTTTTTCGATAAAAAAAGCCCTCCGATTTCCCCGAAAGGGAATGGAGGGCTTTCATTTTGCGCGTTAATGGATTAAAACGCCCAGTTTCCGCCGCGGAAAACAGGTTCAGCCGTGCCGTCTTGCGTGATGCCGTCGATGTTCATTTCGGCAGAGCCGATCATGAAGTCTACGTGCGCAAGGCTTTGGTTGATTCCGGCTTCAGCCAACTCTTCGCGAGACATTGCTTTGCCGCCTTCGATGTTGAACGCGTACGCGCTGCCGATTGCCAGGTGGTTCGAAGCGTTCTCGTCAAACAGCGTGTTGTAGTAAAGAATGCCGGATTCGGAAATCGGGGACTTATGCGGCACCAATGCCACTTCGCCGATGTAGTGCGAGCCTTCGTCCATCTCAACAAGGCGTTTCAACGTTTCTTCGCCTTGCTCGGCTTTTACGTCTACGATACGTCCGTTTTCGAACGTCAACGTGAAGTTGTCGATGATATTGCCGCCGTAGCTCAAAGGCTTCGTGCTCGATACCGTTCCGCTCACGCCGGTCTTGAGCGCGGCTGTGAACACTTCTTCCGTAGGCATATTGGCCACGAAAGCTGTTCCGCGCTCGCTTTCGCTATCCGCTGCCACCCACAGATGCGTCGCAGGAAGCTCGATCGTAAGATCCGTTCCCGGAGCCGTGTAATGGAGAGCTTTGTATTTTTTGCTGTTCAGGTATGTCGATTTGTCATTCAGCGTGGCGATATGCTGCTTCCAAGCTGCGACCGGATCGGGTTGATCCACGCGAACAGCTTTGAAGATGGCTTCCCACATGGCCGGGATTTGCTCGTTTTCCGGCAGGTGAGGGAAGACTTTAGCCGCCCAAGCTGCCGAAGGCACGGCTACGATCGACCAAGCGAGCTTATCCGACTGCACGTATTGGCGATATTTGCTGAGCGCTTCGCCGGATACTTTTTGCAGCGTGGAGATGCGGTTAGGGTCGACGCCGTTCAGCAGATCCGGGTTGTTGGAGATAACAGCCAGCATGGCGCCGCCGTTTTCCGCCAATTCTTCGCGCTCTGCCGCCGTCCATTTTGGTGCGATCTCGAACGAATCGTCCGGTGCCAGATCGTACCGCATACGGGTGATTGCTTCGTCGGCCAGGTTTACTTTGACCAATTTAGCGCCAGCCGCATAGGCATGCTTAACGACCAGACGCACGTATTCGAGCGATTCAACGCCTGCGTCGATCATCAAAATTTGTCCAGGCTGCACGTTCACACCGACTTTTACCGCGAGTTCGGCGTATTTGTTAAGGTTTGTTTGAAAATCCGACATGATAGGCCTCCGTTTCGATACTTGCTTGATTAAAATAAACGCTATGTCTTCCATTGTACAAGATCGTATGGAGAAAGGAAATCTAACATTGGTTAATTAGGCGGCGAGAATGCTCGAAAAGTGACTTGAAACGCTCATTTTTGAGCCGAAAAACGTACAAATCCCCGGACCGCATCTTCGCAGCCGGGGATTGAGCGATTTTATACAAAAAGAGTGTGTTGATTAGTTACTGTACAGTTCCTTCAAGATCTCGCGGTTTTTCTCTTTGAACAGGTCGTTATGCGAAGAGACCATGCCGTAACCGTGAGCATCAGGCTTGATGAATTGCTTCGCTTTATTAACCGCGTTAGCCGCATCCTGGAACGCGCCAGCGATCAGGTGGAGCTTGCCGTCATGATGCAGAATGTCGCCAGCCGCGAAGATACCCGGTACGGATGTCTCGCTCGACGAGGAGCCCAGGATCTGGTATTCGTTCATCTCGATCTTGATCTCGCTTTTTTTCAACAGCTCCGTATCGCGATCGTAACCGTGGCTGATGATGACATCGTCTACCGTCAGCTCGAATTCTTCTTTGGAATCGTTACTCTCCAGTAATACGGTGCCGATCGCGGAGTGATCTTCCGTTGCGACCAGCGTTTTGATCGAAGCGCTAAGCAACAGCTCCACGCCGTTAGCCTTCAAACGCGTAACGTCGGCTTCGTGGCCCTTGAGTTCGTCTTTGCGGTAAGTCAGATACACTTTTTCGGCAAAAGGAGCAAGCTCGTTCGCCCAATCGACCGCAGAATGCCCGCCGCCGGAGATCAGAACCGTTTTGTCTTTGAAGCGCGCGATCGACTTTACCGTGTAGTGCAGGTTGGTCACTTCAAAGCGCTCCGCGCCTTCGATATCCAGCTTGGTCGGGTTGAGAATGCCGCCGCCAACCGCGAGGATAATCGTTTTCGAATGGTGCTGCTCACCCGATAAGGTATGTAAAATGAAGTGGGTATCCTCTTCCGAGCGTACGATCGAAGTCACTTTTTCGTTCAAAACGACGTCCGGTTGGAAAGTCTGGCCTTGCGCGACCATTTGCTCGATCAGCTTGGCGCCTGGCATTGGAGTAAGGCCGCCAACGTCCCAGATCATTTTCTCCGGATACACGTGAACCTTGCCGCCCAAGAACGGTTGATACTCGATAATCTTCGTCTTCATCTCGCGCAGACCACTATAGAATGCGGAAAAGAGCCCAGCCGGCCCTCCGCCGATAATCGTTACGTCATATACTTCATGGTTTTCCATCCTGACATGGCCTCCCTTTATCGGTTATCTCTTATAGATAATGATTCTCAATATCAAAAGTAAGTATACCAACAGTTTCTGTAAAAAGACAAGAGCGTTTGCCGAAATCGGCAGGTTCCGCGAAAATAAACCGCAAAAAAACACCTTTTCTTTCCTAACGAAAGAAAAGGTGTTTTCAAATTTTCGGTGGAAGCGTCAGCGTTTCGGCGCCAACTCGATCGCCGAGCGGATCGCGGCAAGCATGCTGGCTTCGCCGGCGATATTTTTGCCCGCGATATCGAACGCGGTGCCGTGATCGACGGAAGTACGGATGATGCCGCCTTTGAGTCCAACCGTGATGTTGACGCCGTCTTCGATGCCCATGACTTTGATCGGGGCATGACCCTGGTCATGATAGCACGCGACGACCATATCGAAATCTCCGCGTCCGGCACGGAAAAACAAAGTGTCGGCAGGGTAGGGGCCGGTCACGTCGATGCCTTCCGCCGCCGCGCGGGCGATGCCCGGCGCAAGCTTTTCTTCTTCCTCGCCGTTGCCGAACAGGCCATTTTCCCCGGCGTGAGGATTGATCCCGCAGACGGCGATCCGCGGCTTGTCGAACCCGGCTTTGTTCAACGTATCATGGGCCAGCTTGACGACGGTGTAAGTCCGATCCGGCGTGATGCTTTCGATCGCCGCAATCAGACCCATATGCGTCGTCAGATGGATCACGCGCAAATTCGGCGTGGTCAGCATCATCGAGAAGTCTTCCGTATCGGTCAGGGCAGCCAAAATTTCGGTATGGCCCGGATACAGATGCCCGCCCAAATGCAGAGCTTCCTTATTCAGCGGCGCGGTGCAAATGGATTGGATATCGCCGGCTTTGGCAAGCTCGATCGACTTGGCCAGATATTGGTAAGCGGCATTGCCGGCTTCAGCCGAGACTTGGCCGAAAGGCAGGTCCGCCGGAAGCAAGTCCAGGTCCAAAACGTCGATCGTGCCGTGCTTGAATTGCGCTTCGGCAACGGATTGAACCGGATGGATCGCAAGCTGAGTCCGCGTGACGTTCAGCGCGCGCTCCAACATTTTGGCGTCTCCGATCACGAGAGGGTTGCACGTTCGGTAGACATCTTCCTCCTTTAGCGCTTTGACGATAATTTCGGGACCGATGCCTGCGGCATCGCCCATTGTGATTCCGATTGTCGGTTTCATACGGGTTGTACTCCTTTCAGTTTTTCGATCGCGTGCGCAAAAACGTTTTTCGTGCCGAAGCCTCCGGCTTTGGTGACGACGTACAGACCTTCTTTGCCGAGGAAGGAAGAGATCGGCACGCCGATTTCCAATTCGTCCAACAGCCGGAAGCCTTTCACGCCCCAACGCAGACACACTTGTTTGGCCGTATCTCCGCCGCTCATGGATACGCCTTTGAATAAGTTTTGCTCGAGCAGCGGAGCGCAGACGGCAGCCAACGCTTTCACGATCTCGTTGCTGATCTCGGTACGGCTGAAGCCGGCCGCTTCGCCGACGGTCCAGGCTTGCTCGATATGTTCCGGTCCGCCCGTCGAAAACACGGCCACGTCGCGGCCTTGCCGCGCCTCGCTCAATGCTTTTTCGTAAACACGTTGGATTTCGCGGTCCCGTTCGGTTTGCGAAGCTACAGCTTTCCACGATTCGAAAGCCACCGCATGCACGTTCTTTTGTTCCAGCAAATACGCAAGTTGCGCTCGGGAATTGCGGTTAACGCTGCCTACGACCGTCAAAACTTGTCCGGGCTCTTCGCTGATGCGCAGGCGGGTCGAATCGGAAGATAATCCGTGATAAGCAGGCAAATAATGGGCAAGCCCCGCCGATCCGGCCCAGGCCAAGCGATACGTCGCGTTTTTGAAACCGGCCAAGATTTGTTCCAGGTGGTGCTCTTCGGTAGAGTCGACGACGATGTAAGCCACGTTTTCCGCGGCGTAACGCTGAAGTCGATTCAGCAGATGTCCGGGTCCGCGTTCCAGATCGCTCACGGTCAACGTACCGATCCGGCGCTCAGTCTGCCGACCGAGCAGCTCGGTCAAATCGGAAATCGTGACCGGCGTTTTCGGATCTTTCGCGATTTCGGTTTCTCCGACCGGGATTCCGTTCAGGTATAGCGTGGACTCCAATACGGTTCGGTTGTTTTTGGGGTAGCCGGGCGCGAACATCAGGAAGTCCGGTTTTAATGCGTCGTAAAAAGCATCCAGTTCGGCTCCGATATTGCCCCGCATAGTCGAATCTACTTTTTTGAACAGCGTATCGAAGCCGGATTCCAGCAAAAATTCCGCCGCCGTTTTCACGCGCTGGTAAGCTTGATCCGGCTCCACGGCGCGGCTGTCCGTATCGAACGCCACCGCCTCGTACGTCTTGGCGGCTTCGGCGTCCATATCGAACAGCACGGTCGTTTTCAACCCGTTACGCGATAATTGTACGCCGCTGTCGTTCGCTCCTGTCAAGTCGTCGGCAATGATAGCCAGTTTCATGCTGATTTCTCCTTCCAATCCTAGAGCCTTGAGCGAATATGACACTGCCAATCGCTCGGCTCTTTTTCTGGGTATTTCCGGTTTTTATCCGTAAGTCGGACACGTTTATTTTTCGATGGCCGGCGACGTTTCCAATTCCCGTCGTTCTTTGGCGGACAGATTGTATTTGGCGAGTCCGCCTTTTTCTTTTTCCAAGCGTTTGGCCAGGAATCCGATAAAGATCGGCAGCAGGATGGAGGTGGTCACGACGCTTGCCGCGATCTGAACCGTAGCCAATTCCGCGATCGGAGCGAACGAGATATTCGCCGCGGCGATCGCTGCCGGAGTACCGACCGCGTTGCCCGCCGTCGAGCCTTCCGCGGCGCCGACGATCGGATTCCAACCCAGGAATTTGAACAGCAGGTACAATCCGCCGCCTGTCAACAACACCGTGATGACGCCGAGCAGGATGCCGCTGAGCCCGCCTTTGATGATCGCACTGAAGTTGATGCCCATGCCGAGCGCGAAAGCGAAAAACGGAACCAGCTTGTCGCTGCCTTTGTACAGAAAGTCGCCCATTTCTTTGTCCAGATTACCCAATACGATACCGACGGCCAGAGGCAGCAGAACGGCGACGAACGACATGGGCGAGAACAATCCGTTGGCAAAGCCCATCGCGCCGAAGATCGAGAGCGCGACCATCGTCAGGAACGGGCCGTCGCTGAGCGCGAGAAACGGATACGCCGCTTTGTCTTCTTCTTTGCCGTACTGCCCGGCGAACGCGATATACAAGCCTCCATTGGAATTGGTCATGGCGCCGATGATCGCGATCGGGGCCAATCCCAGAAACAGTCCGTTACTGTCGGCCAGCCAAAAGGAGAGCAAACCGACCGCCGCGCCGAGCAGCCATTTGACGGACAAAAGCGTGACGCCTTTGGCCACCGAAGCTTTGGCCGTGCGCAAATTAATCTGCGTTCCCGCGATCAAAAGGAAAAGCGCGATTAAAGCGCTTGCACTATTGACGAAAAGCGCTTCCGTAAATCCGCCGATTCGCAGGATGTTGGGAAAGAAGGTATTGATCGATGCCGCAAGAAGCAGAGGCACGACCATCATTCCTCCGGGAATACGATCTAAAGTTGCTTTGATTTTCATACTTGTTGATCCCCTCTCAATGTTTTTAAAGCGTTTACTTGTCGTAATATACGTAAAAATGTTTATAAAAGCAACATTAAATCTAAAATTATATTTTAGAATCTATAAATTGTTTAATAATGCAACATATTTTTGCGTAAAAAAAGCAAGCTCCAAAATTACTCTTTGAGCTTGCGCCATAGCGTTGCCCGATTGATGCCGAGCCGTTCGGCCGTTCGGGACTGATTGTGGTTTTCTTCGCGGAGAACCGCTTCGATCACTTGTTTTTCGATCTCTTTCAAAGTGCCTGTAGGCATTTGCCACGGGCTGGGAGCACTGGATTCATTCGTCGCTTTGTGTACCGTTTCCGCACGGATCACGTAATCGGTCTCGCTTAAAGCCAGTTCTTTGATCAAGCGTTTCAACCCGTCGATTTCGTCCGCGTAATACCGATTTTGCAACAATTTCGCGGCGGCTTCCTGAATCTTCACCGCATTCGTTCCCAGCTTTTGTTGACAGTCGGACAAAAATGCCTGAGCTAAAGGAAGAAGGTCTTCTTGCCGTTCGGACAGCGTCGGCATCGCCAAGCGAACGGCGCCTACGACGGCAAGCAATTGCGGATCGGGCGACGCGTTTTCGATCACGAACACGCGGATGCCGCGTTCGGCCATATTGTCGACGAAACGCTTCAACGGTTCGCTGTCTGCCCGCGACGCGTGGATCAGCTTGATCGTGGACACGCCGTCCGGCAAAACGTCGGAAAATTCGCTCAGTTCCGCTTGTTCGAAGTCGATCGTCATCATTCGGCCATTAGGCGAACATTCCCGGTGGATATGGTCGACGGCGAAATTTTTTCCGCTTCCTTTGCGACCGTACACAGCTACGCGCTCGCCCTCGCGATACAAAGCCCGAAGCTGGGACGTCAGCCGGCTCATTTCGGGAGAAGCCTCGATAAGCGGTCCGGCATCTTCGGGATAAAAAGCCGTAACACCCTTATGGCTCGACACGGGATTCCCCGTTTTCCGCAGCGTATACAGCGTATAGGTTTTGTCGTCGACGAAGTGCCTGAAGCCTTCCGCGACCAACGCTTGGCCGTCGATCGTCAGCTTTTCCGACAGGCCGGCCGGTTCTTGATCCAGCTTCGCACCGAGTACCGCAAGCCGTTCTTCCGTCAACGGATTTCGTTCGAAATCGCCGATTCGGGCATAAACGATTCGGTTTTTTTTGTCGGCTACGACCAGATTGGGATAGGCGGACTGCAAAAAACGCTCGAACACGCGGACCAAATGATCGTTGCGGTGCAAATAGCCGTATACGAGCCGGGCATCTTCCAGCGCGCTGCGTACCGATTCGCGGCCCGACTGGATCAGGAAGCCTTTCAACCCGTATTCGTTCGCCGTTTTCAGCGTAATGACGTCTCCGGCAATCTGCTTGTAATCGCGGCTTTTGAGATCGAGAATCAGCGGAGGGACTTCGCGCGGTTCCGTCACGGTAAAAGCCTTTAGCGGAAGATCGAGCAGGTCGATGATCGCTTGGGCGCCGGACGTCACGTTCGGAAATCCGACGATCGCCGTTTTTTCTTTTAAGCTGCTGGCAAGCAGAAGAGAGCGGATCATGTCGTAGCCCGACAGCTGAACGTCGATCACGGGAATGGTTACCGAGCGCTTGATGGAGCGCGCGGTTCCGCCCCGGCTGACGATGATGTCCGCGCCCGCGCGCTGCGCGGCGACGGCAAGTTCGACGCCGTTCTCCAGATCGCCGACCGAACACTCGATATGCAGATCCGGGAACAGCGGAACGCATTCCTCGACGATCGACAGCATCGAGGCGTAAGGCGCGATAAGATGGACATGGATTTTCATGGATTTCCCCGCTTTGAATGTATGATCGTTTTCCTTTTCCGCCACGCGGCGGCGTATGGAACATTATAACACAAACGAAACGACGAAAATTCGATGCCGCTTTTTGTCATTGTCGGCTACGATGTCTAATCTGACGGTCTCGGCAGCCCGGACTTCTTAATTCAAAAGCGCCGGCCGAATCAGCGTCCAAATGAAACTTGCTTCCTCCGGCGAACGAGGCGTCATGACCGCAGACCGAGGATAAGGCATGGCTTCAAAGCCGAAGCGGTCACGGACCCGTTTTTCCATATACGGATTGGCTTCGACCGCAGCGCGGTATGCTTTTTCCGTCTCTGCGTCCAACCGGTCTTTGCGATAGCGGATGACCCAGTCGAACCAGCGGTAGATGGCGTTATCTCCCGCGTCTTCCGCGTAATGGGCCAGCAGCCCGGCAGCCGCTTGAAGGTCACCCCGCGCGATCAACGCGGAAAGCGCGGGATAACGCGCGCCTTGATGATCGGCCGGATTCAAACGAAGCAACTTGTAAAAACGTTCAAATGCTTCGGTCCACAGTCCGTTTTCCCAATCGTGTAACGCTCTTCGCATCAATGCGCGCAAATAAGGCCGGTTGGGCATATGCAGCCAGGGCGGCCGGATATCGGCTTCGAACGATTCGAAAGCCGATTGCTCGGCACGTTCCAGCAGGTTAAGACGCAAAGACGCATCCGCTTCGAATTCGGCAGCCAGCAGCAAAACATCGGCATTGTCGGGATACAGCCGGCGAGCTTCCGTCCATTTTTCGCCGCGCCATTCGTTTTCGCGCGCCATATAAGCTTCGTAGGCACGGAGTTGCGCTTCTTCGCGGGCAGAAACCGGGACATAAGGGATACCGGAGAAATACTCCATCTGGCGCCGCAACGCAGCTTCGCCTTGAATATCCAAATCTTTGATGTGCATATAAAGCCGCCATTGCCGGAATTCGTCGGGCATCGGATCGGTGCCGATCCGGAAACCGATGGTTTCCGCTTCTTCCTGATAAACGGCGGTTTTGCGCTCAAAATCCGCCATTTCTTTTGCCAAACGTTCCACTTCTTCGAAAACGGCACCGAACTTTTCGGCGAGACGCTCCGCATTCCAGTCATTCGTAAGCCAGCCTTCCGCAAGACCGAACACAATCGCGGCGGCGGCCGCCGTTCCCGCATCGGGCGTTTGGCGCTTGCGTTTCAGGAATCGGAAAGCGACGTCCATCAGCCGATCATGCTTGACATCGTGACGAATCAGGAAGTTGTCCAGCCTGCGAATCGCTTCGGTTACCGACTCAGGCAGTTTTTCAGGGGAAAAATCCGCAGCGTTCGCAGACGCCGGTTCGCCGAACGCCTCATACACGCAAGCGATCCGGGAACGATAAAAGGCCGCAAGTTCGGCAGCGTCCGATTCGTTTCTGAGCCGCTCCAGGCGAAGTACGGCCGCATCGTCCGGTTCTTCGATCAGCACAAGGCTGTTCAACGCGAATTTCGGAGCTTCCGGGCTCGCGCCGGGCAACCAAAATCCGAGTACGATCATACCGGGTCGAGGCCGGAAAGAGTCGTCGGCGCGCAGTTCGAACACTTCTCCGCTTAACACTTCCGACGCGCGAACAAAAAGCTTTTGGGCAGAATCGACACTTGGGCGTTGTACGGGCAAATGAACGGGTTTCGAACCTTCGGCCGTTCCGAACGGGGAAGACTCTTGGCCCAGGATACGCAGCACCGCGAATCGGGGATCGATCCAGCCTTTTAGCGCATCGGCGATCGCTGCGTTTTGGACGTCCCGGGACTTGGCTTGCACGAACGCGTTCCAAATATCGACGGCTTCGCCGAAAAAGAACGTATCTCCGACTACAGCGTCCGTTTTTTCGGCGCCGTAAGCGGCTTGAAGACGTGGGGCCAACTCTTGTTTCCAAGCGGATAAAGCTTTTTGTTCGGACGGACGGGGGTGGATCGAGAAAAATTCGCGCAGCGCCGATTGAAGCGACGCCTGCCGGGATGCCGTGTCCCGGGCTTGTTCGTCGCGCTGCGCGCAGCATTTTTTGTATTTCAATCCGCTACCGCATAGGCACGGATCGTTGCGACCCGCCGAGACGGCAGCAACTGAACGATTCATTCCGGTTGCTCCCCGAACAGCAGGCGCTCTTCTTCGCGGCTGTGGATGGCATTGATCGTAATCAACGAATAGAACAAACGCATCACGTCGGGTGTCGGCCCCGATTCAGGCAACTCGTTCACGATATCGGCCACGATCATGCGCAAAATATCGTGATCCCGCGTCAATTTGACGACGGCCAGACGAAGATTCGGGTCTTCGCCCGCCATTTCCTCGTAAAAGCCTTCTTCCTCCGCATCCGCATGACTGAGCACGCGCGTGACCCAATAGCCGAGCAACTGATCCGCCGCCAGGCGCGCGTCTTCGCTTTTGCCTTCGCCGATCAGAATTTCCAGTTCTTCCGTTTTATCTAACGCGCCGCTGAGTGCTCCTTCGTGAATCGCATGATGGGCATGATGTTGACGCAGTGCGGGTCCTCCCATAACAAACTCCACCTTTCCAAATTTCTGTTACGTGTTTCGACGCGTCCAGTATAGCATGGGCATACGCTCGCGGCGGTGGGGTTAGGCATTTCCCGGAGCGAAACAGGGAAGTCCCTGATTGGTCGTCTTCCGTCACGTTTTATACAATAAACCCGTAAGGAGGGGAAGGTTATTAACCGTTATATTCCGAATCAGCACGGCGCATGGGCGATGTTGATGCTTCCGTTTTTGCTCGGAATGTCCGTCGCCGGAGCCACGCTCGTTCATCTTCCGTTGTTTCTGTGTTGGCTGTCGATGTATCTATTTAGTTTTCCTGTGCTTCAATGGATCAAAACGGGGAAGAAGGAGCGTTATCTAAAGCCTTCGCTGGTGTACGGTCTGATCCTGATTCCGCTTGCGATCATCGTGGTAATATCCGAACCCAAGCTGATCGGCTACGGCGTGCTGCTACTGATTACGTTCGCGATCCCCGCGTACTATGCCAAATCCAAAAACGAACGGGCGTTGCTCAATGATATCGTAGCGATCCTGCTGTTTTGCTCCTTCATTTACCCGGTGGTTTACGTTTCGGCGGGACATGAAGCGGATTGGACGAAGACGACGCTGTTGTTCGCGATGCTGGGTCTATACTTCATCGGTACCGCGCTGTACGTCAAGACGGTCATTCGCGAGAAAAAGAATCCTCGCTATTACCGTCTGTCGATCGCTTACCATGTACTTTTGATTCCTTTTGCAGCCTGGTTAAGTTTTCCGCTCGTCGTTCCGTTCGTCATTCTGCTGGCGCGCGCGATCGTGCTGCCCAAGCAGAAGCTTAAGGTGAAACAAACAGGAATCGCCGAACTTGTTTTTGCCGTGATGTTGTATGTTTCCGTATTGATTGTCTATCTATAAAGGAGTCTTGCCTCATGAATATGCCGGCCCGGCGCGATTATGCCGTTGATCCGTTTATCGTTATTTGGGAAGTGACCCGCGCCTGCGCGCTCAAATGTCTGCATTGTCGGGCGGAAGCGCAATATCGGGCCGATCCCAACCAACTCTCGCATGAAGAAGGCCGCGCGTTGATTGACCGAATCGCTCTAATGAATCATCCGTTATTGGTATTCACGGGCGGCGATTCGCTGATGCGTCCCGATTTGTTCGAGCTGGCCCGTTACGCGATCGAGGAAAAAGGACTATCGGTCTCCATGACTCCCAGCGCCACGCCGCGTGTGAACCGAAGTGCTGTCGAGAAAGCGAAAGAAGTCGGCTTATCGCGTTGGGCGTTTAGTCTTGACGGTTCTTGTGCCGAAATTCACGATCATTTTCGCGGCACCGTAGGGTCTTTCGATACAACGATGCGCGGAATTGGCTATTTGCAGGAACTGGGGATTCCGATTCAGGTCAACACGACGGTATCCCGTTACAATTTGCATGATTTAGAAGCCATTTCGGAAAAGGTCAAAGAAATGGGCGTTGTGCTTTGGAGTCTTTTTTTCCTGATTCCGACGGGTCGTGCCACGCAAAAAGACATGATCAGCGCCGAAGAGCACGAACAAGTGATGGAATGGTTGCATGAAGCGGGACGGCGCATGCCGTACGGCGTCAAAGCAACCGAAGCGCCGCATTATCGCCGGGTAGCCGTGCAGTTGTCCGCGAAGCGTGCGCAGTCGAACGCAAACGCGGAAGGATCTGCCGGAACTGCGCCTTCATCGAATGCAGCTCCAGCGGCAAAAAGCGGCTTCAAACGCGCTGACGTACTCGGACGCGCTCCCAAAGGAGTCAATGACGGCGACGGATTCTTGTTTATCGGCCATACCGGAGATGTCTATCCAAGCGGATTTCTACCTGTAAAATGCGGAAACGTTAGGGAAGAGGCACTGGAAGACATTTACCGAAACTCTCCGATTATGCAAAGTCTGCGTGACAAGAAACGATTAAAAGGGAAGTGCGGCGCATGTGAGTTCAAGTCATTATGCGGGGGTTCGCGTGCCCGGGCTTTTGCCGTAACGGGGGATTGGCTGGAGAGCGATCCGAGCTGCACCTATATTCCGGTAGCGTTAAAAGGGGGACAATAATCATGGCAGCAATGAATGACGCAACAGCGGCCTATTCAGCTCCACAGCGAATCATTGTGCTCGGAGGCGGGATCAGCGGACTGGCTTCGGCTTTTTACTTATCCAAACAAGCCAAGGAGCAAGGGCTTTCGCTTGAAATTATACTGGTCGAGGAGAGTGAACAACTGGGCGGAAGACTGCGTACGGAAAATCGGGAAGGCTGTCTGATCGAAAAAGGACCGGATTCATTCATCGCGCGTAAAACGGCTATTTTGGACTTGACTGCGGAACTCGGCCTTACAGGCGAACTCGTTCCAACCAATCCGGATGCGAAAACCAGCTACATTTTGCACAAGGGGAAGATGCATCCGATGCCGATGGGCTTCATACTGGGCATCCCCACCAAGCTGTCTCCGTTCATCCGAACCGGACTGATCTCGCCGATAGGCAAACTGCGTGCCGCGCTGGATCTCGTTTTGCCCAAGAAACAGGGAGCAGAGGATGAAGCGCTGGGCGATTTTATCGAGCGTCGTCTGGGAAAAGAAGTGCTGGAACGGATCACCGAGCCGCTGCTGGCGGGGATTTATGCCGGAGATACACGCTCGCTCAGTTTAAAAGCAACGTTTCCTCAGTTCAAAGCGATGGAAGAGCGGGAAGGCAGCCTGATCAAAGGGATGGCGCGCGGCGGACGTCCGAAAGCGGGCCGGGCTCCAAGCTCCGGTTCGGGCAGCGTTCCGGTGGGAAGCCGAGCGTCGTCGATGCCTGCTCAAACAGGACGCGCCCCGGCGCTTTCCGGCAAGCTGGCGGGAAGCATGTTTTTATCCTATCAAGGTGGGCTATCGGCATTGGTGGAACGTCTGGAACAGCAGCTGCGCGACTCTGGCGTTGATGTGATTACAGGGGCTTGTGCGGCTTCTCTCGTTAAAAAGGACTTGTACAGCTATGAAGTGACTTTGGGCAACGGTCAGTGCTTAACGGCTGACGGGGTAATCTGTGCCTTGCCTGCATTTGAAGCCGCAAGACTGTTGAACAAGGAAGTGCCGACCGCTCAGCGGTTAGAGGAGATCGACTATGTATCGGTGGCGAACATCGCGCTGGCTTATCGGACTTCGGATCTGAATATTTCGTTCGAGCGTTCCGGCTTCCTCGTTCCCAGAAAAGAAGGTCGATTAATTACAGCCTGCACCTGGTCCTCGACCAAGTGGCAGCATGTCGCTCCTGAGGGACAAACCTTGCTTCGTACGTATATCGGTCGCTCCGGCGCGCAGGAATGGACAAGTATGGAAGATGGTGAACTGATCGAAGCGGCCCAGCGCGATCTTCGCGAATTGACCGGGCTGGATACCGTACCGCAATGGGCCGAGGTCAGCCGCTGCTTGTCCGCGATGCCCCAGTATCCGGTAGGCCATGTCGAGATGATGAATGAAGTTCGTTCTGACTTGGAAAAATCGTTGCCGGGCGTGCTGCTTTGCGGTGCGGGTTATAACGGCGTTGGCATTCCCGACTGTGTGGCAGGAGGGCGAAATGCCGCAGAGAAGCTGCTTCAAGGACTTCCGGCACGTGTTCAAAACACTGAAAAGTGCGAGCCGGCTTCTTAAGACGGATATCGAAAAGGCTACTAGCAGCTTGTCTCGAATTAATGTAAGGTTTGGGTTCATCGGAAACACGCACGGTTCAAGCGGTTTTCGAGGGACGTAACCTAACATCATAAGCGGTCATGGTACTACCCTAATTCCCTTAAAAAAGAGATTAGGACATCGCCTTTTTTTCATGGACAACATTGACGAACACGATCGGACATTCTCTAATTCTCCCAAAATCCTTATTGAATAAAAGGGGATTTCCCGAATCGCTTTTTGGGAAGGTCTGGGCGTAGACTGAACAGGCAAGTTTGTGTATTGTAAATTTTGACGAAAAGAAAAGGGGAATACGAACCATGATCAAAAGAAAACTGAATGTCTTCCTACTGCCTATGCTTGCGCTGCTGTTGATTCTGGCAGCTTGCGGAGCTAAGCCTGCCGAGCCGACCGCAACTCAGGCTGCAAGCCAGCAAACCGAAAGCACGACCGAAGCCGCAACGCCAGCAACGGAATCGGTTACGCTGACAATCTCGGCTGCGGCCAGCTTGACGGATGCTTTGAACGATATCCAAAAAACATACGAAGCTGCCAACCCGAACGTGAAGCTGGAATTCAACTTTGGTGCTTCGGGCGCACTTCAACAGCAAATCGACCAGGGCGCACCCGCCGACTTGTTCCTATCCGCTTCGACCAAAAACATGCAGGCTCTGCTTGACGCAGGTCTGGTCGAAGAGAAGCAAGAGAAAAACTGGTTAACCAACACACTCGTTGTTGTCGTTCCGAAAGACGCGGAAGCCAAAGTAACGAAGATCGACGACCTGACCGGAGATCTCGTTAAGCATGTCGCGATCGGTATTCCGGACAGCGTTCCTGCCGGTAAATATGCGCAAGAAGCTCTCACAAATGCCGGACTTTGGGATTCCTTGCAAGACAAAATGGTTCAAGGTAAAGACGTGCGTCAAGTGCTTCAATATACAGAGACAGGCAATGCGGACGCAGGCTTCGTATACAAAACAGACGCACTGACTTCGGATCAAGTTCAAGTGGCCTTCGACGTTGAAACAAGCAGCTACTCGCCTATCAACTATCCAATCGGCATCGTAAAAGCAACGGAGCATCAAGAAGCTGCACAAGCTTTCTACGATTATCTGCAAACGTCCGAAGCGCTGGATGTTCTGACGGGCTACGGCTTCTCCGTCGCGCAATGATGACTTTGGCGGACATCGGCTGGAGCGAATACTGGTCGCCGATCCGCCTTTCGCTCCAAGTCGCGCTGCTGGCGAGCGTGATCGCCATCGTACTCGGAACCGCAGTCGCCTGGTGCATGTCCCGTCGCGAGACTTTTCGAGGCAAAACCGTGCTGGAGACGATTTTTATGCTCCCGCTCGTGCTGCCGCCGACCGTGGTTGGTTTTCTCCTGTTGATTCTGCTGGGACGTCGGGGATGGCTTGGCGGATTGATCGAAAAAGTCTTCCATTCCACAGTGATTTTCTCCTGGCAGGCCGCTGTCATCGCAGCCGTAGTCGTCGCGTTCCCGCTGGTTTATCGTACGACCGTAACCGGATTCGAAGCGGTCGACCGCGATCTCGAATACGCCGGCCGCTCTATCGGGGCCAATGAGTGGCAAGTCTTCCGGCATATTACGCTGCCACTCATCGCACCGTCTCTGAAAACCGCCTACGTCCTCGGCTTCGCCCGAAGCCTGGGCGAGTTCGGCGCCACACTCATGATCGCCGGCAATATCCCGGGCCGAACCCAGACCGTCCCCACCGCGATCTACGTCGCCGTAGACTCCGGCCATCTATCGCTAGCCTGGGCCTGGACCATCGCGATCGTCGCCGTTTCTTTCGTCCTGCTGCTTCTCACGGGACGAAGATCTTCCTGAAAAAACGTCCCGAAGCCCGTCTTAACGGCTTCGGGACGTTTTTATCTTCAATAAAAGCTTTGAGCGCATTCTTTGAATGTATCGACCGTATCTTTTTGCCCGATTCAGAAATAGTCTCCATCAAATAAATGCGAATATCCATTTATTTCGCTCTACACTCTCTTTTTTAGCTTATCAAGCTTCAAATAACTGGATAATCGCATCTATTTCTTCTCCTATGCTTATATGCTGAAAATAACTGTACATTTGCATTTATTTTTCTCCCCATCTCCAAAACCTCCCACGATCCCGCTATGTTGCACGTTTTACTTTTACTCCTTTTCCAAAAATGAGACTTTGCCAACATCATCGAATTGCTTTTAAGTCCTTCTCGGAGACGAGCAGAAGCGGAGGGAGAAATTCAGTTCAAGAAGCCTTTGAACTCGGAAAATTCCTTATTCAAATCCAATCCATTTTCCGAGTGAGACAGCCCTTGAACTAAATTTCTCCCGCAGCGCCCACCGCCGGCCTCCCCAAACAGGACTTCAAACCAATTCCCCCGATGTTAGATAAAAGGTCGAATTTTTCTCCCTTTTATCTAACGTTTCCCGCCTGAAGTCTAACGTTTTTTATCTATTCAAATGTAAGCGTTCTCTAATATCCTAAGTACAGCCACATCAAATCCACTACACGGGGGACGGGGTGAACATGAAAAAAGAAGAACGAAAGCACCGACGCCCGCGCTGGCGCAAGCAGGATACGGAACTCACTTTACTCGCACTGCCCACTACAATCTGGTACATACTTTTCTGCTTCCTGCCCATGTTCGGGGTCATCATCGCGTTCAAAGATTTTAAAATCTCCGGCGGCTTTCTAAGCAACGTCTTTAACAGCCCATGGTCGGGATGGAAAAACTTCGAGTTCCTGTTCAAGTCCAACGACGCATGGATCACGATCCGCAACACGCTGGGCTACAACATCATTTTCATCCTGCTCGGCATTCTGATTCCGGTCACGCTGGCTTTGATGATCGGACGCCTGCACAACAGCAGAGCGGGCAAAGTGTATCAAACGATGATGTTTTTGCCGTATTTCCTCTCTTGGGTCGTCGTTTCTGCCGTCATCTGGGCTTTCTTGAGCTTTGACAAAGGAATCGCGAACCAGATGCTGAACCAGATGGGTGCAGAATCGGTGAACTGGTATATGGAACCGCAGTATTGGCCGTATTTCCTGATCTTTATGAATGTCTGGAAAGGGATCGGCTACGGCATGGTGGTGTACTTGGCGACCATTACCGGTATCGACAGTACCTATTATGAAGCGGCGGTGATCGACGGAGCTTCCATCTGGCAGCAAACGCGCTATATCACGCTGCCGATGATGAAACTGGTCATCGTCATGATGTTCATTTTGGCGGTCGGGCGTATTTTCTACACGGACTTCGGGTTATTCTACCAGGTTCCGCGCGACTCCAACTCCTTGTTCAATGTCACCACGACCCTCGACGTATTGGTGTACAAGCAGCTGAAAACGGCAACCGTAGGTATGGCGTCCGCCGCTGCTTTTGTTCAATCGGTCATGGGCTGTATCACGATTCTGTTCGCCAACTGGATCGTTCGACGTATCGATTCGGAAAGCGCAATGATGTAAAGGAGGCGAGTCTATGGCAGCCAAAAGTGAAGCGACGAGCGGACTCGACCGGTACAACCGGATAGGAAAAGGCATGAATGTCTTGTTCCATCTCGTGTTTATCCTCCTTGCGCTCGTGTGCGTCGTGCCGATTCTGGTTATTGTATCGATTTCGTTTTCCAGCGAAGATTCGATCCGGGAAACGGGCTACCATATGTTTCCGACGGTGTTCTCCGTGGAGGCGTACGGGTTTATTATCCAGCAGGGAACGGTCATCTTGCGGGCTTTCGGCGTATCGGTATTGGTAACCGTAATCGGGACCGTGCTCGGCGTTCTGTTAACCGCTTCGATGGGATATGTGCTGGCACAACCCAATTACAAGCTGAAAAGCTTTCTGACCTGGGTCGTGTTCATTCCGATGGTGTTCAACGGCGGTCTGGTATCGAGTTACTTCATCAATGCGAATCTGCTTGGGCTGAAAGACACGATCTGGGCCTTGATATTACCGCTCGCGGTATCATCGTTCAACGTCATTATCTGCAAAACGTTTTTCCGCAGCACGATTCCCGACGGCATCGTCGAATCGGCGGAGATCGACGGGGCGAGTCAATTGCGTATTTTCTTCTCCATCATCATGCCAATCTCGCTGCCGGTGCTGGCCACGATCGGGTTGTTCCTGTGCTTCGGTTATTGGAACGATTGGTTCCAGTCCATGCTCTACATCAACAATCAGGATTTGTACTCGCTGCAAGCGCTCCTGAACAATCTGATGAGCAACGTGGACGCTTTGGCGAGAAACGCTTCCAGCATGGGAGTCAGCTACGCGACACTGGTCGCCAGCATGCCAAAAGAAACCGCGCGCATGGCCGTGGCGATTCTGATCGTCGTACCCGTGGCATTCGCTTACCCCTTCTTCCAGCGTTACTTTATCGCCGGATTGACAGTGGGTTCGATCAAAGGGTGATCCCGGACGCCGCATTCCCGTTGCGGTTACGGTCATCGAAGCATAGAGCAAGCCTACCAATATAGGAAAGAGGGGTAAGGTTTATGAAAAAAAGAGGCAAATTTTTCTCCATGTTCGGTACAGTCATCCTGTTAATGTCGATGCTGGCGGCATGCGGCGGAGGCGGTTCCGACACCGGTGGCACAACCGATTCTTCGGGGCAAACGGATAACGGTTCCGCAAATTCGGGCGAAGTTCCGACTTTGGTCTGGTGGACGATCGGGGGTCAGGTGCCGAGCAACTTCGACAAAGCCGTCGAGGCGATGAACGAGTACACGGCCGAAAAGATCGGCGTCAAAATCGATATCCGCGTCGCCAGTTGGGCCGATTGGGATACCAAGATCAATACGATCGTCAATACGGGCGAGCCTTTCGATATCATGTTCACCAACAGCGGCAAATACAATCAGCAAGTCTCGATGGGCGCTTTCGCCGATCTGACCGATCTGGTGCAAAGCGAATCGCCGGAGCTGTACAAGTTCATCCCGGAAACGGTCTGGGACGGAGCGAAGATCGGCGGCAAAATCTACTCGGTTCCTACCTATAAAGACTCCTCGCTGACCCAATACTGGATCTTCGACGATACGTATGTGCAAAAATACGGCATCGACCTGAACAGCATCAAAACGCTCAGCGATCTCGACAAGCCGTTCCGCGACATGAAAGCCGGCGAAGGCAAAAGCTATTATCCGCTGTCTTTGACGCAAGGCGACGGATTCCCGGGACTGTTCAACGGCTACGACGACCTGACGCTGGGACTTCAGCCGATCGGCGTCAAAGTCGACGATGAATCCCGCAAAGTCGTGTTCACGCTCAACCAACCGGATATCATGGAAAACCTGACGCTGCTGCACCAGTGGTACCAGGACGGTATCGTCAACCCGGATGCGCCGACGCGCGGCGAAGCCGAAAAAGCACGTCCGTTCTTCAGCGCCCAAGCTTTCCCTGGCGCGGAAGCCAACTACCAGATCAACGAAGGCGTCGAAAAGTACGATATGGTCCAAGTATTCGGCCCTCTGTACACAACCAGCACGATCCAGGGCTCTTTGAACGCCATTTCCGCAAATTCCAAATACAAAAACGAAGCCTTGAAGTATCTGGAACTGGTCAACACCGATCCGAAACTGCGTAACATGCTCGCTTTCGGCGAACTCGGCGTCGATTACAACAGCGTAGACGGCGAAAAAGTCATCGAACGCGTCAGCGACACCTGGCCGCTCGCGGCTTATACGCAAGGCACGTTCTTCAATCTGGCGGTCACCAAAGGCGCTCCGGAAGACCAATGGGAACAGGTCCGTAAGCTGAACGAAGAAGCTACGCCTTCGTCCACGCTTGGCTTCGCGCTGGACATCAGCAACCTGACCACCGAAGTCGCCAACACCAAAGCCGTTTGGGACAAATACAAAGCCGAACTGATCACCGGCGCCTCCGACCCGGCCGTCATCGTGCCGAAAGTCGAAGCCGAAATGAAAGCCGCCGGCATGGACACCATCGTCCAAGCCGCCCAAGAGCAAATCGAAGCTTATTTTAAATAAAAATAAGTGAAGCATAATGAAAAATCTTTGATGTGGCGAAGCGAAGGCGAAGGGAGAAATTCAGTTCAAGAAGCCTTTGAACTCGGAAAATTCCTTATTTAAATCCAATCCATTTTCCGAGTGAGACAGCGACTTGAACTGAATTTTTCCCGCAGCCCCCAGCTTCCCCAAGAACGGGATTTTCCCATCAGCGGAACCCAAACGGAATCCAATCTCCGTTCGGGTTTTTCTGCTGTACATACCTTCCGCATCAGGTGCTACAATAACAAATATGGCAAAGGAGGCGCCGGCCTTGTCCTTTTTGCAGATCAAAATCTATCGAAGCAAATTTATGGCGTACGCGATATTCGTCGTGTCGATCGGAATGGCGATAGGCTTGCTGACCTGCGCCATTTTATTCGTGCAATGGATCGACAATGCCCGGAATCAAGCCGCAAGCACCTTTGCCGGAGTCGAGAATACGCTGCAACATAACGCCGATCGGATCGAAGCCTATATGCAGCGCATCTACTTGAACAGCGGCTTGATGGCGGACGTGCGATATTTTTTGGGCAGCAGCGCCGAACAATATTTCTCCGCCAGGCTGCAAGCCAGCCGTTACGACCAGCCGATGATTTCGTTTCCCGAAGATGTCGAGTCTTTTTTATACGGAGGGGGACAAGGGGATATCATTCAGGTCAGCCTGCATGCCGAAGGGAAAGGCAACGTGCTCCGCTTCGACAAAAACGGCAATACCCGCTTCAAATTCCAGGTGCCCGAAGACGATGAGATGTTTCGGGATTCGATCGATCGCGGTTTTATTTATCGCGAGAACTTGTCCGATCCCAACGAAATCTCGCACAGGCTGGGAGAGCTTCGTTTCGTCGTCGGCAGCGATCGCGTATTCGGAAGCTCATTGAACGAAGGACTCAATCGCGCGGCGCTGGTCGGCCTGGACGGCGAAGTGTATCCCGACTTTTCAACCGAGGAAACAAGCAACGATCTGATCGCGCGCGTATTGGCGGACGGCCGGGCGCAAGGCTATTTGTCTACGGGAGGGCTGAACGGTGTTTTTTTCACGACTTTTACCTCGGCCAAATTCGATTATAGCTTCGTCGGTTGGGTTGATATAGGGACGATGATTCGCGAACGCTGGGGCACGCTTTTATCCGTTTTCCTGATTGTGTTGTTGGCGATGATCAGCGTGTTGACGCTTATCGTGTACAATCTGAGAGACGATGCGCGTTTTCTTCATCATATTATCCAATCGATCGGTCGGGTCAAAACGGCGGATTTCACCCCCGAGACTCCGGCCCGATACCGGCGCAACGAGTACGGTATGATCGCGAGGGAACTCGAAGATATGGTCAAGCAGTTGGACAAACATATCCGTACGGAATATTTATTGAAGCTCAAGCAGCAGGAAACAGAAATGAAAGCGCTACAAAACCAAATCAATCCACACTTCCTTTACAATACGCTGGAAGCTATTCGTTCGAAAGCGCTGGTCAATCAAGATATGGAAACTTCGGACGCGATCGCCACCCTCGGTGCGTTGTACCGGGATATGGTGAAGCACGAAAACATTATCACGATCGGCAAAGAGCTTTCCCTGCTGCAAGAGTATCTGAAAATCATGGAATTCAAATATCCGGATCGCTTCTATTATCAGTTCAATGTGGATGAGACGCTGTCGGTGCTGCCTACGGTGAAGTTCTGGATGCAGCCGCTGGCCGAGAACTTTTTCGTGCATGGATTCAATTCGAGCAATGCGTTCAACCTGCTCATGGTCAACGGTTGGGAGTCGGAGACGCATTTTCATCTGGAGATCGTGGATAACGGAAAATGGATTTCGGACGAACGTCTGGCGCATATCCGCAGCACGTTATCCCGCAAAGACGATGCTCCCGTGACCAGTATCGGTCTGCACAACGTGAGCACGCGGCTGCATTTTTTCTACGGGGAAGGATTTGCGCTGCATGTCGAGAATAATGAAGAAGCAGGCGTAAAAGTATCCGTGAACATTCCGAAAGGAGCTGCGATCCATGTACAAACTTCTGATTGTGGATGACGAACCGCAAATTTTGGAAGGCATGAAGCGAACGCTGGACTGGGAAAAGTACGGATTCGGCTGCATCGAGACCAGTGAGACCGCGGAAGACGCGATCTCGAAAGCCGTCGCCATTTACCCGGATATCGCGATCTTCGACATCTGCATCGGCAAAGACCGTGGGTATGAGGCGATCAGTACGCTCAACGGACTCGGATTACCGACCAAATACATCATTATGAGCGGATACAACGAGTTCGAATACGCCAGGGAAGCGATCCGCTGCGGGGTGAAGGACTATTTGCTCAAGCCGGTGAATCGTTCCAAGCTGCAAGAGGTTGTGGAAAAAATCATCGTCGAGGATCTGCACGGAACGTTGGAAGGAACGAGCGACGTCAATCTCGACCCGGTACTGGGCGTGCGTTACGATAGCCTCTCCAAGCTGACGAACCATATTTTATTGACGGTAAAAGCCGAACATGCGCAAAATATCACGCTCAAAATGGTCGCCCAGCAGTTTCGGATGAACGGGACGTACCTGGGACAGATTTTTCTCAAAGAAACCAAAATGAAATTTTCGGAATACGTGATGGCTTACCGGATGCTCAAAGCGCGCGAACGGATCTTGTCGACGGACGATAAAATTGCGAGTATTGCGCATTCGGTGGGGTATTCGAATTTGGGGTATTTTTATACGCATTTTCATGCTTATTTCGATAAGTCGCCTTCGGAGATGAGGAGGTGAAAAAGTCTGCAAAAGAAGTTTTCTTTTGTGAATGTTCAAGGTTGTCTAGAAAGTTACGTGGGCGCGGGAAGCGAGAAAACTGCGAGAGAAATTCGTTTCGGTCGCGTGTTGAAATCGAGAAAATGGGATTAAACTTTTATAGGTTTTTTCTCAATTTCAAAGGCGAACGCTATCGCTCCTGCACTGAATTTCTCTCTCCGTTTTCTCGCTTCCAGCTACGTGGGTATTTCTAGACACGGTGAACGTTCGCAAAAGCAACAACTTTTGCAAACGTTTTTTTGTGGGGGATTTAAGTAGATAAAAGCCATCGACTTTTAGTGGACGATGGCTGGTATTCATATAGTACCTTACAGTATTTTTAAAAGACCTTTAGGGCGTTTGAGACGTTTTTCAATCCGTAAAGTAATAGCCTGCTTCGAGGTCGGACAGAAGGTCCGGGTGTTGGGGATGCCAATTTAGAAGTTGTTGCGTTTGGGTGCTGGATGCTTGGCAATTGGCGGATGCGGCGAAGTTCAGCCAGCCGAAGTGCGAAGCGGCTTGGTCGGCCGGGATCGAGCGGACGGGCACATTCAGGTGATGGCCGATTGCTTCGGCAATCGAGAGGAAAGGCACGCCTTCTTCGGCGACGCCGTGAAGGCGCGAACCGGCCGGGGCGGATTCGACGGCCAAACGGAAAAGGCGCGCTGAGTCCAAACGGTGAACGGCCGGCCAGTGATTGGAGCCGTCGCCTGCGTAAGCGGAAAAGCCTTTTTCGCGGGCAATCTGCACCAAAACGCGAACGAATCCGTAATCATGCTCGCCGTGAACGGTCGGAGAAAGCCGGACGACCGAAGCGCGGATGCCTTTTTCCGCCAAACGATCGACCGCGACCTCGGCATAGCGACCGGTTCCGACGGCCAGATCGTTTTCCGTATTTACGACGTCCTGCCGCATCATCAGCATCCCCGACGTCAGCACGAACGGTTTGTCCGTACCCGCCAGCGCTTCGCCGATGACTTCGGTCGCTTGGCGATCGGCTGCTTCAGACGCTGCTCGATCCGAGAAATCGTGAATATACGCCAGATGGATCACACCGTCCGCTTGCTCCGCGCCGCGGCGCAAACTTTCCAAATCTTGTAGCGAACCTCGCAATACCTCTGCACCTGCCGCTTTCAAAGCTTCTTCGCCTTTGCTCGAACGTGCCAATCCTACAACCTCATGTCCGGCTTCCAACAACTCCCGCACGACCGCCGTCCCGATGAATCCCGTTGCTCCCGTGACAAATACTTTCATGAATGACGCCTCCAACCCGAGTGATTTTGATTGCTACAGGCTTAGCCTAAACTATAAAGTGCACTCTATAGCAAGCTCTAATTTTTCATGCTATGATGCAAACATGAAAACTACATTCTCAAGCAAAGAAGCCGCAGAAGAGACGGGGCTCAGTGTACATACGCTGCGCTATTACGAGCAAGAAGGACTGATCGACGGCATCCAGCGCGACTCCAACGGTTACCGCATCTACTCCGCATCCGATATCGCCTGGTTTCAGGTCATCACTTATTTTCGTAAACTGGGTTTAAGCGTCCAAGACATCAAACTGTTCAATATCCCCAAAAACGGCCAAACCTCCAGCGCTACCGCAAGACGAGAATTCATGGAAACCTACCGCGAAAAAGTCGTCGAACAAATGAAAGAACTCCAGGATTCCCTCGACAAAATCGATTACAAGATCGAGTTTTTCAGAAATATGGAACGTTCGGAGTCGGCTGCGAAATTGAAACGGGATTAAGACCGTTGAAATTACGCAGGCGTTGGAAGCAAGCAGACTCCAAGAAAAATTGCCAGCGTATGCTTCCGAAGTGCCTTTCTTCGCAAGGCTTTGTTTAAGTCGGATATTTAAATCGACAAATCGAATCCGACTTTCGATTTTTGTAAATAAATTCTCTCCAAACGCCTAAATCAGGGCGTGTATGCAAATTCCCTGAAGTGTGCACCTTTGCATGCATTCAGAATTCGCGCGCACGCCCTATTTTGCATGAGTAAAAGAAAGCCTCGAACCCAAAAGGCAATTATGCATCAGACGATTTCCTGATATTCAGCATTAAATTCATAACCCAGCGAGCCAAGCGGAGGAGAAATTCAGTGTAGAAGCGCTAGCGATCGCCTTTGCCACGGGGAAGCTTCCTTGTATAAATCAAATTCAGCTTCCCCGTGGCAACACGCGACCGAAACGAATTTCTCCCGCAGCGCCATTCAGCACGGCCTCAACTAAAATCTCCTTTTTCAATGCGTTTAGGGTTTTCCCCCCGAGCAATAGGACATTCCCTAATGGGAAGCCCGCTCCCGGTTCTCTCATAATGAAGAGTAACCGAAAAGGAGTGTGGATCATCCGATGAAGAATCCGACGAAAAGAAAATTCGGACTCAACTTTTTCAAACCGGTCGAAAGCTATTCCGATAGTTGGTCGATCCTCGAAGAAAAAAATAGAGAATGGGAAAACGTCTACCGCCAACGGTGGTCCCACGATAAAGTCGTGCGTACGACACACGGCGTCAACTGTACCGGATCGTGCAGTTGGAAAGTATTCGTGAAAAACGGCATCATCACTTGGGAAAATCAACAAATTGACTATCCGTCCTGCGGAGCCGATATGCCGGAGTTTGAACCGCGCGGTTGCCCTCGGGGCGCGACGTTCTCCTGGTATGAATACAGTCCGCTGCGCGTGAAATACCCTTATATGCGCGGCAAGCTTTTCCGCATGTGGGAAGCCGCTTTGCGCGAGCATCAGGACCCGATCAAAGCCTGGGCCAGCATCGTGGAAAACCCGGCGAAGTCAGCGGAATACAAAAAAGCCCGCGGCAAAGGCGGCCATATCCGCGTGAATTGGGACGATGCGCTGCAACTGATCTCGGCGCAGCTCATCTATACGATTCGCAAATACGGGCCGGACCGTATCGCCGGCTTCACGCCGATCCCGGCCATGTCGATGGTCAGCTACGCGTCGGGCGCGCGCTTTATCTCGCTGCTCGGCGGCGAGATGCTCAGCTTCTACGATTGGTACGCCGACCTTCCGCCGGCATCGCCGCAAATCTGGGGCGAGCAGACGGACGTGCCGGAATCGTCGGACTGGTACAACTCCAGCTATCTGATGATGTGGGGCTCGAACGTGCCGCTGACGCGGACGCCGGACGCCCACTTCATGACGGAAGTCCGGTACAAAGGCACGAAAGTCGTATCCGTCGCGCCGGATTTGGCCGAAAACGTCAAGTTCGCCGACAACTGGCTGGCTCCGCATCCGGGCACCGACGCCGCGCTGGCTCAAGCCATGACGCACGTTATCTTGGACGAGTTTTACCAAAAGCGCCAGGAGCCGATGTTTATCGACTACGCGAAGCAGTATACGGATATGCCGTTCCTGATTTTGCTCGACCCGCACGAAGACGTCTGGAAAGGCGGGCGTTTCCTGCGTTCGAGCGATCTGGGCGCGGCGGACGACGGCGAACACGCGGATTGGAAACCGGTCATTTACGACGAAGCGTCTGACGAAATGCTCGTTCCGAACGGGACGCTGGGCCAACGTTGGGAGCAGGGCAAGAAGTGGAACCTAATCCTTGAACGCGAAGACGGAACCCAAGTCGAGCCTGCGATGTCTGTGGAAAACCACGGCGGCGAATGGGTCGAAATCGCGTTCCCATTCTTCGACAATGCAGGCAACGGCACGTTCAAGCGCGTCATTCCGGCTAAAAAAATCACGCTTGCCGACGGTACGGAGCGTTACGCTGCGACTGTCTACGACTTGATGATGAGCCAATACGGCGTCGCGCGGATCGACAGCCCTTATAACGCTTCGGGTTACGACGATGCGGAATCGTTCTACACCCCGGCTTGGCAGGAAAAAGTGACCAGCGTCAAAGCTTCCGTCGTCACGCAGATCGCGCGCGAATTCGCGCAGAATTCGCTCGACAGCGGCGGCCGCTCCATGATTATCATGGGCGCGGGCATCAACCACTGGTTCAACAGCGACACCATCTACCGTTCGATCCTGAACCTCGTCGTGCTGACCGCTTCGCAAGGCGTCAACGGCGGCGGCTGGGCGCATTACGTTGGTCAGGAAAAATGCCGTCCGATCGAAGGCTGGTCGACGCTGGCGTTCGCCAAAGACTGGCAGGGACCGGCACGTTTGCAAAACGCGACGTCGTTCTTCTACTTCGCCACCGATCAATGGCGTTACGAAGAAAGCAGCACCGAATCGCTCAAATCGCCCACCGGCGGAGACGTCACTTACAGCCATCCGGCCGATTACAATGTGCTCGCGGCCCGTCTGGGCTGGCTGCCGTCATACCCGCAGTTCAATAAAAACAGCCTGATATTCGCCGAAGAAGCGGCTCGCGAAGGCAAAAAGACGAACGAAGAAATCGTCAAGCATGCCGTGGACGAAGTCCGCAGCGGCAAAACGAAGTTCGCCGTCGAAGATCCGGGCGCGCCGGAAAACTTCCCGCGTTCGCTGTTTATCTGGCGTTCCAACCTGATCTCCAGTTCCGCGAAAGGGCAGGAGTACTTCATGAAGCATCTGCTCGGCGCATCCGATGCGCTGCTGGCGAAGCCGAACGAAGAAGACAAACCGGAAGAAATCGTTTGGCGCGAAGACGTGGAAGGCAAGCTTGACCTGATGGTCGCATTGGACTTCCGCATGACAACGACGCCGTTGTTCGCGGATATCGTGCTTCCGGCTGCAACTTGGTATGAAAAAACGGATCTGAGTTCGACCGACATGCACCCGTTCGTGCATCCGTTTAACCCGGCGGTCAATCCGCTATGGGAATCGCGTTCGGACTGGGATATTTATCGCCGTCTGTCGGAAGTGTTTTCTGAGATGGCGAAAACGCATCTGCCGGGCGTCTATAAGGATTTGGTTACCGCGCCGCTCGGCCATGACTCCATCGGCGAAATTTCGCAACCGATGGGCTTGATCAAAGACTGGTCCAAAGGCGAGATCGAAGCCGTACCAGGTAAAACGATGCCGAACTTCAGTATCGTGGAACGCGACTACACCCAGATTCACAATAAATATATTACGCTCGGACCGAACCTCGCGGTCGGCAAGACCGGCGCGCACGGCGTCAGCTTCTCGGTTGCCGAAGAGTACGAAGAGCTGAAACAGTTGAACGGCGTGCATTACGACGAAACGATCAAGGACGGACTGCCCAAGCTGGACTCGGCCCGTCATGCAGCGGACGCGATTCTGCATCTGTCGTCCGCAACCAACGGACGCGTCTCGCAAAAAGCATACGAATCGGCCGAGCTTGACCACGGCGTCGAGCTGAAAGATATCTCTGCTGACCGCGCCGCCGAACGGATCACGTTCCAAAGCATCACGGCACAGCCGCGCGAAGTCATTCCGACTCCGGTATTCAGCGGCTCGAACAAGAAAGGACGCCGCTACTCGCCGTTCACGACGAATATCGAACGTCTGGTTCCGTTCCGCACGTTGACCGGACGCCAGCATTTCTATCTGGATCACGAAGTGTTCCTGCAATACGGCGAGGCGCTTCCGGTCTACAAACCGACGCTGCCGCCGATGGTGTTCGGTCCCCGCGACCGCGAAGTGAAAGGCGGCGTGGATACGCTGGTCTTGCGTTACCTGACGCCGCACGGCAAATGGAATATTCACTCCACGTATCAGGATAACCAGCATATGCTGACGTTGTTCCGCGGCGGTCCGACGGTCTGGATCAACAACGAAGACGCGGACGCGCACGGAATCAACGACAACGATTGGCTGGAAGTGTACAACCGGAACGGCGTCGTAACGGCGCGTGCCGTCGTCAGCCACCGGATGCCGCGCGGCACCATGTTTATGTACCACGCGCAGGACAAGCATATTCAAGTACCGGGTTCGGAAATTACCGATACGCGGGGCGGCAGCCACAACGCGCCGACACGTATTCACTTGAAACCGACTCAGATGGTCGGTGGCTACGCACAGCTCAGCTACGGCTTCAACTACTACGGTCCGATCGGCAACCAACGCGACGTATACGTTGCCGTCCGCAAGATGAAGGAGGTCAATTGGCTTGAAAATTAAAGCGCAAATCGCAATGGTCATGAACCTCGACAAGTGTATCGGCTGTCATACATGCAGCGTGACCTGCAAAACCACCTGGACGAACCGCAAAGGCGCGGAATACATGTGGTTTAACAACGTCGAGACCAAACCGGGCATCGGGTATCCGAAGCGCTGGGAAGACCAGGAACTGTACAAAGGCGGCTGGCAGCTTCGCAAAGGCAAACTGGAACTGAAATCCGGCACCAAGCTGTCCAAGATCGCGCTCGGCAAAATCTTTTACAACCCGGATATGCCGGAAATGAAAGATTATTACGAGCCGTGGACGTACAACTACGAAGATCTGACCAACGCCAAAGACCAGCAGCATTCTCCGGTTGCCCGCGCGCATTCGGTCATTACTGGCGAAAAAATGGATCTGGAATGGGGCCCGAACTGGGAAGACGATCTGGCAGGCGCGCACATTACCGGACCGCTCGATCCGAACATCCAGAAGATCGAAGAAGAAATTAAGTTCAATTTCGAAAAATCGTTCATGGTGTATCTGCCCCGTCTGTGCGAACACTGCCTGAATCCGAGCTGCGTCGCTTCGTGCCCGTCGGGTGCGATGTACAAGCGGGAAGAAGACGGGATCGTGTTGGTTGACCAGGAAGCTTGCCGCGGCTGGCGTTACTGCATGACCGGCTGTCCGTACAAAAAAGTCTATTTCAACTGGCAAACCAACAAAGCCGAGAAATGCACGTTCTGTTTCCCTCGGATCGAAGCGGGTCTACCGACCGTTTGCTCGGAAACGTGCACCGGACGTATCCGTTACCTCGGCGTGCTGCTCTACGATGCGGACCGCGTACACGAAGCGGCTTCGACACCGGACGAAAAAGACTTGTATATGGCACAATGCGATCTGTTCCTGAATCCGGGCGACCCGGCAATCATTGCCCAGGCGCGCAAAGACGGCATCTCCGAAGACTGGATCGAAGCGGCCCAGAACTCTCCGGTTTACAAACTCGCGATCGAGCACAAGCTGGCGTTCCCGCTGCACCCGGAATACCGCACGTTGCCGATGGTATGGTACGTGCCGCCGCTCAGCCCGATCATGAACTACTTCGAAGGCAAAGACTCGATCGAAAACCCGGACATGATCTTCCCGGCGATCGACGAGATGCGGACGCCGATCCAATATCTGGCGAATATGCTGACGGCGGGCGACACCGTGACGGTCAAAGAATCGTTGCAACGGATGGCGATGATGCGTTCCTACATGCGGGCCAAAACGACAGGCAAAGAATTCGACGATAGCCGTCTGGAACGCGTCGGCCTGACCGCCCGCCAAACGGAAAACATGTACCGCCTGCTCGCGATCGCCAAATACGAAGACCGCTTCGTCGTTCCGACCTCGCACCGCGAAGGCTACGTGAACCCGTACCGGGCGCAAGGCGCGGCGGGCTTCGGCGATATGCTGGGCGCAATGGGAGCAAGCACGGGCTGCGACGGTTGCGGGCCTGCACAGATGATGGGTGCTGAAATGCCGGCCAAGACAGGCAAGGAAGCCTATGAAGAGAACTTCTATGGAGGGATCTGGCGTGATTGATATTGCGAAATTGTACGACTACAAAAATTCCTTCGGATTTTTCGCAAGTCAGCTTATGTATCCGGAGAAGCGGGATTTTCATCCTGCTTTTCTGGAAGAGTCTTTCACAGCGGATCATCCGGCCTATGCAGATGCGCATACGTATTGGAATTTGATGCACGAACTGAGTCTGGATGGAATTCAAGAGCAGTATACCGAGACGTTCGATTTTCAAAAAGACTGTGCGCTGTATATGACCTACTTTAAGTTCGAAGATGCCAAGGAACGCGGACAGATGTTGCTACGGATGAAGATCCTGTATGAAATGTTCGGGTTGGAAATGCCGGAAGGCGAGCTGCCGGACTATCTGCCGCTGATGTGCGAATTCCTTTATGCCGCCGAATGGATGAAGGAACGCAAAGCGCCCGAGAACTTCCGGCTGCTTTTCGCCATTTTCGAAGACGGCACGTACCACTTGGTGCAAGCTCTTGAGAAGCTGGATAGTCCGTACCGCTATCTGGTTCAGGGGCTGCGCCGCACATTGAGAGCTTGCGTAGAACAGGAGACCGTAAATCCATGAATATGTTCGATCAATTCCTTTGGGTCATTTTCCCGTATGCCTGCATCATGATTTTCGTTGTGGGCCATATTTTCCGTTATCGGCACGACCAATTTAACTGGACCGCGAAATCCAGCGAATTTATCGAGAAAAAACAACTGATGTTCGGTAGCCTGCTGTTCCACTTGGGCATCATCCCGGTGGCGTTCGGCCATATCTCCGGACTGCTGATCCCGAAAACGTGGATGAGCGCGATGGGCGTCAGCGAGCACGTCTACCATATCGGAGCGGTCTATATCGGCGGCATTTTCGGAGCCATGACGTTGATCGGGATGCTGCTGCTGACCGCGCGCCGCTTCACCATCCGCAACGTGCGCCGTCTCAGCTCAGCGTCCGACCTGATCGTCAACGTGCTGCTGCTGTTTATCGTGTTCATGGGCATGTACGCGACGCTGTTCACGAACGCCGTTCAGCCGGAATTCGATTATCGCGAGTCGATCTCGATCTGGTTCCGCGGATTGTTCATGCTGCGCCCGGACGCTTCGCTGATGCACAACGTGCCGGTATCGTTCAAGATCCACGCGCTGACAGGGTTCGCCATTTTCGCGTTCTGGCCATTCACCCGTCTTGTCCATGTGTGGAGCGTGCCGTTGAATTATGTGGGCAGAAGTTATATCCTTTACAGAAGACACAAATCCAACTAATACCTTGCCAACTCTTGATCAGAGGATTACGTTTGTCTGACACGCACACGCTTGAGGTGCGTTTTGGACGGGCGTAACCTTACTTTTGGCGTTGGCAAGGTATTAATGCCTTGACCGATCCGCAGTCATTGAATGAAATTCGCAGACAACCAGCGGAATGAACCATGCGGTCAAGAATCGGAGGGAGCGGGCCAGGCCCGCTTTTCTACTTTCGCTGGGAGATGCATAAACATGGGATTACACGCAGATTACCAAATGGAGCTGGACGCGATTCGGCAAGCGTTTGGCTACGACTTTCTGGCCCTGGCCCTCGTAGAGCCTGCCGAACAACAATATGTGATTCGCTGGAAGTACGCGACCGGCAACCTGAATGAACGGTTTCGCCGCATTGTGCTCAAGTCGGGTAAAGGCATTGCCGGAATGGTATTCAAGACCGGAAAATCAGTCTTTATTCCTTCTGTACGTGACTATGTCACGGCAAGCAGTCTTTTTAATTATCCGATTGTCCAGTCCGAAAAGCTTGAAAGTCTGGGTGCTGTGCCGATCTGGAACGATGCCCGTGTTTCGGGGGTTTTGCTTGGAGGATTTCGGGAAGAAAATCTGATGACGCCCGATTTGATGTTTGCGCTTGAGCAAGCCGCGCGCCACGGTATGGGTGAGCTTGACGGCAAGGAGGTGGCTTCGCATTGACCCCTCCGCCTGAAGTCGGCCCAATGAGCCCGTTAATGATGAAACTATTCGAGAACAGCAAAGAAGCCATTTTCTTTTTTGACAAGTCCGGACGGGCTTTAGCGATGAATCCGGCTGCCGAGGAGATTGTATCCGAGGATGTATTGATGAAGCTGTACGAAGGCAGTGAGAAGGCGCTGTGCGGGACTTGCCGTGGCTATACGAGCGATACCGAGCAAATCACTTGTCTGGATTGTTATTTTCAACTTCCTGTGTCTGCCGAACATTCGTCTTTTCAGGTTTACCTGGAGACGAAAGGCAAAGGGGTTGTGCCTTATGCAGGCTCATTCCATACCGTAGATCCGGAAAACGGAACGCGGGTATTCATGCTGCGCGACTTGACGCCTCAGCTACGCGTACAAGAGAAGTTATATCAGAACAAAATGATGAAGCATGTGATCGAAGCGCAGGAAAACGAGCGTAAGCGTCTTTCCCGTGAATTGCACGACAGCGTCGCCCAGGAACTGATGAGTGCCGTCGTTGACCTTCGCGTGCTTAAATATATGACCGATGACGAGACCGTATTGAAAAAGGTGAAGCAGACCGAGGGCGCGATGACGCGTTTGCTCGACGATATTCGGCATCTGTCCGTAGAGCTGCGTCCGGCTGCACTCGACGATTTCGGCCTTGAAGCCGCTTTCCGCTCGCATTTTAAAAGGATAGAGGAAAACTACGGGCTGATTGTCCAGTTTGTATCCGGGCTGGCTCGCAAACGGTATGATAGCGATATCGAAACCGTCATTTATCGGATCTGTCAGGAAGCCGTGCTGAATGCACTGAAGTACGCTCAGGTGGATACGGTCAGTGTGCATCTGTTCGAGCGTGACGGGATGCTTCGGCTTGAAGTCGAGGATGAAGGGGAGGGCTTCGAAGAAGGCTCAGATCCGATCGGGACGGGACTTGGCCTCTACGGAATGCGCGAACGAGCCGAGCTGGCCGGAGGCTCCTTGAGCGTTCAATCCGAACCGGGGATCGGTACGCGAGTGCTGCTTCAAATCCCGATAGCGGAATCCAAGGAAGAGGAGTAATTACGGATGAAAATTGTAATCGCGGACGACCACGCCATTGTACGGAGCGGCTTTTCCATGATCCTGAATTTTCAGCCGGACATGGAAGTGATCGCCACGGCTGCCGACGGAATCGAAGCCTACGCGGCAGTCGCAAAAAACAAACCGGATATTCTGATGATGGATCTCAGCATGCCGCCGGGCGAAAGCGGGCTGATCGCGACCGGCAAGATTAAGGAAGATTATCCCGACACCAAAATCCTGATTTTGACCATGCACGACGACGAAGAGTATCTGTTCCATATATTAAAAAGCGGCGCTTCCGGCTATGTGCTCAAAAATGCCCCGGACGAGGAGCTTCTGCTGGCGATCCGAACGGTTCATGCGGGAGGTACATACATCCATCCCAAGATGGCGACTTCGTTGGTACGGGAATTTATCAAACACGACAAATCAGGCAACTCGGAAGATCCGTTCGAGCTGCTGTCGAAGCGCGAGCTGGAGATCTTGCCCTTGATCGCTAAAGGCTACGGAAATAAAGAAGTCGCGGAGAAGCTGTTTATTTCCGTTAAGACGGTCGAGGCGCATAAAGCCAAGATCATGGAGAAGCTTCATCTGAAAAGCCGGCCGGAGCTGGTAGAATATGCGCTGCGCAAAAAGCTGCTCGACTTCTGACCCTAAGGCAGAAAGGAACATCTCAATGAATCTGACATTCGAAAAACCGGCGATGCGCTTGCTGGAAAACGAACATCGTTATCTGTCCTATCTGGCTGAAGAATGGCATCCGCTAGTGCTGCGTCTGGAAGAAGAACAAGATCCGCATACGGTGCGCGTGCTGCTCGGTACGCTGCGCGAGAAGCTGGAGAGATTCCGTATTCCTTTGAAAAAACATATGGATAAGGAAGAAGAACACTTTTTCCCTGCGTTGGGCGGGTATATCGGCTTTGAACAAGGACCGCTTGTTGGGATTCAGGAAGAACACCGCGAGATCGAGGCTTATCTGGATCATTTCATGCACCATACCGAAGGAGATCCCGAAGCTTTTGCACTGGAGGAGATCCGCGCTGCGGTTCGGGATGCGGGCGAGGCGTTCGAGGTACTGACCGTCAACCATGCGAAAGAAGAAACGGTGCTGTTCCCTATGGCCGAAGCCCGTATTTTGCCCAAGCA
Source organism: Saccharibacillus sacchari (assembly GCF_037722395.1). Lineage (GTDB taxonomy): Bacteria > Bacillota > Bacilli > Paenibacillales > Paenibacillaceae > Saccharibacillus > Saccharibacillus sacchari_A. The sequence goes on along the minus strand of NZ_JBBKAR010000050.1, from coordinate 14,748 downwards.
GATGCTGAAACTGTACGAACGAATGAACACGATGATTACTTAAATGACGCATACATGCTGAATTATGACGAAAAAACGACTTTGAACCCGCTGTTACAGGGGATTTCAAAGTCGTTTTGGCGTTTATAGGCCACTAAAACCTTAATCGAAGCTTGAAGGAGGGCTTTTCAGGGTTTACCCTGCCTTGGAAAGGGGACTCCCCTATATGCCGGGAACAAGGGGGTCGCTACAATGAGGACAGTAGATCGGTTGACGGCGAACGTCTTTCAGAGTATCGCTTTCCGGCCGGACGAATAACTGTCGAAAAGGTGCGTGCAACATGATCAAAAAAATGCAGCTCCCGCTTCAAACCCTGAATCTGACCGTCGGATTCATGGTCTGGGTCATCATCTCTTCGCTGATGCCCTTCATCAAAGAAGATATCGCCATTCCGGCGGATCGATTGGCTATCGTAACCGCCATTCCGGTCGTGCTTGGCTCAGTTCTGCGCATTCCGCTCGGATACTATGCCAACATCATCGGCGCACGTCTCGTCTTCCTCATCAGCTTTGTGCTTCTGCTGTTTCCCGTGTATTATATCAGCGTAGCCCAATCCATGACCGCGCTGATCATTGGCGGATTGTTCCTTGGGATTGGGGGTGCCGTATTCTCCGTCGGCGTTACGTCGCTGCCGAAGTATTATCCGGCCGAAAAACACGGCTTCGTCAACGGCATGTACGGCATGGGCAATATCGGTACGGCCATCAGCACGTTCGCGGCTCCCGTTTTGGCTACGCAAATCGGCTGGCAGGCTGCGATCAAGTGGTATCTGATTCTGCTGGGCATCTTTATTATCTTGAACTTTGTGTTCGGCGACCGCCGCGAAGTCAAGGTGAAGACGCCTATTATCGAGCAGATCAAGGGCATCTACAAAAACGAAAAGCTATGGCTCGTTTCGTTGTTTTACTTCATTACGTTCGGCTCGTTTGTCGCCTTTACGGTCTACCTGCCGAACTTTCTCGTCACGAACTTCGGCTTGGACAAAGTCGATGCCGGAATGCGAACTGCCGGATTCATCGCGATCGCGACGTTCTTCCGCCCGGTAGGCGGATGGCTTGCAGACCGGTTCAAGCCACTGCTCCTGCTGGGCGGCACATTCGCGATCTATACGGTCGCGGCGATTCTGCTGGCGTTCTCGCCATCGCTTGGTCCTTACACCGTAGGCTGTCTGGCGATTGCCTTCTGCGCAGGTCTGGGCAACGGCATCATTTTCAAACTCGTACCGTTCTATTTCCAAAAGCAAGCGGGTATCGCCAACGGGATCGTTTCCATGATGGGCGGTTTGGGCGGATTCTTCCCACCGATCATGCTGGCGGCCATTCACGGAGCGACAGGGCAATATTCGATCGGATTCATGCTTCTGTCTCAGGTCGCGATGGTCAGCATGGTTCTGGTATTCTGGTTGTACTACCAGGATAAAAGGCTGTCCGACGCCGTAGGCGGCAAAAAAGTATCCAAAGCGCAGTTCAAAACGATGCGTAAATAAGCAAGTGGGCAACGACCCGCTTACACGCCAACAGCCGTCCGGGAATACCGGGCGGCTTCGCATGCAAGGAGGCAGCAATCCACATGAATACTTTTCACGGCGACCGTTATTCCCGTCAAATCCGGTTCAGCCCAATCGGCAAGTCCGGGCAATCCGAATTGGAGCAAGCTTCTGTAGCCGTGATCGGCTGCGGGGCGCTGGGTTCGGCGATTGCCGAGACCTTAACGCGTGCCGGCGTAGCTGAACTGCATCTGGTCGACCGGGATTATGTAGAGTGGTCCAATCTTCAGCGGCAGCAGCTTTTTACCGAACAGGATGCCGAGCAGATGACTCCTAAAGTCGAGGCTGCGCGCGAGCGATTGCTTCAGATTCGTTCCGATCTTCGGTTGCATACGTATTTCGAAGATCTGGATGTGAATTTAATACGGCGTCTGGCCGCTGGCTGTTCTTTAATTATGGATGCCACCGACAATTTCGAGACCCGGCTGCTGATTAACGATGCGGCGTTGGAAGCTCGAATTCCCTGGATTTACGGCGCATGTGTAGGCAGTTCGGGTACGGTATTTCCTTTCGTTCCGGAACGTTCGGCCTGCTTCCGCTGTTTGCTTCCCGTTCTTCCGGCAGCCAATGCCACCTGCGACACGGTGGGCATCATAGCGCCAGCCGTGCAGGTCACAGCGGCCTTGCAATGTGCGGAAGCTATGAAGTGTCTCACCGGAAACGGCAAGGCGCTTCGAACGAAGGTGCATCATTTCGACCTATGGACAGGAACCCAGCTGGATACCGGCATATCCCGAATTCGAAAAGCCGATTGTCCTTCTTGCGGTCCGGCTCCGACATACCCGTCGCTGATCCGCAGCGCAAGGCCCGCATATGCTTCGCTTTGCGGAAGGGATACGGTGCAAGTGTTGCCCGATCCGAATCGTCCGGTCACGCTGGATGACGCAGAACGCATCGGTCATCGGGCAGGCGGCAAAGTTCGTCGAACCCCACATTTTGTCGAGTTCCATGCCCTGGAGGCACGATTCATTTTGTTTAGCAACGGCAGAATGCTGATTCATGGAACAGGTAATATTGACGAAGGACGAACATTGCACCGAAAATTATTTGGGTAGTAGCTTGACCAATCTTAATCAGATGTAGGGAATCGGAGTAAGGGAGTCTGTACAAGCAAGGCGAATAAAGGAGAGATGGGTGATGAGCGAGTATACACCGGATAAGACAGGAAGAGAGCATCTGATCCGCCTGGCCGTGCTCACAATCAGCGATACACGAACCAAAGAAACGGACAAAAGCGGCGGACGTATCTTGGAACTGGCACAACATGCAGGCATCGAAGTCGCGGAATATACCTTATGCACCGACGATGCCGAAGCGATTCACTCCATCGTCGCGGGTTGGCTGTTGCGCAGCGAGATCGACGCCATCATCACCACCGGCGGCACCGGAATCGCAGCCCGCGACGTCACGCTCGAAGCTGTACGTCCTCTTTTCGAAAAAGAACTCGACGGCTTCGGCGAACTGTTCCGCTACCTGAGTTTCGCCGAAGACATCGGCACGCGATCCGTTCTAAGCCGCGCCGCCGCGGGAGCAGCCAAAGAAAAAATGATCTTCGCGCTCCCCGGCTCCACCGGCGCCGTCACGCTCGCCATGCGGCGCATCATCCTGCCCGAAATCCGGCATATGCTGCATGAACTGACCAAGCATCGGTCGGGAGCGGGGGAGTAGGGAGCACGGAGTGCGGCAGGGAGCGGCGGCAGAGAGTAACGAGCGGAAAACAAGAAGCAACGAGCGGGACAGGGAGCAGCGCAGCAGAGGCAATGAGCGAAGCAGCAAGTAACGAGTGTGAAGGTATGGAGTAAGGAAGCAGGAGTAGGAAGCGATAAGCGAAGCAGAGAGTAACGGGCGGAGACAAATGAGTAACGAGCAGACGCAATGAGCCATGAGTGGGGCAAGGGAGAAGCCATTTGAACATGCGGGTTCTCTGCCGTTCATGGATTTGCGATTTCGAGTATTTTTAGGTCTTTCTTAGGCTTTTTTGGGTCTTTCCTGGCTCCTTTTTTGACTTTTTTGGTCTTTTTGATGCCGATGCTCTGCGCTCTGCTGCGATTGTTGACTTTTTGCTCACATTTCGAGGCTGAATTTTCCGAAAACAAAAAAATGCTGAACTTTCGTCAACATTTTCGGCTCGAAAAGACGTTTCCGTCGCTTTTTGGCCTAAAATGTGCGCATAAGGTCAACATTTTCTGCAAAAGTCGATTTTCGGCTCGAAAATGCTGACTTTTTGCTCGCATTTTATTTACCGCTTTTCGACCAAGGCATGTACGCAAACTCCGACGCCAGCAAAAAATGTACGTCGTTGAGTTAGCGTACTAGCGTACACGGTCTAAGAGGATACCCTGCCTCAAAGGTATACCCTATCTTTACAGCCAAAAAAAGAAGCGCCGAGCGCTCCTCAAGTTCCGTGAATTTTTATGTGGGGTTAAAGCAAACCTATCAGCGCGCTCTGACGTAATCGCCCGATTTACCGCCGCTTTTTTCAAGCAGCATCGTCGGTCCGATCACCATTTCTTTGCCGGCCGCTTTGCACATATCGTAGATCGTGAGCGCCGCGGCGCTGGCGGCGGTCAACGCTTCCATCTCGACGCCCGTCGGCCCTTTGGTGCGAACCGTCGCGTAAAGGAAAACTTCGTAGGAAGCCTGCGATTCGTCGACTTGCCATTCGAATTCGATATCGACGCCGCTGAGCATCAACGGATGGCACATCGGAATGATTTGCGCGGTGTTTTTGGCAGCCATGATCCCGGCGATCTGGGCAACGGCAAGCACGTCGCCTTTTTTGTTGCCGCCGCTTTGGATCTGCTGATAAATGGTTTCGTTGACGCGGACGGACGTCGTGGCGCGCGCCGTGCGAACGGTCTCGTTTTTTTCCGACACGTCGACCATGCGGGCGCGTCCCTGTTCGTTAAAATGAGTCAATTCGGACAAAATAATCATCCCTTCATCGTTGCAAGATGAACCCAGTATAGCATGAGCAAAGGAGAAGATTTCAATGGTAGAAATCAGAACGCCCATTTCCGTAAGCGAAGCCGTAGCCCGGGTACAGGCGGAAGCCGTCAGGCTGGGCAGCGAGTTCGTTCCGATCGAAGAAGCGTACGGACGCATCCTCGCGGAGCCTCTGATCGCGGCTCACGACGTGCCTTTTTTCGACCGTTCGCCGTACGACGGCTTCGCGATCCGGTCCAAAGATTCGGTCGGCGCGTCGGGAAGCGGCAGGGTGGCTTTTGAGGTCGTCGACCATATCGGAGCGGGCGCGGTGTCCGACAAAAAAGTAGGCAAACGCCAAGCCGTGCGCATCATGACCGGAGCGCAGTTGCCGCAAGGCGCGGACGCGGTGGTCATGCTGGAACAGACGCAGGAGACAGCCGGAGCGGCAGATGTCGAAGGAACGGAGACAAACGCGTCCTTCACGATCCGCAAACCGTTCGAAGCCGGCGAAAATATCTCTTTTCGCGGCGAGGATATGCGCTCGGGCGAAGAAATCCTGCCTGCGGGCAGCCTAGTGCATCCCGGAACGATCGCATTGCTGGCGACGTTCGGCTACGAGCGGCTTGAAGTCGCGAAGCTTCCGGTCGTCGGCATCTTGTCGACCGGGACCGAACTGCTGGAGCAAGGCTCCGCGCTCGAACCCGGCAAGATCCGCAACAGCAACGGCCCGATGATCGCGGCGCAGCTTCGGCGGATGGGAGTGCGCGGCCGGATGTACGCGGCCGCCGTCGACCGGCTGGACGATATGCTGGATACCGTCCGGCAAGCGCTGACCGAATGCGATTGCCTGATTACGACGGGCGGCGTATCCGTCGGCGACTTCGATCTGCTGCCCGCCGTGTACGAACGCCTTGGTGCGAAGGTGCTGTTCAACAAAGTCGCGATGCGGCCGGGCAGCGTGACGACGGTAGCGGTGCTGGACGGACGGTATCTGTTCGGCTTGTCCGGCAATCCGTCGGCTTGTTATACGGGCTTCGAATTGTTCGCCCGTCCCGCGCTGCTGCGCATGATGGGCGCTCAGCGCGTATACCCGATGCAGACGCGGGCGATTCTGGGCGAAGATTTCGGCAAAGCCAATCCGTTTGCCCGCTTTGTCCGCGCCGTGTACGACGGCGAACGCGTCGTTCCGGCGGGATTCAACAAATCGAACGCCGTTTCGTCGATCGGTCGCGGCAATGCGCTGATCGTGCTGCCGGGCGGCACGCGGGGCTTCAAAGCCGGAGACACCGTGGACGTGATTCTTCCGGGCATGGAAGAAGGCTCGGCGGTCTGGAACCTGTGAGGAAGATCCGTCGCCGGAGCGGCGAAGACAGTGGCATTCGCTGTACAGGCGCCCAAGATGCCAAAAAACGTCGTAGACCGGGCGATACTTCCGAGCCGAAAAGGCTTCAGATCGTCGGGTTCAAAAACAGCGGAAAAACGACGTTGGCCGAAAGCCTGCTTCGCACGGCTCTCGGTCTGGGCTGGCGCGCTTCGACCATCAAGCATCACGGACACGGCGGAACGCCGGATCTGCCGCCGCAACCTACCGATGCTTCGCGCTTTTTTGAAACGGGGGCCGACAGTTCGATCGTCGTCGGCGACGGCGTGATGCTGCTGCAAGGCAGACAGCGAAGCGCAAGCGCGCAGCCGGACGAACTGAACGCGCTGATCCGGCTTACCGAACAGTACGCGCAGCCGGATCTCATCTTGATCGAAGGATTCAAAAACGAACCGTTTCCGAAAATCGTGCTGGTTCGTTCGCTCGAAGATCAAGAAGCGCTCCGGTCGTTGACGAATATCGAACTTATCGTCGCGATCGACGATGACTTGGCTGCGCAACTGTCGCAAATACCGAAAATATCCGCCGCGAAAGCGCCCCAAACCTGTCCGAACGACCCGCTGCGGCCTCTCGTGTACGCCCGGCAGCAGCACGGCGAGATCACGGCCTGGTTCACCCGCTGGCTGAAAGGAGCCTCGATATGAAAGCTTATGAAATCGTGACGGAACCGATCGACCCTCAACGCTACGCCGATTACGTGCTGCGCCCCGAAGCCGGAGCGGTCACGTTGTTTACCGGGCATGTGCGCGAATGGACGCGCGGCATCCGTACGTTATACCTGGCCTACGAAGCTTATATTCCGATGGCCGAAAAAATGCTGGACCGCATCGGCGCGGAGATGGAAGAAAAATGGCCGGGCACCCGAACGGCGATCGCGCACCGGATCGGCGAACTGAAGATCGGCGAGATCGCCGTCGTGATCGCGGTATCGTCTCCGCATCGGCGCGACGCTTACGAAGCGAACGAATACGCGATCGAGCGAATCAAAGAACTCGTCCCGATCTGGAAGAAAGAAATCTGGGAAAACGGCACGGAATGGATCGGCGACCAACGCCGAAAACCGGAAGAAGGAGAGAATCCATGATTACGATCTTTTATTTTGCGGGATTGAAAGAAGCCGCAGGCACGGCGCACGAGCAAGCCGATCTTGCGGGACGAACGGTGAACGAACTATTGGAATGGGTCGGCAAACGGTATCCGCAGATGCCGCTGGACGCGGTTCGCGTCGCGATCAACGAAGAATACGCACTTGCGGAAGACGTGCTGCAACCCGGAGATACGGCGGCGCTGATCCCTCCGGTCAGCGGCGGATGAAGATGCCTGAGCGTGACGTTAACGGCAGCCGGGACCGCGCCGACGACCTTCCGACGATAGGTATTTTGCTGGCGGGAGGCTTGTCGCGCCGCTTCGGTTCCCCCAAAGCATTTGCGATAATGGGTAATCCAAAAGAGAACGACAATCGCATGTTTTACCAGCGTTCGCTTGATGCGCTTGGCGGGGTTTGCGATTCGACCGTGATCGTGACGAGCCGTGAGCTGCAACACCGATTCCCGTCAGAGCTGAAAATCTGCACCGATCTGCCGCATATCGCAGGGCAAGGCCCGCTCGCCGGAATCTGCACCGCCATGCGCGAGTACCCGGATAGCCGCTATATCGTGATGGCTTGCGATATGCCGTCGATCGGTCCTGACGAAGTACGCGGATTGAACGAACTTGCGGCAGCCGCTCCGGCCGCCGACGTGGTCGCCGTGCGCACGCCGGACGCCGCGATCCCGCTGTTCAGCGTATGGCGGCATGACGTGTCGATTCCGTTGGAAAAAGCCGTATTGGCCGGGCAGCTCGGCGTGATGAAGATGCTGGAACGGCTTCATACCTGTTGGATCGACTCCGCGGCCCTCAATCCCGACGAAGACGTTTTCCGCAATCACAATACCGCTGACGACAGCGATCAGCCGCCCGATTAAGAAAGGAGGAAGGACCATGAACCGTCAAACGCCTATAGACCGATTACGCAGACCGATCCGCGATCTGCGCATTTCCGTTACGGACCGCTGCAATTTCCGCTGTTCCTACTGCATGCCCAAAGAAATCTTCGGTGACGACTTCGCGTTCATGCGGAAAAGCGAACTGCTGACGTTCGAAGAAATCGAGCGGTTAACGAGATTGTTCGCGTCGATCGGCGTGAAAAAAATCCGGTTAACGGGCGGCGAACCGCTTCTGCGCAAAAATATGCCCGAACTGGTTTCCCGTATCCTGCACGTCGACGGCGTGGAAGACGTGGGTCTGACCACCAACGGCGTGCTGCTCGGCGCTCATGCGCAAGCCCTTCACGACGCGGGCCTTAGACGGCTGAACGTCAGTCTGGACGCGTTGGACCCCGAACTGTTCGGGCGCCTGAACGGACGCGGGGTCGATTCGGCGCTTATTTTGAAACAAATCGACCGCGCCGTGGACACCGGATTCGAAGTCAAAGTCAATATGGTCGTGCAAAAAGGCGTCAACGAATCCGAAATTTTGCCGATGGCCGCTTATTTTAAAGAAAAAGGCGTGACGCTGCGCTTTATCGAATTTATGGACGTCGGCAACGACAACGGATGGAGCTTCAAAAAAGTCGTCACCAAAAAAGAGATCTACGAACGTCTGCGCGAAGCGCATGAACTGGAAGCCGTCGAACCCGATTATTTCGGCGAAGTCGCTTCCCGTTACCGATACGCGGGAACGAACGCCGAAGTCGGCTTTATCACCTCGGTCTCGGAATCGTTTTGCTCGTCCTGCACGAGAGCGCGTCTATCGTCCAACGGAATCTTTTACACCTGTCTGTTCGCTTACAAAGGCTTTGATCTCCGGGCCTTGCTGCGCGGCGGCGCAAGCGACGAAGAGATCCGCTCGGCGATCGTCGACGTGTGGGAAGCCCGCGCCGATCGGTACTCCGATGAACGGACCGAACAGACGGCGCGAAATCGCAAAAAGATCGACATGTCGTACATCGGCGGTTGATTCTCCATAAAAAAAGGACTGTCCCGAAAACCATGTTCATGGCCGGGGCAGTCTTTTTCTTTACGTCGATCTTGTCGGATCATCGTACGCGTTTTTCGTCATTTGACGATTTTAACTATTGATCGAACCGGTCTGGCCGTCGTCTTTGGCGGATTCGAATTTGCCTTCGCCGACCCGGCGCTTGAACCGCAGGTTCAGAACTTGACCGGCAGCGCGCTCAACCCTTGCGAACTGAGCGCGAAGCTCCAGGTTACGTCTTCGCGCGGAATCGCGAGCTTAAGTTCCGGCAAACGGCGCAGCAGCGTGGAGAACGCGATATCCGCTTCGATCCGGGCCAGCGGCGTGCCCAGGCACATATGAATGCCGTTGCCGAACGCGAGATGACGGGTGACGTTGCGCGCGAGATCCAACGTTTCCGGATCGTCGAATTTCAATTCGTCGCGATTCGCCGATTTGAGCACGGGGAAGATCATATCGCCGCGCCGGATCGCTTGCCCGGCGATTTCCGTGTCTTCGAGCGCGAAGCGCGGACCCGCGATCGTGGAAGGACCGTTGAAGCGCAGCAGCTCCTCGACCGCGGCGGGAACGAGCGAAAGATCGCGTTGAAGCTTCGCCGACTGTTCGGGATGGTCGAGCAGCATCAGGCTGCCCGTCGCGATCAGGTTCGACGTCGTTTCGTGACCGGCGAACACCAACAGCGTAATCATCGAATACAGCTCCTGCTCGCTCAGACGGTCGCCTTCTTCTTCGATCGCGATCAGTTGGCTGATCAGATCGTCGCCCGGCGATACGCGCTTGGCATGGACCAGACGCGCCGTATATTCCCCGAACGCGCGCATATGCTCCGCGACTTCCGGCTCGTGACGTCCCAGACCGAGACCGTGCGCGATCGCGCCGGACCAGAGACGGATATCGGCATGGTCTTGTTCGGGAATGCCCAGCATATCGCAGATCACGTTGATCGGAAGGGGATAAGCGTAATCGCGCACCAGATCCATCTCGCCGTCGGCCTGCACCCGGTCGAGCAATTGATCGGCCAACTCCTGCACGCGCGGACGTAAGCTTTCCATATACTTCGGCGTGAACGCTTTGGACACCAGTCCCCGCAACCGCCGATGGTCCGGTTCGTCCACGGTCAGCATCGACTTTCCAGTAAAAAAGGTAGCGGGGGACGACTCGTCCTGCTGAATGAAGCTTTCGCCGGCGCCTTGATCGTCCAAACTGCTCCGGTCCACGGTGAACCGCCGATGGTTTTTGAGCACTTCCAATGCTTCGTCGAACCGGGTCACCATCCAGGCGCGGAACTTGACGCCGCCCATCTCGACCGGCACCGACAGGATCGGTCCGGCTTCGCGCATTTGCGCGAATACCGCAAACGGATCAAGCCCGTTTTCTCCGTTGAAAATTCCCGAAGCCGCCTGCTCCGCCGTTGTTGTACGCTCGTTGTTCATCCTGATCTTCCTTCCGCGATAGATTTGCTCTCCGCGAGAAGAGCTTAAAAAAATTATATTGTCACAGAGTGACAAAAGTCAATTTAAGACATAGTATGAGTGAACCCGCTTATGTATCCGACTTGTCGGGCTTGAAGCGTCGATTTACGTTTGGCGTATCCGTAAGTTATATTTAGACAAGACGCCAACCTTTGCGAAAGGAGGAACAACCATGACGGAGCCGATCCCCGCGTCGTCCTCGGCCGCCGGGCTGAGAGAACGCAAAAAAAAGATGGCCGAACAGGCCATCACCGAAGCCGCGCTGCATTTATTCAACGAAAAAGGCTATCACGGCACTTCCGTGCAAGAGATCGCCGACGCCGTCACGATGTCTTCGCGCACTTTTTTCCGTTATTTCGATTCCAAAGAAGATATCCTGTCGGGCATGATCCGCTCGATCCAGCAGGAAGGGTTGACGCAGGCCAACGAGCTGCCTACGGAAACGACGGTTCGCGAAGGTCTGCGCCTGATCTTTTTGCATCTGGCCGGACTGTACGAGCGGCAACGGGAAGGGCTGCTTGTCCGTTACCGGATCGCCAAGCAATCGCCCGCGCTCGCTTCGCTGTTTCTGTACGCGACGATGGAAACGGAGCCAGAGCTTTGCCAAGCGCTTGCTTTGCGGCTGAAGCCGGAATCGCTGCATATGGATCTGCGCTTTCTTGTCGCTTTGCATATGACGGCGCTGCGGGTCACGATCGAAGACTGGCTGGAACAGGACGAAGAAAGCTCGCTGACCGCTTCGCTGGAACGCCGACTCGTTTTTTGACCGGTCGACGTTTACTTGGGAGTGTCCGTCTCCGCCGCTTCGCTTTCGCCCAAAATTGCGATATACTCCAACACCGCCGCAATCGCCGAATATTGAAGCCGCAGACGTCGGTCGAGCCTTTCCAGCGCGATCACGAACGACTTTTCCACGGCCGCCGCGTTATGCGCATCCAGGTCTTCCAACAGCTTTTTCATGTGGTCGATAAAATAAACGGTGCGCCGCAAACTGCTGATAACGACGATCCGGCGCAGCTCGCGCGGACCGAAAATCCGGTAGCCGTTACGCGCGTCGCGCGCCGGGGCGATCAGCCCTTCTTTTTCCCAATGCCGGATCGCCGAAGCATTGACGCCCGCGATGTCCGCCGCTTCCCGGATCGACAAGCGTTCGCCAATGCGGCGGCCGCCGTATTTCGCGAAATCCGCTTGCCCGATCAGCTCTTGCATCTCCGCCACGCGCTGCCGCTCCCGCTGGATCTCCGCTTGTTCTTCATTGATCCGCCATAGCGCCTCCAATGCTTTGTTTTCCCGAATAGACTTCATCACCGTGTACGAAACGGAAATGTCGTAAGCTTGAAGCAGCGCCCGCAGCGCGGCAAAAGCTTGCATATGCGGTTTTGCGTATACGCGGCGTCCCGCGCCTTTTCGCGGCACGTCCGGCACCAACTCCAACTGCTCGTAACGGCGAAGCGTAGTGGTGCTGACGTTCAGGAGCCGCGCGGCTTGCGTCGGCGTCCACGTTTCGTTTTCGTCCATATGCCGGAACGTAGTTTGCATGAACAATCCTCCCGCGTCTTTTTTCGAATACGTCTTCAACCTTCAAGTCCAACCTTCAAGTGCTACGGCAATTTTATCATCTTTCGATGCCCGCCGCTGCTGGGGTTGTTCGCGTCAAACCGAAAGGTTGCATGAATGTTGTATGATCGTTAAAGAAATGCAGCGAAGGAGGGAAATAAACATGAAAGCGATCGAAATCAGAAAAGCGGAAGAAGGCAATCTGAAGCAGGTGAACCTGGATATTCCGCGCGGCAAAATAACGGTATTCACGGGGATATCCGGCTCCGGCAAATCAACGCTGGTCGATACGATCTTCCAGGAATGCGGTCGGCAGTATCTGGAGACGATCGGGCTGGAAGGCATCCGCAAACCGAAAGTGGAGTCGATCCGCAATCTTTCGCCGGCCGTACAGATCGGGCAGCATGACAAAAACCGCAATCCGCGCTCGACGGTCGGCACCAAAACGGATATTTACACCGATCTGCGCATGATTTACGAGAAGTTGGGAGAACGGATCTGCCCGCACTGCGGGGAAACGGTATCCGCGGCCGATTGCCGGGAAGAGACGGTCAGATCCGACGGACAGTTTCATGTGTACATGGACTGCAATCGCTGCGGACAACGGATGGACAAGCTTACGCGCACGCATTTTTCCTACAATACCAAAGAAGGAGCTTGCACGCGCTGCGAAGGGCTGGGACATGTTTTGAGCCTTTTGCCGGAACGCTGCGTCGACGAATCGCTTTCCCCCGAAAAAGGCGGGATTCTGTACTGGGTACAAAGCGGGTATTTGGCGTATCAGGTAGATGTGTTATACAAAGCTTTTCGCCATTACGGCGTTTCGGTGAAGCCGGATACGCCCATACGCGAATACGGGGAAGGACGCCGAACGATCCTGCTGCACGGAACGGATTCCGCCGAAGCGAAACGTTTTTTCCCGCAGATCGTTCCGCCCAAAACGGCCGGCAGCGGCAAATTCGAAGGGGTGTACACGACGCTTTGGAGACGCATATCGGAAAAAGGCGGCGAATCCAAAGAAGGGGAAGTTTTTTTCGATTCGGTGGTTTGCCCGGAGTGCGCAGGCGAGCGCTTGAACGAACAAGCCCGAAGCGTCACCGTCGGCCATACGAGGCTACCGCAGCTTGCACGGCTTTCTTTTGAGGAATTGCGGGACTGGATCGCGAAGCTGAACGAATCTCTCGGAGCCGCGCAGCGTGAACCGGCCCGGATCTATCTGAACGACCTGAATACCAAGCTCGGCAGACTGATGCGGACCGGGCTTGGTTATTTGTCGATCGACCGCCAGATGATGACGCTCTCCGGCGGCGAAAGCCAGCGGGTGAGGATGGCAGCGGCACTCGATTCGGATATGACGGGCATTCTGTACGTTTTCGACGAGCCGACGGCCGGTCTGCATCCCCGCGATACGGAAGGCGTGATCGCCATGCTATACCGGCTGCGCGATCTGGGCAATACGGTGATCGTGATCGAACATGACACGGATATGATGAAAGCGGCGGATTATCTTGTCGATATGGGTCCGGGAGCGGGACGCCACGGCGGCGAAGTGATCGCGACGGGAACGTTGGACGAGTTGAAAAAGCAGCGCGGTTCCGTAACGGGACAATATCTGAACGGAATCGCCGAAGCAAGCCCGAACGGGCGGGGATCGGACGCGGCTACGGGAAGCGGAGCAGGCGAGCAGGAACCGAAAAAACCGGTCCGGGCAAAGCCAAACCCGAATCCGAGCCGCGACGAAACCGAACGGCTTGGCGCAGACGGAGCTTGGATACAGATCGAAGGCGCGACTTTGCATAATCTGAACAACGTCAGCGTCCGTTTCCCGACAGAGAAACTGACCGCAGTGACCGGAGTATCCGGTTCCGGCAAATCTTCGCTGATTTTCGGCGTGTTGGCCGAAAGCGGCGCGCATCCGGCGGCCGACGCGATTAGCGGATTGGACAGATTCGACCGGATCGTCAGTATTCGGCAAGCGCAGATTTCCCGCATGAAGCGTTCGAACGTGGCGACATATTGCGATGTCTATACGGACATTCGCAAGCTGTTCGGTTCGCTGGAACCATCCAAAGCCGCCGGATTATCGGCGCGCAGTTTCTCGTTCAACATGGCGGGAGGACGCTGCGAGAACTGCGAAGGACTCGGAACCGTGACGAGCAATATGCTTTTTTTCCAAAATATCGAGGTGGTCTGTCCGGTCTGCGGCGGGCGTCAGTTCCAAAACGACGTGCTTGCGGTCGAGTACCGGGGATATTCGATCCATGACGTGCTTCGCGCTTCGGTCGAAGAAGCGGCGGAATTGTTCGCCGGACGCTCCGGCATCATGCGTACGCTACATCTGCTTCGGGAAGTAGGACTCGGCTATCTGGAGCTGGGGCAGACGCTGACCACGCTGTCCGGCGGGGAAGGGCAGCGGTTGAAGCTGGCGACGGAACTGCTCGGCACGACAGGCAAACGCGTCCTGTACCTGATGGACGAGCCGACGTCGGGATTGCATCCGCTCGATACCGAGCATTTTCTGACGCTGCTGCGCCGCATGGTTCAAGCCGGACACACGATCCTGATCGTCGAGCATAACTTGCAGGTGATCCGGGCGGCGGATTGGATCGTCGACCTCGGCCCGGAAGGCGGCGTGAACGGCGGACAGCTCGTGTTCGAAGGAACGCCGCAAGACATGAAGCTCAGCGGCACGACCGCTACGGCCGAACATTTAAGGAAGGACGGGTGAAATAAGTGCTCAAATGCACTTATTCCGTTCGATTGGCTCCCGAGTCTTCAAATAAGTGCGTATGTGCTAGGCCTGTTGATTA
>NZ_JBBKAR010000004.1:0-88445 GCF_037722395.1 Saccharibacillus sacchari | reverse complement strand
TTTAATTTGCTTATCATATTTGCTTAAGTTACCATCTAAAGCATAATAGAATACAAGTATGTTTCCCTTTTTATATTCATCGACTTTAGTTTGAGTGGCAACAGCAGTCTTTGCTTCTTTTAGACCTTCACTTGCTTCTTTGGCAGATTTGAAAACAAATATAAAAATACTATCCTCTGAGACTCCTTCTGCTGATATGAGATATTGATGAGCTACCTTTCCAGCTATATCAACAGCGTTCGTAGGAGGTTCTACTTTTTCAGCCTTTATTCCTTGTTCAACTAAAGAGGTTTCAACCTTTTTAAGAAAATCATCTTCTTGCATAACCGATTCTTTACCTCCACATCCTAATAAAAAAAATAAAAGAATTGCATTTACTATAACTAGAATTCTCATTTTTCCCCTCCTAATTATTTTCTATTATTTAGACGACTTAAAAATATAAAAGTTGCAATTTTCTATAAAATGTTTTTAATAGAATATTCAAATTTTTTCCCAATTTTTACTTTTTATGTACAAAGTTGGAGCGTCAGTTTTACAAAAAGGCGGTAGCTAAGCTGCTTTCTGGTTTGTCTTTCGAGAGACGAGACGGACGACTTTTGGCGGCGCAAGGGATCCTATTTATAACGTAAAGGTCGTTGATCTGGACAGCCGGCAAGATCCTAATCACGTGCGAAAAGCGCAAAAAACCGACATCCGCGAGCAACTCAAACGAAAGGCTAAGTACACCTAAGTTGTCGTTAGCAAAGCGGCGTCGGCTATGACCAAAGCGATTTCTTCCCGAAATAAAGGCGTAATGGCCGCCTCAGCCCTTACCGAATCAAATGGATTGGTAAAATGAATGAATATGAAGTCTATACTGAAAAGATAAGCTTACGACTATCGAAATATGACACATTTTTATTTTGAATTTCCTTTTTCCCTTTCCCTTTAAAAAAGCCCTGCTTATAACGGAAGCTTCAAGCGGAGGGAGAAATTCAGTGAAGGAGCGATAGCGCTCGCCTTTGTATTTGGGAAGCTTCCTTGATAAATTTAAATCCGGCTTCCCAAATACAACACGCGACCGGAACGAATTTCTCCCGCAGCGCCTCTCAAGCTTCTTTAACGAACAGAGGCTTTACGCGCCCCACACGGAGTCGGCGATTTCTTTTACGAAACGGAGCTTCGCCCATTGCTGTTCTTCCGTCAGGACGTTGCCTTCTTCCGTCGAAGCGAAGCCGCATTGCGGGCTGACG
Source organism: Saccharibacillus sacchari (assembly GCF_037722395.1). Taxonomy (GTDB): domain Bacteria; phylum Bacillota; class Bacilli; order Paenibacillales; family Paenibacillaceae; genus Saccharibacillus; species Saccharibacillus sacchari_A. Next base: position 87,210 of record NZ_JBBKAR010000004.1, on the reverse strand, counting down.
CACAGTTGGTTGATGTCCACGTATTGTGCGGCCTCCTCGATGCGTTTGAGGATTTGCTCTTTGTCTTCCAGCTCGCCGAATTTCGAGCTGAACAATCCCAATACGACTTGTTGGTCTTTCACGTATTTCAACGGCTCGAAGCCGCCTGCGCGCTCGCTGTCGTATTCCAGGTAGAAAGCCGATACGTTAGAGCCTGCGAATAGGATTTCCGCGATCGGATCGTAGCCGCCGCCTTCTCCGGCATAGGTCGATTTGTAGTTACCGCGGCATACATGCGTGGTTACGATCAGGTCGGCCGGCAGGTTCTCGATCGCCAGGTTGTTGACGTACAGGAAGCTTTTCGCCAACTCGTCGATGTCGACGCCCGCTTCTTCTTGCATCGCGCGGAATTGACGGTCGCTCAGCGCGCCCCAGGTGCAGTCGTCGAGTTGGATGTTGCGGCATCCGGCTTCGTAGAAGGCCAGGATCGCGTCGCGGTAAGCCGTTGCTACATCCGTGTACAGGTCTTGACGGTTCGGGTAAAACTCGTCGACCGTTTTGATATTGTCGCCGCGGAACAGTTCGAACAGCAGTTGCGCCGGAGCCGGAATGGTTTGGCGCGCCACGGCGTCGTCGCCGGCTACGCTTTTCAGGAACACGAAGTCTTCGACCATCGGGTGCTTCGCGCCTTCGCCGACTTTCCCGGTCAACAGAGCCGTTTCCGCACGGGATTCCACGCCATGGAACAGATAGCCGGTATCCGATGCTTTTTTGCTAACGCCGCCCAGTCCCCAGAAGAAGTCGAGATGCCACCACGAGCGACGGAACTCGCCGTCCGTTACGCCTTTGAGACCGACTTCTTTTTGCTTTTCAACCAGCTTGATGATCTCTTCGTCTTCGATCTTGCGAAGAGCGGCTGCGTCGATCTCCCCTGCGGCAAATTGGATACGCGCATCCTTGATCGCCTGCGGACGCAGGAAACTGCCTACGATGTCATGACGGAAAGGTACGGTGTCTCGTTGAACGGCTTGCTCGAAAATGGTACTCATGGATAAGTTCCTCCTTGGGAATATCGGATTATCGTTTCATGTTTAGGCAAGTGTATGGTTAAGCTAAAGCCAACTTTCGTTCTTGCTCGCTAACTTGTACCGCGATATTAAAACTTACTATATCATTTTCGAGAAAAGCCCGAGTAACGCCCAAAAGCTATACCCGGTTATCGTTAATTGTTATAACGGGGTATAGCAGTCGGATTTATATGCAGACGGTTGCGCACGCTCGGAGTTAAGCCGGCCACACTTCCGCAGCCGTCTCCGCGACGAGCCTGATTTTTTCCCATTGCTCGTCTTCCGTCAATAGATTGCCTTCTTCGGTCGAAGCGAAGCCGCACTGGGTGCTCAGACAGAGCTGATCGATCGACACGAACGAAGAGGCTTCCGCAATACGCGATTTCAGCACTTCTTTGCTTTCCAATCCGCCATGCTTGGTCGTGACCAAGCCCAGAACGACGTATTGATTCCGGATAAAGCGGAGCGGTTCGAAGCCTCCCGCGCGCTCGTTATCGTACTCCAGGAAAAAAGCATCGACCTTGCAGCCGCCGAACAACGCTTCCGCCACAGGCTCGTAGCCGCCCGAAGCGAACCAGGTCGAATGGAAATTTCCCCGACAGACGTGCAGCGCAATGACCATGTCGTCCGGACGCTCGGCGATCGACTCGTTGATCAGCCGCACGTAATCGGCCGCGAGCTGATCGGGGTCTGTGCCTTGACTGCGCAGCTGCGTGCGATGCAGCAGGCTGCACAGCGTCCCCCAGGAGGTATCGTCAAGCTGCAAGTACCGACATCCCGCATCGTAAAACGCCTGGATCGCATCCCGGTACACTTGCACGATATCCGCGAACAGCTCTTCGTCTCCCGCATAAGCATCGCCGCCGTTGTAACGTTGGACGAAATGGAACAACGCCGGCGAAGGAATGGTCATTTTCGGCATCATGCCGCTTCCCGCCGCAAGATCGCGCAACGATTCGAAATGCCGAAGCATCGGATGGTCGCCGAACGAAATTTTATTCGCAACGCGGAACGTTTCCGCCCGCTGCTTCGCATCCGTGCGCCCCGCGGCTGCATTCAGATCGATCTTCTGCGTGCCTTCCACCCCGAAAAAGAAATCGAGATGCCACCACGAGCGCCGGAACTCGCCGTCCGTAACGACGGCAAGCCCGGCTTCTTTTTGACGCTGTATCAGCTTGATGATCTCCGCCGTCTCAAGCTCCGTTAACCCCTCGTCCGTAAGCGCCCCTTCCCGATGCAGCTTCCGGGCTTCGATCAGCTCCGGCGGCCGCAGGAAGCTTCCGACGAGATCGCAGCGAAAAGGCGGGTTTGTTTGGGTTTTGCCAATCACTGGACTTTGCATACGTTCCTCCCGAATTCTTGAATAAAAATGTGCCTTCTCCGACTAAAATAAGAACTGGTTGGCTGCAAAATAACGCCGCGCCACCAGATCGTTGAGCAGTTCCACATAAGAAGCCGCCACCCGGCTCGGACGCCGGTCTTTGTGCGCGATCCAGCCGATAGTGAACAGCTCGCCCGTCTCGACAGGCACCGATTTCAACACCGAACCTTCAAGCTCCGCTGGCAAAATACCGCTTCCGACCGTATAGCTATGCGTGCTCGCAAGCAAGCTGGTCAACGTGGCGCGGTCGTTGATCTTGATACTGCGCGCCGCTTCCGGCAAATTCAGCATCTCTTCCGCAAAATGCAGCGAGCTGTTCTCCCCCTGATCGAACGTGACGTACGGATACGGCTGAAGATCTTCTACCGTAACCATCCCCCGGCGCGCAAGCGGATGCGAGGCGCCGACGAAAATATGCGGCTGCGTGTTGAATAAAGGCGTAAATTTAAGGCTTCCGTCGCTGAACATTTTGTTCATGACACGGGCATTGCGGTCGCACAGGTACAGAATACCGAGATCGCTCCGCAACGTCCGTACGTCTTCGATAATGTCCGAAGTCTGCGTTTCCCTGAGCGAGAACGCGTACTCTTCTTCGTCGCTGCCTTCCATCAATGCGGCGAATGCTTCGGATGCGAATGCGTAATGCTGCGTCGACACGGAAAAATGGACCGCCGTGCGGCGTTTGTTTTTGTAGCGTCCTTCCAGCAGTTCGGCCTGTTCGACGATCTGCCGGGCGTGCGCCATAAATTCGACGCCGTCCGCCGACAAGGTAATGCCCCGATTGGTCCGGTCAAAAATAGTAATGCCGAGTTCCTGCTCCAGATCTTTGATCGCATTGGACAGACTCGGCTGCGAGATGAACAGGCGTTTGGCCGCCTCGTTGATCGAGCCGCAGCCCGCCACCTCGATTGCATACCTGAGCTGCTGTAAAGTCAATTCCGTTCCCCCGCTTTCCGAGGCCCATGCTCCCGGTTATTCATGGCGTCCATGCCCATTTAGCTGACGCCGTATTTCTTGTCCCACGAGCCTTGCTGCTTGCGGATAAACACGATTTGCCCGATATGGTAAGCGTTATGAATCGTCAAATGCGTCAGATCGCCCGTCCATTTTTCCAAAACGCCGTCTTCCGCTTGTTCCACCGCGTCGATCCAGCTTTCCATCGTGGCATCGTAGGCTTTAAGCGCTTCGTCCCAGGTACCTTGCTCGCCGTCCAACGGTTCGAACGTGTCGTCGTTGTCGCCTTCGAAAGCCGGAACGTCCTGACCGAGAAACCGATTCAAGTAACGTTTGTTGTAAAAGTCCAAATGGCGCACGATCTCGTGCACGCTATTCATTTCCCCGTTGCTTTTCCAATCGGCCTGCTTTTGCGTCAATCCTTTGATCGCGGCGGCCATCGACGTGAACCATCCGTTTTTGCTGCGGCAAGCCTGAAGCTGTTCCAATAAAATCTCGCGTTCGCTCATGAATTTCCTCCTTTTTGATCGTTACGTTACAAGCTCTCGGCCAATTCCAGATGATAGTCGCCGACCGCGTCTTTTTCATACAGATTGTCCAACGACGTGGAGTAGTTATGAATATCCGTTACGCCGTCGTATCCAAACCGCGGAATCCGCAAGCGAAACGTTCCTTTGTACAACAGCGTCGCCACGTCATGGTACTGTTCGTGGGTGACTTTGAAATCGAAAGCGAATGTCCGCCGATCGCGGCCGTCCGTTCTTTCGACCACAAATTCCCGCAGTCCGGTTACGTCGAAACGCCGCTCGTCGATCCATATTTCCGTACTCGTTTTTTCGGTATTCATCGTATCGCCTCCTTCGTCGCCGGATGTTCCCGCAACAACCCTAAAGCATTTTTACTATAAAGGATTTGCGGCCGGGATTCCATAGCTTTACACTTGAAACGAACATCACAATTCAAAAAGGAGCCTCGATATGCGTTTACGAACCGAACCGATCACCCAACGTTCCTCCGTTCTCCCGCTGATCAAAACGTTGTACGAAGAAGCTTTTCCCGCAAACGAAAGAGCCCCCATGTCGATCCTTCTCAGGAAAGCACGGAAGCCTTTTGTCGACTTTGTCGGTTATTACGAAAAAGATACGCTGATCGGGTTCACCTACGCTTCGCTGTCCCGCGATCGGGATTTGGCGTTCGTCATGTATTTGGCGATTCAGCCGTCTTTGCGTTCCAAAGGCTACGGCAGCCGGATTTTGGAGCAGCTTCGCCAAACGTACGCGGGCAGCCGAATCGTGCTCAATATCGAAGCCGCGGAAAAAGACTCGCCAAACGCAGCCGAACGACTGCGCAGACGGGACTTTTATGTGCGTAACGGTTATGCCGGCTCCGGCTTTTTAATGAAAGAATTCGGGGTGTGGTACGAAGCGCTGGTCGCCGGAGGTCCGGTCGGACGCGAAGAGTACCTGCGGCTGTACAGCCGATTTATGGGTTTTCCGCTGTCGCTGTTGGCGCGTCCGAAGATCGTTCCAATGCCGGACGCGCCGCGCTCGCCTGACGGATCAGGAACATGAACATGCCTGCAAGCACCAGCACGCCGCCGATCAATTGAAGTCCGGTCATATGCTCGCCGAGCAGCCAGATCGCCAGCAGCGAAGCGCCCACCGGCTCACCCAACACGCTGATCGAGATCGTCGTGGCGTTCACGTAGTTCAGCAGCCAGTTGTTAATGACGTGCGCCAGTGTCGGAACGACCGCAAGCAGGCCGAATACGCCCCACTCTTTGGCCGGATACGCGAAAAACTCTTGCGTTGTTGCGATATTGAAAAGGGTGAGGAACACAGCCGCCGAGAAAAATACGCTGAAGCTGTAGATCCAATGCGATACCTTTTTGACCGCATTTTGTCCGATGCACAAGTAACCCACTACCGCGATAACGCATAAGAACGACAAAATATCGCCGCGAATCGCTTGGGCACTGAGTCCAATATCGCCCCAACCGATCAAGCCCACTCCAAACGTCGCGACGGCGAGTGCCGCGATCGAAGCTCTCGTCGTGCGTTCTTTGAACAAAAAGAATCCGACGACCAGCGATATAAGCGGTTGAAGCGCCAAAATAATCGTGGAGCTTGCAACGGTAGTCAGCTTCAACGATTCGAACCACAGTGCGAAGTGCATTGCCAGAAACAGTCCGGAGAAGATCAGCAGGAATGCTTCTTTGCGGCTTAATCTTTTGAATTCTGCGCGCTTGACCCAAACGATCGGCAGCATCAGAATGCAGGCGAACCACATCCGGTACATGCTCAATATCGAAGACGGCGCGTCTGACCACTTCACGAAAATTGCCGAAAACGAAATCGCGATAATCGAGATCGTCAGCGGTATAGCGATAGATTTTTTCATGCTTTTTCCAGTCTCCCACTCTATTGGCTTCTCTCTTTTTCGGCTTGCGCCGACAGAATATAATAATATCAGCGTTATGGATAAAAACGTACATGAATATCGTTTAAAAATATCGAAATATCTTCATCCTGCAATAATGTACTATAGCTTCAGGACGAATGGCTCTAGGCTTAGGTGTCAGCAGACATCGAAGGGAGCCTCTTGCATGAATACCGTTTCTTTTTTACTCTATTGCTTTATCGTTACTTTTACGCCGGGACCGACCAACATTATGATTCTGTCCACGCTTAAGCACTCCGGCACGCGGCAAGCGCTTCGCTACATTTACGGCGCGACGCTGGCTTATTGAAGTAAAGACTGATTTCAAAAAAAAGCGGCTACCGCGTCGGTTGACGTCGGAGCCGCTTTTGCAGTCGTTTTAACCTTTATTTCGAGACGTTCCGTTTCTCCTGCTCGCGCAGTTCGATCCGGCGGATCTTGCCCGAAGCGGTCTTCGGCAGATCAGTCACGAATTCGATTTTGCGCGGGTATTTGTACGGAGCGGTCCATTCTTTGACATGGGTTTGCAGTTCTTTGACCAGCTCCGGCGTGCCTTCCGTTTCTTCGCGCAACACGACGAACGCTTTGACGATGCTGCCGCGAATCTCGTCGGGGCTCGCGACCGCCGCGCATTCTTTGACCGCCGGATGCTTCATCAGCGCTTCTTCGACTTCGAACGGTCCGATCGTGTAGCCGGAACTGATGATGATATCGTCGCCGCGGCCTTCGAACCAGAAGTACCCTTCTTCGTCGAGACTCGCACGGTCGCCCGTGATGAAGTACTCGCCACGCATCGATTGATTTTTGCGGTCCGGGTCTTTGAAGTATTCGCGGAACAGTGCCGGAAGCTCGCTGTGTACCGCGATATTGCCGACTTCGCCCGGAGCTACAGGCACGCCTTCGTCATCGACGACCAGCGCCAGGCCTTCGGCCATCGATTTGCCCATCGCGCCGAGACGAATCTCGGAACCGACCAGATTGCCGATCAGCAGCGTGCTTTCCGTTTGACCGTAGCCGTCGCGAATCGTCAGATTGTGATGCTCGCGGAACACGTTGATGACTTCCTGGTTGAGCGGTTCGCCTGCCGATACGGCGCTGCGTAGATTCGTCAGGTCGTATTCGTTCAGGCCGTGCGACTTCGCCATCAGGCGGTATTCGGTCGGGGTGCAGCAGAGCACGCCGACTTTGTAATCCTGAAGCAGATGCAGATAACGCTTCGGTTCGAACGAACCGCTGTAGAAGAATCCGGTCGCTCCGCTGCCCAGCACCGACAGGAACGGGCTCCAGATCCATTTTTGCCAGCCTGGAGCTGCCGTTGCCCAGACCGTGTCGCTTTCGCGGATATCGAGCCATGAAGCCGTAATACGCAAATGCGCGAAGCCCCATCCATGCGTATGCACAACCGCTTTCGGATTGCCGGTAGTGCCCGATGTATACGCGAGAATCGCCATATCGTCACGCGAAGTGTCGACCGACCCGAACGTATCCGATTGGCCTTCCATCAGGGCGTTGAGATTCAGCCAGCCCTCTTGCGTCGACAGGTCCCCGGCTTCCGTAGCCAGGATGCGATATTTCAATTCAGGCAGCTCTTCTTCGATCCGGTCTACTTCGCCCGTTACGGAAGGCCAGGAGATGACCGCGCGCGCTTCCGAGTGGCGCAGGCGGTACGAGAGGTCTTTGGCACGCAGCATTTCCGAAGACGGTATGATGACCAGACCCAGCTTCAGGCAAGCAAGGTACGTGACGTAAGCGATAATGCGGCGCGGCACCGTAACCAGCACTTTGTCGTCTTTTTGCAGTCCTTGCTTCGCAAGTCCGCCCGCCAGGCGGTTCGCCTGCTTCAGCAGCTCGCCGTAGGTGATCTCCGCGCTCTCTTCTCCTTCTCCGAGCCATTTGAGCGCAATCTTGTCCGGTGCGTGGCGCTCCATTTCTTCCGTCATGTTATAACGTTCAGGGGCTACCCATTCGTTGTATTTCATCCGATCCTTCTCCTTTGTGAAAAACGTAGTCGTGAAACCAACACTGATAAGCGGCTGTCCGCTCTTAGGAGTGAATGGGTTTTATTATAGCATGTATTAGGACCAGGTGTTAAGTGACAGGTGTCATCTTCGAAGATAGAGAACGATTACATTTTTAACTAAAACGTTTGCAATTTTTACTATAGTTTGTGATATGGTTCACAACATAAAATCTCAAATCTGCTTTAATAGATTTGTAACCTATTTTAATTGGAGGCGAATAATCATGAGTTTTGACGGCGCGGTTATGGAACGGCAAGGCGGGAAGTTTGCGGTAGTTGCGGTGAAGCTGCATGTGCTCGGATTTTCCGGCACTTGCGAGGAAGCAGCGGCGAAGTACGAGCCTTATTTTCCGGACATGCCGATCGTTCTGATGTCGCAGGATGCCTACGGCGTTCCGAAATATTGCGGCGACTCCGAGTATGTAGCCTATCTTGACCAGCTCGGCGCAGCATCGATCCCTTGGCAGACTTACACGTCCGTTCCTGAAGAGGAACTTGCACTCCGGTGATTACCGGAGTGCTTTTTTGTTCCGCCTGCTCGAACCTTATGCAAACAACCTCGCGCGCTGACGATTTCAGAGATTGAAACAAGTGCTCGAATACACTTATTTCGTTCGATCTTCTCCCGAATTTTAAAATAGATGCGAATCTACACCTATTTCAAGAAAAAAAGCTTAAATAAGCTTAAAATCGAGAAATTAAGTGTATATCCGCATCTATTTTTCCAAAATAGCAAAATTCGAACCAATTAAGTGTATATACGAACTTATTTGAACGATTCGGACCGAAATGTATCGTTTTGGACGCTTGTCGGATTATACTTTCTCCGAATAGCCGGATGGCCTCATGTCCTGTACATTGCATGTTCCTATCCGTGAAATGTTCTTACTCTCCCTTTTCGTTTTTTCACAACTCCAACAAATACTGCACATCGCTTCCGTCCGTCGGATAAGCAAACAACGTATCGCCAAGCTGCTCCGCCGTCAAACCATGCCGCATGGCGATCGTGAAGTAGTTGATCAGATGCTCGGCGTTGCTGTTCAGCACATGCGCGCCCAAAATCGTTCCGTCGTTTTTATCCAAGATGACTTTGGCCATGCTCGGCGACTCGCCCATGCGCTTGTACGTGTACCAGTCCGACATATCGAGGATATTGACTTTGATGTCTTTACCGCTGTCTTTGGCTTCCGCTTCGGTCATGCCGACGGCGGCCAGCATCGGGTAGGTGAAGACGACGGACGGCGTGGCGGTGTAATTCGGCGTTTTGTTGCCTTCGTCCAACAGATTCGCGGTCACGGCGCGTGCTTCCAGTCCGGCGATCGGCGTCAACGGAAGTCCCGGCGATCCGGACACGTCGCCTGCGGCATACACGTCGGGATTGCTTACGCTGCGCATATGGTCGTTCACCGTCACGCCTTTTTTATCCGCTTCGACGTTGCCTTTGTCCAGATCCAGCTCCTCGATATTCGGCACGCGTCCTGCTCCGTGAATCACGGCTCCGACTTCCAGCGTCAGCGCCTTGCCTTCTTCTTTCGCTTCCACGATATAATGTTCGCCCGAGCGCGAGATTTTTTCCGTTTTCGTATTCAAATGGAACCGGATGCCGACTTTTTTCAAACTCTCGACCAAAGCTTCCACCAGATCGGGATCGAAGTTTTTGAGCGGCTTGTCGTTGTTGTGGATCAAATGGACTTCCGCTCCCGCTTCGGCCGCGATATGCGCGAATTCGAACGAGATATAACCGCCGCCGATAAACGCGATCTTTTCCGGCAGCTTTTCCAAGTCGAGAAACCCTTCGCTGTTCATCAACAGCTCTTCGCCTTCGATATCCAGCGTGGCCGGTTTCGCGCCTGTCGCGATCAGAATTTTGCCGCCGGTCAATTCATGCTCGCCGACGCGGATAGTGTTCGTGTCCGTAAAAGAAGCGGTCCCGTGAAAATAAGCAATGCCCGCTTTTTCGAATTTTTCTTCGGTCGATTCCGGGATGCCTTCGACGAACGTTTCTTTGAAAGCCATCAGGTCCGACCAGAAGATAGCGTTCTCGCCGGCGATCCCTTTGCCTTTGAGATTCCGGCTGCGCGCGATCAGTTCGGCCGCTCCGGCCAGCACGCGTTTCGGATCGCAGCCGCGCTGCGAGCAGGTGCCGCCGAACGGACGCGGATCAATGATCGCCACACTCCAGTCTTTTTCCCGACATGAGGTTGCGACATTCTGTCCTGCGCTGCCGGTTCCGAGTACGATTAGATCGAAGTTGGTTTGGGATGATTGTGTCATCGGAAAGTTCCCCGCTCTCTGTGTGCGATTGGTATTGCTCTCTCTTCTGCTACTCATTACCCGAATCTCCGGTCGTCGATCATACGGACCTTATGGGATGCACGTAAAAGACCCGAGAAACGGAGTCTACGCTCCGCTTCATCGGGCCTTTTTTGCGATCACTGGTTATTTACCCATGCCTTCGACAATCGTCGAAACGGCGTGCTTGTAAATCAGGCTCTGCTTGCTGGCTGGCGTACGAACGACAATAACGAAACGGTCAAACGCTTCGATCTTGCCTTGAATGCGTGCTCCGTTTACGGTGATGACGGTACAATCGATGCCATTCTCGCTCAGCTGCTGAAGCCGATCGTCTTGTTGAAAACCTGCTGTTGTTCCGTTAGCCATTGTGATCCCTCTCTCTAATGTATTGGGATGAGTTTCTCCGTGCTTGTTCGGATCGGCTCCCAGCCATTATACCATTTAAAGCCCCTCGTTCTCAAAAATCCTATAATGAAATTTTTGTTAGCGTGAAGCTTCCGTCTTGGGAGTGATCCCGATACGGACTCGGCACAATCCCGTCAACGGCTTGCAGTTCTTCGTCCGTCAGTTTCACATGCAGGGCCTTCAAGTTATCTTCCAATTGCTGCTCGTTACGGATGCCGACAATCGGGATAACGTCGCTTCGGCGCATTAGCCAAGCGAGCGCAAATTGATTCAAGCTCACGCCTTTGGCTTCCGCCAGACGCGCCAGCTTTTCCACGACGTTCAGCCGATCCCGGTTTGCGGTCTTGCTCAGATCCAGCGCTTCGCCCCTCGAATTTGGCGGCAACGGCTGACCTTCGCGATATTTGCCGGACAACCAGCCTCCCGCCAGCGGCGAATAGGCCAGTGTAGCGATTCCGTATCTCTCGGCGGCGGGAATGATTTCTTGCTCGCTGTAGCGTTCAAGCAAACTATAGTTAAGCTGATTGGTCACGAAACGTTCCAGATTCATTTTTTCGCTAGTCCATAACGATTCGATCATACGCCAAGCCTCGAAGTTCGAGCAGCCGATATACCGGACTTTGCCCTGCCGGACCAGGTCGTCGAGCGCCCGAAGCGTCTCATCGATCGGGGTGTTCGGATCAGGACGATGAATCTGGTACAAGTCGATATAATCCGTACCAAGTCGCTTAAGACTGGCTTCGACCTGACGCATAATCCGATGCCGGCTTGCTCCTTCGCCATTGGATCCCTCTGCCGTACGGACTTTGAATTTGGTCGCCAAAATCACATCGTCCCGGCGCCCCTTGACCGCTTTGCCGATAATCTCTTCGCTCGTCCCTTTTCCGTATGTATCCGCCGTATCGAGGAAAGTGATTCCCGCATCCAAAATACGCGCCAACAATTTCAACGAGCTGCGTTCATCCATATCCCAATCGCCGTACGTCATCGTACCCAGACATAAACGCGACACTTCAAGCCCGCTTCTGCCGAGATAGACATGTTCCATGTTCGTTTCCTCCTGTTAGCTTGCCTTGATTAAAATGGATCTATAAAAAAAGAACGCTGTCGGAATCAGTTCATGGCGATCTGCTCCCGCGCGCGTTCCCATTCTTTCCGGCCTTCGATAACCGTCTCCGTTCCGTCGCGATGAATCCATACGACGCCCATCGGATTCAACTTCAGGCTGGTACCGCTGATCCGCAACTGTTCACCGCCGCCGATCTCGTAGATTCGAATATATAATCCCGAACCGATATCCTCGTACGGATATTCGTCGAAGGTAGACCAGCTTAATCCGCTATCCGATCCCTCCACGTCCAACCTTTCGCGCAAATCCCCTGACCCGCCCTCATCCGTTCATCGACCAGCATACGGTAGTGACAATAAGAAGTTCCCGATACATCCGTGCATGCACTTTTGTTACGGTATTGGGCTAAAAGGTTAGTTATTCGGGCTTGGCCCAGCACCCGATCCAGTTTTCAACATGCCCGTTGAGGGGTTATGCTCGCTTCGATGATGCGGATTACCTGCTTGCGCGATAGATGGTCGAATGAAGTCAGCTTTCGATCAGATCAATCGTCCAATTCTTCTCTTGGATTTTAAAATCCAGTTCACGGTACGATTTGGACAGCTCATCGACTTTCTTTTGAAGCTCGGATACTTCGATCGTACGGTAAAAACGGACTTCGGAGCGGCTGAACACATCCTGTCTCACCGAAGCGGCTTCCAAAATCTCGTTCAATGCGCTGCGCTCCTGCATAATGCGATCCCGCTCGGCCAAGACATCCGCCAACGTTTTTCCTTCACTGAACACGGTAAAAGAATTGGTTTTGTTGATCTTTTTCACCAATTCGCTTAGGCTGCCGATTGTCTCATGCAGCTCGTTAAGCAGCACATGCGGATCTTCTGACGGAACATCGCCCTCTTGTACTTTGACGACACGTTCGAGCCGCTGCTTCAATTGGGCGATTTTTCGCTGCTGATCGGCACGCTGTACCAGCGCTTCCGCTAGTCTCATCGGACCGCCTCCTTGTTTACTTATTGATCGTTTTATTATACCTAATATTAGATCGAAGATGCCACTTTACCCTCGGGATGATGCTTCTCTTGCTTGGCCGAACAGCGTAAGGTCCATTCGGCAACGAATCTGCGTTTCAATGAAGTCGCGATGAGCGCCGTACGATAAACCCGCTGTTTTTCGCCCAAGTGCATATGCGTATCCAGTTCTTCCACGACGACTTCAAAACATGCCGGATTGTATTGCAGCTCAGCCCGACCTTGCTTCCCTTGCCAGACGATCGTGCCCAGCTCCGTTTCCGGACGGTGAAGGCTGATAAAATGTTCGGTTACCCGGTGTCCGGAGCCTTCTTCCGCCAAAGGAGCCGATTCGTCTTCGATGAGCGGGTTGCCGTCTTCTTCCAAACGGGCTTCATCGGCGGCGGCCAAGCGAACCTCGGCCAAGCGGGATTCCGGGTCTGCTTTTTCCACGACGAACTCGAACACATCCCGAACCTCCAATACCGCAGACGGTACGCCTCCCTGGCAGGTCCAAGTGAAATGGCGAATATAGGAAGACAGACCGGCTGTTTTTCCATACGCTTGCGTCAGATCCAGGTCAAAATGCAGACGATCCCCATTGCTTACGCTGCGGATAATCTCGGCCCGATGCTTTTTCCCGCTTTCTTGTACGCAACCGTTCACGACCGGAACCGAATGTCCCAAAGAGGACGTGTGCAAATGATTGTATCTTGCCGGACTGAAATACTCTTGCGTGTACATGCCCGGTCCCAGATCCGTGAGCAACGTCTCGCCCGCCGCGTGTACGATAAAATGTCCCAGATCATTGTGGTTATGCGGTTCGTCGTTGGTTCCGCTTTTGGCCGAAAACGCGAATAAGCCCGCCGACGTCTGCCGTTTATCGATCACCCAACCCGCATCCGGGAAACGGATCGTGCCGGACGGCGGTCCTTCTTCGACCAACTGCTTTTCCGACCAAAGCAGATTGCGCACCTGATGCGGCCAGCGGTAACAATGGTCGTCATGGAAAGAAGGCGGCTTGACTACGATTGGCGCGCTGATTCCGATACGGCTTTGCAAACGGCTCATCAATCCGGGATGCAGCCGAATCTCCGGCGAGCAATCCGAGTAATTGACACAAGCCGGCAAAGTCAGCGCGACACTGCCTGCGTATTCGGCGATTCGGCGTACTTTCCCGCTTTGCAACATATCCAATTCGCCGCCCGTGTAGGCATACAGCATTTCCGCCCAATAGACGTAGTAGCCGAAGCCATATGTCCAATAGCCCGCGCCTTCCATACAGCAGCCATCGTCCCCATAACCGGATAGAAAACTGTCCATCGCATCGGCGATTTTGGCTTGAGCCCAGGCTAACCGCTCCCGATCGTCGATCAACAGCATCGCCGCCATTCCGACCGCTCCCGCACACACGGCTGACCAGTTATGATCGGCCGAGAACCAGAAGAACGGCCGATCATTGCGGAAACAAGGCTCGAATACCCGGCGCTCGATCTCGCTGCTTACCCGCTGCACGATCCACGGATGCAGACGATCGCCGACCAGCGTCAACATTTCCGCCAAAGCATTCGCGGTCTCGGCGGCGAACAGATCCACAACGTGATCAGGCGGTAAACGTTCTTCTCCCGCTTGATCCGTACCATAGGGTAAATGCGCAGAGATTGCCCAGCTATATTCCCCGCAAATCTCCCAGACCGTGCGTTGTAAGGCTGTTCGGTACTCGTCTTCTCCGTCAATCAGCAAAGCAAGTGAAAGAGATAACAAGCGTGCGCGTCGGCGGAAATACGGTTGTTCGTATTCCAGACGCGTGCCTTGTTCATGGAAGGTTTTGAACACATCGAAATCCAGGGACGGCAACGGCTCTGTTACGCCGAGTGTAGCTTCCGCTCTGATCTCGTCCAACAGTTCCCGAAGATGTTCCGAAGAACGCAGTTGCTCCAGCTTCTCCGACGTAATCGCGGCTCCTGCCAGATCATTCGGCCGACGTTCTACCCGCAGTATAGCTTCTCTCAAACGATGGTAGGCAATCATGATGATCCTCCTTGATCGTTATTTGGTAGCGTTATCATGAGTATGTAGTTCTCGTTTTGTAGCGGGAATCCTGCATGAATCGGACGAAATTCAGCATAAAGCCCCGGAAATATTCTCCGGGGCTAGAATGTCTAGAAAGTGACGTAGAGGAGGGCGAAAAGGCAGCTCAAGATGCACGTCGCCTGAGTTTGCGTACACGCCCTAAATCAGCACATTGTCTTTTTCTTTGTTCCACTATTACGTATACCAGGCTTGAATCTCGGGTCCGTCGCCGCGTTCGGATTCTTTTGCTGCTTCGGCTGAGGCTAATTCGGCTGTAAACTTGCTGCCTCCGATGATCGGACGGGTGAACATGTCGTCGATCGCGGTCGTTACGTTGGTCATTTTGACTTGCAAGTCTTTGGGTCGTTGCGGCATATGTTCGGAGTGTTCGCTATCGGTCAACCGTTATTTTCGCTTTCCGATATACAGCACATGCGGCGACATGCCCAGAATATGCGGGTCGTCCGATACGTCAATCAGATGCCGGATGACCCGGTCAAATTCTTGTTCGCCCCGCTCCCGCCAGTACGTCCACTGCTCCGGCGTCATCGCGCCCGCGATGCTGCTGGATGCGACGGTTTTGACGTTTTCGAACCCGTACGCGTCCATAAAAGGATCGATCTCGTCAATATCGAAATAATACGCGCCTGTGAATCGCCCTTCGTCTGCATGGTCGAAACGACCCGAAGACATCAGGCGATCCAAACCGTCGGCGGTATGATTCGGTTTCCAGGCTTCCGGTTGAGCAAGCGATTTGCGCAAAAAGGCTGTTCGGGGCATAAACGCCACGAAGACGGTCGCGCCCGGCTTTGTCACGCGATGCAGTTCTTGCACGGCGCGGATACGGTCGGCCTCTTCCTGCAAATGATACATCGGGCCGAGCATCAGCGCCGCGTCGAACCGGTCGTCCGGAATTCCTTGCAAATCACGGGCATCGCGGGTATGAAACCCGTCAAAGTTGTCGCTCAAGCCCATTTCGTTTGCTTTGGCTCCCGCGATCTCGACCAGTCTCGGCGTCAGGTCGGTGAGCGTCATACGGTAGCCTTTTTCGGCCAAAGCCATCGCGTATTGACCCGGTCCCGCTCCGTTATCAAGCACGCGGCCCGCGCTTGGCAGGTGCGCAAAGATGTGGTGAAGATTGACGGTGAATTCGAGCGGTTCGCGTTCGAGCCTGCCCCATTCGTCAAAAGCGCTATAATAGGTGATTAAGTCGGTCATTGTGATCCTCTCCGATCTGTGCTTGTGATACCGACGCTACGTTCAGTCTCAGTCTATCGAAACGATTCGCCATTCCCCTGCTTGATCCTGCTCGAAATAAAACGTGCACGTATACGGCTTCGGCGCTTCGCCCGGCAATTCCAATACGCTATCCACCTGGACCAGAACCTTTCCGTATTCTTCATGGATCGAACTTACTTGTTGAAAATCGTATTCGTTTTCCAGCATATAGTCGAAAACGCCCTGTGCATCGGGACCCAAGCCGCTATTGAACGCTTCCGCGTCTTTATCGACGGTCGCTTGCAAAACGACTTCGAGCTGTTCCCGCATCTCCTCGTTCCAAAGCGGGCTGTCTATACGGTCCCTATCGACATTCACGCCGGAAGTCATCTCGGGCGCGTCGTTATTTTCTGTCGGCGCTTCGTTGGACGGCGTATCCGCGCTTTCCGTTTTTGCAGTCGTTGAAGAGGCCGTCGCGGGTTGTGTTTGTGTTGAACGGTCGGTGCAGGCACTCACGATCATAACGGCGCAGGCCGCGACCAGGATGGTCTGAAATCTTTTTCGCATAATGCCTCCCGTTAGCGTACCTTCTTTTAAAAAGGGTTTGCCTATTCGATTTGCGTTTTCTTTTTGATTTTTCCCCATACGAACCCGATCGCGAAAACGACGACCATCACGATATAAGCCAAAGTCATGATCGGCGTGGCATCAATGCTATCCGTCTCGGATAAACGGTAGATCCATACGCCCGACGTCAAAAAAGACAACATATAATTTTGGCTGACCGCGGCGATTGCCATGTTGCGATTAGCGTCGTCCGTCAAAATGAATTGCCAAAGGAAAAGCAGAAACGAGATCAACCACAAACTATTCCCCCATGCGAAATTTTTCAACGAATTGCCGCTTAACAGCGCGAATCGCATACCGACCCAAAGCCAGAAAGCCCCGAACACGATCTGCGCCGCCACCGGATAAATGATCATCGGCACGAAGGACACCAAAGCCCCATACAAAAACGGAATCAGTAACCATATCCATATTTTTCTTTTTTCGCTCATTGATATCTCCCTTCTACTTGCTCGCTATACCACTTTCTTTCATTATAAACGCAGTGAGCGACCCAATTGTTCGTTAACTCGACCCCATGACGCAAAAAAACTTCTCCGGCGCAAAACCGAAGAAGTTTTTTCTTTTAAAATCAATACACAAACCGCCGCTGCGCCCAGAAGCTGAACACGAAGATCGACGCTTCCGTCAAAATCTTGGCTACCACCAACGGGAGAATCAACTGCTCGTTATAGAAGTACAACAACCCGTAATTCAACAGCAGCACCAGCACGACGAGCGAAAAATATTTCGGCATTGACTTGCGCACTTTGGCCGCGTTTTTGCCGCCGAACACGTATTTGCGGTTCATTGAGTAATTGAAGATCGAACTGCAAAGCCTTGCCGCCACGACGGAGAAAAACAGATTATGCGTCATGTATTGGAAAAGGAACAGCAGCGTGAAATCGATGATCGCCGAAGCGGCGGACGATGCGCTGAACGCCAGAATCGGCAGGTAAATTCGCATCGAGTCGACCAGCGGGCGGAAATGCGACGATTTGTTTTCTTCCAGATATACCGTCTCGATAAACACTTCTCGGATCGCATAGCCTTCGCGCCGCGCCGCCAGCAGCATATTCATCTCGTACTCGAACCGGTCGCCGGGAATCTCGCACAGCCAGTCCAGCATATGGTGCGGGAAGCCGCGCAGTCCGGTCTGGGTATCGTACACTTTGCTGCCGGTCGCGACCGCGAACACTCCGCGGGTCACGCTGTTGCCGAAACGGCTGCGCAGCGGCACTTGACCCGTGAACTTGCGGCTGCCGAGCACCATGCCCGCCGACGGATGCAACTGGATCGCGTCGACGACGCGCTTGATATCGTACGGCAGATGCTGCCCGTCGCTGTCGGCGCAGATCACGGCTTCTTGCAGGTCCCATTCGCGGATATGGCGGAAACCGGTTTTGAGCGCGCAGCCTTTGCCCAGATTGTGCGTATGGGTCAGCACGGTGCAGCCGTAAGCTTTTGCCGTATCGAAAAGGCCCTGGTAATCCGGTCCGCTGCCGTCGTCGACGATCACGATAGGGCCGAGTCCGTATTCTTGCAATTTGACGATCAAGTTGAGCAACCGCACGTCAGGTTCGTAAGCAGGAATCAAAATGGTCATGGCTTATTCCCCCTCGCTGACGTACAGGATGTCGCTGACGCCGCGTTCTTTGTTTTCGCCTTGCGGATTGTTGACGACCCGGCCCATGAAGTACATCGTCGAGGAGCCGCCGCCGTCCAGGTTGTACGCTTCGGTCGCGCCGAGCCCTTGCATCACGCTCGCCAGCTCGTCCAGCGTCATGCCGCGGCTGTCGCTCGAACGTCCGTCGACGACGACGAACACGTAATGGTTGGCGGAGATCATGCCGATCGCGGTACGCGGGTTGGCGTCCTGGATCGAGCGGTTGCCGAAGTTTTTGTCGATGCTGACGCTGCTGAAGTCTCCGGCGATCTCGCCGTCCTGAACAAGGATCGGACCGAACGACAGCGTATTGAGCGCGCCTTCCGCGAGCAGTTCCGAAGAAGAAGTCGTCGTCTCGTCGTACGTTTGCATCGTGCCGTCGTCCATCAAAGCCATGCCGTCGCGGGTTGGCACGTCGCGGTACAGCGTGCCGTTGCGGATAATGACGCCGTCTTCGCGGAACCCGTAGTAGTCGCCGTTGATCGCCAGGATCGCGCCCGCGCCGGAAGCGATATTCGACGTGGTATCGGTGATATTGGTGCCGAAACTGTTGCCCGCGAGCGCCGATTTGAGATCGGTCGCGTCTTGCAGCACCACGTCGGCGACGTAATACGTGATCTGGTCGTCGCCCGTGCCGGTGACGACTTTATCGATATTGATATCGACGTCGTCGCTGCTGTAGCTCCAATCGTCGGACGTGGCGTTGGCTTCGGCGGCGGCCGTGACGACGTCCGTCGTGCCCGAACTTCCGCTGTCGCCGCTGCTTGTAGTCAAAGAACTGTCTACGACCGCCACTTCGACGTGCGGGATCAAATAACGGTTGGCTAGGCTGTATAGGACGGTTCCGAGCACAAGCACGATCACCAGTACAATGACCGGCCACTTGCGCTTCTTTTTAGGTGGATGTGGAATGGTTTCGTCTGCTCTCATCATGGGAAGCTCACCTCGTTGTTTTCTGTAATAAGCTTATGATAAAAGAGGTGGCTTAAATGAATCTGAAATGGGGAAAAGAGCAAAGATTAGGGGTGGGGGTGCCGGTAAGATGAATAATCCGCGGATGCGAATGGGAGGTAAGGGGGAACCGATGCACTATTGTTGACTTTTTGCACACATTTTTCTTCAAAACCGTCGAGTCTTTTTAAAATGCTGACGCTGCGTCAACAAATTTACTATGGTCTGCTCAAAATCGGCATATTATTCAAAATTTGTTGACTAAACGTCAGCATTTATTAAATCAAGCTTTAAAATGGCTCAATTTGTTGATATTTTGTACATATTTTAAAAATTTCTCTAAAACAACCATTCAGGAAACTCGCCGACTGTCTCATACTTGCACACATACGAATTTCCGGTGATCGCACGCAGCAGTCGTTTTTCGACCAGACTTTGTAGCAAGCCACTGCATTTGCGATGACTGAAACCATATTGATCTTTGACATCTTTCGGACGAATGCACCTTCCCAAGCGCCAAGCGGTTCGCAATACTTCTTTTTGTTCAGGAGAAAGCACGGACCGACCTTTGCCTTTTGCAGTATCCAGAATTATCGGGCTTAAGCTCAATTGAAGCAGCATTCTGCATACCTCGGGGCGCTTTTGAATATCGTCAAAAGAAAAGTGTAGCATTTTCCAACCCATTCCGGTCAGAAAAGAATCTCGATTAAGCGCATAACTGAATTTTTCGCGATCCATGTCTTTGATGTGGCTTTGAAAGCCGTCGCATTCGATACCGATCCGTCCCCCGTTTTCGGGCAGGAAAGCGAAATCCAAAAATTGTGAGCGGCGGTTCCAATCGTGAATCTCGTACTCCGGGTGCAGATGATCGAAGTTTCCTACCAACGGCCACCAAACGTTTTGCAGAAAAAGTTTCTCGGCGTATTGATGGCCCCGTTCCAAACGTCCTCGGCGTTCGCCGGAACGAGCTTGGACATGACGTTGTACGTATAAGGAGTGCGCGGTTTCGAATTCGGTCGGCGGCAGCTTAAGGGATTCGGCATGTTTGGAATCGGCCGACGAAAAAAGAGTTTTGCCTGGCATAAATAGTCCTCCTTCAAATTAAACGCAAAAACGCCCTCCCGGCAGGCAGCCGCGGAGGACGTTCTTCGTCGCTCAATAGATATGATGACTTGAATTATAGCATAAATTGGATTTTATCGCATCATGCTATTTGAAGCACAATCGATCTACTCTTTGCTTGTTTTCTACTTCCCCTTCACCCCAACCACTTCCCCATATACATAAGCAATCTCGCCTCCGCATCCTCGTCCCCATTTTCCCGGCAATAATCCAAAAACGAACCCACGAACAAACACGAATACACATCCACGATCCGCCGCTGCCGCTCATCCAAACCCATAATCCTACACAGCTCTTCCGCGTAAAAAAGTCTCTTTTCACCCAGATCGCACAAGATCGCGGTCTGCGTCAATGCGATAAAATACAGCGGATCGCCGTAGCAAACGACGTCGAAGTCGACTACGCCGCGAAAATCGCCTTTTTCCACAATCACGTTTTTAATCGTCAAGTCATCAAGAAAACAGACAGGCTCCACTTCCGCAAAATAAGGATGCAGCAGCTCCAATCTCCGATCCAGCGCATCCATCAACCCGCTCCCGACGATCTCGCCGCTCGACCGAAAGTTGTTCGCACGTTCGTCCGCGATCAGTTCCTGCCAGGAGTCGAAAGGCCCTTTTTCTCCGATCGGCACCCAACCGTAACCTTCGCCGTGCGGAATCCGCCGGGTCATACGCTGAAACGAAACGATCTTTTCCGCGACCGCCGTCATCTGCGTTTCCGTCATGTCAGGCAACTCGTAACGCAAATCCCGACCCGGAAACTCCTCCAAAATCATATAGGCAAACGGATAATCCGCCCCTTCGATATCATAGGCACGGATACGCGGAACCGGAATGCCCAACTCGCGCAAATCCGTCATATTGTCCGCCGTGCGCCGCATGACCGAGCGATCGCCATTGGTTCTGACGATAATCGGTTGACCCTCGACTTCCGCCCGGTAAACGATATTCCGATGCCCGAAAGCCATACGTTCCAACGTTTCCGCTTCGCTGCCAAACGTCTCGGCAATCAACTTCTCTACGCTCGCCCGACGTCTGCTCAACTCCAAGTGCTCCGTTCTCAACATGTCCGCTTCCCACCCCAATTCTTCTAATACGCCGATACCGTCGTCGAATGTTCGGTGATGTTCCCCGCTCCAACCTTGCTCCAAAGCATAGGAGAGCAGCAGCCTCACTCGCTTCGGATCATGCAGATTCCAACGTTCGCTCCCGGCACTCCCCTTAGGTTTCAGATCGATACCGACCATCAGCGGACTGCCTGCGATGACGTCATCCCAGGTTTGAAAATGAAAGCGACACTCTCCGTTTCTCCGTTCCGCCGCGAAGAAGTTCAACGCCACCATGCTTTTCCCCGTTGCCGGATCGAATCGCTCCCGCAGCGTGTACACAAACTCCCGGTTCTCCAACGTCATTTTCCGCTTTTCTGAACTCATGGCTGTTCCTCCCCGTGGATCACCAAGTCGTTGACCGCAGCGTCGAAAAAATTCGTTTTCCAATGCTCTTCCCCGATCTCGTGCGCCAGATGTCCGATATCCGTCAATGCCTGCTCCAACCGACGCTGCGATTCATTGAGGTCATATCGGTTCGGATGGATCGCGGCAGACGTTGTTCGGCGGCAGCGGTACGCGATATCCCAACGTGTGGCGGGTAAACGTTGTCCCAACTGCCAGTGTGCGGACCAATGCTCACCGAACCCGTCGAACCGCGCAACCAATATCCATCTTCGGCCTCCGCCGGCGAATCCGCTATTTTCCCGTTCATGCTGCCTACCTCGCTTTCCCGCTACCGTCTTTCTCAGCGTAATATTTCCTTTTCGTAAAAGACCAACGTCATCCGTTCATTGATCGCCTTCTCTCCACCGAAACGCCGATAACCAAGCGATTCGTAGAGACGGCAATTCCCTTTCTCCTGCAAAACGGTGTCCAGTTCCCAGCGCCGCACATCCGGGTAACGGGCTTCAATTAAAGCAAAAGTCATTCTGGCGATGCCGCGTCCCTGGTGCTTCGGCACGACGAATACGGGACTGACGCGGTTAAACTGTTCTTTGCGCACGATGCGAATCGCGCCTACCCTCTCATCGTCGCAGCGAATGATATAGTAATCCGTTGCAGACTGTTCGATTCGCTCACGGATGTGTCCGACGGATTGCAAAGCGGGACTGGTATCTGTATCCCGGTACTTTTCCAGCAACGGGGCAAAAGAACAAACCTGCATCGCATGAATCGTCTCCGCATCCTCAATCCCGGCCAAGCTCAACGTGATCTCCATAGGCGTCTCTCCTTTTCCTTGTTCATCCCCGTCATCCGACTAACCCAGTTCTCCCCAGAAGTCGATCGGCTTGATTTTTGCAACATTCATTTCTTCATAACGTTTATGCCGGAATTCGATTTCGAAATAATCCGCCAAATTCTCTCCATAAGGAATCACATCCGTTTGATGCACCGAAAAAACCGGATTGCCCGCTTGATGCGGCGTTGCCGGCAAGTACCGATGGCCCCGGATAGGGATAAGCTTGGGCACCAGTTGCAGGTGTTGCTCGGCTGCGGCTCTGGCTTGCGCGCGTTCCGGCGGCTTGGTTCCCCAGCGATCCGGCCAAAAGCCACTATGCTCGATATCAAACAAGACGCCCTCCAGCGGTTGGTTCAACCTTTCGCGAATCCGCTTGATATTGCGCGAAGAAAGATTGCGCCAGTCGGGAAACGATTCGCCGTATGGGAGCGCTTGTTGCAGCAATTCTCTCAGATCCGGCGGAAAAGAGATCGAATACTCCTGTTCGGCCCGCTGTATTTCTTCCTGCGTCAGACCGGGGTCCAACGTGATATTCAATATTCGCAGACGTTCGATCAGAACCGGTATGTTCAGCGTATTCACCTTCTTTTTTAAAATAACGGGATCGGATGATCGACTTATGCTTAGGGATCTGCTTTTTATTTTACACGTCTATGCGGAATATGAAAAAGAATCAGCCAAGCAAAACAGGGAATCGAGCCGCAGTCACGCAAGCGCAATTCCCTGTCCGGTTTCAAATATTTACCCTGGATGTTTTTCTCAAACGTCCATCGCATCCACGATCTGCACAAACGCCTTTTCCGCTTCGGGAATCGGGTACAAGGGGAACACGTGAATCATTTTCGGATACACGTAAAAATCATGTGGTATCCCCGCTTCGGTCAGTGTGTTGTCCCAGAGGACCGCGTCGGGATAAGCGCCTTCGTACGTGCCGTAAAACATCGTGATTTTCGCCAGATCGGAGAAATCGCCGTAGAGCGGAGAAACCGACGGACTTTTCAGCGATACTTTTCCGGCCCATAGCGAAGCTGCGTGACGTCCGCCGGGCACGTCGAGCATCGGGTCGTTTTTCATAAAACGTTGAATATCCGGGTTATCGAAAGACAGATCCAACGAAGGCGAAAACACGATGACCCGGCCCGGCTGCGGAAGCTCCCATTCGCGCAGACGCTGAACCAGCAGCAGCGAAATATTGCCGCCTGCCGAATCGCCCATAATCGTCAATTGCGACGGATCATCCAGCGTATCAAGGATCGACGGATAAAGTTCGCGCAGCAGCGCAAACGTGTCTTCGAACGTATGCGTCGGCGCTTTGGGATAGATCGGCGCAATGATTTTGGCTCCGGTCGCCTGCGCCAGCTTGTCGATAAACGTCCAATGAAAACCGATCGGCTGATACACCCAAGCTCCTCCGTGCATATACAGAACGGCTTTTTGCGCGGAATCCTGACGATCGTTGAACGTGTACACCGGGTATCCCTGCACCGAATCAGACGTCACCGCACTGCGGTACGGTTTGTCCGGCAACCGGTAATCTTCCGACGCGACGACGTTTCGCAGACTCGCCTGCATCGAATCCGGGGAAGAAAATTTTTGCCGGGTGCCGCTGAGTCGGATCAGGGACGCCAAAAGTTTGCTGCGCAGCGACTGCTGCTCCGCTTTGTTGACATACAGAGCCGCCGCACCGACCGCAACTCCCGCTACAACCGCCGTTTTGATCCATTTGTTGTTTGTTTTCATCGTATCTTTTTTCATCGTTCTCGCAACCTTTCCGTGCATGTTAGCTTGTTGAATCTGTTAAAGATGTTACAATCGTATCACCTCTTGTATGCCTTTTGTAGACATGAAGCGCCGAGGTGAGACAAACGGAAAGGAAGTGTCACAGATGGGGAACGAAGAATTAAAGCAGTTGTCCAAAGCGTCGATCCAGGAAGCTTTTTTGCTGCTGCTCGAAGAACGGGCTTGGGAACGCATTTCGATCACGGACATCATCGGCAAAGCGGGCGTATCGCGCATGACCTATTACCGCCATTTCGCCTCCAAAGAAGATATTCTGATCCAACTGTTCGACGCTTTTTTGCAGACGGTATCGGATCATACGCCGCAATCGCTGACGCAGGCCAACAAACGCATTTTTTTGACCGAGCTGTTCACCGTGATCCGGCAGTACAAGACCTATATCCGGTTGCTGATCCTTAACGATCCGTATATCGGCATGATCCACCGGGCCAACCGGTTTTACCTCGACCGCGCGTCCGATGATCCCGCTGTACAGCTGAAGTTGCTGGGCTTTATCGGGTTGATTATGAATATCGGCTTTTACTGGGTGCGGCGGGGGTGCGAAGAATCGGTGGAAGAACTGGTGGAAGTGTGTATCGCGACCGCGAATTATCCGTAATACAAGCCGATCAAAAAGCGGCCGACCGATACGCTTCGGTCGACCGCTTATCCAAGATCAGGTGCGCGATGCTCCGACGTTCGGTTGAGCAGCGGCGCGATTTTCGACCGGGAAATCCGACCGTTCGTTAAGCTCCCGGTTCAACCGCAGCAGCTCCGTTCCCGCGAGCAACACGATCCCGATCCCGTGCGTATCGTTCAGGTTCCAGCCCAGATCATCCCGGTAATACAGCGCGGTGAACGAATAACCGGAACCGCGGCAAACGCCGTAAATATTGCCTTTCCAGTCGATCGAGATGCGCGTCATGCCTGCCCAAGCCGCTCGAACCGAGTACAGATACTTTTCCGGTTCTTCAAGCCAACCCGATCGAATACCGCGCGCGAACGCGTAAACGAACATGGACGTACAGGACGTTTCTTCATACGAATCAGGGCGATCCAACACTTGGTGCCATAATCCGTTGTCGCCTTGCAGCGCCAGAACTCCTCGGCACAGCTCCCGGTAAAAAGCCAGCAGTTCCGCTCGGCGTTCGTGCTCTTCAGGCAGAATGGTCAACAGCTCGGTCAGCGAAAAAAGCACCCAACCATTGCCGCGGCCCCACGGAATGCCGGTCGCGCGGCCGCGAACGAAATCGTACACATGCGACATAATCCCTTGTTCCGGCAAAAACAGATAATCCCGGAAACGAAGAAACTGGTTAATCGCATCGTCCCGATACGCAGGATCGCCCGTCAAGCGGCCGTAACGCATCAGGAACGGCGTGCTCATATACAGATCGTCGCACCACATGGTCTCTTGCCGCGTCTCGCCGCTGCCTCTCACCCGGTAAAAAGCGCCGTCCGGCAGCCGTTCCTGATCTTCCGTCATGTATTTGGCGATCCGATCGGCTACGGCGCGTCCGCCCGGGATATCGCCGGACTCCATCGCTTCGAGCATCGTGGCGCCGAACGAACCGCAATCGTCCAGGCTGTCGATCGCCGACAACTGATTGTTGACGCCTGCCGCCCCGTACGTGCGACGATCCCAGAGCGCATAGATATCCAATGAACTGCTGAGTCGGATATGATCCAGCGTATAGCGGACGTAAGCCGGGCGATCCAATTCCCGTCCGACGCGAAGCAGTCCCAGCAGCGTAACGCCGAGCGGATAGTTCCATTTGCCGTAATGCGTATTTTCCAAAAACGGACGAATGACGGCTCCCGGCAGGTCCGCTTGCCAGTACGTACCGGAATCGCCGTCGTCGAACACACGGGTCATGGTGGTAAGTTGACTGTGATCGAGCTGGCGGTCGTTCCGAAGTATGCCTGCGTACAGCCAATTCCCGTCATATCCGGCAATTTGATGCGGCACGTTCAACTGCCTGCTTCCGTTCTGCGAATCATGCAAGCGGAAGCCCCATTTCGTGAGAGCAGATGCACCATCCGTCCGGCTGCACGCGATCAGATCGACCTCGCCTTTGATGTCCGTAAGTTCAACCCGGAACGTCCCGCTGCCCGGCGAAGCGTACACTTGAGTGCCGTTCGCGCACAAAGTCAACGCTCCGTCATGCTGTCCTTCCAACACGATCGGTTCGGCTCCCGGGCGCAATCGCGCCAAGCGCGACCAAGCGTAGGCAACGCCTACTTGTTGGCCGCCGAATATGCGCGCGAAGTTTCCGGCTTGCGATTCTTTCTCGCTCCACTGGCTGCGCGGGAACCAGGCAAGTCCGGTATCCGCTTCGCGCATACCGCTGTGCGGCAACGCAGGCTGTACGGCTTCGTCGAACGGCTCGGAATACAACCAGCCTTCTTCTCCTTCGCGATCCGATCCCGGCGCCAATATATGTAGCGGGAAGTTTTTGAACGATCCTGTTCCGTATACGCCGCCGAAGCCGACTTCCGTTTTGACAAAACGCAACACGATATCGTTCCATCCCCGCCGTACGGGCAAAGCAATCGCGGTTCGCCGCTCGGGGAATAGTTCTTGAAGCAGTTCGGACTTGAACGCTTCTTCTCCGTTGGCGTAGATCGTGACGGGACTTTGACAATTCAAGCTGGTATTCAACGCCGTATCCTGCTCGCTCCACAGCTTGCCCCATACAAGCACATACTGGCCGGCTTTGGCTTCGGGCCAGCGGCGATCCAAATCCATCTCGTACCGATAATCGCCGGTACGTCTGAATCCGTCTTGCCGATGAATCCGAAACCGAACGCCGTGCTGCGGATGTTCTCCGATATACCGCTGGGCAATCGTGTTGAGCACCGCAGGGATCGAGCCGTCCGCCCGATCGGCGATCGCGTCGTTTTTATGAAAATAAGTGATGATCGTCAGCTCCTTTCGCTGTTGCCGCATACGCTATCGGATTCCGTCTGAATTGGCGTACAGATCGGAATGTTCGCTCAACGTGCAGGCGCAATATCACGAAGCATATGCCCATCTGCGTCAAAATAAGTTCCTTCCAGTTGGCCAATTAACGTGTTGGTGATCCGAACCTCCAATTCGTTCATTCCCGGTCGCAGATCGCTCAACTTCCCTGACCAGCGATACGGCGACCAACAGCGTACTCCAAGACTTTTTCCGTTAACGAGCACTTCGGCCACATCTTGGTTTTTCCAACCCTTCAACTCCAGATCGAATCGACCCTCGGCATGATCCGTATTCCATTCGATCCCTTCGCTATTTTTTGCCGGATCGAACATTCGACTGTACCGCATCTCGCCTGCATAATACGGATAATCAGGCAGCGGTTCAGGGGAAATTCGTTCTGCCCGATTCGATTCGGAACAGAGTTTTGGCGGAACCGCAGCTTGCAGCTTTACGCCGAACTCGCCACGAATATACAGCGGATCGACCAGCCCGTCTTCGTCCCGTTCAACCTGGACATGGACAATCAGTTCATTTTGCCCCTTTTGCACATAAGGCTTCAGATCACAAGCGATATTGCCATGGTCATTTACTTCAAGCGAATAAAAATCTTCTTTGCTCAGCGTATGTCCGTTCAGCTTGATCGCCCATCTGCCCGAGATCGCTTCGCTATCCATGAACAATGTCATGCTCGATCGAGCAATCTGCGGTTCCGCTTCGAATACTGCACGGTACTCGGCTTCGATCGGATAACGAACGGAAGCACGTTTCGGCGTACCGAACTCCTGACCGAAAGTAAGTTGTATGCGGCTGCGATCAGCGCGATCCGCTACCTGGTCGATAAACGGCTTGACCGCAGCTCCCTTTTCATTCAGGAAAACGCCTTCGGCATCCCGAGCTTGCAGATCGAACGCTCCGATGCGCAGCACGTTCGGTTGGACAGCTTCGATTCGCCAAGCGCCTTCCACCGAAGGACGAATCTTCGCCGTGAAGGATTTTGTCGATAGCTGTGGGGTGCGATCGGCTTCTACTTCTATAGTCGCTGACTTCGTTGCCGTGTGGCTACCACTGATCGACAGACGAACCGCTTTGGCTTCGTAAGGCGCAAGGGGCAGCTTCAGCGACCAAGACGGTTGGGTTTCTTTTTGCGCAGCTTGTATGACCGCAACAATTACCGTTTCCCCCGTCTCCAAGTCCAACTGTTCAACCTGGAAACAAGGTTCCGCTTCAGGGGTAATTTCCGGCCACAGCAATCCGGGAACCACTACAAGCCGAGCCTCCTCCTGCCGATCTTCCTGATTGGAAAGAAACACGGCAAAGCGGGAAAAGGCATCCTCCTTATCTCCAGGTAGCCGCCGCAGCTGCATCAGTACGGACTCACATGCGTTTTCCGTTTCCCAGCGAACAGGTTCCGGAAGCACGACGTCCAGCAACTCGATCAGTTTTTGCGCAGCGGCCTTACCGCCTGCCGACCCGCTTGAAGCAATAAAGGCCGAATGTCCGGCTCCTTGCTTCGTAACGTGACAGTCTTTTTCGACCTGCCCAGACGCCTTCACCCTTTTCAACGCCGAGTCGAGCGCAGCTTTATTTTCCCCATAGGTGTTCCCGGTTTGCTCGCTTAAATCGAAAAACGCTGCCGCTTGTTCGGCTGTCGGACTTCCCGGTTGAATATTCTGCGAAGGCAGCCGTCCGACGCCGATGACCGTTCCGCCCGCGTTCGCGAACTGCTGCACCTTGTTCCATGCCGCCGCTTCCAGATTGAGCAGCGGCGGCAGCACCAACACTTCGTAACGGGCTTTGCCGATCGCGATCACGCCATTCGATACGTCGGCTTCGGCCAACAATTCGGGATCGAGATGATCGTAGTCGCGGCGGGATTTGAGCAGTTGCGAACTGATCGCTTTCCAATCGGCGATCAATCGCTCTAGTTTCGCACGCTCGCCCTCATCCTCCCCGCCGTAAGCAAAACCGTGCAGCGGATTGCCCATCAAGCTCCAAAACGTCGTCGTCGGATCAAGCAGCGCCACGGGAATATACGCTTCTCCTTCGCTCATAAGATAGCTGATCCGTCCCACATAATCGCCGAGCTGCCGGAAATGCGCCCAATATGGATTCTGCAAAAACTGCGAAGGCGGCGCATCGTGCTTGGTCAGCCCCCCGATCGTATAGAAAAAAGCATGGAAATTATAAAAGTTGGTGCCCATCGCGGCCATGCGGTCGATCATCCATTTGGCGTCCTGAAGCGTCATCGACCAACCGACGCTATGGAAGCACTCGGACAGATTGCGCGGGCGATCCAATTGGCGCGCCAGCGAGCTAACCATTTTCGGATTGTCGCGCATTCTGCCGCCGTAGCGATCCAGTATCCAATCCAGCGAACGTCCGGTTTTCTCATGCGCCGAATCGCCGCCGGGCATATGGCTGAACCGCTGCGCCGTCATGCGGATGCCCGGCACTTCCGACGCGTACTGAATCCCCGCCGCTTCGCACCAATCGCCTACCTGCTTGTGGTACGACTCGCCGAGCAGCAGATGCAGGCTTTGGAAAAAGTCGTAACGGATACGCGCCGCATCCGGGTAGCGATGATCCAATAGAGCAGGAAGCGCTTCTTTTAAATCGTACCCGCAGCGCTGTTCGAAAAACTCGGGCAGGCGCGGCGACCACGGCAGATGGCCGAGCGGCGCGATTTCGTCCGTAAAAATGCCTTTGACCGTTTGCCCGAATGCTTCGCCGATCTCCGATCGGTACCGTTCATGCGTCAATTCGATAAACCGGCTCATCGCTTCGCGGTGGCACGGATCGACGAACCCGCCGTAATATTTGAAATCGCCGATTTCTTCTTCCTGGAACACCGTGATCGCCCACTCCGACTCGCCTCCGGCAGGCGCGGTCCAATCCAGCCGAAAAGCTGTCCGATACGTGAAAAAGCGTTTGCGGTTATAGCTGGTCAGTCCCGTTTCCTGATACACTTGCTCATTCTGCACATTGCCGATATACGATCTTAGATCGACCGCTTTTTCCCATAACACGTGGCCTTCTTCGTCTGTCGGCACCGCCTTCGCATACAGAATCCGTCCCCAGGGCAGCTCAAGCTTGGCTTGTTCGCCGGACTTCACTTGGATACCGTGATGCCCGAGCGGGCGCTGATTGGCTTCCGGGTAATCCAGCAGCACCTCGCCTCCGGCCATGCCGCTCGGATACGGATATTCGTCGTACAACCAGACCTGCAACCCGCGAGCTTCCGCTTCCGCTTCAGCTACAGCCAGACGAACCCGATTGAACCAGATGCTGGATAAGTACGAAATCTTCAAACCCTGGCGCGGGCATATAAAAAACCCTCCGACGCCTTTCTCATACATCTCTTGAATCTGGCGTACGATCTGCGCAGGCTCCATCTCCCCGTTCCAGAACCAAAAGGGATGAATCCGATAGTCCGCTCCAGGTTCCCGAAAAACCGTTTCATTCCACACCGCTGCGTCCCTCCTTGAATCTTGCGTTTTGTTCGCTCACTTTTTTAACGCGGCGTACAGCTCATTCATCTCCTGCACATATTCATCTCCCCCGCTTGTTTTCCACAATTGGATCGCTTGTTGGAATCCGGCTTCGTCCATTTGTCCGACAATGAACTTGGTGCGCGCGTCATTGATAATATTGTCGAGCTGCGGGCCTTTTTTGGCATACACGTCGGAGATCAGCGGCTCGCCGGGATTCGGGATCACGATATCGCGGTTGGCGATCTGCACTTCCGCTACTTTTTCGCGCACCGGCGTCGTTTCGACAGGCAGATAACGGTTTTCCGGCACAAACATCAGAATCTGGTTAAGCCCCGTAAAATCTCGCAGCAGCAGCTTGTCGGTCGTCGGTACGATATAATCGCCTTTTTTCTCATATTGTTGGCCTTCGAGGCCGTTGTAGAGCAGCGTTTGAAGTTCGGCTTCGTTCAATTGGTCCAGGAAACTCAGTACCTTTTTCAACTGGTCTTCCGTTTTCACGCTGCTTTTGGAAACGGCGATCAGACCGGAGTAGCCGGAGGTCGGCATATCGCGCAGTCCGTCGGGGCCTTCCATCGCTTGCAGCACATCGACGCGGTCCGTGGCATTCGGGTCTTTTTCCAAAATCTTCTGATCCATGCGCTGCGCGTTGTCGGCAACGTCGATCATCACGCCCGCTTGACCGTTGACGAACGGATCGGGCAGCTTGGTCGCGTCCATGACGGCAAAGTCTTTGTTGACCAATTCTTCTTCGTACAGCTTATGGAAAAAGCGCAGCGCCTCCATGTACGCTTCCGTCTCGTGCGCCGGAATCAGCTTTCCTTGATCGTCTTCGCCCCATTTATTCGGCGCGCCGAACCAAATCTGCATATTGTCCCACGGACCGTTGAATTTGCTGGCGACCAGCCCGTACGTATCATCTTTGCCGTTGCCGTCGGGATCGTCGAACGTGAACGCGCGCAGCACTTCATAGAACCCGTCCAACGTGGTCGGCGGTTTCAGTCCCAGATTTTCCAGCCAGTCTTTGCGGATGGTGACGCCGTTGCGGCCCAGTTCGCGCGCCCGGTAAATGCCGTACGTTTTGCCGTCGATCGAGGCATTGTTGCGCACGATCTCGTTCATGGCGTTCAGGTTCGGATAATCGGCGAGGTACGCATCCAGTTCCCAGAACGCTCCGGCTCTCGCCGCGTTGATAAAGCTCGGCGATTTGCCCAACACGACCATCAGATCCGGCAATTTGCCCGAAGCGAGCGTGATATTGAATTTGTCGTCATACGAGCTACTTGGGACCCATTGCAGATCCACGTCGGTGTTCGTCAATTCTTCCAGCTTTAAAATAACAGGGCTGTTTTCCGGCGGATTTTCCGCTTCGAAATTCGGCAGCATGATCGACAGTTTGGTCGGAGACGCTCCCGCCGCATTGGCCGTATCTCCGCCTGCTTCCGTAGCTGAATTCGAGTTCGAACACCCTGCCAGCATCGCGACCGTCAGCAGCGAAACGCCCGCCACCTGTCCCGCTTTTTTCCAATGTTTACGTTGTCCCATAACCATTTGTTCTCCTCCTCGGCTTTAGCCTTTGATCGAGCCCAACATGACACCTTTCGCAAAATGCTTTTGCAAAAACGGATACACCAGCAAAATCGGAATCGTACCCACTACAATAACGGCCATCTTGATCGACTGCTCCGGCGGCTGCACGAAATTCGGGTCCATGTTCGCCATATCGCCGACCGTCCCTTGCGACAGCAGCACGATCTGACGCAACATGATCTGAAGCGGCCACTTGTCACTGTCGTTGATGTACAGCAGCGCCGAGAAAAAGTTATTCCAATGTCCCACCGCGTAAAACAGGGCAAACGTCGCGATCACCGGTTTCGAGAGCGGAAGCACGATACGCCATAGCACCCCGAGATCCGTACATCCGTCGATCCGCGCCGCTTCCTCCAACCCCGCCGGCATCTGCTGGAAAAAGTTTTTGACGACGATCAGGTTAAACGCGCTGATCGCCCCCGGCAGCATAAGCGCCCAATACGAGTCGATCAACCCCAGACTCCGCACCACCAGATAAGTCGGAATCATGCCCCCGCTGAACAGCATCGAGAAAATGACGATATTCATCAACGTACTCCGTCCCCAAAAATCGCTGCGCGACAACGGATAAGCCATCGTCATCGTAAAAAACAAATTAATCAACGTCCCCGCCACTGTCACGAAGATCGAAACCCCGATACTTCGAAAAATAGTCGATGACGAAAAAATATATTCATACGCACTAAACGAAAACTCCTTCGGAATCAGGAAAAAACTCCTGCCCGTAATCTCCGCTTCCGTCGCAAACGAATTGCCGACGATATACAAAAACGGCAACACCGTTACAATCCCCAATATCCCCAACAACACGACGTTGAATACATCAAACACCCGCCCCCCGGGCGTGTTGAACAGCTTGCTGTTCACGATCTTTCCCTCCTTTTTCTTTTAGCTTGTTTCTTGTAGCTTGTAGATTTTTCTTCTTTCTTTTCTTCCTTCTCTTCCCCTTTAAAACAAGAGCGAATTTGCGTACTGTTGAAGATTCTTTTCCGGGTAAGCGCCAAGCGGAGGGAGAAATTCAGTGCAGGAGCGTCAGCGTTCGCCTTTGTATTTGGGAAGCTTCCTTTATAAAATCCAATCCAGCTTCCCAAATGCAACACGCGACCGAAACGAATTTCTCCCGCAGCGCCTAAGCTTCCCCCACGAACAGGATCTCCAAAGCAGTCAGTAAATTCCCGAGTGTCCGAACCTTTTCGCAATATGATTACTCCCCAAAACAAGAAAGATCCCCACCAGCGATTTGAACAACCCAACCGCCGTACTGTAACTAAACGCCCCTTGCGTGATCCCGACCGTATACACATACGTATCGAACACGTCCGCCACATCCCGGTTCAGCGAATTCGTCATCAGGTAAATCTGCTCAAACCCGGTATCGAGAAAATTTCCCAACCGCAAAATCAGCAAAATCACGATCGTCGCGCGAATCGCCGGCAGCGTCACATGCCATATCCGGCGCATCCGACCCGCCCCGTCGACGACGGCGGCTTCGTACTGCTCCGTATCGACACCCGCCAGCGCGGCCAGGAAAATGATCGTGCCCCAGCCCATCTCTTTCCACATCATCTGCCCGATAATCAGCGGCCGGAACGTGTCGGGGTTCGACAGCACATCAACCGGACGTCCCGTGATCCAGGCGATCATCTCGTACAAAACGCCGCCTTGCGGAGTCAGAAAGACATAGGTAATACTGGCGATAATGACCATCGAAACAAAGTGCGGCACATACACCAACGTTTGCACCGTCCGTTTGAACCAATGGAATCGAACCTCATTGAGCAGCAGAGCGATTAAGATCGGCGCAGGGAAAAAGAAAACCAGATCATAAATCGCCAGCACCAGCGTATTGCGCAGCAGCCGGAAAAAATCCGGATTGGAAAAGAACGTCGTAAAGTTATCGAACCCGACCCACTCCGAACCCCGTATCCCGAGAAACGGCTGATAATCCTGAAACGCAATCACGATCCCCCACATCGGCAGCAGCTTGAACACGGTGAAATACAGAAATCCCGGCGCGACCAATACGTACAGCCATTTGTTGCGTCGAAGTTCTTTTCGCAAACGGCTTTCTTTCTTTTTCCCGCTCATCACGCCGCCGTCTGCTTGAAGCGCGGCTGCGGAGCGATTCCTTCCGTTCATCGGTTTCTCCCCTCCCCTGATTTGTAAGCGTTATCATTTTGGCTTGTTTCCAACGTAACGGGGAGGGGATTTTCCGGCAATCTTCATTTTTTGCAGACCTTAATAAAGCCTTATCCAGCAAGGGTTTGACGTTTTTTCGCGCAAAAATGTGCAAGGGTTAGCGTTCGTCCGAACAGCGTTCTCGATACTGGCTCGGCGTTATTTCTTCTCTTTTTTTAAAAATACGGTTGAAGTAGCTGGGCTGATACCCGACTTCGACCGCGATATCGTTGATCTTCATCGTCGTTTCGCGCAGCAGTCTTTTCGCTTCGTCCATCCGAATCCGGGTCAGATAGTCGATAAAGTTTACTCCGGCTTCCTGCTTGAACGCTTTGCTTAGCGCATACGGCGTCACCTGTTGGGATTCGGCACAACTTTCGAGCGAAATGTCCATGCTGTAATGCTGCTGAATCTCTGCCATGACCGATTCCACGATCCGCCGCATCGGCTCCTGTTCCCGCGTTTGGATCTCTTCCGCGTAAGGACGGATTACCTGCTCCATCATCCACCTTTTCATTTCTTCCGGCTCACGAATTGAAGA
Organism: Saccharibacillus sacchari; assembly: GCF_037722395.1. Taxonomy (GTDB): domain Bacteria; phylum Bacillota; class Bacilli; order Paenibacillales; family Paenibacillaceae; genus Saccharibacillus; species Saccharibacillus sacchari_A. The sequence continues at coordinate 52,129 of NZ_JBBKAR010000004.1, read as the reverse complement.
TAATTTCTCGTAGCGGTTACTTTCTCCGAATAAGCGATATGGCGCTGCCCCGCTCTGAAGCATCGTATGTTGGATACTGCCAAGCAGTTGGAGCATGATCTGCTGAAGCTGAAATTCGGTGCCGCCTGTGCGCATGGCTTCGGCAACAAAACGTTCCAGTCCGTTTTCCGCTTCTACAGAACGGCCCCGCCGAATCGCCTGGATCAATTCATTTTCCAAACCGAGCGGATAAACGGCTTCCTGAGTCCGGTAGAAACAACGCTGATCCTCCAAATCCAGCAGTTGACTGCCCGGTTCGATGCTGCGGTAAGCGGCAAGACGTTCCATTTCCGCAAAAATGCCCGGCAGCTCCTTCAACGCCGTAACCGATCGACCGACTACCAGCGTCACGTTCATTTTCAACACGCGCCCGATTGCTTCCAGCAACTTTTCGCCCCATAGGAGAGCTTCTCTTTTCAAATCAGCGGCTTGAGGAGCGACAATCAGCAAGGCAGCGGACAGATCGTGGAAATTGGCAACGCCGATCTGTTCGAATTCCGAGTGTTCGCGCGCCATTTCTTCGATCATATTCACTGCCGCAAATGTCATAAGTCCCGTGTCTTGGCTGCCAAACCGACCTTCAATACGTGCATATCCGGTAAACGCCATTTCCAGCAGCAAAAATTGGCGTTCTTCCGTATGAAAGCCCAATCCCTGTATTTTGCTTCTTAATCCGGCTTCGTCATACGCATACAGATGTCCGCGAATCAGTTGCAGTACGAAGCTTTCACGCAGCTGCGGCAGCTGTTCTTCCAGTTGGCGGTGAGCGGAAAGCCTCTGCGAAGTCAGCTCTTGCCACTCCCTTTCCAGCAGCTCGAATTCATCCAGACGCGCCGAGTTCTGCAAAGGGTTGGACGTGTAGTGATTTTCGCTGCGCGAAGGAACCAACAAGCCTAGCATGCGTGCAACAGGCGAATAAATCCGGTACGAAGCATACCAGGATAAGGCCAACCCGAGCAGCAGTCCAGCGCCGCTAAGTAACACAATAAACGTCGATACCTGCTTGAGCGGAGCCGTGACCGAGGACATCGGTGCAGCGGAAACGTACGTCCAGTCCGAATCCACACGACTCATAAGGCTGTAGGATACGGAATAGGTTTCCTTGCCATAGCGAAGCAGAAAAGAATCCTTTTCCTCTGCGCGATCGGCTACCGCTTGTTTGAGGTATTGTTCAAAAGCAATCTCCTCGGAATCGTTTTCCAAAGAACCGGACGCAAGCGTGCGCCCTTCCCTATTCATCAGAAACGTGGTTCCTTCATCATAAGGAGTAAGCGTTTTCAATAAAGAAGAGACTTTGCCTTGATCCAGAGTGATCATCAACGTCCCGAACGGATCGGTGCTGTCTCCGGGAATTTTGTGCACCAGCACCGGAGCGCTTGACCCGTCACGGTCCGTCCAATACACATGGCCGCTTGTATTCAAATCCTTTTGATATTCGCTAATCTGCTGCTGATCTTGAAGTTCGGTGTACTCGCGATTGAATACGATCGGCTTGGGTTGATCCAGATAAAGCTGCGCGGAGCGGATCAATGAGTGCGAGCCCTCCAGAACGTACAGCGTGGTGACGATCTCGCCGGTTCCTTTGAAGTCGTACACGAAGTCTTTCGTCCGCAACGTCTCCCCGAATCTCGGCTCGAACGCCCAATGCGACAAACTCATTTCCAGGTAAGTCAGTTGATCATCCACGTTGCGCGCCCGCGTCTCGATCTGGCTTTGGTGCATGCGATTGAATTCCTGCTCCATCCGCGTCACGACGAGTTGGTGCATCACGATCCCCGTCACCAGACCCGGAATACTGACGATCAACAGGATCAAAATCAGACTCCGCCGATAATAACGTCCTGTTCGCGGTCTCGATATGCCCGACATACGCAATCGGCTGCGCGGCTTTTGCTGTTGCTTAATCTGCTCCATTTGCGCTCACCCGTACTGTGGGATATGTATTTCCTGCCATCTTATTTTCCCCTTTCTCCGTTAAAAGGAAGTTCTACACTCTCGCACCCTCATTATAAGCAGAATACTTGGTGAAAGGAATATTATTCCTCTTCGTTTCACAGCTAAACAAAGATTTCCTGGAAGATAAGATGAGGACATTCAAAACAAATAAAGCTCGGGAAAAGGTTCCCGGGCTTTAAAGATGCAGATCTTTTCTTACCCTTCGACTAATCGCAAAAAGCGAATATCGCCTGTAGATGTGGAAACAATGAGGATATCGTTTCGTTCTTTTGTTCGGTAAATAGGCGTTGCTTTTTCTAAAAGATTAGCGTCTCCGTTTTGGAAAGAAGCGCCGTCCTTGTTTTGTCGAAGTACGTCTGTGAGATGGTCGCCGCGGGTAAGTTCCAACTCATTTATCCAGGAAACGTCGGCTACGTATAGAGTATCTTCGTATTGGAAAAGGCTGGCGTCGGGCTCGGACTGTAGCCATTCGGCTGCGGTCGGGTTTTCGGTGCTGGAGGTTTGGACGGTGCTGACTTGAGGCTCTGACGTACAGGCGGATAGTAGAAATGTCGAGCAAACTGCGGCCAGGATTAGGGTACGACGAAGCGTAATGGGTCGAAACATATGGGGAACCTCCTTGAACCGATCTGTTAAATCAACTGAACGGCTTCGCCGCGGGTCGGATAGGCGGATATGTATTGGTCGTTTTCCAGATAAGCAATGATGCTGCCTTCAAGCAGATCGTGTTCTTCTAGTTCGGCCCGAATGGTTCGGAGGGCGAGTTCTTGGTCGAGCGTGAAGCTGAATATATTCATAGTGCCGCTTCCGTAATCGGAACCGTCGCAGTAGCCGTTGCCCGTCCAGCCGAGACATTCGTTCATCAGCGATTCGACCTCGTCCTGCTTGTCGAGATCGGCATCGATGTCGCTTCCGTCTACGGTGTATTGAATAACGATCGGCTTGAACAGATCTTCATCCAGCAGTTCGTAGCCGGATTGCGTTTGCTGTCGGGCAAGCTTTTCCATATGGGCTTCGACGTCTACGTTGCGTTTTTTCTTTTCCGTAAAATGCTCACCGCGTTCGCCGACCTGGCCGTAGTGTACGGTGAAAGTCTTCTCGTCTTCGTCGTACCAGACTTCCCAGTAGTGGAGCGTGTCGTTTTGTTTTTTGAGCATTTTGATCATGGGTGGCGCCTCCTAGTTCAGTAGGTTTATCGAGAAAGTTACAGTTGCGTTTAACGTTTTCGACAGGGTTGGGGATTTAATTAAGAACCTCGGATCATTCGTCCATTCCCGCTTCGCTTCCCGCTCGCGGATAACCGATTTCGACTACATCCTCTTCGATATCCTCCAAACCGACTTGAGAATTGAGTATAATCAACAGCTCCGGTGTCAGCGGTTCCAGATCGAAGATTCGTTCTACCGCCTGCGGATCAAGATCGATCTCGTAATAATCCGATGCCCATTCCGAATAATAGGCGGCTCCGCCTGTTAACAAGCGCAATAGTTGCACATCTTGTTCACCGTAGGACTTATCCGCCGACCACTCTTTTCCAACCAGACGCCATAGGCAAAAAGTAGTCTCGTCGCTGATAAAAGCAGGCTCTTGCAAAAAAGCTTTCACTTCATCGGGAACCTCGGCTACACCCAATACAGCCTCGCCTGATTTTACCCGTTCGCTGTCAAAACCCTTGATGTACAGCCCGTCCGGTGTAAATAACGCAAAATAATGACTGCCTTCTCCGTCGCGCATCGAGGCCATTTCCTGTTCTGCGTCCCAGGCGCCGTTATAGGAATAGTACCGGTACTCCCACTCGGGCGACAGTATGGCATCCAGCATAGCCGCCGCTTTGAACAGATTCCGGCACTGCTCAAGCTCGGGAAAAAGACCGATCGAATTCTGACTACTCTCGCTCATAAAAACACGCTCCTGTTCATTTTAGTGAATATGGATAGCAAGCGGCGGAAACGGAAAGAGTCCTGTTACCTTTTCTATGATGCGGTCCAGGCTGTACGCATATAGCCCAACTTCATGCCGATCTGCTCCATATTGCGGTGACTCTGCGATAAAAAGGCACATTGACTGACGGCAAGTTTATTGGCACGGGAAAAAGCTTCAGTTAGACGATGCTCCAACAGCCTGCGCTGCAAGCCTTGTCTGCGAAACTCCGGGAGCGTTGCGGCAAAGGTTAGCGAGGCAAGTCCATCTTTTTCAAACAGAACGGCGGTCGCCGCAGGCACTCCATCCAACTCCGCTACGAAAAAACTCCACCCTTCGCGACCATGCAGCACTTCATTGTTGCTTTTCACATGCGGAATCCCGTTATCGGGAAGTCCGGTTCCCCGGCAATGCAAGGTCGCGTACAATTCGAATTCGTCCGCTTCCAGCTTGCGAATTACGATCCGATCAACGTCTAAACGCTGCTCCGATGCTATCCTTAATCGCTGCTCAGGAGTTATCGCTAACGAACAATGGAATCCGGATTGATACAGTCCCAACTCCGACATTTTTCTTAGGAAATCCGGTCCTACCCGTGACGGAACGATTTCCAATTGGATCTTTGCTTCTTTTTCCCGATAAAAAACCAGGATCTCTTCTAACTGTTCGATATTGGCATCCGTAAGTCCTTTTACCGTATTAAAAGCGGGCCACGGCATCGTCTTGCTCGTAAAAGCAACGGCATTGCCAAAATTGCGAATCTCGATACCTTCCGGATTGCCGGGGCGCGATTGAATGGCAAGCATACGGTCGGTCATATAATCCACTTCCGAGCTTTCAATGGCAGATACCTGCGTCGTTGAAGGCAAAAGAAAATCATTCATCTACATCAAACCCTTCAGGTTCCATACTTCTCGATAATGAATAAAAATGGCCGCAATATTGCGAGCGTCGTCGATACCCCGATGATGCGTACCGTTCAACTCCAACCCCGCCATACCCAAAGCTTTGCTCATGCCGACCTGCTTTTTGCCGCCGAGAACCTGCTCCGCATGAAGCTGCTTGAGATTGATATGACGCCGGGACACCCAATTCGCATCCAGCCGCCAGCGTGCGCAATCCTTCTCGATTTGTTTGCGATCGTAAGCACCCCAGGATAATAACAGGAAAGGTTCTTGCCCGATCCACTCGCGAAAACTTTGAAAAGCTTCTGGAAAACGCGGCGCTCCATCCACCTCGGCCTGCGTGATCGTCGTCAATTCCGTACAAAACGGCGTCAGCTTCGGATTGGCGACCGGCTGCACGAACGTCGTGAACTCGTCTGTTCTCTCCAGCGTGGGAGAAACTTTGACCGATCCAATCTCGATAATTTCGTTGTCGAAGGTCCGATCGTTCTCTTTGCAGGTCGCTTCCAAGTCAAAAATGATGATCGTATGCTCAAGCTGCATGATTAGGACTCCTATTCTCCCGCAAAACCCAGGATTATTTTAAAAGCTTTGCGGCTTTTGGATGTGGTTTTGAATCCTTCCCTCGAATCGAGTATCCATACCTTTTTCCCGATCCAGATGCGGATATAGCAGGTTCTTAACGAAAAAGGTCTGACAATTCCTTTGCTTTCGGTCTCGGTGCCGTCTGCATGCTCGGTTTCCGTTCGAACGAACCAGCGGTTACCGATACCGATCTCAATATACTTTCTCAATAGTGAGTATCCTCCGTTATTGGGCCAATACCCGCTGCACGAAATCCGTTTTCGCGCGCGTGTACGCTTCCCGATCGTCTTTATGCTCATCGGCCAGCTTGGTTTTCAACTCGGCGTACTCGTCCACCAGATCCGGCCGTTCCCGTAAAATATCGCGAAAGCGCAACTGCCGATCCCATTTGCTTTCATTATGTAACATCAGATGAAGATGGCAGTGACGCTTGTCGCTTTTCACTTTGACGAAAAAGCGCCGGGAAGGCACTCCGTCCAGCTCCGGCGGTACATAATGCCAATCGTGGGCGGCCAGTGCTGCGATGATATCGCCCAATTCGTGATAGGACGGGATTCGGGCCATCAGGTCGAGAATCGGCTTCGCCGGAAGTCCGGGGATCGACGTGCTTCCCATATGTTCGATTTCGCTAACTTGATAATCGGACAAGAGCTTTTTCAATTGTGCCGCTTCTTCCGCCCCTTTTGCTATCCACAGCGGATCGGCGGGCTTGATTTCAATAGCTTCCGTTGCCCAGATCGGCCATTCGGGATTAGCATTGTTCATGCTACGTTTCTCCTGGTCTTTTTCCAATATCCAGCGAATCGCTTCGTTCACGTCTTCCGCTATGTAAAGAGGGTATGCTTGCTGCCACCGTTCCGAAAATTCGCCTTGCTCGTACCGATCAAGCTCGGCTTGCCCTGCTCCCGTGCGAACGAGAATACCGATGCAGCCCGCTTCTTTGGCAGCAACGATATCTGTCCAGCGATCCCCGACCACGGCGCAGCGTTGCAAATCCAACCCGTTTTCTTCCGCCGCGCGAGTCAGCATTCCGGTAGCCGGTTTGCGGCACGCGCATCCTTCTCCGTGCTCATGCGGACACACGTATACGCCGTCGAAGCCGAATCCGTTCAATTCTTGTTCGAATTGCTCCATGCGAGCTTGCCCGCGGGCGATGACCGGTTGGTTGGTAAACGAGTAGATCCGCTTGCCTGCCGCTTGAAGCGAAGCTATCGACGCCAATACGGAAGGGTAACATTCGAATTCTCCCGGCAAAATCATCTCGTCGCTACCGCCCAACGTTCCGTCGCGATCCAGAAAAACAGCTTGCAGTTTTTGATTACTCATATGTCTCACTTCTTTCGGTTTATTGAGCGATGATATAACGAAAAGCTTCGATGTAAGACGGATTTGAAGACTTCGCGCGCTCCAAATGATCGTAAAAACTATGCGCGAATTTGAAAACATGGCCGAAATCCCAGTTCGTTTTCCCGTAATCCGTTTCCCAAAATTCCGTTTCGGTCGGTAAAAATCCGCTGCGTGTCGCAGGTTGCAAAGGCAGCCGATCGACGGGAGAAACCAGTTTGACCGTCTCCACGGAATCGATCGAACGGCTGGCGCGCAGCGCTTTGGATAGTTTCAACACAGGAACGAGGCCCCGCTCGAAAAAGTCCGAGTAGCCGAGATCGTGCAAAATGTTCAGCGCATGCGAGAAAGTCAGCAAATGACCGATCAGGTCATGATGTGCTTCCGCGCGGTAAATGACCGGGAACGAGGCCAGCTCGTCCAGTACGAAAGCCGATAAATGTTCGGGTGTACGAATCGACGGGAACAGGTCTTGAGGCGTGATCGCGAAACGTTTCACTTCCGATGCGCTGAAGCCGATCCAGGAGCGTCCGGGTATCGTTTTTTCGAACGAGCCGATCAAATCGATAATACCCGCGATCTGTTGCTCCGTTCCCCAACCGCCCAACTCTCGAATCGCCGATACGCTTGCCGCGCTGTAAATCACGTTATGCCCTACCCAGTGTAGACCGTCGATCGTGCGTTCCAGCGCGTTCAAAATAGCCGCTTCGGCTTGGGAACTGTCGACGGCGGGTTCGGCTTCCTTTTCACCGAGACGATTAACGTCGTTTTTCGCAACGGAACGTACCATCTTCTCGGCCTGAAGCCGAATGCGCGGCCTTGCATTTGAATCCACTGCATCATTTTGGGCGAAAAACCAACTTCCGATCGCCGCCGCTCCGAAATGAGCTTGCCAGATGTCATTCGTTTCTTTTTTACAAGCCGAAATAATGGACAGGCCTTCGGTCAATAAGGAATGATTCATCATATTCTCCTCCGCGATACCTACGAATACCGGATCGTTTTGCCGATAAGATTGCTCAGGAGTCACTCGCTCACAAGCAGCATGGCCTGGAGCAGCCGTTTTTCCTGATCTTTTAGGGTTTTCATCCTTTTCAAGTCCGGCATTTTCACTATTATACCTATTTTTTCTTTTATGCACAAAAAAACCGGCACAAACGTTCGCTTGAACGTCTATACCGGAATGCTTCGGTAATCCGCTTATTCTCCCACGTACATATTCTGGTCTTGCAGCCGGATCAGAACTTTGCCGAATCGTCCGCCTTCGTGAATCTGAAGTTTATCGGTTGGATAGTTTTGCCGGATATGCTGCTCCACAATGCTTCGACTCCGCTCGTCCGCAGGCAAATTGTGATGGCGCAGCCACATCATCGTATACTCCAGCGCTTCTTCGGGGGTGAATTCGGTCGTCTTCAGCTCGCGGGTCACCAGAGTCTCGTACGCGTAGCCTTTCAGGCATAGCAAATGCAGCAAATAGCCCATCTCCGTGATACTCGGCTGGAACTTTTCTCCCGTGATCAGCGGCACGACTTCATCGACCAGACTATTTTCCGCGGAGCTGACCGGCATACTGATGTACGCAAATTGACGGGCACAGCTCAAAATACGTTCTACGCTGTCCCAATCGTGCACGACTGGACACATCGAGACGAAGACGAGATCGAACGCTTTCGTCCAGCCTTTTTCCTCGATATCGATCTTCTCAAATTCACCGGAGACGATATTCACTTTATTTTCTGTAAAACGCGCCGTGTTCTCTTTTAGCAATTCGATCTGCGGAGGTGAAGATTCAAATGCAGTGACTTTAGCTCCACGCTCGGCAAAAGGTACGGTAAATACGCCTGAAGCTGCACCTACGTCGAGCACCGATGATCCTGCGAAGTTCACGCCCCGGCTCGCCAGCCAGTTCACGATCCGTGCGCTGCGTCTGCGACCTTCTTCGTTAAAAGACTGCTCGTTGAACTTTTGCGCTTTGCTGTTGAATGCGGTTGCGGGATCGATGCCGGAACGCTTCATTCGAATCGCTGCGCCGTCTCCGTATTCTTTCCATTCTTGCTGCCAAATCGTAGGGTTGAAAAAAGGCTTCATGATTCGTTCACCGTGACCTTTCCGGGTTGTTGATTAAGTTTATTAGAGATATTATATATCCATAATAGATGAATAATAAGTGAAAGGCAAGGTCTTATTCGTCGGTGAAAGCTTAAAAGCTTTTTTCAAAGAACCCTTTTTAGAACATTCAACCGGAATCGCTCTTTTCTTTTGACCCGGCCAAGTCGACTCGCTCCCAGCAATCGAACGTTCCGTCTTTATAAAGTTCTACCTGTATCGTCTCATTTTCTTTCTACAGACAATTTGTCCAATGCTTCACGCGCCACCTGCTCCACAATCTCGCCTGCATCCTGATCTGCGGTAAGCAATCTTGTCCCCTGTCCCGCCCACAAAGCCATATACTCCGCATTGTTCTCGCGAGCAGCGGCGTTGCGGATTTCTCGGGTCAATGTATTTTGCGTGGGAAAAGGAAGCGGAGCGATGTGGCTGTTGGCCCATGCCTGGATAAAAGCATTCTGTATCCCTCTTGCGGGACGGCCTGAAAAAGCATCGGTCAACACCGTGCTTTCCTCTGTGCTTTTCAACAACGCCTGCTTATAAACGGAATGTGCGCCCGACTCCTGGGAGGTCAGGAAACGCGTTCCCATCTGCACGCCTGCCGCTCCCAGCATCAACGAAGCCGCAAGTCCTCTGCCGTCCATGATGCCGCCTGCCGCAATGACCGGAACTTGCACACGGTCGACGATTTGCGGAACAAGCGCCATGATGCCGATATTCGCTCCCATGCGCCGATCCGTCGTATCAAACGTTCCCCGATGACCGCCCGCTTCGCTGCCTTGAGCCACGATCGCGTCGCAGCCTGACTGCTCGGCTTGTACCGCTTCGTCTACCGTCGTTGCCGTGGCGATGATCGTCATCCCAGCTTGCTTGGCTCTTTCCGTATACGACTCATCGAGCAAACCGAAGGTGAGGCTGATGATCGGCACCTTTTCCTCCAAAAGCACGGCGAATTGCGCTTCGAACATGTCAGACGTGCGGATATCGGCCTCGGAAGGATGCGCAACGCCGAGAGAATCCCGAATGCCGTTCAACTCTCCGCTCACCTCGTCAAAACGCGTCAGATCATCCGGCCCGACATGAGCGAACAGATTGACGGCAAAAGGAGCGGAAGTTCGCTGCTGGATATCCCGGATCATCTGACGCATCTGTTCGGGCTGTAAATATGCGGCACCCAGCGTACCTAATCCGCCTGCTTCCGACACGGCAGACACCAATGGAGCCATATTCGCGATTCCCGCCATTCCGGCGAGGATGATCGGGTAACGGATGCTTAGCAAATCACAGATTTCGGTATGGATAGAGGCAGTCATAAAGGTTCCTCCTTCGGTAGGTTCGATATTTGGAGATCAGTCTTCGCGACTTTTAGCGTGGTCAACCGTACTCGGGTCGTAAGGGTCTTCGACGGTCGGGATATACGGAGACAAAAAAGGATCTTTCTCACGGGTTACGGCTCCGCGGGCAAGTCTCCAAACGATAAATTCATTCTCGTGATCCCAGCTCCCGCCGGAGTCTTCATCGTCTTGAATATACAGCAGACCGTACGAACCGGGGAGGCGCGAGGCGATCCAGTCGAAAATTCCCGTGACGTACGTCGCAATATGATTGTGCATACCGGAAATCAAAAACGAGTCTTGTCCGTTATAACGGTGAACGTGGCACAGATTGCTTGTATCGACTTGCTCCAGGTAAGCGAGAAATTCCTGTACGCCTTGTTCTTGCAACTGCTCATTCGTGTCGTGCGTGTGATAACGCAGCGAGGCCCAGCCGTGGAATTCGTACATAAGGGATTATTCGCTCCTTTTTTTATCCGATTGAATTGGCCAGCTCGCAAATCACCGACATGTCTTTGGGCAATGCCAGCGTCAGTTCCACCACTCACGACAGCGTCAGCAGCACAACCGTAGTCTCGTCTGCTTCCCGCAAATTGAATTGCAACACGCGAATCGCTTCCAGCATGAACGAACCCGCTTGCTTTTCTTCGGTATCGTTTAACTCGTTATAGTAATCCCTTAGCTCATCTTCATCGAAGTCAGTGAGATTCAGTCTGCCGAGATAAGCCGACTTATGTTCGTTCGTCAATACGGTACACAAGTCGTAATATTTATCGGTCATCTCCGAAGCCAACAAAGCATACTCCGACTCTTCCAGATCGATCCCCTTCTCGGCCAAATACTCCAGCAAAGTGGAGTAGACATAACCCGATCCGTCATATTCGGTTAACGGCTTCGCATGGGCTTGCAAAAAAGCATTCGTGTCTTCGGTCATGCCTTCAATGGCGACGGCAAGAGACCATTCTTCAAATTTGGCAATCGGCATTTTTTTGAATTCGGCAATAAGAGACATCTCGATCACTTCCTTGGATTAAGTTAGATTTGTTTTCCACCAAATGCCTGCGCATTCCGGTACGGTCGCCCATTGCTGCTGTTCGATGTTACGGGTCAACTCTTCACCGAAGAAAAATCCGGTACAAGCCTGGGCTTGTTCCACGTCGTCGAAGTCATAGTCCAGACGCGTCCATCGATGCTCGAAGCCGTATTCTTTTTCCAAAGCGGCATAGTAGGAAGTCAAAAAAGCGGGCGGGTTCGGCGTTTCGGTGCCCGTTCCCATCGTTTCGAACAAAATGACGGTCCCACCCGGTCGCAGCACGCGCCGGATCTCCGACATAATCTGCTGTAAATTTTCCGCCCAACCTTCGTCGTCCGAATCGGCCAGATAGCAGATGCTCCAGCCGGACACGACGAGATCGACGGATCGGTCGGAAATAGGAAGGCTGCGATGATCGGCTACGACCGTTTTCTAATTGCGGGGTATGTTTTGCTCCGTGAGTTTGCGATCCAGTAGCTCCAGCATTTCAGAAGACGCATCCGTGCAGATGACCGACTTCGCTTCCTTGGCAATTACGCCGCTGATCCGACCCGAGCCTGCGCCGAGATCGAGCACGTCCAGACCTTTTACCGGACGAATCTCGTGGATCAAAGGCAGCATACTCGGTTGCCGATCAATCATGAATTCGTAAGCTTCGGTTTGGTTTTGGTAGATGTGTTGGTGGGATGACATGGTGGATTCCTCCTGCAAACCAAGCATAAATTGCATCGTTTTGTCCTGGAAAAAAGGAAGATGCTCATGCCCGAAGTCGGGATAGAGTTCCAGCGACTTGGGAGCTTTGATTTTGTTGTAAGCCGCAAACTGCGTCGAAGGCGGGCAGATCGTATCCATGAGTCCAACCGCCATCAGCACTTCGGCTTCGATACGCGATGCCAGATGCTGAATATCGATATAGCCGAGACGCTCGAAAATCTCTTCTTCGCGCTCGTGCTGAGGATCGAACCGCCGGAAATACGTGCGCAGTTCCTCATAAGCGTCTTTGGCCAGATCCATTTCCCAGACCCTTTTATAATCGCTGAGAAACGGATAAACAGGCGCGACGCGCTTGATCCGAGGTTCCAAAGCCGCGCAAGCGATCGCCAAGCCGCCGCCCTGCGAACCCCCGATCGCGCCGACGCGGCCGGAATCGATCCCGTGTAGCCCCATCGCGATTCCCGCCAGCTGCGCCGTATCCAAAAAGATATGCCGGAACAGCAAATCGTCCGCTCCCGAATCCAGGCCGCGAATAATATGTCCGTTATGCGTCGTGCCTTTCACGCCTCCGGTATCTTCGGATAACCCGCCTTGACCCCGGCAGTCCATCGCAAGGATCGCAATGCCGAGCGAAGGATAACCCAACAAATCGGACCAATCGGCACTTCGCCCGGTGTATCCGTGAAAACTGACAACGGCAGGAATAGGTCCCTGAACATGCGTCGGGCGCACGTATTTGGCATGGATGCGGGCGCCACGTACTCCGGTAAAATAAAGATCGAAGCATTCGGCATAAGGAACTTGGAACGAAGCAGGCACCAGTTCGACTTGAGGATCGATCGCCTTCATTTCATTCAGGGAGCGTTCCCAATACTCGTCGAAATCGGCGGGACGGGGATTTCTTCCTTCATATTGTTGCAGTTGTTCAAGCGGCAAGTCAATTAACGGCATAAACGATCTCTCCTTCAAAGTATGTAAATGGATAATCTATACGGCTCTTTTCGGTCGAATATCCTGAAAATCCGCTTTCTTATGATTCAACGTAACTTAGCGAACCTCCTGCTTGCAAAAAATCTACCTATGGCTTCTATTCGATTCGCCTCCAATACAAACTCCATTGCAAAAGAAATACGGGACTTTTCCGTCCCGGATTTTACGTCGTGCCCTTTCGACTTTTACTGACTCAATCTCAGGTGAATATTTGTGCCGAGATGAGAGCAATCCAGATGCAGCGCCTGTTCGAATTCTTCCGCTGCCTTATCGCGATTGCCGAGTCCCAACAGTCCCAGTCCTCTCATGAAGCGGCAGTGGATCTCGTTCTTTTTGTTCAAATCTTCGTCGAAGACCAGAAAGTCCGGAAGGGACACCGCGAAATAATCGATCTGCACTTCGTCGAACAGATGCTTCTCCGCGTAATCCACGAGCTTGTTGAATCGGCGTTTGGCTTCGTGTTCATTGCCTTGCTTCAGCCAAGCCAGCCCCTGGTAGAAAATCATTTCCGGCGGCTGGTCGTTGTAATACGTCGCACTGGTCGGTTCTTCCAAACCATGCGAAGCCGTACGGAATGCGCTGCGGGCTTCTTCCGGCTTGCCCAGTCCTTCATAGGCGAGGCCCAGATAATAGTAGATATTATTTTCCTGCGCGCCGGCCAATTTGCCTTCTCCGAGATTGTGCGGATATGTGAGCGCCTGTTCCAAATGTAAGACCGCACGGTCATAATCGCCGTTGTCGATATGCCGCTTCGCCAGTTCCACGTTTGCCAGCACGTATTGCCCCGTCGTCTTGCCCTCCCCGCCTTCCCACGGATGGAAATGTCGCGAAGTCAGCAGATTCAGCGCTTCTTCGTTTTTGCCTACAAGGTTATGGAGCGTGACGTATTCTACGTACAGATCGTCGCGCGCGGAGATTAATTTGCGGCGTTGATCAAGAAAAGCAAGGCGCTTTTCCGCTCCGATGCCGATTTTTTTATACAGCTGATCCAGTTCGAATAGCACTCTTGCGTCGCCCGGATCGCATTCCAGCGCTTTTTCGAGCGATACGCGCGCGGCATCCGCATCGCCCTGCTTGTTGCAATACCCCAAAGCCAAATTCCGATGCACAACCGAATAACTGTCGTCGATCGCACGCGAGCGTTCCCAATAACCGATCGCTTCCTGATGGCGTTTCTTGTCGTAAAGCAGATTGCCCAGATAATAGTAAGCTTTGGCATCTTCGGCATTCAGCGCAACGATATATTCCAGTACCCGAAGCTCGAACAGCGTGTTCGGGAAAACATAGTCGGCGCTCGCCGCCGCTCCGGCTGCCGCACGACGGCGCGATGACTCCTCCTGCCCACACTTTCCGTACATATAAGCCAACGCATAATGCACAAGCGGGCTCCCGGAATTTTCGAATGTAAGCAGCACGTCGATCGCTTCTTCGTACAACCCGGCATCGGCATAATCCGAAGCAAGCTCCAGCGCATTTTTCGATTCTCCGCGCAGCAGCTCTTGAAGCCTATTCAACGCCTGAGCGGAATCTTCTTTTTTTTCTTGCGCTTTCCGTACAAGAACAAGCTCGTTATACGCGGCGAAGTCGGCAACGTCCAGTTTCAACGTTTCTTCGGCAAAACGTTCGGCCTGGCTCGGTCTGCCCAATTTGCGCAGCATCGCCGTTTTGATGTGACGGGCTTTGTAGTTTCTGGCATTGCGGATCAGCGAACGTTCGGCAAGCTCCAGCGCTTCGGCATCATTGCTTTTTTCCGACGCGATCTGAGCCAAAGAAAAATAGCCGCCGTCCTGCCACGCCGCGCTCCATACCGCTTTATAAAAAGCGCCGTACGCTTCGTCCAGACGTCCTTGCAGCTTCAGACTCAATCCGAGCTGGTAGTACGCTTCGCCGTCGTGCGGATTCGGATTGCGCCAAGTCACCCGCTTGACCGCTTTGCGGAAATGCTGCTCGCTCTCTGCGAACAAGCCTCGGCGCAGCAGCAAGGTGCCATACGCAATATTGATTCGGCTGTCGTTCTCGTCGCGTTTGAGTCCTTCCAAATAGTAGGCTTCCGGCTCGAAAGTCGCATGGCGGTATTGCTCCAGATGAAGCCCGGCCAAATACAGTTCTTCGTTCGTCTGAAGCTCCGAAGGTTCGGGCAGCGGCTTGGCGGCATCCGGCACTTGTTCGATCTTTGTCGGCCGCGGCTTGTACGAGATCAGCACATGACCTTCGGCATCTTTGACCGTCAGTTCAAGCTCATGTTCGTGTACGCCTGCGTCCAATGCGACTTCGGCGGAGAACGTATCCGAAGGTGTCAGCGTAAGTTTTCTGGACAATAGCGATCCTTCCGGGCCAATCAGTTCGACCGTCGCGTTCTCATAACGAGCGGTAGCGTAAGCGTATATGTTCGCCGTTGCCCGCTTTTCGTCCACTTCGAGATTGACCGCCGCTTCCGTGGAAGCATTTTTCACGACGCCGATATCCTTGTACGGCATGAAGTATTGGGTGAACGTCTTTTCTTCATAAGGCTGAAGCCAGGTGAAGTCCGGCTGATTATCTGTGAACACGCCGGTCATCAGCTCGATATACGGGCCGTCCTCGTCTGTCAGATTACGGTCCCATGCCTGTCCGAATTCCCCGTTCCCCCACGTCCACTGCTTTTTCCCCGGAGAAACATGATGGTTTGCCACATGCAGCAGTCCGGCGCGCACCGCGTGATCGTATCCGCCGACGAAGTTGTAATCGGACTTGTACGCCATATAGGAAGTCGGCACGGGGATGTTTTTATAACGCGAAATATCGACCCCGGCCGAATAATCCATTTTGTAATATGTGCCGGTCGCGATCGGAAAGCGGGACACGTCGCGTTTGCCGTGGTCGAATACCGCGGTCACGTCCGGAGGGAATACCGATTGGGTATGATCGTTGACGGCAACGGCGGGATTCGCCCACCAGAGGAAGGTCTGCGGCTCCTCGGTGCGGTTGTACAACCGCGCCGAGATTTCCAGGTAAGCCTTATCCCGATATAGCGTAAACCCTGCCGTCACCTTAGTTCCGTACATACGGTCAATCTCGCTGACCCATACGGTCGCGCTGCCGTCTGCGTTTTCTTTGAGTAGGTATTCAACTGGCCCGTACGTGTTCGGACGGTGATGCTGCGGCCAGTTGAACTCGATTCCGCCGGAAATCCACGGTCCGGCCAGGCCGACGAGCGCGGGCTTGATCACCTGGTTGTAATAAACGAAATCGTAGTTATTCGTGCGGTCAATCGCCCGGTAAATCCGTCCGCCAAGTTCCGGCATGATCTCGATATGCAGGTAATCGTTTTCAAGAATCACCATTCGATACGGAGCAAGCTTTTTCTCGTCTTCGATCTTTTCGATCACGGGATACGGATATACCCGGCCCGAGCTGCCTTGGTAAACCCGTTTTTCCAGAAACATCGGATTTTTATTCGGTTCGCCTACGCCGTAGGTCGGGATCTGCACCGTTTCTTCCCAAACTTTGGTGTTGGAGATGGTCTGCGTCAACGTCCTCACTCCTATATATGAGATGAAAGTTCATAGCTCAAAGATACAGAAGCAACGCAGCGCTCACAATTCACGAAATTCGGAACATAATGGACTATTTTCTTATTATCGTTTTATACTAGGGTGTGTCTTCAAACCTGCCAATGTGCATCTTTTGCCGCCTTTTCGCCCTCTCCTACGTCACTTTCCCTTGACGTGCCCCAGCACGCCTTCGGAAAAGTTCCTTGTTGAGAACGAAAATTCGGCAAAATCTGCTTCCATCGAGGTTTGAAGACACGCCCTAGTAGATTAACCAACCTTACATTTAACTTGCTCAAGCTACTGGAAATGAGTACTTCGAAAGGAGCAGTCTATGTCCATGAAGAAAATCGAAGGTTTTGAATCGGAAAAAATCATCGTGCTTCCCACCTATCAACTGGAGCAGATCGTCGCACATCCGTTAGGACGGATGCTGTACGTTACGGATATCGGCTTTTTCCCTCGCGCGCGTTATCATTATCGGGAACGCCCCGAAGGCTGCGATACTTTTATTTTGATTTACTGCGCCACAGGCCAGGGCAAAGTGTCTATAGGAGGAGTCTCGCACGGATTGAACGAACGTCAACTGATCGTCATTCCTGCCGACACGCCGCATTCCTACTGGACGGAGACCGAACATCCATGGACGATTTACTGGCTTCATTTCAAAGGCGAGCGAGCCGAAAACTACTCCGCCCTTCTGAAAGGAGGTGCTGGTCCGCTTACGCTCGGCGCGCAGGATTCGGAGAAATTTATCGCGTTGTTCCACCAGTGCTACGATCTGTTATCGGCTAGCGCTTATTCCGCTTCGCATCGGATTCTGGCGATGCAGACAGCGGCTTACGCAATGAGTTTGCTGAGCATCGTCCCCGAGCGTGAAGACGAGGAGCGCGCCAAATCCTATATCGAGTCCGCGATCCATCTGATGAATTTGAAGCTGGAAGAAACGTTGACGTTGGACGAGATCGCTCGGTATACGCAAATCTCCCGGCAGCACCTCAATCATTTGTTTAAAAGCTCAGTGGGATTTTCGCCGATCGATTATTATTTACGGTTGAAGATTCGCCGTGCGAGTCAGCTACTGGATTTGACTACGTTGAGCATCAAGGAAATTTGCCATGAACTGGGGTTTAAAGATCCGTATTATTTTTCGCGGTTGTTTCGTAAGATTATGGGAGTGGCGCCGAGTGAGTATCGGAAGAAGTTAAAAGGATGAGGGAGGGGAGGAAGCGTTGGGGCGCTGCGGGAGAAATTCGTTCAAGATGCTGTCTCGCGCAGAAAGCCTTCGGCTTTCCGTGCTCAAAGGCATCTTTCACTGAATTTCTCCCTTCGCTAAGCGCTTCCTGTGGGGGGAGGGAGTTAAGTTCTTTAAATTGGGCTTCCTTTGTAGTCCATGAAGATTCGATCAGTGACAACGGATTTTGCTCAAGTTTGGGATTTATGCTTTCCCAGTCCTTTCAAAAAAGCCTCGACCTCTTTCCTGGAACTTAAGACTACCGTCCTTTTACCTTGACCTTGTGACCGTATCGATTCGAGCACTTTGGGACGGGATTTTTTCTTGTAGTTCCAGACCCATTTTATGAATTTTGCGTCCAACTTCTCTTCGCAGTCTGCATTTAAATCCGGTCGGCTTTTGGCTCGATACATGAAGCATCGCTTGATGATCCGGTACATGCACAGCGGTCTTGGTAGATCCAGGAATACAATGGTATCCGCCGCTTTAAGTCGAATATCCAGCGTCCGCATGTAGTTACCGTCAATAATCCACTTATCTGCCCCGACCTGTTTCTTGAGAAATTCGTCCCAGTCCTTGGTCGCTGTGGGTGTCCAACCGGCCTGCCAATAATAGCTGTCCAAATGGATGACCGGAAGTCCCAGTGATTCGCCGAGTTTGCGGGAGAAGACGGATTTTCCGGAGCCAGGCGAGCCGATTACGGCGACTTTCTTCATCGTGTCTCCCTCCTTCTTATCTTCGGGTTCCTATTCCGCAACCGGATAAGCATTCGTCTCGATCCAGCTTCCGAAATTCAGCACGTATTTGCGCGAGCCTGTCAGCACGACACGCACGTGATCGCTGGTCAGCACCTCGTAATAGAATTTCCGGTTCGATCCGGAATACACTTCGTTGTACTGCTCCAGCAGGCGATTGCGCAACTTTTCCGACTCCGATTCTTCGGCTGGGAGCGGGATATGAAGAACCAGCATCGATTCCTGAAACTCGTCCGGATCGGTCGAATGTTCGGAAAAAGCGGTGATCGGATTTTCGAAGCCGGTCAGGTGGCGGATATCGTCTTGGGTAAAGCGCCATTGTCCGCCTACTTTATGGCCTGTCAATTCGCCGGATTTCAAATAATTGCGAATGGTGCGGGTGGTGACTCTAAGCTTTTTTGCCAAATCCTCGATCGTCCAATATGTAGTCATGTCAGTTCTCCGTTTCGATAGATAGGATATGCGTCGCATGCCGGATCATTTCCCGGTTATGCGAGGTGTAGATGATGATCTTCTCGGCGGCAGCTTCTATAAGATCGCGGAAAATATCGTCGGCGGAAGCCGGATCGATGCTGCTTGTGCTTTCGTCCAACAAAATCACGTCCGCCTCCCGAAGCAATACCCGTGCGATCGCGATCCGCTGTTTCTCGCCGCCTGACAAATTTGCTCCATTTTCGGTGAGCTGTGTATCCCACGTTTTGTTTTTGAACAGGGGAGCTAGCAGCCTTGTACGTTCCAAACCGTTTTTTTGCTGCTCGGTCAGCCGATTTCCCCAGCCGATATTTTCCTCAAGGCTTCGGGAAAGAATCGGTGCATGCTGAGGGACATAAGCGATTTTTTCCCGAAGCGAAGCTTTACGGATCTGCGCCGCAGGAACATTATTGATACTCAAGCCTTCGCCGGAATGGAAGCTCAAGACCCCTTTGATCAAAGAAGATTTGCCCGAACCCGATGGTCCCTGAACATAAACGACTTGTCCACGGCCCCACTCTTCCTCGATCCGATAATGTAGACTTTTCCCATCCCGTTCAAATGAAGGTTGATGCAGCTGGATCGTCGTAATCGGAGCAAGCTCTACCGAACCGTCTGTTTCTTTTTGCCTATCCAGCTCCTTTTTCACGAATTGCCAACTGCTCTCCAAGGTCTTGAGATTCAAATTAACCTGAGTTAATCCGCTGAGTGCATTGAAAAATATAGGCAAGATCAATCCAATAACGACGATGCTCGAAAGGGGAAGCCACTGTCGAACAATAGCATACGTCACGGAGAGATAAAGCAGATTCTGAAACAAGCGGTTGATAAAGTCGATGATCGAAGATGAGCCTTGAGCAAATTTGTTGGTTTCCGCCAGCGTCCGATACATACGTCCTATTCCCGGTATAACTAATTGTTCCAACGTTTCATAATGAGGTTGAGATTTGATTTGATCGGCATTTGAAAAGGTAGCGACCAGATCTTTGTTCGAAGTCGCTCCTTGTTCCTGCATGACTTCCATTTTACTCTTGAGCTTCTGGTTGATAAAGCGGAACCCCCAAACATTGATAGGAAGCAACACAAAAAGCCCCAGGAAAATCGACCAGTGCACCGAAAAAGCCAAGACCAATGCGATAACGATGGTCAATAGGGAGCGGGCCAATCCTTCAACGCCGTTGACCATGAACAAATACAAATGATCGACTGCGGCGAAAATCCGGTTGATTAGATAAGTCGGTTCGCTTTTGGCATACGCGTCGTAGGATAAGCCGTGCATTTTACGTAAAAGCGAAGAAAGATGTCGAGTGTTGAAGGCAGCCGCAAAGTTCTCCCGATAGATCAGAAGTCCAAATTGTAAGAAAAAAGAAAGGACCATTGCTGCAAAAACGACGCCGAACGTAGACAAATCCATACTTTTCGTTTGATTGGGCATCAGCTGTACAAGAATCGGTGCGATGGTGGCAGCAGTTGAGGTTAGTAAAACGAGGATCAGCGTAACGAAGACAAAACTTTTATTACTTTGAAGTAAGCTTTTCATGATATCCGCCTCCTTTTTCCAAATAAGATATCATTTAATTCATTAATTTTCAACTATAATATGAATATATATGAAAAATGTTCAAAATAAAAAAGCCGACAGATATCTGTTCGGCTTCTTGATACAGTTAAGACTTACACTCGACAATATTGGATCAAACGATCATTCTTCCCGCAGTACCATTCCTGACCTTCGCGGCCTTTTTCTTCGAAACCGATCTTCGCCAACATCTTTTGGCAGCGAATATTCGATTCATTATCTCCCAAATACCTCCCTTAACCGATTCGCATCCTCTATGGCAATCTCGTATCCTGTCGAAGTATCCGGCCACTTGACCAACAAAGCAGGCTGCTCTCGATCCGAACCCAGATTCAAATCGTAAATATCCATCTCTTCTCCGGTCGAGATCCGTAAGATGGATTCCGCTGCATAATTCAGCATGCCCGGCATTTCTTCGGCGTTCGCAACTGCGTTTTCGACTATGGCGACGACCTTGGGATCTTCGGATTCCAGGCTTGCGCAAGGTGGATCGCCTTGAGCCATTTTGCAGGTTAGCTTGATCCGTTGTACGCTAGACGTTTTCTCGGTAGAATCAGTGCTGCAAGCGACAAGTACCAGGACAGCCATAATAAACAGCAAAATCCCTTTTCGCATCATCCGTCCTCCCGGAGCATCTGGATAAAAGAAACATTTTCGATCCCCACCATGCTTACAAACGAACGATCTTCCCGAAAACCAGCGCGACGATACACTTCGATGGCTCTTTTATTAAACGACGCGACAGCGAGACGGAAACTGTTCACGCCCGATCGCTCCGATAAGACATTCATCCCATTCCGCAAAAAAGCCTCGCCTATCCCCCTGCCTGTCAGGTCCGGACGCAGTCCAAGCCCAATATCGAGATAGCCCCGTACCTCGTAAAGTCCCGCAAGCCGGGCTCCCGGAACCTGCGCCGCTTCTCCCGAGCACAAAAAACCGACCAACTCGCCTTCGGCATCGTAAGCTCCTAGATAATTTTCGCCGATCAGGTCCTGCAAGTCTTCATCATCCCCGTCGAAGCTGTACATGGCATAAGGAGGCTCGTAGGACCAGTTATTGATCTTTTTCGCATCCGACAGCGTTAGTGCTTGGAACTCCCATTGTTCGTATGCCTCGTTCCTATTCGCCATTTTTGCAGCCCCAATCTACACTTATTTTCCTAAAATTTCTCTGAGTCCGTTAGCTACCTCTTTGTCTAACAAATACGCGGTGCTTGAGTCCGTAAATTTCACAAAAGAACCGTTCCATGTGCGATCCGGTCCCAAACCGAACCCGTAACTCTTGGTCTCCTGCTCACCGATCAAGTCCAATTGATACTCCGCGATATAACTGACATTCCCCGGTTGCTTCTCCCCACCCGCAATCGCTTGCTCAAATGCAAAAATCACTTTAGAATCTGTTGATTCATAATCTTCGCAAGGCCATTTCGGAATCTGATTCATGCAAGTCAATCGGAGAGTACGGGCTTCTGTCTTGGGCGGCTCTTGGTGAAAGATACTCAGCAAAAATATAGACACAACAGCGATGATCAGGAGAAAGATAAGCGGTCTACGCATCCTCGCACCTCTTTTAAGGGAATTATTCTATTGGATTAACGATTGAATGGCGATAAAAAGAAGACCCCGGATGTTAAGAGTCTCCCTCTTATTCATCACTCCGGTTTCCCTAACAGATCCCGAAGCTTGTTCGAATCTTCAACCGATATCGAATAACCCGTTGATGTATCTGGCAGCTTCACCAATAATCCTTTCATATCGCGCAACGAACCTAACGACAGAATGGTAGTTTCCGCAAAAGCATCACTTCCCTCTTCATCGTTCAAACAGATTCATATACACCCACATCGCTTTATGATACCCCTTCAAGTTGAACAAAATCTGAGCGGGCCTAGTGATCGTATAGTTCTTATTGATCGAATTCGGATGCCGGTACATTTGATAACCGTCTTCGAACGAAATTTCGTCTTTGTATTTGTATAGGACGACCACATATATCGGATCTTCATATCGGGCTTTGTTTATCAATTCGTCACGGTCGATACCGTCGATACTGCGAATAGCCTGCATGGCTTCCTGCGTCTGCTGCTTGATCGAAATTCCGGAGTCCTGCGGATAAAAACCGATCGTGATCCAGCAAGTCAGCGGTATGATAAGAAGCGCTGTGTTCCAAACCGCTTTTTCCGATCAACTTCAGTACGTCAGCATCTTTTGTATCGGCGTAACGCACTCTTTTTTGGCCTGGATTTAGATTCGATTCCAGTGAGACAAGCGGTTGCTCTTTACCCTCAACACCTTATTTCCGTACCGTGCGAGCTGTGCTTCAAACTGGGGACGGTTATGCTCGAAATCATTCGTCCACCGGAACATTGCTTTAAGCATCTTCAGATCCGGTGTATAATGCGCGCTCTCCAGCCCCAGCTTCTGCTTCACAAAGCGCCTGACAATCCGTATTTTCCGTTTCCATAGCGGCGGATCGAGAAAAATCACCGTATCTGCCAAATCGTACAGCTCCGCATAGGAAGACCGATGGACGCCTTCCATGATCCAGGGTCCTTTCCGGTCAATTTGGCGAATCAGATCCATTTGTTCTTCCGATGTGCGTTTGCCGTCCCCTTCTTCCGTACGTCGGTGCACGATATTGTCCAACTCATACCAGCAAACTCCGCTTTGCGCGGACAATCGCCTAGCTAAAGTCGTTTTCCCGCTTGCGACGATGCCGATGATGAGAATTTTTTTCCTATTCATCTTCGCTTAAATCTCCCCGGTCCTTTATTCTTTCGATTCTTCCCCGCTTGGCGGATTCGAAGGTGCATCTGTCGGAAAATCTTCAGGTAGGTGATCCGGGTATTCGCCGAGGCTAGCTGGTTGGGTGAAAAAGGAGAGATCGTCGCCCAGCAGCATGATATTGTAGATCCGTTGATTTGAACGCTCCAGACGCAGATCGTAAGTATGTATTTCTTCCTCCACTTCATCCAGCAGCGTCATGACCACATGCTGGACCAATTCGTCATACTCTTGAATCAACCACGAGAGACGCGAAGGAAGGCGATTTTCAAGCACCTTTCCGTAAAAGTAATCGTCGAGCTGCCTTGAAGGCCGATACTCGATCTTCGCTACGCGTTCATTTCGAGTATGCGACACGATATAATCCTGAATCCCTTCTTCGATTGGATGATTGTCTTTGCCCTTTTCATGATTCGTCATCTCTTTTCTTCCTTCCCTAACTCAAGACTTTAGTTTGCCATGCAATCCCGCATCGACCGATGATCCGTTGAATGACCTCTTCGGTCGTCAAATGATCGGTCTCGATATGCTCGCCGAATCGCTCCTGCGAAAATGCGGCCTGGCATCGATCGATCTGCTGCGCAGACCATGAGTCGGCATCATCGCCTCTTTTACTTAAACGCTGCAATAAAGTCTCCCGTTCGGCCATCAGCGTAAAATGTCGGATCTCGATACCTTGCGCGCGAAGCTGCCCTACCAGTTCTTCGAAATAATCAGGGTTTACGAGGGTCATCGGAACGATGATCGTCCCTGGGTATTCGCGCGCCAGATCGCCGAGCAGGGATACATTGATCTCTCGCCATATCTTGTGGTCCTGAAAATCGGATCGAAGCAAATTCGCCGGGAAAACGGTCCGAATAAAATAGCCTACGTTCTCCGGATCATACAAAAACGAACCTGGAATACGTCGTTGCAACTCTTCTGCCGTTGTTGTTTTGCCGGAGCCAAATGCACCGTTGATCCATAAAATCATCATAAACCCTTCTTTCTTTTTCCATATTGATCTGCCTTGCCGTTCCAACAGGATTAGGCTACAATTATCGTTATGTCCAAGCGAGACGATACCCATCCAATCCAAGAAATGCGAAGGTGACCCCATGATCGAAGTTAAGCATTCCGCGCTCAGCGGCGGCGAGTTTACAAGAGGCGTATTCGCGACCCGCGATATTGCAAAAGGCGAACTGATCCACGAAGCCCCGGTCGTCGCTTACGAGAACGAGGAACACGAACATATCGAGAAAACGATTTTGGAAGATTACGTGTTTGAATACGGAGCGAACCATACGGCGATCCTGCTCGGTTACGGAAGCCTGATCAACCATTCCTACACGCCCAATGCAACTTACGAAATTAGTTTTGAAAAGCACACGTTTGATTTCTACGCCTACACCGACATCAAAGCCGGCGATGAGATCCTGATCAACTACAACGGCGAAGAAGACAACATGGACCCGCTGTGGTTTATGGAAGACCAAGCTAAGCAGGGCGAAGAAGACAAGTAAAACAGGAACACAGATGCCGGATGACAGAGCAAATGCTTTGTTTTTCGGCTTTTTTGTCCAGACCGTCAGTTCTTCTGCACCCCGAACCGCAATACCGTCTTACGTTTCTCCGGTGCTGTTTTGCGTGGATCGGAGATGTAAATCTCGCGATGCAGCTTACTTTTGCGATTCCAACCCTTCTCCGTACAAAACTGCTCCATACGCGCAAAACTAGCCGGTTCATCATCATAGCTGCCGATATGCATCATCTGACAGCTCATTCCGTCCTCCACCTGTTCAAACCGCACCTCGTCCAACAGCGGATTCGGCTTTTTCTTCTTCGTTTGGGTCAAAAATCGCTCAAAGCCGTCCTCAGTCAAAAAGTCCGGTTGGCGAATCATCAGTTTGTACTTGAGGTTGCTTTTATCGGTGGAAGGCTTCGTATAGTCAACCAAATCCCAAATTCCTTCTAAAGGAAAGACCGTATATTCGTAGTACCCCTCCGGAATATCATCGCTTTTATAGGACATTTTGACCGCGTAACTCAGACTGTACAAGGCTTCCGTCGCCCGAGCAAAGCCGTCTTCATTGGGATCGCCAGTGCCTTCAATTGTGAAAAAAGGAATCTCCGGCACTTCCAGCACTTCCGGGTTTGCCTTAGGCAGATAAAGGAACTTATAGTCCTTCTTATAATCGATCTTCTTGCTCATCTGCCAGACCTCCTTATGCTCGTATGTATCCGCGATACGTATAAATCCAGTCAACGCCGAGCTTGTCCAATCACAAATCCTCCGGAAGCACAAGATGCTCGGACACCCGCGACTTTAATATTTCAATCAGATCCTCATCCATATAGCCGTAGTCATCGGGGATGTCGAGACAGACCAGAGATTTCCCTTGTAGCTCCGCACCAAACTTTTCGCGCAAGCGCCGGACATGCTTTTTTTCCATAACAAAAATTCGATCGGCCCAGCCGATATGCCCTTCCGTTACTTTGATTCGTGCCCCGGTCTCCGTACCCGCCGACCTCACATCGTAGTCAGCCAACGGCTCGAAAATCTTTTCCGCAGTCAGGCTTCTCCATTTATTGCGACTGCATACGAACAATAGCTTAATATTCTTCACCCCAATCGAAATCATCCTTTTATCTCAAAACGACGTCATCGCTCCATACTCGTTGAATACTGCCGTCGGGTTCCAGGCTACTTCCCATAGATTATTTTCCGGGTCCATAAAATGTCCGGTTCGCCCGCCCCATGCAGCATCGCTCGGTCCGTTGAGAACCTTGCCGCCTTTGACCTGCACTTGGTGTATATTCGCATCGACCTGTTCCGGCGAATCGACGTTGATCGACAGCGTGACGCCTTTAAAGGCAGAAGGCTCAGACGGAAGACTTACCGACTCCAGACCGGCTTCATGCAAGGCTTCCGCAATAGGAAAAATGGATAGCAGCACGCCAGCGGTCTTGAATACGGCGTACTCATCCGAACTGACATCCGTTTCCGGCCAACCCAAGCTCCGATAAAATGCCCGCAACGTAGGAACACTGTTAGCTGCGACCGTTACCAACGTGATTTTTGCAGGGATCATGTTCAATTCCTCCTTATTATACTTGCAGCAACAACCTCTTCAACCGTTCGCTTACCGCTCCGGCAAGATCAGGCGTTCGAGCGACTAACCACGTATATAGCGGTCCGTCGATAAAGCCTTCAAGCTCGGTCGCGCAGCGGTAGACGCTTTGCAGCAGTTCCTCATAGGGATAGACAATTGGCTTTTCCGTAGCAGAGATATGGTCCGGCCAGATGTAGGCTTGATCCCCTTCGTACGCAATGGTCGGCCACGGATCATGCCCCAACCACGGGCTTTGCCGATTGGCGACGTCTTCGATGATCTCCGGAATCTGCTCGACTCCGGCGCAGCAACCGGGCATAATCCGTCGGTTTTCATCTTGGTAAAAAGCAATGCCTCCGCTAAGCGTAATTCCGTCTTCTTCGTCCAACTCCATAAAAGCTCCCAGCATCTCATCCGGTGTCGGGCGGAGTTCGAGTTGACTGGCACCCAGAAGCGTATATAGGAACAGCTCAACTTCGCGTTCATTTGCCAGAGCCGACAATGGGATACAGTCATTGACGTCAGTCGAAGCGTTCAACCACTCCGGTCGCTCTCCGTAAGGTTCAACGCGTAAAACCGGACGAGCATAGGGCATACATACAACCTCCTACTTTTTCACTGCCACGATTCTTAAAGGACGGTAATCCGCGATAGTCGATATTGGTCGGCTGATCAGATCCCTGTCGTACATGCCCGATAAATCCGTACACGAACACACGCTTGTGCAGCCGCATAAAGGATATGACCCATTGACGTTTGCTCATTGCCCATACCTCACACAAACGTGTAACTTTTGGATTTTGGGATGACGCTATACGTTGAACTGTCGCAAGTGATGATCCAGATGTTTGTAGATTCCTTTGCCCCATTCTTCAGCACTTAATTTTCCAAAAAACGGGTGAGGATACAGGCGCTGTTGATCGGGACCGACGTGTTGCAAGGTTTGGAGTTTTTGCTTCAGGATTTCTTTTTCGGCGTCAAAAGCTTGCGGATCTGGGATGATGAGGATCGGGATGGTGGACATGTCTCGCGGAAGCGGCTTATCGTTGTAAAAAACAGGCTTGGCCAAGCGACCGACTACGATGCCTAACCAGCTTCTCGAACTGCGCTTGTCACCTGTGGCGATGTCTTGAAAAGCCGAACAATGTGCCAGCATTTGAGCCACATTCATCTTGCCCCATGACGGTTCAACGTTCGGTTGCAGTTGATCGATGCGGGTTAGAATTTCTTCGGTTGACGGGAGATCGAAGATGTTTTTCATCTGAACAACTCCTTAGGGACGGTGATATTAGAAGACCGTTAACTTCGTTCTAAAATCGTTTTCGTAGGTAATGTAGCGAACATTTTTGTAGTTTCGATGTCGGGCATGGTTATGGATATGGTGTGCAATTGTTTTTTTACAATCCGGGAAACATAAGCTCATGCTCACCGTTTAGGATTCGGTATGATTCTTCGGCTCCGATCCACCAGTTATGTTCGGCAACTTGAAAAGGCCGCAATAGCTCGCCGAGAACGTTTCCATATTCATTCGGGATTTCCACGCTTGCGCCTCGGATCCTTTCAGTGCGTTTATCTATGTCCAAGGCTTTTCCATTCCTTTTCCAATATACTCATTTCAATCAAATTCCAAAATACGTCTTTGTACCTTCTTGCATCCCGGATCAGTCCCTCTTGAACAAATCCTGACTTTTCATAGCAGCGGATTGCGGAGTGGTTAAAGTCAAACACGCCCAGGCTGATGCGGTGTAGATGGTGTTCGTCGAATCCGATGCGCAGTGCTTCCCGAATCATTTGCGTGCCGTAGCCCTTGCCTTGATGATTCGCGCCGAACAGCAGTACTTTGCCGATTCGTCCCGAACGGTTGTCACGATCCAGGCTCAGACAGAGATGCCCTACCGTTTCGTTGATCGATTCGTCGAAGACTTTGTAAATGAGACGCTCTGAGGAATCTCGATCATTGGCTCCTTGCAAATAAGACTCCAACTGATCGACGGATAACGGATATTTGAATTGAGGACCGGACCATTGCAGCAAAAAGGCCTCATCGCCGCTCCATCTGATGAGTGAATCGAAGTCGTCCGGGGTGAAATATTGTAAAGAGAGCATGAGAATCTTCCTTTCGGCTTTGGTATAAAAAAATAACGTTCCGTTGAAAAGAGACGTTTATTGAATAAGCATACGTTGGAGGAGGGAAACGGATGATATTCAAAAGGTTGCTTTTGCTTGCCTTGATTGTCCTGCTCGGCGTTCTTGTAGCTTGCGGAGAGGATACCATGAGACACGCGGATTCTCAACCCGACTCAATCGAAATGACGACGGAACATACTGGAAAAGCGATCGTTCAAGCAACTTCGTTTATGATCGAAATGGAAAAGAACCAATTGGTACGGGACTCGGATACCATCATTCACGGAATCGTCCTTTCTCAAGAAACGGAAAACGACTTTACCGGACTGCCGGCCACCGATACGTTCGTTCAGGTCCTCACCGTTTACAAAGGAAACCCCGGCGAGATCGCAGAGGTTCGGACAGAAGGAGGCGAGACTGACGACAAAATCTTGCTCGTAGACGAAAAAGCAACCCCTATGTTTACGGTCGGTGAGGAAGTCGTGTTATTCCTGAGCTCCAATAAAGGTTCCCGACTCGATAAAGAAGATTTCGATTACGGCGTACTTGGCCTTGCCAACGGAAAGTTCACTGTCGAACCGGATTCGGATGGAATCATTGAAAATCAGTGGGGCTCGCACCGCTTCGACTTTGATCATATGCAACATGAAATCGATGAGCTTGAACGCTATAACGAGCTTCACAACGTGCCGAGCCTCTTTCTGCCCGAGGGTGAAGAAAGCGATATTTAAACGGTTTTCAAACGCGGAGCCGGTGAAGCTTACACTTGTCTTTGCAGCTTGACTTCGCATTCGGTATTGGTGGCGGTTGCATATTCAAGATAGTTTACGGCGCCTTCGAATTTCAAATAGGCTTCGTAGCGTAGACGGATCGCTGGCAGCGTGATGAAATTCAGCACCTTTTCCTTGGGTATCCACCGGCAGTCACTCGTCTCTTCCGAAGTGGACAGCTCTCCGCCTACGGCTCTGCATACGAAATCGAACATCACTTTGGTCGGAACATCCGTTACGCCATCGTACCATTTATGTATAGCGGTATTGGAGACAACGTTCACCATATAGCTCACGACCGCCTCTATTCCGCTTTCTTCCCGAATTTCGCGAATCACGCCGTCGATCAAGTTTTCCCCGATCTCCGTAATTCCGCCTGGATATACCCATCCGTCATCATGAGCTTTCACCAATAAAATATTACCTTTTCCATCTTCCACGATCCCGCCTGCCGATACGATATGCGTAGGGAATGTCATGATGTAGCCTCCTGAGTTTGGTTTATGTTCTATCCGGTAATAAATGCAGGATTTTCTCCTTTGTTTGGCCCAATCGCTGCGCAGCGTCATTCGGTTGAGCAGGTTCTCCCCAAACAAAATGATCGCCAGCATATCGGGGAATCACATGCATATGATAATGGTTCAGATCGTTGAAATCCCCTCCGTCTTGGCACACTCGTATACCGTTAGGCTGGAAGATCGTCTTCAATGTTTGAACCAGCATACGAGAAGCATCCATAATGGCATGCGCGACTTCGGTATCCATCTCGTCGAGGTCAAGACAGTGCTTTTTGGGAAGGATCAGCGTATGTCCCTCATTAAAAGGATCGATATCCAGAACACAGGTGACCAACTCATTTTCGTATACAATGTTCAGATTCGGCTCCAATCCGTTGGCGATTCTGCAACCCAAGCATTCCATGGTTCAAGTTATCCTCCTATTCCTTTTTTAAAAAAACCTTACAAACGATAATGTACTCCTTCAAATTTCAAATGGTCCGGTACGGTATCCGCTCCGAAATAAAAGCCTTGAAGCTTTTCGTCGAAAAAGTTCTTCAATTCTTCCTGCTCGATCGAATACCGAAGTCCATCCCGATTCACGTCCGTTCGAGTTACATAGACTTGATCCAGATCATATTGAATACGAACTTCTTTATTGGGTTTGACTGTGAACACGATTCCGGCGCTGATGTTCGACGGAATGTCGTCCATCAGCGTAATCGCGGATTCGGGAGCATCGTTTATCCAACCTATAATGTTGTTGATCTGTTGTTGATCCAAAGGAATATCCTCAAATTCAATAAAGGCGATTCCATTTTTCTGCGAATAAACCGATCTTCCCATTTCGGTATTGGTGATCTGCTTGGTGCTCACTTGGCTTTTCACAATCGAGGCTACCGGATCGGAATTCGGATTGAACAAGAAAATCGCGATCGCCGCAACGACAGGAATCGCGAGCAAATAGATCGGTTTGAACTTTGGGTGATTATTTCTCATACGCTGTTCCTCCTTGCGAAATGTCGATGTTTCAGATAATAGATTAGCCCGGCCCGATCGACGTCCGAAAATTGCCGAGGTTCTTCGGACATAAGCCGCTCGATTTCTTCGACTGACACCCAACGAATATTTGCCGTATCGTCGCCTTGTTTCAACAATTCGCCTTCGGTTTTCACGATGAAATACGTACCGACTGAATCGACCGGACCTTTTATCGTCTGATACACGCAGTACGGAGCCAGACATTCGACTTCGAATGCCGGATTGATTCCTACGGTGTCGACGCGCGTCTCGCTGCCTTGAATTTCCGTTACCGTCAAGCCCGTTTCTTCGAAAACTTCTCTTTTCAACCCGTCCAGGATTGATTCGAACGGCTCTAATTGCCCGCCCGGAAGCTCCAGCGATTCTTGATCGGTTTTGGTCCGGGTCTGAATGACCAGTTCGGTTACTCCGTGATTTTCTCGCTCGATAAAAGCCCGCGCGTTGACGTAAAACATCGACGGATCGCCTGCCTTTCGAAGGGTATGTCTTGCCTTTCGATTTTTTTATCTGATGTGCTCAATATTCCCCGTTGTACTCCACATCACCCGTTTTTCTCACCCGGTCGATATGGTAAGGCATATAGACGTTTTGCGTTTGCGGATACAGATTTTCGATAAAAGCTACCACCGCTTCCATCGCATCATCCGACTTGAAAAAGGCTTCGTTCAGATAACCTCCCAGCAACGCTGCATCGCCTTTAAATTTCAAACAAAGGTAGCCGTAACCCGGATCTACGATCACAAGATCGGATATCCGGTTCTTATCGGGTTCTTTCGCCGCGTCGTAGAATCGGATCATGATATCCTGCTCGCGTTCAAACGTCTCTACATCGCAGGAGAAGTTCTCGTATTGGAATTTCATCGTTTAGAATTTCTCCTTTCCTAAATCCACTTTGGCATATTTTTTAATTAGCTCCGGATCATGATCGACCCAAGACGAATCTATCCACACATGAACGCCAATCAGACTCGAAAGTTGATTGACGGCTTGTTCGGGGCTTCCGCTTGCCAACAACTGGCCGATGCCGGCTTTTTTTATTCCCACCACTTCTTGCAGAAAAGCGAAATCCATTGTTTCCGGTTCAAGCTTATACTCGTCTTCAGCCCAAGTTCCGCAAAAATATTTTCTGCACCGTACCTCGCCGTCTTGGAATATCGTCCATTCGAAGATATCCTCGTCGAAAAAGCCGACAGTCATTACCGGTTCAACTACGAACATAGACAATAATTCTCCGACTCGCGAGACCGTTTCCCATTCGAAATAAGAATTGAGCACGGTGGTCCATTCGCCGCTTTGATGCATATAATAAGTCACATGCGACTCGTTTTCCCTAGAGAGGCTTCCTTTCTCTTTTCGCTGGATATACGGATCGAGAATGTTCGTGTCACGCAAGATCGGCTTGGCCAACACATGCCCTGCCTGATCGCTCAATTTCTGCAAAGCGTCAAGCACAAGCTGCCGGTTTTGCGTTTGGATATGAAGGTTCGCGAATTTTGTACCCATTCCGTCACTTCTCCTCAAACTTAGATATACCGCTCTTCGATGACTATATCTTTTCCCGTATATCGAGCGTTAAAGTAAGGCACTTTATTCAGCAAAGGGGAGTGATCCGGTAGCTGTTCGTGCCGATCCAACCACTGGCGAAAACGCGGTAAAATTTCTGTTTCCAAGTTGGTTTTCACTTCAAAAGCTTTGTCCTTCGGCAGCGCTCCCGCTCTGATGTAAAGTCGATTGTGATCGAAATTCTCATTCGGTTTCCAAAAATGAACTTCGAAAATCGAACCGACCGGCTTAGTTACCCAATAGACCAAATCCACATGAATCGATGCGTTATGCTTCGTCAAAAAGCCATCCAGTGAATCGGCTTCCATATTATAAACGTATCATTTCACGCAAAAGTTAGGTTCGTTCGACATATAGGTGGGTTCGACTTGGTGTTTGCAAGATGCGGATAACGCAATGACGTTCGCCATGTTCAATCCAACCTTTCGTTCCAATATACCCTCACACGCCAAGAGATTTTTTGCTGGATTGTTCAAACGTCGAATATGTCTCCCCGGATCGAATAAACTTCAATATTTTTTCGGCACACGCTTCAGGACTTAACTCCTCGGTGTTCACCTCGACGTCGTATTTTTCGAATGTATACACGCCATCAAACTGCGCATTTGCCAAGCCGATTGCCCGGTCTCCCCGTGCCTGCTCTCTTCTCGCCAATTCTTCTTTCGAGCAGATGACGCCGACGAACAACGTGGGATGACCGGAAAACAGTTCTTGGCACGTTTTGAACCATTTTTCGTTATCGACCACCGTGTCCATGATGACGTTCACTCCCATTTCCGAAAACAATTTGATCGTCGAATAACACATCGAGATGATCGGATCGAAAATGATCTGTGCAACGGTGTTTTGATCCACTTCGTTCGCAGGCTCAAGGTTAGGAAACTTATGATCGACAAAATCGTTAAACCCTTGGAAAAAATCATCGACGGACACATGCTGGAACTTCATTGCGGTTTGCTTGAGCAGCTTTTTGGCGATACTGCTTTTTCCCGAACTGGAAGTCCCGTTCAAAAATACGATGATCCCTTTTTGCAAAAAAATTCCCCTTTTCTATACAAACGGTACGGTTTTTTGTTTGCCGGAGTCGTAATAAATGCCGCTAACCCCCTTCTGTTTCGAATTACGCTACAACCCGAATTTTTTTTTGATCTTCGCCGCTACCTGCTCCGCGTCCAGCCCCACGTTATTGATCCTTAAATAATTGGGTTTGTCGATTTCTCCCGGTCGCGAATTCAGCCGGTGGTTCTCATACGTTCTGACCATCTCTTGTTCCGACCTTGCGACATCCCGCTTGGTCGGTTTATGGGATAGACGGTTTTCGGTCACATTTCGTTTTTTCCGTTCCTCCAAATCCGCTTCCAACTCGACCAGATACACGCTCGCGCCTCTGGATTCGAACAGGTTCGACACCCGCTCGATCTCCTCCCAGTCGCTTTGCAGATCGAACGCCCACACGTATGTAAAAATAAGTCCGGCCGTATCGCTTTTGGATACTTCTTCGAAAATTTCTTGGCGGATCAAGCCGACCAGGCGCTTGCCCGCAGGCGTGCCGTAATCGAAAAAGTTGGATACGAAGTCGATCGACATATGGTTATGAAAAAGTTTCAGGTCCGTGATAGCTTCCAACCGTTGTCCGACCGTCATTTTTCCCACGGCTTGAGGACCGAATAAAATTACGAGTTTCATCAGATACGACCTCCAAATACCTTGACCGCTTAAAAGGTTAGGTTAATAAATAGATTAAATACAGATCAGATAGGTTGCGTGGCATTCTCCAGAGCGATCGTCCATTTTCCGTCCACATGCTCGATACGATGCAGACTGGTATGCGCGGAAGGAAACGACTTGCTTTGATTGCTCCACGCTGCGCCTTTTAAAAGATGGTACACGATGTTGATAACGCCCCCGTGCGTGACGATCAGGATGTTACGATCGCTTTTTTGGGCCAATTGCTTTTCGCATAACCCGGTAAAAGAAGCTTCGATACGATCGTAAAATTCCTGCGGACTCTCGCCGCCCGGAAATCGTTCGTCCATCCGCAAACCGGAAAAATAAAGCCCGGGAAAACGCTCGTTCACGATCTCGTTGGGCATGCCCGCTATGATCCCGTTATTCATTTCTCTCCACTGCGCATCGCGTTCGACAGGCACATCCAGAAACCGTGAGATCTCGCTTGCCGTATCCAACGCCCGCTGCAAGTCGCTGCTTACGATTCGACCGATACGAAAAGCACTTGAGTTGCGAGCTTTGAGATATTCCCCCAGCTTCTCGGATTGCCTGTAGCCCTCCGTATTCAGCCCTCGCTGACTCCAACCTCCGCGGTAGCTTTCGTCATCCGCACCGTGTCTTACCAGATAAATCGTCATACTTTTCCTCCTCATATCGGAATCGGCATTAACAGGAATTTTTCACCCAAATATACACATAAAATAAACTCTTAATCTTCTGCTTCCATTCTATGGTTTTTCGGCAAATATGCAAATCCGGTCTTTCCGGTTTTAAAATTTGATCTATAATCAGAGCTATCGAAAGGAGGCACACGATGTTTTATTCGCTGCGCAATCGGTTGATTTTATTTTTCGTGATTCTGCTTGTCTTGTCGTTCAGCACGTTGGCGATTTTGCTGTTCAACGAAGCGCGCTCCGTGATCCGCTCTTACATCGAGTCGTCGGCTTTGGAGAAAATGGACGAATACGGCTCTTACGTAGACATGGTGCAGACGCAAATCTACGATCTGGCTTCGCTTGTTTTCAACAGCGATACGACGGAAAAATGGGACGCGGCCGTCTCGAACCCGGAGATCGGCAGCGGGGAAAAGATGCTCGCGCATCTGCAAATGAGCCAATTTTTGACCCGGGCGGCGAATAGCTACTCCAGCGTCTCTTCCGTGAGCATTTACCGGCAGGAAGGACTCTGGGTCGGCAGCGGAAGCGGCAGTCCCGTGGAGTCCGGAGATTTTTTCAAACAAGAAGACTGGTATGTCCGCTTTTTCGCCGAAGGGAAACATTGGGTTGCCGCGCATCGGGATCAGGCAGAGCTGGAGCAGAACAATATGCACCCGGTCGTCAGCATGCTAATGCCGATCGGCAACTTCGAACCTTCGCGTAGCCGCAGCGTCATGAAGATCAATATCGACGCCGACTACTTCACCCAGCCGCTGGATCGAATCCATTTGGGCGAAAAAGGAACGATTTATCTGCTCGACGAAAACGGTCAACCGCTGCTGGAACCGTCAAGCTTCGAGATCGGCGCGGCCGACCGGGAAAATATCCGCAAAATCCGCAGTGGTTCCGCCAAACAGGGCGTGTTGTACGTGTCCGACGAACAAAGCCGAACCAGTATCATCGTGTACAAAAAGCTGGCGATGACCGACTGGATACTGATCGGCAAAGTGTCCGAAGCGGATCTGTACGCCAATCTGTTCAAACTTCGGGTCAGTATCGTTGTCGCGGCTTCCGTCCTGCTATTAACCTCGGTTATCGTAGCCAGCTTATTGTCTTATAGTATCACGAAACCGCTTTCAAAATTAGTGTCTGCTATGAATGATATCAAGCGCGGAGATTTCGAAAAAGCGCAACGCAAAATCCCGCCTGCCCTTCCGGTTCATAGCGAGATCGGATACGTGACGTTCACGTTCGGCGAAATGACCCGGCAGCTGAACGAACATATCAAAACGGAATTTGAACTGAAGCTGCTGCGCCAACAGGCCGAATACAAAGCGCTGCTCCTGCAAATCAATCCGCATTTTCTGTTCAACACGCTGGAGTTGCTCAGCAGCCTGGCGATGCAAAAGCGTACGGACGATACGGTAAGCGTGATCGAATCGTTGGGCAAAATGCTGCGCTTCTCTCTGCATATCCAAGACGATCTAACGACCGTGCGCGAAGAATTGAAATACGTGCGCGATTATGTGGCGATTTTGCAAATTCGCTTCGGCGATCGGCTGCATATCGACCTGAAGCAGCAGCCCGGTCTGGACGAGCTGAAGATGATCAAATTCATTTTGCAGCCGTTGATCGAGAATGCGGTCAAGTATAGTCTGCCGCAGCGTCGGAAAGCGACCGTGAACATCGAAGTCTATCGGGAGCAGCGGCATATTCATCTGACCGTGCAGGATAACGGCCCCGGCATGTCCGACGGGTCGGTCCATCGGTTCCTGCATGCGCCTTCGCCCGCCAGATTGGAGCAGATCCTGAGCAGCAGCAGTTGGCATATCGGGCTCGGCAACGTGCTGGCCCGCTGCCGGTTGTATTACGGGGATTCTTTTACGGTACATATTTATTCGCCTCCGCTAGACGACGACAGCGGCCCGACGGCAGCAGGCACCCGGATCGAGCTGGTCATTCCGGTTACGGAACATATGCGCGAACCGGAGAACGCTGAGATCGAAACGATGAAAAAGGAGCGCTGACTTATGTACACAGTGATGCTGGTCGACGACGAACCCGAAATCATTCAAGGACTCAAATTGAAGGTCGATTGGGAGCAGATCGGCTTGACGATAACCGCCGAAGCGTTGAACGGACGGCAAGCGATCGAGCGATTGGAGCAAAATCCGGTCGATATCGTCGTGACCGACATGAATATGCCGCTGATGAGCGGAGTCGAATTTTTGGAACAGTGTCAGGCCCGTTTCCCCGAGATTCTGATCATGGTCATTACCGGCTACGAGGATTTTCAATATGCCCGGGCCGCGATCCGCAGCCATGCGCGCGATTACCTGCTGAAGCCTGTCGCGCGCGACGAATTGGCCCGTTCCCTAGAAAAGGTCAAACAGGAATTGGATCAAAAACGGTCGGAGCGTCAGCAGCAAGGCGAGCAGGCATGGCGGTTGTCGCGCTTTTACGAGGAGATGAAAGAAAATTTTATTTTGCGCTTGCTCAAAGATCCTTTCACGCCGGACCGTCAGCTCGCGGAACGCTCCCGATTGTTCCATCTGGATCGTTGGGAAGATAAGCGGATACGGTTCGTCACGCTGGGACTCGGCGAACGAGGTCAGACGCTGCTCTCCTCTTCCTCCTCCACTCCATCGGACCTGTCGGCGCCGCAGCGTCCTGCCGATCAGATGCGCCTGCCGTTCGAGCTGGTGTGCCGGGAATGGGGTCAGCGGACGGAACAGGCAGCGGCCGTTTTCCGCGATACGGCTTATCCCGAACTGATGCACGTCCTGATCGACGACGAGAACGAAGTTGTAGGGCGGGAAGTTTCGCTTAAGCTGGACGAGCTGATCGGCTTGATCGAACAGCTCGTAGGCATCCGTCCGCTGTTGGGTCAAGGTCCGTCGGTACAAGGAATGGTTTGCTGGAAAGACGGATATATCG
Source organism: Saccharibacillus sacchari (assembly GCF_037722395.1). Taxonomy (GTDB): domain Bacteria; phylum Bacillota; class Bacilli; order Paenibacillales; family Paenibacillaceae; genus Saccharibacillus; species Saccharibacillus sacchari_A. Next base: position 14,440 of record NZ_JBBKAR010000004.1, on the reverse strand, counting down.
GCGCGCTTCTGGATTGGAACTTGCGGGAAAAGCAGCAGCTCCACGGTTCTTTATCGAATATGCTCCCCGCAAGCGCAGAACCTCGGCAACCGTTGCGGGATCGGACCCAGGAAATGAATCTTTACTTGGCAAAAGAAGATTTCGAAGCTTACGACCGACTGCTCCAAGCCGAACTTGAGCAAGCTTTTCGGATATCCCGGCCCTATTTCGCAAAAACGATCTTCCGAATCTGTATCGGTCTGGAACATATGGCGCACGAGCATCGGCTGGAATCGGACGGGCACGACCAGTTATGGATACGTCCCGAACAGGTGTTGGAACTGCGCAGCATGGAGGAAGCTTTCGCCTTTATCCGCAAATTCGCGTCCAAGCTGTGCCGACAGCTGCAAAAACGATCGGCTGAATCATCGGACGACGCTTCCCGAATCCGTCAAGCCCGGCTTTGGATCGACGGCAATTATATGTATGACCTGAGTTTGACGGAGATCGCCGAACGCTTCAACTATCACCCCTCCTACTTCTCGGAATTGTTCAAAACGCGCACCGGACAGACCTTTATCGGCTATGTAACGGAAGCGCGCATGAAGCAAGCGACCCATCTGCTTGGCCACACCGGGTTAAGCTTGTCGGATATCGCCGAACTGACCGGATTTTCCAATGCCAGCTACTTCAGCGCCAAGTTCAAAAAACTACACGGCATCGCTCCGTCCGAATACCGTCAACAGCAATCCGAAAAAAACGCTAGCGTTTTGCCGAAAAAATAATATTCAAGCGGCTCGCTCCACCGTCTATGATGGGTTCATCCGGATAGACAGACGATTTGGAAGGAGCTGAGAACCGATGAAATCTTTGCGACGCCGGGAATCCAATTGGACCGCTTACGCCTTTTTGACGCCCTGGTTGATCGGCTTTTTCTGCCTGACGCTGGGTCCTATGCTCGGTTCGCTGTATTTATCGTTGACCCAATACAATCTGCTTTCTCCCCCGACGTGGATCGGAACCGAAAATTACCGGCAGATTTTCACGGCAGACAACACGTTCACCGCTTCGCTGCTGCTGACGTTCAAATACGTGTTGCTGTCGGTTCCGCTGCGGCTGATCTTCGCTTTGGCGATCGCGCTGGCGCTGAACAAAGGCATCCGCGCGCTGGGCATCTACCGTACCGTCTACTATATTCCGTCCTTGCTCGGAGGCAGCGTGGCGATTGCGATCGTATGGCGGCAAATTTTCGACGGCAGCGGCGCGCTCAATCAATTTCTGGCCTGGTTCGGCATTCACGGCCCGTCCTGGATTTCGCATCCCGATTATATCGTGTATACCATCGTCAGTTTGTCGACCTGGCAGTTCGGTTCGGCGATGGTCATTTTTCTGGCCGGCTTGAAGCAGGTCCCCGCCGATCTGTACGAAGCGTCGCAGATCGACGGAGCGGGCAAGGTCAAGCAGTTTTTCCGGATCACGCTTCCCATGCTGTCGCCGGTGCTTTTTTTCAACCTGGTGATGAGCATCATCAATTCGTTCCAGGCGTTCACTCCGGCTTACGTGATCGGCGACGGACGCGGCGGACCGCTGGACGCGACGATGTTTTACACGCTGTACCTGTATTTGAAAGGATTCTCATTTTTCGATATGGGTTACGCGTCCGCGCTGGCCTGGATCATGCTGGTCATTATCGGGGCATTCACGGCGCTTGTGTTCTTGACGTCCCGCTTCTGGGTATTCTACGGCGATCAGGAAGGGAGATAACGGACGATGAATATGAAAACGACTTCCGCCGATCATTCTGCAAGCGCTTCCGAAATGTCTCGTTCCCACGCGGCGCATCGGGCGGTTCGCTTACGGGCGCTGCTGAAGCATATCGTCATTATCGCAATCGGCCTGCTGATGCTGTACCCCGTGCTTTGGCTGGTCAGCAGCTCGTTCAAGCCGAACTCGACCATTTTCAGCAGCCCCGGATTGATTCCGCAGACGTGGACGTTCGAAAATTACGTCAACGGCTGGAAAGGATTGCAAGGCGTGTCGTTCGGTCGCTTTTTCGCCAACTCCGCTTTTATTTCCGTGATGTCCGTGCTGGGCAACCTGGTCACGTGCTCGATGGCCGCTTACGCGTTCGCACGATTGAATTTCCGTTTCAAAGGCCTTTGGTTCAGCCTGATGCTGGTCACGATCATGCTGCCGTATCATGTGGTGCTGGTACCTCAATACGTTATTTACAGCAAGCTGGAATGGATCAATACCTATTTTCCGCTTATTTTGCCCAAATGGTTGGCGCATGACTCCTTTTTCATCCTGCTGATGGTGCAATTTATCCGCGGCCTGCCGAGAGAACTCGACGAAAGCGCCACGATCGACGGATGCAGCCAACGGCAGATTTATTTCCGGATCATTTTGCCGCTGCTGGTACCTGCCCTGATCTCAACCGCCATTTTCACTTTTATCTGGTCTTGGGACGACTTTTTCAGCCAGATGATCTATCTCAGCGATATTAACTTGTTTACGGTGCAGCTTGGAATCCGTTCGCTGTTCGATCCGTCGGGTCAATCCGATTGGGGCGGCCTGCTGGCGATGTCGGCGTTGTCGCTGCTGCCGATCACGGTCCTTTTCCTGGCGTTCCAACGTTACTTCCTGGAAGGAATCGCGACGACGGGACTGAAATGAATCGGCTTTTATCAAAATTCGAGGAGTGAGGGTATGGGTACATTCGGTCAAACACGCAAACGGTGGATCACGGGCTTGAGCGCACTGACGGTTACGCTGCTGTTAAGCGCCTGTTCCGGCGGCAGCGGCGGTCCTGCGACGCAGCAGGCAGGCGGAGAAAATAGCGGAGCAGCAGGCGGACAAACGGAACTGCGCATGATGTGGTGGGGCGATCAGAAGCGTGCCGACACGACCAACGAGGCGATCAAGCTATTTGAGCAAAAAAATCCGGATATCAAAGTGATGGGCGAATTCGCGCCTTCGACCGGGTACTTCGACAAACTGAATACCCAGCTCGCTTCCGGCACCGCGCCCGACGTCTTTTTTCTGGGCGGCAACGTGACGGATTATGCCAGCAAAGGCGTGCTGCTCGATCTGACGCCTTACGTCGGAAACGAACTGAAGCTGGATCAAATGGATCAATCGCTGGTGGAATACGGCACGCTCGGCGGCAAACTGGTACACGTCTCCGCCGGAGCCAACGCCCGCGGGATCGTCGTCAACAAAACGCTGTTCGAACAGGCAAACATGCCGCTTCCCGAAGACGGCTGGAACTGGGACGACTACGCGCGGATCAGCAAAGAATTGTCCGACAAGCTGGACGGCGTCGCCGGCACGTATAATTTCACGTTCGACGGGATGGATATTTTCCTGAAGCAGAACGGCAAACAATTGTACGATATGGAAAACGAAGCGTTGGGCTTTGCGGAAGCGGACATTTTGCCGTGGTATCAATATTGGGACGAAACGACCCAAAACGGAGGCGTCGTCTCGCCGGAAACGCAGGTGTCCAACCCGCCGAACGATACCGCCAAAACGCTCCTGATCACAAGCGGCGTCGGCATGACGTTGATTCCTTCCAATCAATTGGCCGCTTTTCAAAATCTCACTCAAGACGAGCTGGTTTTGGTTCAGGTGCCTAGAGGTCCGAAAGGGACAGGCGTCGTTTTCGAATCCAGCCAAGGCTTGTCCGCGTATGCCAAAACCGAACACCCGGAAGCCGTGGCCAAGCTGATCGATTTCTGGATCAACGACGCGGACGCGGCGAAGATTCTCGGCAGCGATCGCGGCGTACCCGTCACGGCGGCCAACCGCGAACTGCTGCAACAAAACGCAAGTCCGGCGGATCTGATCGTCTACGATTACACGAGCCGCGTATCGCAAGCCGCCGAGAAAGAAAACTTCGTCGTGAGCTACAATATTCCGGGCGGCGCCGAATTCACCAAGCTGGGCGAAACGACGGTGCAGGAGATCGGCTTCGGCCGCAAATCGGTCGAACAAGCCGTGTCGGACTTTTACAAAGGCGCGCAGCAGATTTTCGCCAAAAACAAAACTTCGGCCCAGTAAACGCTTGATAGAATATGAATGCCGCAGAGGAGCGTGGACATGAACGACGAACGAACGGAACTTTACGCCGATCCCGACATCCCGTTTTCCGAAAAGATTCTTGCTCTGCTGCACAAATTACGAAATCCGCCCGCTTTTCAACAGGAAGAAAGCAGCCCGCTGCATATCCGGTTATCGGAACAATGGCAGCAAAGCGGCGTGAATTTCGCGGCTTCGACAGGGAAACTGGAAAGCCGGTATCACGAAGCAAGGCGGCAACTGATGAACTGCATCGTGCCGACCGCCGGGCTGGGTCCGATCCTGCACGAAGGCGGCGTCTACTTCGGTTGCTGGTTGGAAAGCACGGGTACGATCAATGCCGAAGTGCTGGCGCGCTTTCTGCCGGAGGTCGCGGAAAATACGTACCGGAGCTTTGCCGCTTTCCAGCGCGAAGACGGCTTGTTGCCTTATAAGATTACGGCGGACGGTCCTTCGTATCGGCAGATTCAACTGGTCACGCCGCTGGCCCGTTCCGTCTGGAATTATAGCCGCTTGCATGAAGCAGAAACCGCGGCCGATACATCGGATTTTCTCCCGGCCATGTACGAAGCGATGCGGCGGTATGACCGTTGGATCGGCCAATACCGCGATACGCGCGGCACCGGCTGCGTCGAAGCGTTCGGCACGTTCGATACCGGACACGATCTGTCGCCGCGTTTCTGGCATGTGCCGGATGTGCCGTACCGGGGCGATGCCACTGCCTGCGATCCGCATTCGCCGCTGCTTCCTTTTTTGGCACCGGATCTGACCGCCAATATCTTTTGCCAGCGGACGTATCTGTCGAAGATCTCGGAGCGGCTGGATGATACCGTCACAAGTCAGGATTGGCTGCGGATGGCGGAGCAAAGTCTGGACAGTCTGTATCGGTATTGTTTCGACGAGGAAGATCGGTTCTTTTACGACCGCGACCGCCAGGATCAGCGGGTGCGGATACAGTCGGACGTGCTCCTGCGGGTGCTGGCCTGCGAAGTGGGCGACGGCGAATTTTTTGCGGAGTCGCTGCGGCGTTATCTGCTGAACACGTCCAAATTTTTCGCCAAGTATCCGTTGACTTCCATCGCGATGGACGATCCACGTTTCGACCCGTTCAATCATTACAACAGCTGGTCGGGCGCGACGAATTTTCTGACCGTTTTGCGCACGCCGCACGCGTTCGAGCATCATCAGCGGCATGTGGAATTGTCCTGGGTGCTGCATCCGACTTTAAGCGCATTCGCCCGCTCGGACCGCTTTGCCCAGTGTGTCAGTCCGTGGACCGGAGAGATGGGATTTACGGAGCAGTATTCCCCCTCTATTCTGGCGCTGTTGGATATCGTGGAACGGCTGTGCGGGATTTTGCCTCGTCCCGACGGTACGCTGTGGATGACCGGCCTATTGCCGAGCGCCGGCGACCACGGTGAAGAGATTACCGGAGATACCGCCTACAGCCGCACGGTGGACGGGATTCATTACGAACTGATCAACACGCCCGATCGATGCTTCATTTACCAAAACGGCAAACCGCACCTCAGCTTTCCTTACGGATTGCGCATCGTGACGGATCGCGCAGGACATATGCAGGCATGTATCGGCATGAGCGTGCAGACCGTTCGGGGTATCGTGCGCTACGGGGATCAAGAATGGGAAGTTGTCGTAAAAGGCAATGAACTTCAGGCGTATGAGCCGCAAAAGCAAATTTTCCGCACGGTTAGCGATCCAGGGATCGTGTATCCGTCATCCAATTAGGCCTATGACATGTATAAAAGGAGCATATCTATGTTATTGTCGGAAATTCAGATTCGGGACCCTTATATCGTGACAGATCGCGAAGCGGCAACCTATTATTTGTTCGGCAGTACGGATCGGGATATTTGGAACGAAGGCACGGGATTCAACGCTTACGTCAGCACGGACCTGAAGCATTGGGAAGGACCGCATGCGGTGTTTCGCCCGGAAGCCGATTTTTTCGCCGAAAAGAATTTTTGGGCGCCGGAGGTTTACGTTTATCAAGGCCGGTATTATATGTTCGCTACTTTTCGGCGCAAAGACAATCAACTGCTTGGCACGGCTATCTTGGACGCGGATCATATTCTCGGACCTTACCGCCTGCGCAGCGATGGCCCGGTTACGCCGACAGATTGGAGTTCGCTGGACGGCACGTTGCACGTGGACAAGCAGCAACGGCCGTGGATGGTATTTTGCAGGGAATGGCAGCAGATCGGGGACGGTATCATATGCGCCATGCCGCTTGACGCGGACCTGACCGCGGCGGCCGGAGAACCGGTGACTTTATTCCATGCTTCGGCGGCGCCGTGGACCACTCCCTTTTCTGCCGAACGCTACCCGGGACGGGATAATTATGTCACGGACGGGCCTTTCCTGTTCCGGAACGACGGGCAGCTTTGCATGATTTGGGCCAGCTTTATCGACAACCGCTACGCGCTCGGGCTGGCGATATCGGAGTCCGGTGCGTTGCAAGGCCCTTGGACGCATCGCGACCGCCCGCTATACAACAGCGACGGCGGACACGGGATGATCTTCGAGACGCTGGAAAAAGAAAAGATGCTCGCGCTGCATACGCCGAACCGAACGCCCGACGAACGAACGATTTTAATTCCGCTAGTACCTTGTCTTGAATAAATTGCAGGTTTAAGTTCGTCTGAAACGCGCACGGTTCTAGTGCGTTTCAGGCGGGCTAAACTATACATTAATCTAAGACAAGCTACTAGCTTCGCTGCAAGGGATCGAATATGGATAGCGGTAATCGCTCGGAACCGGGTCAGGGGTCAGGGACGCCAAATCCGATCACGATAAAGACGGCGTCGACAGCTTTTGATCCCATTCGTACAAAATCGTTCGAATCTCGTCGCCTGCCTGTTCGATAAACACTTCAACGATTTCGCGCGTGATCAACCGGGGCGGATTCTTCGGTTTGTTCGCCGGATCTTCGAACCAACGGATCGTCCGTACCCGCCACCCGTCTATTTCCTGTTCGCTGAGCAGCGGTTCCATCGCGCAAGCCGGTACCTTGACCAGACTTTCCCAAAGGTCTTTTTTCCAAACCGAATTCTCGTACAGTGCAAAGTCTACGCCGTCCGTATCGGTATAGTAGAAAGTTTTGATATCGCTCTCGGGAATTCCGTCCTGTAAAGCTTGGCTTTTAAAATCGGCATAGACGCGAAGCCCCCACAAGTAATCGGTCAAAACATGCGCAAAATAACCTTGAACGAACCTTTTCCATTCCTCGTTTGGACTTTGGTCGATCCATTGCGCGTAATGACGCTCCAATTGATCGGGAGTCGTTTCTGTGCCGCCGAAATGGGTGTGTAGCTTGTCTTCGCGGCCGGTTCCTTTTCTCATATGAATAGCATCCGGCGCAATACTTCCGAGTACGAACGAATCAGGGACAGGGCTTGCTGCAAAATAACGGGCGGCGACTCCTAGGTGAACCATAGGCAAAGGCATAATCAGCATCCTTTCTGAACAAGAGGGTGGAGTGTTGCGAATTAGGTGAATTTTTGGCTTATAATCGTATGGATGGTTTTTCGATTTTCGTGCCGGACGATTTTGATCAAAGATACTTCCTGTACTTCGACTTGTATCGCTGATAATTTTTTTGTACTAAAAAGTAAAGTTTCGAATAACTTGTCGCTATGCAGACGGTTTGCGATCGTGCAGTGGGGAATCCATTGGCCGGGATGATAGATCGGGTTCGAAAATTCGCTATATGTGCGAAAATGTCGATGATAATCGGAGTGAAAACTCAGAAGCTCTATCGTCGGGTTCGGAGACAAAAATAAAGCCCCGCTGTTGATAAAAGTTCCTAATGTAACGAAGCCCAAAGACATCTTCGAAAAAGAATTGTAATAACCAGCAAATTTTTCGCAGTATTCGGCTTCGTTGTTCATTTCCGAATAATCCGCAATCGTCAAATGAGGCTTCCGATCTTCGATTTCTTGCGCGTAGTCGGATAGTCCGTTATCGTTTAACTCTGTCCATAACTTTTCTATAGATTTTTCGGTATTCGGATCAAAAGACAAGACGACGCCGTACAAAAGGAAATCACCGCTTTCTACTAATTGTATCCATTCAAATCAGTCCATTCAATGATCGGCTACGAAATCTATCGCTTCTCTATCGAGGCTAAATATATATTCCATCAACTGCATCGTTCGGTTCCGGGTCTGTCGGGATTGGGCGGCTATAAACTGTACGTAGCCCTGACTGCCGAAATACCGGGTGGCGATAAATTGATCCATGACGAATTCAGATTGGTCATCCCTATAAGATTGCCAGCTTTTTTGCGATTGTTCCAAGTCCGCACGGCCTTCTTCATTTAATAGTCGGGATAGTTCGTCAAGCGAAGCATCCATTTGCTTTTGCCATTTTGCCAAGTAGTCGCTCTCGAAAGTTGCCCAAGTCATCGTAGTCGCGTCGGAACTTGCTTGAAGCGTTTTGCGTTCTTTTTGATAGTCCAGGTCGATCGGGTTATCGTTCATAATCGCCGAAAAATCATCGTTGCCTTGATAGTCGCCTAGATGCTTGCTTTCTGCGATCTGGACTTTCAAATCCCGGTTGGCTTCGTTCGCCTGGTTCAACGATTGTTGCAACGCGGAATTTCGGCTGGACAAGAGCTCAATATGGTCACGATCTTTTCGCGAATCAGAAAACATGACGGCGATAAAGCAAACCGCGATCAGTAACACAGACAGAACCGCGACACGATAAAATATTAATTTTTTATTCATGAAATGCCTTCTTTTTTTAGTGTGATTGAATATCGCCGGATCATCGACCTTTTCCGCTCTAAAAGTCAATCAACGGGTTACGTGGGTGCGCCGATATTGTTTTTCGTTAAAAACGATCCAGCGGCTCCTTTATTCGTTTGGTATACTGTGATCCTATCGCTCGGAGGACCTTCCCGAAGCAGCCATCGCCTGTAAAGTTTGCTCGATATAGCGATAAGCTTCGTCTGCGGTTCTCAGAAATTGTTCTACCGATACATCGCTGTCCAAGTAACAAGCATACAAATCATCAATAATGGAGGAGTCGATACCGCAATACTTCAACAGGTCATTTTTTATATCCGGCATATCGTCTTTCCATACGCCCGTGTCTTCTAAAATCAACGAATACAACGCGCGCAGCAATCGTTTGGAGTAGCCTTTGATATAGCGGGTTTGCATCGGACGATCATCGGCATTGGAAAGCCAATGACGGACACGCTCGACTTCTTCTTTCGTATCTGTATTCAAGTCCAAGATGAACGCCGGAGAAATTACGATCGGAGGTACTTTTGCACCAATGTCGTCACCGCGCACGCAAATACAAATGACTTTAATCCAAAACCCCCACTCGTTCGGTTTATTGATGACATCATGGATTGAGCAAAAAATCGTATCGATCTTCGTCACGAACGGATACTTTTTCAACAAACGGTCTTTGATCTCGGACAATTTTTCGTAGTCGATGTCTGCCGGATTTTCGCATACGACCGTGAAGTCCGCATCCGATTTAAAAGGCGTCGCCGTTCCTTTCGGAATCGAACCGCACATATACATACTATGAATCTTCGTTTTGAACTCGGCATAGACCTCATCCATATAGGTATCGACAAACTCTTTATATTCATTTTGGATGTTAATTTCCGGTATGACTTTTTCCAATATCATATGTATTCCTCCTAGGTGATAAACGTTTGAATGGTTTTTCCGTTTTCGATCCGTTCTTCAAATTGGCCTTTTGTGTATTCGTCAATGACTTTTTTCCAGAATATCTGTGCGCCTGGGTTACTCTCGACTTGATGCACCTCCCACGGACCTTGATGTCGGTTGAAAACTTCCATTGCTACGGCCTTCCCCATGCCTTCCCGTCTGTACTTTTTTAATACGAAGAACTCCGCAATAGAATAACGCTGAACGCCCAAATCTTTGATCAAATGAACCAATACGAATCCTACATGCTTTTCTTCGCGTTTAATCATATAAGCAAATTGATGATTTCCTTCTTTAAAATAATCTTCTAGAGGATACGGGCTGTACTTTCCATCTTGCTCTACATCAAAGCCGAGAAATCCCGAAAAATCATAAATATAAAACTGCATGAGATTCTCCAATACTTCTCTATGCTTTTGATGAATTTGAATGAGTGAAAAATTCATTTGACTTCCTCCTGTTTAAACCAGCTTGCTGCATTCTTCCGATACGTATATGCAAAATGACAAATTTTAATCGGCGAGCGCGCGTTTGATGGTTGCTTTGGCTTCATCAATCGACCGAGTATCGTTAAGATCACTGGCCTGCATCATGATCAAAATAGGGATGTACACAGCCATTAACCGCGCCAAAATCTTGGTTTCTTCATCCACTCCCCCATACGCTGCAAAAAAGCTTGAGCGCGCATCCGGAGGCAAAAAGCTGTACACGATATTCAGATCGCAAGCAGGATGACCGATGCTAATATCTCCCCAGTCGATGATCCCGGAGATTTTTCCGTTTCCGTCTACCAGCATATTTTTAAAATGAAGATCGCCGTGAAGGAATGTATCTTTTGGCTTTACTTTTTCCGGTCCAAGCTGCGCTAAATAATTCGATACGGCCCGATACTCTTCTTCGTTTAAATGAACGGCAATATCGGAAAGAAAGTTATACATCTTTTTTTGCGCGCCGCAATATCAGTCAGATTTCGATGATCGTATTGTACTCCGTTTTCCCGAGCGATCCGCAAAGGGAAGGTATGTAGTTTTTTTAGAAATAGAGCCAGCGGTGTTGCCGAACAGGCACGTTGCTCATCCTTCAATCCGATAGGAAAATCGCCGGATAAATAAGGGTAACCCAAAAAAGGAGCCGGATACCCGTAATCGCCTTCCCCGAAAAACAACGGTATCGAATAGTCGATCGAACAATAATCGTTAAGCTTGGGCAGTATCTTTCTCTCGATCTTCAAAAAGTCGATAGCGACTTCTCTTCTCGGAAAACGGAATACATACTCGGTCCCGATCCGATAAACCGTATTGTCCCACCCGTGCCCAAGTTTCTGTATACTTTCGGAAGCGAGTTGCGGGAACTGCTTGCTTATCAATTTATGTGCCAACGCTTCCGAGACTTCCCATTCTGCATCCCACTGATTCGAACTGCTCATGCCTTTTGACTACCTCCTGCAAAACAGAAAATTTGATGGAGCGATTTGAGTACACAGCCTCTTATATGAAGCATCAAGCGAATACACGCCCGCGAGAGATTTCAATACGCCTCGCCTTCATCCCCGATTACGACTGCATCAAGTTTACTCGCGATGTTTTTCATTTTCGCAATTTGATCTTCACTGAAATAACGAGCCGACACTGCACCTTCTCTGAAAGTAAAGGTGATTTTAACGTCTTCGCCGTCGATCTTTTTATTCCAAACAGCCATTCCTTCTCCTGATATTCCCATCGTCATTCCGTTCGGAAGTTCAATTTCGATATGTTCGGTCGCCTCTAGTTCCGGGTCGTTCTCAATATAGTTCTTCCATTCCGCCATCGTGATCGAACTGTTTTCGTCTCTTTTTTCGATATGTATTTCGTAAGCCATTCTAATCAGCTCTCTTTCGGTTGGTTGTTGATAGTAGACCTTTATAGGGTTTCTGTATTGCGGATTAACGGTACATGATTTTAGCGTGAATATGATGTCAGCCGAAGCGAATGGAGCGATTTAAAAAGGTTTAATGCAAAAGTCTACAAATATCTTTTACATTTTGTTTTAAAGCATTTAAAAATTCACTGTCGTAATCAAAAGATCCTTTTAACGTCGTTTCGATCAGCCTGTTTTTTGAATATCTTCTCTTCGTGATCGAATAGGCAACTTCATAATTTTCTGATCTTCGCTCTATCAAAGTCATTTCGAATTCGTCTTCACTCATTGCTTGTAATCGAATACGATTGCTTTCCTTGTTTCTGGTTTTTAAAAGCCCTTCGACAAAGAGTTTGAAGTCTTCATAAGCAATCCAGATCTCGATGTGCCCGGTAAATAGATCGTCCTTGATATGTACCAAATAGTTAATGGATTTATATCGTTCCAATTCAACCTCTTTGAACGAAAAAAGGATAACCGATTTTGGGTCTTCGGACTGAAGCGAAAAATCATATGGGTTCAGGCGCTTATTCATTGTCAATGGCTTGTTTCCTTTCTTGTAACGTTCATACACTCCTGATCCTATGTAGTCAAAGGTGTTTAAATGCCGTACAACTATTGAATTACGCGCAATCACCGCTTTTATTTTAATTTATCGCGTATATCTGCCAAAGTTTCGTATACGATTTACCTATCCGTTTTTCTGGCAGGTCTTAATGATAGAAGGTTTTGTAATTTTCTTTCTTCGCTGTGTTTCCACCCAAACATTTCGCCTTCGCCGTATTACTCAAAAAGAGGATTTTGGGATTGATAAAGCTTTTTTAAATACGCAATGTTCGAGTAATGATGCCGGCTGTGATCGGCAACATGCCAGATTCCCCAACGAATTGATGCGCTATTCCCTTTTTCAAAAGGAACAATATTGTTCAAATCTTCGTCTTCAAAGCGCATGCAAACGTCTTTTAATTGTTTTTGTACGCCAGCGTACTCCGATAGCAAAACATCCAAAGATATGCCTTGAATCATCGGAAGTTTACCTTCAACGTCATACATTGGACCAAACTCGTTTATTTTTTCATTCGGGATCTCCCTGCCTTGTAGCCGATAAACCCAATGCAGATCTACGACAGTCAAGTGCCTTAATAATTGCCCTATGCTATTTAGATCGTTATCAGGCCCTTTATAATCTATTACATTTTCACATCCTTCAACCAGTCTAAGAAGCCTTTGATAGTTGTAATCGACCATCGAATGTAACAGCCCGACTATAGGACTCATAAATAAATCTGGATCTAAATCATAATGCTTCAAAATCATCGTTCCTTTCGAATTGATTTGCGTTATTTAAAAGGGTTCTTATAACGTTCCTGTATTCACGACCCAGCGTATGCTGGTGTCCGGCGAATGCCGGGCCAAGGACGTATGCCCGCAGCGTGAATACTATGTTAGCCGAAATTAATGTTCTATAAGAAATCCCCTCAGATTCTAATGACTTTCTTCGTTTTCTTCTTTATAAAAATATTCTCCGTTCTTACATCCATATGTAATTTTTGAGCCAAAGTCTTCGTAATAGACGACTTCATTAAAATCAGAAGGTGATGTTTCTCGAATTTTCTCTAGCAAAGTTTTTGCGGACTCTAATACGTTTGGTTGATTTTCCTTCTGATCGTAACCAATCGCAGGCCCTGAAGGACCATGATAAACCATAAAATTCCACTTGCTTGTATCATTACTTACTTCGATTACATAATGGTATGCATCTTCAGCATTATCTGATTGATATAACGGTTCACCAAACAAAGTAAGAAGCGATCCTCTAAACTTCGCACTTTCTTCACCTTCAAAAATGGCGGTGTCCAGCAATTTCGAGAACCCTAATGTTTGATCTTCTTCAGTAATAGCTTTATAGGTATACATTTCATTTAGGTCCTCCTTAAAATGATTATTTTTGATTGAACTATCTTGTTCGAAGTTCTTATATGTATCATCCGAACAGCCTAACAAAACGACTAAAATCAATAAAGTTATTAACTTATACATGTTTATCCTTCCTAGAAGTGAATAGATTTTATAACAGTTCTGCTTTAATTTCAGCTAACGTTCCCGTATTCACGACTCGGCGTATGCCGGGTGTCCGACGACTGTCGGACCCAGGGCCGTATGGCCCGCAGCTTGAATATTATGTTAGATGTCGTGAAATCGACGGGCTTCTCTGCTTTCTCCCGCAAACTCACATCCAGTCTGCTTCCGTATGGAAGCGCACCTTCCCTCTCAGTCCATCCGCATTCCCTTGCATGGATCAGTTTCCGTATGGAAACGTTCCTTCTTCGGCGCTTCTAAACTTCCAATACGAGATTCGCGTGAATCCACTTCCCGTTCTCTTCTTTCTTTACTTTTCCTTGTTCTTCCGTCGAATTTCATGTTCGTATAACGTTCCTGTATTCACGACTCGACGACTGTCGAGTGTCCGGCGAATGCCGGACCAAGGGCGTATGCCCGCAGCGTGAATATTATGTTATGTGAAGTCATGTGGTATTAAAATAATGATTCTAAAATTTTCCTCTTACATCTTTTTTTGAAATCATTTCATTTTTAATTTCACTCACTTCTTGCGCTACAACTTCGAATATAGCGTCTAATAATTCTGATACGTAAGGATTATCTAAGTAAAGAAGAAGATCAGGATATTGTGACTCAAATCTGTTCAACATTTTTTCTTTTATGTTTGAACTTGAAGTATACATTTCTATCCTCCTAAAATAAGCTGCTTT
>NZ_JBBKAR010000049.1:0-58413 GCF_037722395.1 Saccharibacillus sacchari | reverse complement strand
ACTCTGTATCAGGTCAAATAGTGGGTTTACGTTTGGCCGAAACGCACACGGGTCTAGTGCGTTTCGGACGAGCGTAACCTTACCTTCTATTGATACAGAGTACTAGGCCTGTCTCAGGGACGCCTAGCCGAACTATGCGACGTCAGCCGCCAAACGATCAACGCAATCGAAAACGACAAATACGATCCGAGCCTTCAACTTGCTTTCGATCTTGCACGGAACCTTGGACTCACCGTGGAGCAATGCTTCATTCCCGAAAGGAAGGACTAAACAATGACCACCAAACGTATAATGAGTTGGATTGCCGGAACAGCCGCCGTCATCATTACCAGCTATACGCTCTACAAAATCTTCTCGGGACAGCCTACTGGCTTTAACGAAATACTCGCGATCGGTTCAACCCTGATGCTCTTCTTCAGCGCCGCCACTTGGGGACATAAAGGCGAAGACAGCGGCGTCCGTCAAGACGAAGAGCTAGGTAAGCGTATCTCCGAAAAAAGCGGCATGATCGGCTACTACATCCTATGATCGAATTCACGCAAGTTCGGAAATATAGACAAGCTAACCTTTCAAAATAAAACACCCGAAGCCACACGCTCACCAAAATAACTGCATATATCCATTTGTTCTTCCACGTACTCTTTGCCTCAAAAAATTAAATACATATATACAGTTAATTAACGAAAATACGCCCAAAAACACAACAACGAGCCTCATTAACTGTATATATGTACTTATCCTTCGCCATTCTTTCCAATCTCCCTGAAATAACTGTACATATCCATCTAATCAAAAAAGCCCCGCCCCACCGAAGTGGGAAGCGGGACTTTTGATGTTCGTTCACACATCGGAATCCAATTTAGGGCGACTGCCCTAAATCGAACTTCCGCTCTTACCAACCAGAGAATGTCATTCTCTAGCCGAAGTCCTAGCGTAGCGGAGGGAAAAACTCAGGTTAAGTCGCCTTTGAGCCCGGAAAGCCGGAGGCTTTCCGGACGAGACAGCGACTTGACCGAGTTTCTCCCGCAGCGCAGCGCCCTTACTTCGGCGCAATCAGAGAAACAACGTTCTCTTTCCCATACCATTTTACCGTATAGCCCGACAGCTTCGACACGTCGCGCAGCGGGATGTACAGTTTGTTGCCGACGAAGCGGGAAGCGGTCATGTCCACCGACTTGCCGTTGACTTTCGCCGTTTTGGACTTGGCTTTGTGCACGATCGTTTTATTGCCGACCGTTGCCGTAACCGTCATGTTCGAAGCGTTCCAGTTTACCGTTCCGCCCAGCATCTGGAAGCCTTCGCGCAGCGGCACGTAAAGCGTGGAATTGATGTTCATGATCTTGTCGTCCATCGTTTGCAGCTTGCCGTTCACGAACACGCTGCCCGTGAATTCGCCGTTGCCGCTAACCGTGTAGCCGTTGTTGGCCGCGATTTGTTCGAAACTCAGGCTGGACGTCGTGATGACCGCGTAAGTGCCTTTGTCGACCTGATCGAACAACCAGCGAATCTCGTCGTTGTGCATCCGAATACAGCCCGCGCTCACGTAGTTGCCGATCGAATTTTCGTTGTTGTTGCCGTGGATCGCGTAAGTCGTGCCGTAGGTGCTGCCGACTTCAAGGCCGAGCCAACGGTCGCCCAGCGGGTTTTTTGGGTCGCCGCCCGCGATATTGTCTTTGTAGTAAGGGCGGTTTTTGATTTTATTGACGATCTTGAATTTGCCTTCCGGTGTCAAATCGTTCGTTCTGCCCGTTCCTACGGAGAACGTGGAGTTCAACTTGCCGTTATCGAAAAAGGCCAATTGGTTTGTTTTTTTGTTGATGATAATCAGTTGTCCCGTGCTTTCGGCAGCCTGCGCGGCTCCCGCAAAAGAAAAGCTTCCTACGAACAGAGCCAGTAAAGTCAGCGCCGCCATCCATCTTTTTAAATTTTTCATGATGATCCCCTTCCTGGTGCGTCATGCGCGATAAGCGATTTTTTGCTCGGACGCTATTCTTTACTTTAGACGTTAGCTATACGGAACAAGTTGCATAATTTCGTTATTTTTTGATTCATATGCTCATATGTTCACGGTTCGACGAACGTCCTCGTTCTATTTTACCCGAAACTAAACCGCTTGCTATTGTTTTGTGCAAAAGCGTCAAAACTGTATCTTTTCTCGCATGTCCCGCCCGCTGTAATCCTAATTTTAGAGATTCCTTATTTCGAAAAGGCCGCTGAATTGTATCCGAATCGTAAACATTTTATCGAAACCATTCGCGGAATTGCTCGGCGATTGGCTTCCACACTTCCTTTTTCAGCCAAGATAACGGAGGCAAAATGACGGTTCGCCACAGCCAACGCAGCGGACGAACCACGAGAAAACGCCATACGGCTGCCAAAGCTTTTCCGATCCATACCACCACGATCTCGCAAGCACGCAGCACCGGCTTCAAAATCTGCACGTAAAATCCTCTTAGGACATACACCCAGAGAAAACGTAGCGGGATATAGACGATATAGTAGAAAAACGGATGCACGATCCCTTTCCATAAGAAAAGCAGCAGCGGTCTTAGCACGTTTTTCCATAGCCAGCGACCCGGAATCTCAAACACGTAACGCCATAGCGGTTCCAAGGCGATACGCCAGACCCATGCCGAGATCGGCATCACGATTCGCAGCATCAGCCAGGACGTTATCGGCTCAACCACCTGATTCCATAACCAGCCGAGTACCGTTTGGATCAGATAGATCGGAAAGTACAGCACGAACACGAAGCCTTTGAGCAGATTTTTTAGCAGATGGGTGACCGTCATGCACTCCCTCTCCTTTCCGATATGAAAAAGCCCGTACGGCAGCAAGCCGTACGGACTTCAATTATACCTCTACCCGTCGATCAGAACCAAACCAGATAGATGATTGCCGCCAGCACGATCCGGTAGATCGCGAAGGGAATCAGTTTGACGCGGTTGATCAGTTTCAGGAAGAAACGGATCGAGATGATGGCAAACACGAAAGCGCTAATGAACCCGACGATGAAGTACGGCAGCGCGTCCATCGTAAAGTACTCCCAGTTTTTCACGATAAACAGCAAGCTTGCGCCCGCCATGATCGGTACGGCCATGATAAACGTGAAATCGGCGGAAGCGCGGTGGCTCATCCCGACCAGTACGCCGCCGGAGATCGTCGCGCCGGAGCGCGAAAAGCCCGGCCATAGCGACAGGCATTGGAACAGTCCCATCGATAACGCTTTGCCGTATGTAATCTCGTCTACATTCTCGATCACCCGGCGGTTCGAGCGGCGCATCACGAGGTCGGCCGCGATCATCAGGACCGCTCCCGCCACAAGCGCACATAGCACCGTGCGGATCGAGAACAGATGTTCGTCGATATAATCGTCGAACAGCAGACCCAGTACGGCCGCAGGCAGCAGACCGATAAAGATATGCAGCAGGTTCAGCTTGGGGGTTCCTTTGGGAGCGCCGGAATGACGTCCTTTTAACCCGAGCAGTTCATAGAACTTTTCCCGGAACAAAATAACGACCGCCAAAATCGAACCCAACTGGATCACGACCTTAAACGTGTTGGCCACGTAAGGGGAACCCAAAAACTCTTCTGACTTCAACCATAGATCGTCGACGATAATCATATGCCCGGTCGAAGACACCGGCGCAAATTCCGTCATCCCTTCGACGAAGCCCAGAATCAGCGATTTAAATAACGAAAATAAATCCCAATCCACTCTCTCACGCCTCTCCACTTTCTTTTGTCTGATTCAACTCATCTTAGCACGGCGGCAGCGTAAGAAACCAGCGTACGTCCAAGAGACCGAAAGCTGCGATTTCTCCGGTTTCCGGTTCCGTTTTGCCAAGGCCGACGAGATCGTTCGCCTCTTTACTTCGCGTACTCCAGCAGCGCGGTTGCCGCACGTAGACGAAGCTCGGAATCATCGCTGCGAAGCATGTCGCGCAAGACACCAATCGCTTCTTGAACCGTCTCCTCGTCCACCTGTACACTCAATCGTTCCGCTGCATACGCATTCGAATGATCCGCAGACCGTACAGTGTCCGCACCGTTCGAGGCGTTTTCCGTTGCATGCGCAAGACCGGGCACGATCCCTCCGGGCGATTGCGCCGCGAACAGCTCCAAACCGGCCAGATCGACAGGTAAAGGGAAACAAGCGATAGGCTCGCCTTCTGCTCCGATTGTTCGGGAAACGAAAT
This sequence comes from Saccharibacillus sacchari, assembly GCF_037722395.1. Classification (GTDB taxonomy): domain Bacteria; phylum Bacillota; class Bacilli; order Paenibacillales; family Paenibacillaceae; genus Saccharibacillus; species Saccharibacillus sacchari_A. The sequence goes on along the minus strand of NZ_JBBKAR010000049.1, from coordinate 54,214 downwards.
CCCGCAGCAACGGGTTCAACGCGGATTCCGGCAGCACGCCCAGCCAGGTCACACCTCTTCTATGGCAGGTCGCTTCCTCCGGGCTGTCGTAGTCGTCTCGATAATAGTAGTCACCGAGATCGCCCAACCACACATTCCCATGAGTCAAAATGACGATATAATCGCCGTCGTCCATGCCATGTAAAAAAGCGTCCACATCTGCGGCGGCATGCCGTAATCCGGTCCCTTCATATCCATACACCTCATTAAGCCGCTTAGAAACCTCCGCTTGATCCGCATGTTCAAGATTCCCTATGCCCGGATATCCCATGCTGACAAAACAGTCGCGCAAAAAGTCTTCCATACGGCTTCGTTCCTGCACAAACGGCGAGATTCGAAACAGCTTCATGACCGCCACCTCCGCTAATGAATTAGACGTTCAAGCTTGCTTTGGCCCTGCGCGATTCTTGAACGGCGACTCCGATTCTGGAAACGATATCGTCCAGCGAAGAAGGATCGTTGACGTCGTACTCGTCAATGTTCAGACGCAGCACCGGACAAGCGTCGAAGCTGCCGATCCAATCCGCGTAACGTCCGTGCATTTTTTCCCAATACGTCACTTCGGTCTGAATCTCCATCTCGCGGCCACGTTCCGTGATGCGTCCGAGAATAGACGGCAGGCTGCCTTCCAAATAAATAAGAACGTCCGGATGAGGGAAGTAAGGCGTCATGACCATGGCTTCGAACAAGCTGGAATACGTCTCGTAATCGACCGCGGACATTGTGCCTTGATCGGCGTGCATTTTGGCGAAAATCCCGGTATCTTCGTAAATCGAGCGATCCTGCACAAAGCCGCCGCCCGCTTCGAAAATCGCTTTTTGTTCTTTGAAGCGCTCGGCGAGGAAATAAATTTGCAAATGGAAGCTCCAACGCTCGAAATCGTGGTAGAACTTTTCCAGGTAAGGATTATGGTCAACCTTTTCCAGCGAGGTCTGGAATCCGAGGCGCTGTGCAAGAGCAGCGGTAAGCGTCGATTTGCCAACGCCGACTGTGCCGGCTACCGTGATCAGGGCATCGGCGGGAATAGGGATTTGTGTCATTGTTAAAGTCAGACTCCTTCTGTTTGAATAACTTAAAATAGGTTTTGCTTTCGGTAAAAGGCAAACCGGCGATCAGCGGGGATGGCCGCTGGCGATGCGGGATTTTACCTGTGCGACGATATCGGCGAAGTGCTCCGGATCGGCCACGAAGTCCATGGAATCCCCGTCAACCGTAATAATAGTCGTTTCCGGCTCGGTTATCGCAAGCGAAGACATCGCCGATTCGTAATCTTCGATCAACTGCTCCAGGTAAGCATGATCCATATCCTGTTCGAACGACCGTCCGCGCTTGGCGATCCGGGCGAGCAGCGTCTCCAGGCTGGCTTTGATATAAACGATAATATCCGGCTTCGCCAGATCATCCGTCAACACATGATAGATCTGCCGATATTTCTCGCGTTCGCGCCCTTTGAGCGTGCGTTCGGAGAAGATCAGGTTTTTGTAAATATGATAATCCGACACGACAGGCTGACCTTGCCGGATCAACTTGGATTCGGTATCGCCGAGCTGCTTGTACCGATTGCACAGAAAGAACATTTCAAGCTGAAAACTCCACTCGTCCAGATTCTGATAGAACCTTTCCATAAACGGATTTTCCTCGACGATTTCTTTGAGCAAAGGCATATTCAACTCCGCGGCCAACATCGAAGCCAGCGTCGTCTTGCCCGCCCCGATCGCCCCTTCGACCGCGATAAAAGGAACTTGATTCATAAAAAACCCTCCTGCCTCCGCTACCGCCTTGTCATGTATCTCGACCGCGGCTTTCATTTCGAACAAATAAGGCGTCTAGCCAATGCTTCGGCTTCAAACACCGTACAACATTGTATCACAGCGCCTCCAAAATCGGATAACCAAATCACAAAACCAAAAAAGACCCTTACGGGTCTGAATCGAGTCGGAAAGATCCTTTTCGCTTGGGAAGATCGGCCGGCTGCGGGAGAAAATTCGTTCATACCGAATTTTTTTCTCCGCCTCCCTCTTCGCAAACAATCAAATCTTTCCACCTCTTTGCTTCAACTATCAAAGCCCTTTTTTTCCTACATAAAAAAGAATTTCCCGTTCGCTTTTCGGGCGCATCAGCGGAGGGGGAGATTCAGTGAAGGAGTGTTAACGTTCGCCTTTGCATTTGGGAAGCTTCCTTTATAAAATCCTATCCAGCTTCCCAAATGCAACACGCGACCGAAACGAATCTCCCCCGCAGCGCCTCGGCGCACAACACCCCCGAACAGGATTTTCATCTCCCGAACCGACATACGATCGCACTATCGTCGCGCCCGAAGTCCCAATCGATAAACAACTCGCTCATCGTCCGTCCAAGCGAAGCTCCGATCTTGGCGTCTTGCCAGAGCAGCTCTTTTTCCAGCTTGCGCTTGGCCGTTTTCAAAATATCGGAGTGTCCCAGATCGTGGAATTCCTTTTCAAGCAAAATCACGATGCCTTTACGGAACACGAGCAGCGTATCCGGATCGATCCACCAAGACAGAATCAGGCTCGGCGTGGTTTGAACTTTTGCCAGCAACCCGGAGATCTGCGCATGCACGGAATCCCGCCCCGGATAATCTTGCGCGGCTTGCAGGATTTCGGACTCGTTCCGGGTTAATCCGACGATCACTCCCGAAGCCTTTTGAACATTCCAATCGTAAAAAAAATTCATCGGCGCAAGTCCAAGCTCTTGTTCGAAAAAAGTCTGGATATCCGGGATCAGCGACTTCATCAACAATTCCCGGGTATACCGAAAAGTCTTCTCGTCTTCCCGGGCAAGCAATTCGTCTTCGACCGGATTGGTGAAGCGATTCAGCGTAATCACGATACTATGGTTATCCAGCGAAATGTTCAGCGCTTCGGGCCCCTTACCGAAACGGGCTCTGAGCATTTTGCCGACAAACCCTGTAATCGATTGTACGATTTCTTGTTTTTCCATGGTTCAAACACCCGCATTCGTTTTACGAAGATATACCCAACGTTCAAAATCGGTTCCCTTCCCAACCCTATACGAGTTGGCAAGGTACTTGCGACACAGACGAATTCAATCCACGCTGCGAATCGTGATGTCGGGCACACTCGGTTACGGCAGTCTGGCAGAACGTGAGCATTCAACGCCATTATACGCCGATAGGCTCGTATAATCGACTGCTTGTACGTTGCCGGATCTAAAGGTGCTGATTTTCTGTGTTCAGCAGGCTTTCCCTGATTTGGCGAACAAAATTTTCCATAGTCAACGGTTTTTTTAAATACTTTTGAAATCCCGCTTCAAGTCCTCGCTGTACATCGTCATTCAGTGCGCTGGCACTGATTGCCCATATTGGAATCATCGCTGTATTCGGATCGGAATGTAAACGTTCAATTCCTTCGTACCCGTCCATGCCGGGCAACTGAATATCCATGAGGATCAGGCTCGGCCGATGCAGATCCATAAGCGTAATGCCTTCTTCCATCGTGACGGCTTCCAGCAATTGGAGTTCAGGCAGTTTTTTTCTGAAAATATGACGCATGAGCAGCATACTGGAGCGATCGTCTTCGATGTAGAGCACATATTCCGCATTTTCCCGCATTTCGACCATCCTTTCCGCATAAAAATAGGCCGAAGAAGAGGTGCGCACACCTCTTCTTCGGCCCGGTTAATCAGCGCATCCCGAAGGAGTCTGAACCGTTACCGATCCTATTCATTAGGCACTATTCCTCAAATATGTAAATGACGATGCTGCGATCGAGATTGAAGTCCCAATCCGCATATAGATCCGTCAGCTTCTTGCTCAAAATAATTCCCGCATCCGCATCCTGTTCCAGCATGCGCTTTTCCAGTCTTCGCTTAGCCGCTTTCAACACTTCCGTATAACCAAGCTCGACCATTTCCTTTTCCAGCAGTACGGTTATACCCTGTCGAAAGACGGCGAGCATCCGGGGATTGACCCACCAGGAATCGATATGTTCCGGAACCTTTTGAATCGCAGCCGTCACTTCGATCACTTTCTCGTGAAGATCTGCTTTACCCGGGTAATCAGGCGAGTGTGCAGGCTTGGGGTCGAACATTCCGATAATCGCGCCCGACGCGTTATGCACGCCCCAGTCGTAATAAAATTCGGATACGTTCATACCGGTATGATCCCGCAAAAAATCAGTTAATTCCGGCAGCAGCGACTCCATCAGAAGTTCGCGCGTATAGCGGAATGCTTTCTCTTCTTCCTGCGTGAGCAAAAACTTTTCGACCGGTCCCATGAAATTGCGTAAATGGAACACGATACATCGCTCGCTCAGGAAAACGCTCACGGATTCGGGGCCTTTACCGAAGCGCGTTCTCAGCAACTTTCCGACGTAACTCGTCACCAGGCTGATTGTTTCTTTTTCAGTCATGAATAACACCGGCCCAGCTTATCAGGATATGCCCAGAATTCGGACACATCGGCTCTACGACCCAATAATGAGGCAGCCGAATATGAGCATTCCAATCAAGTATACTGTAACTTGCTTTAATATGCGATAGCAAAATGTGGGAAATTTAAAATCACAAACACGGACTAAAGACGCATAGGCACTCTTGCCGCCGAAGACCGAACAGATTTAAAACAGAAGCAAAGAAAATTGAACGCAGAAAATCATTTCAAACGGGTCAGTACAAACAATCCTGAAGCGGAACGCAATATTTTGCAACGGTTGGGCAGCGTAACAAAAATCCATTGGTGGCAAGAACGTTACAACTCTACGATTCTCAAAGTATCGGCCGCAACCGGAACGCCTTTGATCGATGTACGCGGTGCTTTTTTGGAACATCCCGATTTGTGACAAAATATTGGATTTTTTACGGACCGATTACAACCATCTGCTGCATACTCGATACACGCTCTCCACAATTCCCCTAAATACCTATGCAAAAAAATGAACGGCACGGCTGTCAAAATCATATATAATAATGATTATCAATTTCATTTAAAGGATAGGCAAGGAGGGCAAAAGTGATCAGCTCCCATAAATCTCAAACGACTTTTACGCAGGAAATCCTGACCGAGTCGATTCAACATTGGACACGCGCGTCTGTATCTTTGCTCGACATCAGACACGAGACGCTGCCTGCCGGACATTCGGCTATCGAATATTGTTCTCCTGCCGGCCTATTCGCCTTCTCGTACGGAGGCTCGGCAGATGTCAGCTTGGGCGGACAACGGTACGGCATCGAGCGCTTCGGTCTTTTTCATACAAGCAAAGGCAACTCCTTATCGATCAGCCCCGGCGAGTCCGATATCGGCTTATACAAAATTTTGTATCGTGCGGAGGCGCCAACCTTCCGCAACAAAAGCTTCAAGAACGGTTCCGTCGGCGCTCCGTTTCGGGAATCGTATGGCTTTGAACCGAGCGATCCTCTTTTTTTTGCCGAACATCTCCAACATATGCGCGCTCGCTGGATCTCGGGTGAGCCGCTTGACCTTTTATATGGAAAAACAGCTTTGCACCAGCTTGTATATCGGGTCTACGAAGAGTTGGAACGGGGCGATATTCGGCGACTTGAACCTGATCCCGTGTCCATGGCCAAGCATTATCTCGATACGCACTACCGCGAGCCCGTTTCCCTGCGAACCGTCGCGGATTCCGTTCATGTCAGCGCCAGCAGCTTAAGCCGCTTGTTCCGCAAGCAGGAAGGCGTATCGCCGCAGGAATATCTGATTCGCAAAAGGATTTCGGCGGCGAAGGAGCTGCTGCAAAGCACCAACGCAACGCTCAGGGAAATTGCTAGCCACTGCGGTTTTTCCGACGAGTTCCATCTGATCAAAACGTTCAAGGGAGCGCTCCGGATGACGCCAGGCGATTACCGGAAACTCCGTTCAACCGAGATGCGCGATTTGTCCATGTCCGTTCCCGGCTCCGTCCCCTATGCTAGATGGAATGATTTACATTCACATACAGAAGGGGATTATGCCATGTTTGCTGCACCAAAAGGAAAAATGATGCTCGCGGTGCTTGGATTGACGCTGCTGTTATCCGCCTGCTCGCCGTCCACCACGTCTACTACGGGAGCAGCGGGATCGAGCGGAACAGCTAGCAGCGAAAATTCGCTTTCTTCCGCAACGGCTGCATCGACAGCGCCTGCCGAAACCACACGCGAATTCCAACATACCGGAGGTACAACCGAAGTTCCGACCGCACCGAAGCGGATCGTGACCGATTGGTTTTACGGGGAGCTGTTGACGCTTGGGATCCGGCCTATTGCCTATCCTGAATATCTGCTGAGCGAATATCCGTATGTCGAGAGCGAAGGTACCGAAGGTCTTGGCGAGTCTATGGAACAGGTCATCGGACTTGAGCCGGACCTGATCATCTCCGTTTGGGACGAGAGCTACCAGCAGTTCGCCAAAATCGCGCCGTCTGTCCTGTTCAAATCCGATATGCCGCTGGCCGAACGAATGAAAACGCTGGGCGACCTGGTCGGACGTCAAAAAGAAGCGCAAGACTGGCAGGTTGCGTTCGAAGCGAAGGTGGAGGAAGCCAAAACCAACTTGCAGCAGAAGATGGCGCCGGACACGAGCGTGACCATTTTGAGCATTTTCCAAAAAGAAGTGAAGGTGCACGGGAAACGCAATACGGGAGCGGAAGTCGTGTACAAAACGCTTGGCGTTCCTGCTCCGAAAGCCGTCGAAGAACTGTTTGCCGATACGGAAGACTGGAACAAAACCGTCTCGCTCGAAGCGCTGCCGGATTTGGCGGGAACCGATATCATTTTGACCACCTACGATCCCGAAGGCACCGGACAGCAACGGCTCAAGGAATTGAAAGAAAGCGAAGTCTGGAAAGACCTCGACGCCGTCAAAAACGGTCGGGTACACGAAGTGGATTATTATGACCTGTTCTATGAAGATCCGATCGCCGTGGAGAACCAGATCGAGATGATTACGAACATGCTGACCGAATAAACATACAGATCGAAAATCTTCCTTGTAAACGAAAAACCGCGAACTCACGACAAGCCCGTATCGGACTTTGATGAGTTCGCGGTTTTTGAGTGGGTCGTTCACTTGAGTCGATTCCTTTTTATATTCATAAAGCCTTAACGTCAAATTCGGCCTGCGCCAACGCGCGTGCCGTCCCTCCGGCTTCTCTCAGAGCGGCCTCCTGCCGGGATCGGATTCCCGCCGAGAGGCGCGTCAGCTCGGAAGCCCCGATGCTCAATCTGCGTTCCAAATCGCGTGTACGGGTTTCAACCGCACGCTCCACAGCGAGGATCTCGGCTTGAGGAACTTGCCCCGCTTTCGGATCGAAAACAAATCGGCGCTCGATCCGATCCCGCCAGGCAAGCAGCATCCGGGTGTTGGCCGGGCCGAAGCCCGGAACGCGAGCCAGACGGTGCGTCTCCACTTCCAGCGCCGTCTCGATCCCGAACAGCGCCAGAGAAGCTTTCCGTCCCGGTCCGATTCCGTCCAGTTGAGCCTGTTCAATCCGATGGCGGCGCAAATGGATCTGCATCTGGCCGCTGCGCTGCTTGGTTTCCAGACGACGCAGCTCCGTCGCTTTGAAGCCTTCCAGGTCCATATATTCACGTTTGGCTTGTTCCAACTCCTGAAGCTTGCCCGTGAATGGAGCAAGGCGGCTGGCTTCCGCATAACGGCGGGATAATTCTTTCCAGTGCTCACGCAACCGGTCACGCTCTTCGCTCCGGGCCGAGCGCAGCGACCGTCGCCCGGTTCCCGCGATCCATAACAGCAAGTTGATTCCCGCCAGACTCCCCGCCGTGATCATCCAAAATCCAGGCAAGAAAATCCATGCCCCTGCCGCTGCCAACAAGGATACCACCGAGAGTGCGCCCCGCCATTTGCGCCGTCTGAGGTACGTCGCCACGGGAGCGGAGGGTTCCGCCGCAAGCGTCGAAGGCTCGGGCAATGTCCGAGCCGGAGCCGGAGTCGGCACGCGTTGAATTTGCGCCCAGATCTGATGCAGTTGGAATCCGGCTGCCGGATCGGCAGCGCCGCCAGAACCTGCGCCGCCGCTTGTTCCGGTCTGGAAAGCCGTGCGCTGCGCAGGATCGGCTGGACGGAACAACAGTCCGCCCGTAGCGGCCTCCATCGCACACCACGGACAACCTCCCGCCTGCGCCGGATACTGATGACCCGGATTGCGGGGGCAAGAGATCAGTCCTCCGCCCATCTCTTGCAGTGCGGCAATCCATTCCTGCGCGCCGGGTCTGGCCGTCATATGTTCTTGCGCAAAAGCGCGCTCGAACAAGCTTTGCACCGCGGGCGGCAAAACCTTCAACGGCAGCGCGCCCGGCGGCGGCTGCATTTGCTTGACAGCCGAAGTCGCGCCGTAAGCAAACCGGAATTCGCGAATGGCCCGTTCGATCGGCATATCGCCTGCGCCTGAATATTTTCCGGCAAACGGATGACGTCCCATAAACAGAAGCATGAAGATAAATACGGCCAGCCCGAAATTATCGTGATTGCGGCTGCGCACAACCCCCCGGAAAGACGTTACTCCCTGAAGTTCCGGCGGCATATACATAGGAATGCCCACGTCGCAGCCGAATCTCGTCCCTCCCGACTTCACCTGAAAGCTATCGCAATCCAGCATCAGAATCGTCGCCCGATCCGTGACGTAAAAGTTGCTGTGGTTGATATCTCCTACCACATGCCCCGCCTCGTGCACAGCGGCAAAAGCACGGGCCAGATTGGCCGCCGTATGTACCAGAAACGAATAGCCGGCCTGCGGAAACTCCGTCAAGCGGGTCTTGGGTCCATACAGCTTGTGGATCTCCTGCCCGCTCAAGCACGGCATCAAAAACCCGACCACGCGGCGGCTCGCATCGCGCATCACATCGACCGGCCAGACCGTAAAGCGCAGCAGCCGTTCCGTTTTCAGCCGCACCATCGCTTCGATCTTATCCTGCTTCTCTTTGGACAGCGGCTTGTGATACAGCTTGGCAACCAGATCGGAACGGCCTTCGATCTCGTATACCGAACCTTCGCCGCCCCGACCCAGCTCTCGGCCGAAACGCACCTCCACGCCACTTCCGTTTACGATCCGGGCCGCCCGCTTCATGATCGTTCTTCCCGAGACGTGATCGTAGTTGCCAACACCAAAGTCTTGTCGTCGTCCGTACGCTCGTTTACCCGCCCGGAATCAAGAAACGCACGCAGCGAGTCGTCATAACGGTCGTCTTGCGCCGTTTCCAGTTTTCTGAGCACCGAGAAGAAAGGACGGAAAAAAGGCTCATAAGCCGTTTTGGTCTGGTAATGCAGCGCCAAACGCTGAAGCCCGTCCGTAAATACGGCGACCTCCTTGTAGGAGCGGCCGACATGCGCGCTATATTGTAAAAATTTCTTTGCGCTGCTTTGCGTCGCGAAATACGTTGTATTTTCATATTCGCCTTGCTGAGGCCAGAATTCCCACATATAGACGCCCTCCTTCTCTGAACATACGATTGCGCCGTCCCCGATCTGAACGAATACCGCCGTGTCTCCACGGATTACAGCTGCCAAAAACGTACAAGCAAACTCACGGGAACGACAGCCTGCCTTCGCCGCTCGGGTTCGTACCGCCCGCTGAAAACGGCCGAGCCAAATCTCGCAGAATTCACGGCTCAGTTCTTCAACGCTTCCTCCGTTTTTCAGGTGACGCTCGACCGCCTCCGCAAACAACGAACAAGCCAGTTCCGATCCCTCGTCCGAACGCGAAGCGCTGCCTGCGCCGTCCGACGCGGCAGCGAGCAGCACTTCCGCTCCGTTCGAATCGATAAACGTCCGACAGACCGAAAAATCTTGGCAAGGCTTATCCGTCTTCGCATGCGAGGTGCCGCGTACGGAGGCATTTGCATACCGCCACATCAGATCAGTGCCCAGCCTTCGGGCGATGCCGGATTTTCCAACCGAATCTGATCGCCGGGCGTCGAATGCGAGACCGAATTCAGCGAGTTCGACAACCAGGAGAACAGATCGGCGAAACGCAACCCTTTGAGCTTCAAAGGCGCACGCGTCGCGATTTGGCTCAACACGTTCATATCCGCGTTTTCGACGCCGACGGCGAAGAACATAAACGACTTCGACGCTTCGCCTTCACGCACGAGCGAAGCCGCACGCTGCCAGTCATCCGTCGGTGCGCCGTCGGTAATCAGGAAAATCCACGGACGGTAATAGGAAACTCCGTTTTGCTTATATATGTTTTTGCGTTCTTCCAACATCGAGACCGCTTTTTCGATCGCCGCACCCATCGGCGTATTGCCGCTGGCTGTCAGCATCGGCGGATAAAAGTCATCCGGCGTTCCGAAATCGGATGTCGCCTGTACCGGTCCGAAGCTGACCACTGCCAACTCTACGCGTTTTACGGACATGCTATCGGTCATGAGCTCTTCCTTGAATGAAGAAAGCCCGCGGTTCAGCTGATCGATCGGCTGTCCACTCATCGAATACGAAGTGTCCAGCAATAAAATGCAGGGACATCTTGGTTCGGGATTTTCCGCAAATTCCGCGGCAAACGGTATCTGGTCGAATTCAAACATCGAAAACAGCCCCTTCACTTCTGTAATTGTAGCCTTTTTCACCACTTTACCACGTATCGTGCCGTTTGCGTCAGGTTATCTGGTCGGGTGCCGGAAAGTTACCCGGAAAACGTCTCCCCGCCTAACGTTTCCAGCAAGCCCTGCAGTTCCTCGGTTTCCAAATCCCTCCACTGTCCGATCTCCAGGCTGCCCAAGCGAATATTCATGATCCGCTCCCGCCGAAGCTCCAGAACCCGGTAGCCCAGTTCTTTGCACATCCGCCGGATCTGACGGTTGAGCCCCTGCGTGAGCACGATGCCAAAGACCCGCTCTGCAATGAGATACGTTCGGCAAGGAAGAGTCACCGTATTCATAATTTCCACACCCGCAGACATGCGTGTCAAAAATTCCTCGGTAACGGGCTTGTCGACCGTGACCGCATACTCCTTTTCATGCCCATGCTCCGCCCGCATCATCCGATTGACGATACTCCCGTCATTCGTCAGCAAGATCAACCCGTCGGAATCTTTATCCAGCCGTCCGATCGGAAAAATGCGCACCGGATAATTCACATAATCCGCAATATTGCCCGAAACGCCTTTTGCATGCGTACAAACGATTCCTCTAGGCTTATTGAGTGCCAGATAAACGGGAGCTTCTTTCCGCGGAATGTCCTGCCCGTCGATCTTCACGATATCGCCCACGTCCACTTCCGCGCCAGCCGCGCAAGTCTCCCCATTAACGGTAATCCGCCCCGCTGCGATCAACCGGTCCGTTTCCCTGCGCGAACAATACCCCGTTTCACTGATATACTTGTTGATCCGCACCGTTCTACCCACTTTCCGTCGAGCTTTCTTTCTATATATAGTAGTAACCGCCGCCTGCTTTATTAATCGTTTATTCTTTAAAAAGCGAAAGCGCCCCTGTGAAGGAGCGCTTGTTGTTCGAAATGTTCGATTTGAAGGCGAAGTCGAGACGCTGCGGGAAAAATTCGTTCAAGACGCTGTCTCACTCGGAAAAGTTGAATTGGATTTAAATAAGGAATTTTCCGAGTTCAAAGGCGTCTTTCACTGAATTTTTCCCTCCGCTAAGACTTCGCTACTCTCAATGAACAAGATTTTTAAAAGGGTTACGCGTAAACCTGACGGAACGCTTCCTCGACTTGCGGAATAATATCGTCCCAGCTCGCGTCGGGAAGTTTGCTTACCGTCACGAAGTCGCGCATGCCGAAAATGTTATCCACGCCGTCGATCGCGACGAGCGCTGCGGCAAGCGCATGATCTGTCGCTTCTCCGGCTTTTACGGATGTGCTTTTCGGACCTTCGAAAATTACGGAATCCGCTCCGATACGGACCGAATTCGGATTAGGCGTCTGTTGAACATGAATTTGAACTGCGATGATCCTCACCTCTTTCATAGATTGGCTTCATTGTAACATAGGCTCGCAGGCCGATGCAGGGATTGAAGCTACGAAATGCGCATTATGCCCGATTTTGCAGTTCTTTCCATACCTTTTTATTGCTATATTCGCGTTTTGAACTAATATCTTCGCCGAACCAATCCGGAGGTACGAAAGATTCTGCGTCTTCCATCGAATCAAATTCAACCTCGGCTACCGTCAGATTCAATTGATCGTATCGATCCAACTCCACCGTCAGGCCGTTCCACTCTCCGGTCGTACGCGTTTTGGTTAAAGGAACAGCGCCCGAAGCACGGAAAAGCTGTTCATAAATGCTTTCGGTAACGGAATATTCGATCTCTTCCCGGCTCATTCCGTTACCTTGCTTGAAGGTATGGGTATATTCGACCGCACCCGTATCTTCATCAACCAATCGCCGAACACGGACCTCCTGCTGCTCATCGAGCGCCAAATAAGTCTGATCGATCCGATGCTGCGAAAGGCGTTTAAAAGCACCCTGGGCAATCAGCTCGTCCGGCGTGCGATCCAACAAAAACTTGCGTTCGATTTCCGTTGCCATATGAATATCCTCCTTCGTTTCGAACCCGTCTTGCCTATCGTCTCCGTATAAAAGTTAGTATACCCCGAAAGCCGGCAAACCCGAAAGCGCGACGGCAAAAGAAGATTTTCAAAAACAAAAAAGCGTACAGAAAATCTGCACGCAGGAAGTCAGGATTTTTACAACGATTTAGCAAGCGTTTGCATAAAACGGGTTTGAGGGCTTAACTGTTTTTGTCGCGTTCGTATTCATTTAACCACTCGTCCAGCTTTTGCGATTGTACCAGAACCCGCTCATCCAAAAAACCGAATTCGTCCGCTAACTGGTGAAGAATCACTCGCTGGCGTTCCATCTCGTTTTGAATATCCTTGCTGTTCATCGCTACGCCCTCCCACGCTCGAATCCTCCATACCTTAAAATCGGTAAATTAGCGTCTCCCCGAGAGAGAAATGTTAAACATTTATTCAAATTTTTTTTGCAAAAACTCTTTTCGAATCGTTTAAATCTGCCGAAGAAATAAAAGGTTCAAGAATGCTTTTATCCTACATGAGTTGCAGAATCTGGGCAAAACTTGAATGTGGTTGAATCAATTGTAACAAATTTGCGCGTTTTTCCTAGTCTTAATTACAAATTTGTCACTTGTGTTTCATTTTCGTGTTATTATAGCCGTATAGGATAAAGAAGTTGCGTAAGAGGTTTGACAAATCAGCAGGCAATAAGGTAGAGTATCAATAGTTACAAAATCTTAATAAATGCCGAATTTCTTTTTTGCAAGAAAACGGGGGAACCATTGCGGGTGAATTATTCTTGTTCCAGAGGGAGTATAGGGAAATTCCTACCACCGAACCCTTAGCTAACTCCGTAGGCATCAGGGGGAAAAATTTTTGAAGAAGCTTGTTATTTCCGTATTGGGCGCAGCCATTGTATTTACTTCAGGGGCAGCAAGTACATATGCCGCCAGCTCGACACCAATCAATTCCGCAGTCAGTCAAGTATCAGGAACGCCTTATAAATACGGCGGTACAACCACAGCAGGTTTCGATTGTTCCGGATTCACCCGGTACATCTTCGACAAATTCGGTGTTACACTCGCACGCACGGCAGCAAGCCAGGCACAACAAGGCACTACCGTATCCAAATCGAATCTTCGTGTCGGCGATCTTGTCTTCTTTAACACGACAGGGCGCGGCATTTCCCATGTAGGCTTTTATGTAGGCAACGGCAAATTCGCCAATTCCTCCAGCAGCAAAGGTGTCAGCATCGCAAGCCTGTCCAACTCGTACTGGGCTAACCGCTACGTGACAGCCAAACGCGTGACGAGCGACTGGACATACGGTCAAATGACAGACAATTAATTTTCCCTTTTGATCTCAACTTAAAACTTTCCATTTACCCGTTCCTTTCGGCGCATGAGCCGAGGAACGGGTTTTATCGTTTTTCGGGTCGGACGTATCCGCTCTGTGTTGCCTGTATCCGACTCGACTTGCACCGATGCGGCGTGGCCTTCAGCCGCCAATTGACCCGCTTCCGTAAAAGCTTTTTTCTCTTTTTCTGATCAAAAGCTGCTTTCTCTAATAAAGACGTCTGAATTCGTTTTTTAGTTGCATTCCGAATCAACTTTTTTTATTTTTATTTTTTGGACTGTTTTTGTTATAGTAAAAGCAATCTTTCCAAAACGGGGTGAATCGGAGAATGTTCTGCCGCATCGTTCGAAGTAACTGAATTTCGGGCCGGATCAAAACGCGTACCGGCTATCCAGGGGGCAGTCTGCCTTTTTGATCGTATTCAGTCTATTGTCGACGATGCCCGGCCGGGCATTCTCTTTTTGTTGCGCGATTTTCGAAAACGTTCGGACAATCGCGCTCACTACTCCTTATCGGAAAGGTGTTTTTGCCATGTTGAAATCTATTGCGTTTGCTTTTAAAAAATTAATTCTTCTATATATAGTGCTGGGCTTCGCTTTGCAATTTGCTACCATGTACGGCGTTCAAACGTTCCAGCGCTTGCTGGACGGAGTTTCGGCTTTTTCCGGACTCGGCGAACTGCGCGGCTTGCTGCTTCTGTACGGAATCTTGCTTGCTGCAAGCGCGGTGCTCAGTTATGCGCTGGAATATCCCGAAACCGCTCTTCCCAAAGCCATCGCCGAACGGCTCAAACTGCTGGCGCTCGGCCGCATTTCCCGTATGGATTATCGCGCCTACGGCAATATCGGAACCGGCGAGCTGATCCAAAGCATCGAAAATGGCGCGCAAGCCGGATCGGGCATCGTGCATGGATTTTACCTGCGGATTTTCTCCGAGCTTTTGCCGACTTTGTTGTTCAGCCTGCTGTTCATCGGTCTGTACAGCCCTCAAATCATGTGGGTGATCGCGGGCGGCTACGTGGCGGTTTTCCTTTTAACGCGCTTGCTGCTCCGTTTTCTGTATTCCGTCAAAGAATCTTTGCTCGCCAGCCAGGAAAAACGATCCCGGTATTCGGTACGCGGCTTTATGGAGCTGGTCGTATTTCGGCTAAACCGGCGGTACAAACGGGAGATCGAAAAGCTGACCGGAACTGCGGCAGACATTGTGCGCAAAAATGTACGGATCCGCATGATCCATGAATCTTTTTTTGCGATATTCGAGCTGTTGGTCATTGGGGTCAAGATTGCGGTGTTGGCGATCGGGATCACGGATATTGCTGCGGGACGCTCCACCATCGGAATTACACTGGCGCTTCTGCTGCTGATCGACAAAGTATACTCGCCTATCGCGATCTTTAACGTCATTTACGTCGACTACAAACTGGATCGGCTGACTTACGCTCGATTTGAGCGCGAGATGGATTCTCCTTCCGACCCTAATCTGGACTACGGTGCCGAAGTTACACAGATCAGAGGCAAGATTGTGTTCGAACAGGTATCTTTTGGCTATGGAGAAGGTCAGTCCAGTCTTCTGCGCAATGTCTCCTTCTGCCTACCCGCGGGTTCGTCGACGGCGATCGTGGGATTGAGCGGCAGCGGCAAATCGACTCTGGTCAAACTGATGCTCGGCTTGCTTAAAAAGGATTCCGGATGCTTGACGATCGACGGGACCGACATCGACGAGTTGAAGCTGGATAGCCTCTATGCGCATCTTTCCTATATTTCGCAGGATGCTCCGGTGTTTGACGATACAGTGCGAGTAAATCTGGTGTTCGACGAGACGATTGACGAGGCGAAGCTGTATGAGATTCTGGACGACGCGCTGTTGGGCGATCGGGTACGGAGCTTGCCTGAAGGGCTGGACACGCAGGTGGGCGAACGCGGGATGAAGTTGTCCGGCGGGGAAAAGCAACGTTTGGCCTTTGCCCGCGTGTTGGCGCAAAGCCGCGATATGGTCGTGCTCGACGAGCCGGTATCGGCACTGGATAACATCAGCGAACGGCGCGTGATGCAAACGGTACTGGATCGTTTTCGCGGGCGGACTTTGATTGTCGTCGCCCATCGTCTGCACGCGATTCGGCAGGTCGATCGGATCTTGCTGATGCGCGGAGGTGAACTGGTGGATCAAGGAGGATTCGAGGAGCTGCTGGAGCGGAACGCTTATTTTCGGGAGTTGTGGAGTAAAGATTCGGCCGAGAACGGGGAAAGCATTATTCTTTAGGTAAGCTTGAAGGCGGCCTGCTCAACCTTCCGCAGGGCGCTCCAGGTTCGGTTCGATGCACTCGCATGCCGTTCCCAGACGAAGCAGCATGGCATAGCGGAAATCATTGTTTTGAAAAGGAAACCGAACCCGCAAACGACCCGTGCTTTTCTGGGTCAGCGGCGAAGCCGTGAAAGGTCGGGGTCGAAAATGTCGGATTACTCAACAATACCGGACATTCGAGCTAATTTGAACACCCGAAGTCCGCGCGTACAGTGCAATATGCCTGTAGGGTTTAGGGTTCCAACCTGCATATCTTCGAAATGCTTCAGGTCGCATATTGAAATAAGTGCTCGAATACACTTATTTCGTTCATTTTGCTCTCCATTCTTCAAATAGGTGCGGATATACATCTATTCGAAGAAAAGACACTTAAAATATCAATTTGCGGAGAAATTAAGTGTATATACGCATCTATTCTCTCCAAACAGAGTAATTTGAATGAATTAAGTGCATATTCGCAACTATTTTCAAATTTTCTATCGTTTAGTGTCCAAATTTGAGCTTTTCGGGCTTGGCTTTCCTTCCGAAGTGCATGTCTTCGAAATGCTTCAGGTCGCGTATCAAAATCGAATTCTTCTCCGTTTTCCCTTCCAGCTCCATTAGACTTCTCGACCGCCTGAGCCTGCGCAAAAGCGCAGGCTGTTTGGATTGCGGAGATCGTCCGCTTCGGATATGACGTTTGCGAACGTTCGCTGCCCGTTTATTCGGAAAAGCAGGCAAACATCTCGTTCAATCGTGATTCGCGCCGGAGGTTGTCGTAACCCGAATTGTCCAGCTTGAATACGGGAATATTCAGCTCGGCAAGAATGTTGTCTTCCATCAAGCGACGCGCACGCAGCACTTCGATCGTGGCTTCGACGGCCTGTTCTTCGGAATGTTGGCTATCCTCCGATTTTTGTTCAGGTTGGGCTGTTTTCAACAAACGCGCGACTTCCCTCGCGGTCGTCGACTTACCGGAGCCCGGCAATCCTTCGACTACAATCAATCTGACGCTCATCGTTTCCCTGCTTTCTATTTTCTGTTCATTGCGATGCGGCTTTCCCTACCTTAACAAAAAAGCGCCGTCCATGATGAACCGTCCTTGCTGCCGAACAGAAAAAAGCTCCTGCCGACGGACAGAAGCTTGATTCCTTTTTTTCTATAATCGAAATCCGGTTTAAATCTTGAACTTCTCCACGATCTCCGACAACGAATCGGCCATGCCTTTCAGGCGGACGGACGTGTCTTCCATTTCGGACATCGAAGCGGTCTGCTCCTGGCTCATCGCGGACACTTCCTGGGTCAGCGCGGCCATCTCTTCGGTCACGCGCGTGATCTCCAGCACGGAATCGCCTACGCTTTGCGATCCCTGGGACATCTGCTCCACGTTCGCCGCGACTTCGGCGACTTGCGCGCTGAGCGAGCCGATGCGGTCGACGATCGATTCGAACGCTTTTCCCGCCTCGTCCAGCGAAGACACGCCATGCTCCACGCTGCCCGAGCTGGCTTCGACCAGGTCGACGATATCGCGAATCCCCGAAGTCATCGCCGTGATGATGCGACTGATTTCTCCCGTGGAACGCGAAGATTGGTCGGCCAGCTTGCGAATCTCCGAAGCGACGACGCTGAAGCCCAATCCGTGTTCGCCCGCGCGCGCCGCTTCGATCGCGGCGTTGAGCGCCAGCAGATTCGTTTGGCTGGACGTCTCGGAAATGTAGCCGGTGATCGACAATACCTCGTTCGAACGTTCCGCCAGTTCCGAGACGCTGCCGCGGATCGAAGAGAACGCGTCGGCGACGCTTTGCACTTCGGTCACGCTTTGCTTGATCCGCTGCTCGCCGTCCGCAGCCATACCTTGCGTTTGCTGAGCTAATCCGGCGACTTCCGAAGCGGCTTCCGCCACCTGCTCCAGACCCGCGATCGTTTCCTGCATGACCGCCGTGATGTCTTCCGCTTGCGTCACCTGACGCTCCGAGCCTTCGGCCACGCGCTGGATCGACGTCGTCACTTCGTTGACGGCACGGGAGTTTTCCTGCGCTCCCTGGCGCAGCGAAGACGAAGCGTCGGTCAGCCGCACGGTATTGGTTTTCAGATCGCGGATCATGTCTTGAAGGCTAACCAGCAGCAGATTGGTCGCTTCCCCCAAGTCGCGAACTTCGTCGTTGCTTTGCACTTCGATCCGCCGGGTCAGATCGCCGCCCGAAGACGCGATATCCCGAATGGTGCCGGTAACGGCTTTGACGCTGCGCACGATGCGCGAAGAAATGAACCAGGCCAGCAGAAGCGCGACGAGCACCACTCCCCCAAGCAGCGCAAACAGCAAGGTTTGCAACGATTGATTGCTTTGGTGCATCGATTCCACGCGCTGACCGGTCAACTGCTTCTCCGTATCGACAAATGTCGCAATCTGCTCGCGGAACGCGTCCATCGCCTGTTTACCCGGATCGGTCACGAAAAACTCGCGCAATCCTTCCGTGTCTTCGGCGCGTTTGAGCGCGATCGTCGCTTCGCCGGCGTTCGATATCCACTGCTCGATCAGCGTGCGGATACCTTCCAGCTTTTGCTGCTGCGCCGGGTTGTCCGAGACCAGCTCGTACAATGCGTCATAATCTTCTTTCCACGCCGTTTTGCCCGCATTGTAAGGTTCCAGATAGCTGTCCTGCCCCATGATGATAAAACCGCGCTGGCTTGTTTCCATATCGATGACCGCTTTTTCGATCTGATTGGCCCGGTCATGCACGTCCATGTCATGTCCGGCGATAAAGTTCATCTCGTTTTCCAACTTGTCGATCTGCGATCGAACGATAAAAATCGCGGCCGTCAAAGCCAAAATCACGAAAATGTAGCCTAGTGCGATTTTCAACCCGATATTGAATCTGAACCCTTTCATCGTTTCCGAACACTCCTCTTGTTGTCGCTTTCGATTCACAGAAATGGATTTTTGTTTCCAATCTTTTTTTAGTATCGGCAAAAAGTCTTCCTCAATAAAGCCCCAGGGCTTTATTTTATCAAAAATCTCTTTTTCGATAACGGTTTATGTTCATCAAAAGCCCGATAGGGTAAAAGATAAAGCGGTTACAAAATTACGGTTTTGGACCGACTACCTTTACATACCAAGGAGGCTTACATGTTAAAAAAATATTCGAAGCCCGCTTTTTCCGTTTTGCTGGCCGCCGTTCTTTTAATTGCTTTTTTACCAGTTGCCGGAACGTCTTACGCCGCATCCAAAGCGCCGAAAAGCAAGATGCAGACTTATGTCGACCAGATGCAGCCCGGCTGGAACCTCGGCAACACGCTCGATTCCGTCGGAGCCGACGAAACCGCCTGGGGCAATCCGCGCGTGACGCGGGAGCTGATCAAGCAAATTTCCCGGCAAGGGTTTAAAAGCATTCGGATTCCGGTCACGTGGGACAACCATATCGGACCCGCACCCGAGTACAAAATCGATCCCGCTTATCTCGACCGCGTCGCGGAAGTGGTAGGTTGGGCACGTTCCGAAAATCTGTATGTGCTGATCAACGTTCACCATGACTCCTGGGTCTGGATCAGCAAAATGGAAAGCAATCATGACGAGACGCTGGCCCGCTACAATGCAATCTGGACGCAGGTCGCCGACAAGTTCAAAAACGAATCGGACAAAGTCTCGTTCGAGAGCGTCAACGAACCTAGATTCACCGATGGCGGCACGACAGACGAGGCGGTCGCGCAATCGTTGTTGAATGAGCTGAACCTTTCTTTCCATGACATCGTGCGCAAGTCCGGCGGCAAAAACGCGACTCGCCCGCTCGTACTCCCGACGCTCGAATCGTCTCCGTCGCAAGAACGCATGAATGAACTGTACAAAACGTTCGATCAATTGAAAGCCGACAAAAACCTGATCGCAACCGTGCATTATTATGGCTATTGGCCGTTCAGCGTCAACATTGCAGGTACCACCACATTCGACGACACGACGCGGAACGATATCGTCACTACTTTCGATAACGTATACAATACCTTTACCGCACGCGGCATTCCGGTCATTCTTGGCGAATACGGACTGCTCGGCTTCGATAAAAACATCAATACGATCGAGCAGGGAGAAAAACTGAAGTTCTTCGAATTCCTGACCTATTACCTGAAAGAAAAGCAGATCACCACGATGTGGTGGGACAACGGACAGCACTTCGGTCGCACAACCTACAAATGGTCCGATCCCGAGTTGTACGAAATCATTCGCTCCGGTCAAAAACAGCGCTCGTCTGTAGCCCAATCGGATCTGATCCAACTGCGCAAAGGAGAAGCCGCAACCGACAAAATCGTGCAGCTTCAACTCAACGGCAACAAGCTAACCTCGCTTAAAGCGGACGGCAAACGTTTGACGAAAAACAAGGATTACAAGCTAAGCGGCGAGACACTGACGATTCCGGCAGCAACGCTCCAACGTCTGACCGCTTCCGGCAAGCTCGGCGTCAATGCCGTACTGACCGCCGGCTTCACCAAAGGCCCGGATTGGAACTTCTACCTGACCGTCCATCAAACGCCTGTACTGAGCGCAGCCACGGGAACGAACGCCGACTTTGCTATTCCGACCGTCTGGAACGGCGATAAGTTGGCGACGATGGAAGCCGTTTACGTCTCGGGCGGCAACGCGGGTCCGAACGACTGGACGAGTTTCAAAGAGTTCGAGTCTACGTTCAGTCCGGATTACAATGCGGGTAAAATCATCTTGCGCCCGGCCTTGCTGGATACGCTGCGCGACGGGGAAGCCGTGAAGCTGACGTTCTACTTCTGGAGCGGAGACAAGCTGACGTATACGGTGACGAAAAACGGAACAAGCGTAACGGGGCAACCTGCTTCGTAACGAAGACCCGCCATTTCAAAAGATTCAGCCGCCCGATTCCGGATTTCGATCCGGTTCCTTCGGGCGGCTTTCTTTTACAGGCAGACAATAGGGTGTTTTTATTTTATGATTAGACGGAGATCCGTATTTGCGAATATGAACAACCATTGATTCCCGTTCCGGCGGTGCCTTCCTTTTTGCGGGGCCAGTTCGAAGAACGGATGTCCAGGAGGAACTTTTACTATGACCGATCCGCGATTACAACAGCTTGCACGCACTGTCGTTCATTATTCGGCAAGCGTCCAACCCGGAGAAAAGGTACTCATCCGAGCGCTCGACGTACATGACGCGGCAATCCTTGCTCCTTTTATCGACGAAATCCATTCAGCCGGAGGACATGCCTTTATTGACTATACCGATTATGCCGTAAACCGGCGCATGATGCTCCACGGCACGGAAGAGCAATTCCGCTTGGATGCCGCTATGAAGCTGGAGCAAATGAAGCAGATGGACGCGGTCGTATTGATCCTCGGCGAAGACAATATTTCCGAATACGCGGACGTCCCGGCAGCCAAACGCGACGCTTTCC
The DNA here is from genome assembly GCF_037722395.1 of Saccharibacillus sacchari. Lineage (GTDB taxonomy): Bacteria > Bacillota > Bacilli > Paenibacillales > Paenibacillaceae > Saccharibacillus > Saccharibacillus sacchari_A. The sequence goes on along the minus strand of NZ_JBBKAR010000049.1, from coordinate 32,668 downwards.
GCAAATGGTATCGCCCCGTCACAGACGAACAAACGAAGAAAAAATGGATTTTGTTCAACTACCCGACCAAGGCATACGCGCAATTGGCAGAGATGAGCACGGAAAGCTACGCCCAATTTCTATACGATACCTGCACGATGGATTACAGCCGAATGTCCGCAGCCATGAACCCGCTCGCCGAGCTGATGGCCGCTACCGACCGTGTGCGAATCGTCGCTCCGGGCACGGATTTGAGCTTCTCCATTCGAGATATTCCGGCCGTTAAATGCGACGGAAAAGTAAACTTGCCCGACGGCGAAGTCTACTCGGCTCCGGTACGCGATTCGGTCGAAGGCACAATCGCCTTCAACACCCGTGCCTCCTACCTCGGCCAAAACTTCAGCGACGTCTCCTTCACTTTCGAACAAGGACGCATCGCAAGCTGCCGCAGCGACAACGACGCCAAGCTGAACGAATTGCTGAATACCGACGAAGGCGCACGCTATATCGGCGAATTCGCGATCGGGGTCAACCCGCATATCAACCGCATCATGAACGATATCGGCTTCGACGAAAAAATCAACGGCAGCATCCACTTCGCCCTCGGCCAAGCCTATGAGAACGCCGACAACACCAACCGCTCCGATATCCACTGGGACATCGTCCTCCTCATGAAAAAAGAATTCGGCGGCGGCGAAATCTACTTCGACGACGTCCTGATCAGCAAAGACGGCCGGTTCGTACCGGAAGCTTTGCAAGCTCTGAACCCGGAGCGTTTGCTATGAAGGTTCGGATTCGGGTTCGGATTGCGCTTGCGGAGGGACTTAGCGAATCGAGTCGCGGGGCGTAACCTAACATCGTAAGCGGACAAGCTCAAGCTACTCGTCCATTCATGCCGTCACGAATGCCAGTATGTGTGCAAAACGTCAACATTTTCTGATAAAATCTGCTTTTTCGGAAAATATGTTGACGCTATGCGCACATTTTCTTTTTAAAACGCCAAGAACGGCTCTTTTTATCGAAAAAAGTGCGCAAAATATCAACATTATCTATTTTCTGCTCTTTTTTCTCGAAAATTGTGAGCAAAACATCAACACTTCCTCTCTCTTCCCCTCAAACTGCTCTTATCCATGAAGCTACACGCCCAGCGAACGCTTATTTTTTTGCCCTTTTACATCTTGCTTTTCGTATTGCGCCATCCCTTGCAACTTTTTACACCACCTCTAATTTCCATATGATTTTGTATCTAATTATCAGGGTGTTTTCAAATTATTTAATATGATATTTTAGTATCAGCAAACGCTTACATTTACATATTTTGTTTGCTACTATTCCACAAAGGAGATTGATCATGAAAAAAAGATCCGTTAAACCGATCGCTGCACTGGCTTTGGCCGCAGTTCTGCTCTTCTCTTTGCTTCCGATATCTTCTACGGCATCCGCCGCAGCTCCGCAAAGTGCGATGCAATCCTATGTCGAAGCCATGCAGCCGGGCTGGAACCTGGGCAACTCGCTCGATTCGGTAGGCGCCGACGAAACGGCCTGGGGCAATCCCAAAGTCACGAAAGAACTTATTCAAAAGATCGCGGCACAAGGTTACAAAAGCATTCGGATTCCGGTTACCTGGGATTCCCATATCGGCGGCGCGCCGAACTATACGATCGACGCCGCTTACATGAACCGGGTCAAGGAAGTCACGCAGTGGGCGCTCGACGCCAATCTGTACGTGATGATCAACGTGCATCATGACTCTTGGGTCTGGCTCAGCAAAATGGAAAACAACCATGACCAGACACTCGCCCGTTACAACGCAGCCTGGACGCAAATTGCAAACGCCTTCAAAAACAGCTCCAACAAGCTGATGTTCGAAAGCGTGAACGAACCTCGCTTTACCGACGGCGGTACGACCGACGAAGGCAAGCAACAGGCGCTGCTGAATGAGCTGAACGATTCGTTCCGCAATATCGTCCGTGCATCCGGCGGCGGCAATACGACCCGTCCGCTGGTGATCTCGACGCTGGAAGCTTCGCCTTCGCAAACACGCATGACGGCGACATACAACGCGATTTCCAAATGGAACGACCCGAATATCATCGCGACCGTTCACTATTACGGCTTCTGGCCGTTCAGCGTGAATATCGCCGGTTATACGACTTTCAACCAAGAAGTGCAGAACGATATCACGACCACTTTCGATAACGTTTACAACACCTTTGTCGCCAAAGGCATTCCGGTCATCGTCGGCGAGTACGGTCTGCTCGGCTTCGACAAAAACACCGGAGTCATCGAACAAGGCGAGAAGCTCAAGTTCTTCGAATTCTTCGGCCAATACCTGAAGCAAAAACAAATCGCGACCATGCTGTGGGACAACGGTCAGCATTTCAGCCGCACGCAGTACACCTGGTCCGATACCGATCTGTTCAATATCATCAAAGCAGGCTGGAGCGGACGTTCCGCCACGGCTTCCAGCGATCTGGTCTATGTCAAAAAAGGAGCCGCCGCGCAGGACAAAAGCGTGACGCTTAACCTGAACGGACGCACGCTGTCTTCGCTGACGGTCAACGGCACGACGCTGCAATCCGGCACGGATTACAGCTTGAGCGGCAGCAATCTGACGTTCAAAGCGTCCCGTCTGACCCAGCTCACTTCGTCCGGCAATCTGGGCAAAAGCGCCGTAATCACAGCCAAATTCAACGGCGGCGCGGATTGGAAATTCAACGTCGTGCTGTATCAGACGCCGAAGCTGTCGAACACAAGCGGCACGACTTCATCGTTCTCGATTCCGACGGCCTTCAACGGCGATCAGCTTGCCACAATGGAAGCCGTGTATACAAGCGGCGGCAACGCCGGCCCGCAGAACTGGACATCGTTCAAAGAATTCGAGACGGCGTTCAGCCCGACGAGCAATGCAATCAAGCTACAACCGGCCTTCTTCAACGAAACGAATAACGGCACGGTTAAACTGACCTTCCACTTCTGGAGCGGCGAAAAAGTCACGTACACGATCAACAAAAACGGAACGAACGTAACCGGTACGGCTTCTTGATCAGGTTCGGCACATACGAAAAAGGTTGAGCTTTACGAAGAACCGGCATAAGCCGGGCTTCGAAACCAAACGTATCCAAAAGACGGAAAGGCTTCCCGGAGTTTCGGCTCCGCGGAACGCCGTTCCGTCTTTTGGCGTTTCCCGGTTGCTTGCGCTTTCGGCGTCCTTTGCCAAGCGTACGGGTAATAAACGATGTTGCGTTACGCATATCATACAAGAAGGAGCTGAACGCGATGAGCGAACGCTATCCCCCGACGACCGTACCGCGCACGATCGGACGCATTTTATTCGCGCTGCTGTTCGTGGCGGCCGGCATTTATCATTTTCGGGAAACGAACGGGTTCGCGGCGCTTCTGCCCGATTTCGTTCCGCTGCGGCGAGAAATCGTTTGGGCCAGCGGCGTACTCGAATGGATCTTGGCGGCCTTGTTGTTCGTGCCGTCGATCCGCAAAAAAACGGGCATCGTGATCTCGATCTACCTTATCCTGATTTTCCCGGCCAATCTCTATGCGGCGATCTTCCATATCCCGGCGCCGGGACAAACGTTCACGCCTCCGATCGCCCTTTGGCTGCGCTTGTTGGCTCAGCCTATACTGATCTGGTGGATCTGGTGGGCGACTTCCGTTCCGAAGCATAAGCGTTGAAACAGGTTAACAGGTCAGCATGAAAAAGCTACCGGGAAAATATCCCGGTAGCTCGCCGTGTCGAGAAACTCTAACGTAGCTGGAAGCGAGCAGACGGAGAGAAAAATTCAGTTCAAGGCGCCTTTGAACTCGGAAAATTCCTTATTCGAATCCTATCCATTTTACGAGTGAGACAGCGTCTTGAACGAATTTTTCTCGCAGTCTGCTCGCTTCCCGCACCACAGCAACTTTCTCGACAGACTGAAGCTGCCGGGATATTTCCCCGGCAGCCTCTCATTTCAACGTCTCCCATCGCTCCCACAATTCCGGCGGATTCAGCTCGTAAATCCCGTCCTCGCGGAACATATACTGGTGCATGATGAACTCCCGCCGCAGCGTGGCAAAGTCCTCGTGAAAGGTTTTAATGAACTCGTTGATCTCTTTCTCCCCATACTTCCGCCCCGGTTCAAGCCGCTTGACCATTTCTTCGAGCACGATCAGCTTTTTTTTGAGCTGCGCCGGAATGCTTTTCAAACGTCCGTCGGCTTGGACAAAGCTTTTCAGCACGGAATTCCGGGTCTTCTCCTGCTGTTCCGCCACTGCCGGATCGGCTTCCGCCGCTTTCCTTTCCGTGCCGCGTCGGTAGATCAGATCCGCCGTAGCCGCGCCACTCGTACGGATAAAGTAGTCGTCGAGCGAAAAGTAAATCGTATTTTTATCCCGCCGCTCCCGAATCAGGCTCGCGGCCCGAAGCTTCGTCGCGTGGTGCGTAATCGTCGCGGGCGTCACGCTTAACCGCTGGGCCAATGCCTGCCCGTTCAATTCGCCTTCGCTGAGCAGGATTAATATTCGTATACGCGTAGGATCGGCCAGCGCCTTATGATACGCGACCAATTTCTCCAATTGCATGCCAACCGAACTCCTCTCGGGTGGATTTCGTTACTCTTCAATTAGAGCATGAATCCGTTCAAGGAAGCAAGCGGGTCAAATGACGCGTATCGGCAAAAGTGCCCAAGCGGTACGTTTCCTTTTCAACAATCAATTCCGTGACCGAACATTCCGGGATCAGCAGACTTTGGGCAGCCACAAAATCCGGATGGACCGTATTCCATTCATCAGGTTCCAGCATCAAAGTCAAGAAATCAGTGATCAATCCTCCGTGAGTAAAAAAGACGATCTCGCTCCCCGGCGGATAACGACTTGCCCATTCCCGCAGCGCCTCATCCATTCGCCGCGCAGCCTGCCGAGCCGAATCGCCGCCGCTCGGAGGGATATGGTCCGGCTCGCGAGTGCATTGCTCCCATACGGCGGCAAACTCCTCGAACGTCTGGCCCGGTATGTCTCCCCAATTTGCCCGTTCCCGTAGCCGCCGATCCTCCAGCGCTTGAAGTCCGGCTTCACGAGACAGAAATCCGGACGTTTCCACGGCTCGTCTCAACGGGCTGGTCGCGATTGCCGCTATGGATCGTTCTTTTAAAAAAGCAGCTGTCGCCCGGGCTTGACTTCTGCCTTCGGCAGTCAGCGGCACATCGCCGCAAAACGATTCTTTCAATCCGTGGCGAACCAACCAAAAGGTGATACTCATGGCTTGTTGCTCCTTTCTTTTTGCTAACTCGATGCCTGCGTATTCAATTGCCGCCAATGTGATCCCGACCGCCATACCCGAGCCTGTCAATTGGAGCAGCAGACTCAAAATCGCTACGCTGCTAAACCAATCAATTTGGTCATCGTTTCCTCCTGCGTGCCATCCGGCTAAGACAACTCTTCCCAGCGGCGTACATCCGAACGGGCGTTACGCCTATACACCTCATTTTCTCTCGTCATGAAGCCCTGCACGATGAATTCCCGGCGGATCGTAGCGAAATCTTCGTGATACAAGCGGATATACGCATTGATCTCGCTTTCCTCGTATTCGCGTTCTATCTCCAATCGATCAACCAAGTGCTCCAGCACGACCAGCTTCTTTTTGAGTTGGGACGGGATGCTTTTCAACCGGCCTTCCTTGTCGAAAAAGTTCCGGACGACGGAGTCCCTAAATTTGCGTTGCTGCTCGGACCATTCGCTTGTATTACATAATTCGGTTTGCGTTCTTTGGTGTTCCGTCATTTTGCTTACCTCCTGTATAGGGCAGATCGGCCGAATCTCTCCCGATTAAATTTAACAATTATCTAATTAGTTATTTGTTAAATTAGATAATAATCGCCTGCCTCCTTTTTGTCAACGCAAAAAAAAGCGCCAGCCGCATCGCAGCCAACGCTTTCCTTCTTTCTATTTGAAACGGTTATACGGTTATCGTTACGCTTCCGGCAGCAGCATCCGCCAGAACTGCCAAGCGGCTACGTATTCGTTCAGCTCGCTGCGGTTCTCCGCGGCGCATTGCCCCATCCGGCAGTAGACGCGCAGCAGCGCTTCCTGTACGAGCCGCTCCTGATCCACGGCTTTCTCGTCCAACAGCGAATACGCTTCGAACAATACTTCCAGCGACAGATCATCCGGCGTCGAGCAGAAAGCCTGCACCAGATCGTACAGCACCGGCCCTGCCGTCGGCTTCGATTCGAGCACGCCCGACAGTTCTTGGTCCTGGAAAACAAAGCTCTGCGCTTCCATATTGCCATGCAGCAAGAATTTGTTTCCAGTGTTCGCCAGCGGCTCAAGCAGCAGCGCCACGCGTTCGCAATCTTCCGCAGGCTGCAAGCCGTTCAAATGTTCGCGTGCCTTCGACAGCTCACGCTCGTTAAACTCGCTCCAGGAAGAGCAAGGCTCGGTCAAGCGTCCCCATTTGCCTCCGGCTTCGTCCGCTTCGTAACGGTTGAACAGCTCGGTCGCGAGCAGCGGCAACCAGACTTTTTTCGAACCGCGTCCCGCGGCGTCTTCGCCTGTCGTGCCCGCGACGTAAGGTTGAACCAGATACCCTTTGACCGGATCGGCGTACAGCACTTTTGGCAGCAAAGCGCTGTCCGGGTAAGCTTTATGCAGCTGCTCGGTCATCGCGATATTTTCCGGCGTATCCATACGCAGGGCATACTTCGGCTTCCCGTCCGCCGTGAGCAGATACGTGCGCTTGCCGTCTTCGTCTTGCTCCGGCTTTTCCCGCAGCTCGACCGTCTCAATGATGCCCTTCATAAACAAATGCTGAATCGTAGCGTAAATACGTGGTGCGAGTGTCATGCTTTCTTTTTCCCCCTAGTGCTTGGTTGCCTGTCTCTGTGTAGATAACTGCTGTATTTTAACACGTAGAGGGAGGTTGGAAAAGGAATGAATCCGTCCAATTCGATTTTTTGTCCGTTCAACGTGGCATAATCGACGTTCTCTACAGGAATGATCTCGTTGGTCGACCGGCGGATCGGAATCTCGTCCGTTCGTACAAAAAATCCGTTCGACGCCATTGTCGTTCCGTTTTTGAAATGAACCACGATCTTTAGGTTGTTCCGCGCCGCTTGTGTATTCGTTCGTTATTTTACTTTTTCTCAATCATTCCTGAAAAAAAGTTCAAAAAGCAAAAAAGACAGATTCTCGCTTGACGCGAAAACCTGTCTTTCACGCGATTCGTCGATTCACGGCTCGAACAGCTCGGGGTAGTGTTCGGGACATACACAATTCCGGCTTCGATCGGGCGGCTGGATCAGCAGCTCCCGCAAAGCATGCAGCTTATCTTCTAATCCGCCCGCTGCCGCATCCACCGTCGGCGTGCTAACCTCGTACGCATTGTCCGGATCGGATACGCTGAGTTCGAGCCGGTCGCGATAGATCCAAACGAAGGCTTGTACGCCTCCGATTTCCGTATAGCCCGGTTGGCCCAGATCCGGGTAATCTTTGACGCGTGGACTTCTCACCGGATCTTCCCGGCCTTCCGCAAGCGGACGCAGCACGATTCCAAGCGCCGCGCAGACCGACTCCAAATGCTCGCGTCCTTCGACCCGGATCGCGGCCGCAAGCCGATCCCCGTCGCCCGCATGCCCGCCGCTTGCTCGGCGATACCGCAGATAGCGCAGCTTTTTGCCCCACTCGACCAGTTTTTCCGGCGAATGCAGCTCGTATAAATAACGCAACCAGCGCTCCTCCGGCGACACTTGGAAATCGCCGCGCGAATCGTCGGAACGATTCCATAATCGCTTCATTTTCCTGTACGGCCTCCTTCACGCTGCACCTTTACAATAATCGCCTGCTGCACCGTTAACAAATTCTGCTTGAAGCCGTAACCCACGAAATGCTCGGATTCAATCGCATCGTCCGACACTTCTTCTCCCCGGCAAAAAGGCGGGCAAGGATTGAGCAACGCGCCCGGATTCGCCAGTCGCAAGCGCGCTGCCGTGAGCTGATAGCGTTCAAAATAATCCGGCGTCCGCAGATCGTCCGGCAATGAATCGGTCAGAATTACGTCGCTGCCTTTTAACGCTTGTTCGAGATCTGCATAAAACGTATAATTTCGGGCGTCAACGATATCGTTCGGATTCGCTCCGGCCATATCCAGCTCATACCCTTCCGCGCATACATGACGAAATTCCATATCCAATACCTTTGCCGCTTCCGCCCAGCTTCGCCCGATATTGCTCATGGGTCCCACGTAGACATAGGTCAGATTCCGATAATCCGGACGCCGCTGCTTCAATGCGTACAGATCGGCCAGGATTTCGCAGGGATGGCTTGAAAAGGTCATCGCGTTGACGACCGGAATCGGCGAGGATTGCGCAAGTTCGCGCACGCGCCGTTCGTCGGAATGCCGCACAATCAGGCCGTCTGCCCAATTCGCGGCATAGCCGGCGACGTCGCGCAGCTCTTCGCGTTTATCCAGCGTGGACGGCGGGAAAAGAATGCAATCCCCGCCCAACTCCCGAATGCCGCGCTCGAACGTCAATCGGGTGCGCAAACTCGACTCCGGGAAAAACAGCAAAAACGTCCGGTTTGCCAACAGTCGCTCGCGCTGCGGGCGCAAACGAAAATCATCCGCCGACTCGAACAGTGCTTCGATCTCGTCAGCCGTCCAATCGGACAGATTAATCAGGTGTTTCGTCATACGCTTCTCCTTTGTGCCCAAGCAACGTCCCTTGCTTTTCTAGCTAAAATATTCCGGATAAAACTTTGGCGCCAGGCAGTGCTTATCGTTCAGCGGAGGATCGACGATTTGGCTGACCAGTCCCAACTCCCCGAGTTTAACTTCGATCTTTTCCACGGCTTTGATCGTACGCGGCGTGACATCGAACGGCTTATCCGCATCCGAGATCGTAATCACCAGACGCTCGCGGCGAACCCACACATGCGCGGGCAATCCGAACAGCTTCAGATGTCCCGGTTGACGCAGGTTCATATAACTCGGAATACGGAACCCGTCCGCTGCCGCGCTGGCTTCGTCCGTTTCCGGAAGTTGTTCCAGCATAATTCCCAGCTTGGCGCAGGTCTGTTCCAATTCCTCCAGCGAGGTTATGTGCAGCGCGGCCATTAACCGGTCACGATCCCCCGTCTGATCCGCATTGGCGCGGCAAAAACGGAAGAGATGCAGCCGACGCGCCCATTCTTTCAGTTCAAGCCGGGGATGGGTTTCGTAGAAATAGCGGAACCACAATTCTTCGGTTTCTTCCTTCGTTGGCACATGACGCTTGGGCTTCTTCTTCTCCGGTCTGATAAACAGTCTCCACATGGGCGATCCCCTCCCATTTTGATTGATTTCGTACAAGGCACATCGCGGCTCACCAACCGACCCGCCTTCTTGCTCTTACCGTTATTTTACCCGCTGGAAGCAAGATTGCGAGGTTCTGCGTGCCCTTTTTGCAAAGAATATTGAATGTTCACCCGTTTCGGTCATTGACCGTTCCCGGCTGTAAGCGTATTCTATTCGTGGAATGCGGACAAATCCGTATCCAAGCAAGCCCGGCTCAAGCCTATTCCGTTTAAAGCTTGCCTACTTAAGGAGGATTTTATGAATATTGGGTTGAACCTTTTTCCCGGCGGACGGCACAAAGCGTTGACGTTCAGTTACGACGACGGACGCACGCAAGACCGCCGGCTCGTCGAGATTTTCAACCGCCACAAGCTCAAAGCGACCTTCCACCTGAACTCCGGCAAATTCGACGAACCCGGTTATGTGGCGTATGAGGAGATGGCTTCATTGTACGCCGGACATGAGGTGTCGGCGCATAGCGTGACGCATCCTTTTCTGAAACGGATTCCGCGCGAGCGGCTGATCATGGAGGTCATGGACGATCGCGGCGCGTTGGAAGAATTGGTCGGTTATCCGGTGCGCGGCATGTCGTATCCGTTCGGTACGTACACGGAAGAAGTGGCGCAGATGCTCGGGGCACTGGGGATTCGCTACTGCCGGACGGTCGAATCCACGGGGACGTTCCATGTGCCGCTTCGTCCGTTGACGTGGCATCCGACGTGCCATCACAAGCAGATGCACGAATACGGGAAAACGTTCCTGGAACTGTCGCCGCCTGCCCACTACGCGAACCTCGCGCTGCTGTACGTCTGGGGACATAGCTTCGAGTTCGACAACGACGACAATTGGCAAGAGATCGAGCGGTTTTGCGCCGAGCTGTCGGGACGCGAAGATATCTGGTACGCGACGAATATCGAAATCGCGGATTATTTGGAAGCATTGCAGAGATTGGAATTTTCGGTGAGCGGGTCAATCGTACATAATCCGTCCGCGATCGCGGTATGGATCACGGCGGACGGGCAAGCGGTGGAGATTCGAGGCGGCGAAACGAAAAAGCTGGACGAGTAGAGGAGAAGCGTCGGGGGACTGCGGGAGAAATTCGTTCAAGACGCTGTCTCGCGCAGAAAGCTTCCAGCTTTCCGCGCTCAAAGGCGTCTTTCACTGAATTTCTCCCTCCGCCTGGCGCTTCGTGGTGGGAGGAAAATAATAATAAAAAGAGAAGAAAAAATTTAAGGGCGTCGTTCCAAAGCGAGTTTGACGCCGAAGCCGAGTAGGGCGAAGCCGGTGACGCCTTGCATGACGTTTTGCACGGATGAACGTTTGAGCCAGGCGCCGATGCGGTGGAGAAGGCAGACGTAAAAGACCATCCAAATGACGGTCATGATCGTATAGGTCAGGCCCATTAGCAGGAACGGCAGTACGGGCTTGGCTCCGGCAGCGAGGAATTGAGGCAGGAAAGTCAGGAAAAAGACGGCAACCTTCGGGTTCAGCACATTGGTCAGCATACCCTGGAGCAGCGGCGAACGGCCTTGATGGCGGTTAGGGCCCGCGGCTTGCGGGGTTTGTTTGGCTTTTCTCAGCGCGAGCAATGACATGATGCCCAGATAGATCAGATACAGCGCGCCAGCGTATTTGAAAATGGAGAACAGCAGCGCCGACTTGACGATTAACGCCGATAACCCCAGCACTGCGGCAACAGTATGCACCAACGTCCCTCCCGCGCTGCCCAGTACCGTCTGAATGCCGCCTTTTCGGCCATATAAAATCGTATTCTGCGTGGCCAGCCCGGTATCGGGACCCGGCAGCAGGATCAACAGAAACGACATCAGCATAAACAGGAAAAAGTGTTCCATCTCCATACCTCCCGGCGAATTTGTCTGGTAGCATTTTACCACAGGAAAGCGGGAAAGAACACGATCCGCGACGATATGAAAAATCGAAGGTCGAGCAGTCCGCAAGTCTTGTATCCTTCGCGTATGTGCATATCCTCGCCTCTATCTTGAGTCTGTTTGTACCTAGATCCGCCCCGATGCAGCACCTTGACCAACAAAAAAAGGAGCCAGTTGTCCGGCTCCTCTACGGTCTGTCACTCTTCCACCGCTACGCTTCGCTCAAACGTCCAGGTGCGCCCTTCGACCGTAATCGACCAGTTGCGGCCGATTCCGTCGGACAGGCGTTTGGTTTTCCAGATCAGTCCGTTCAGTTCCCCCTGCTCGCTTTGCAGCGGATCGGACCAGGTGGCTCCGCCGTCGGCGGTGACATAGAATAATAACGGATTGACGTCATGTCCATCGGCTGCATATCCGGTCTGTGCAATAAATACGCCCAATCGCGTGCCTTCGAACAGGATCGGGGTCTTCGGTTCAAACCAGGCTTCCCGGAAATCGGCCGGAACCTTCAATGCGGTCTTGCTCCAGCTCGCCCCTCCATTCTTCGTCTCGTAAAGATAAGGATCACCTTGCCCAAGCGGATCGACCGCCACCCAACCTCGGGTAGCATCCACGAATCTGACGGCTCTGACCGCCCCGGTCGGGAACGAGCCTGTTTGCGAATCATCGAGCTTGGTCCATTTCGCGCCTCTATCTTCAGTCCGGTAAATCGTATTGCTCACTTGTGCTGCGTCATCGACTTGTGCTTCTATTTTCCAACCCGTAAGGCCGTTATCCAAATATATTTCTTGCGAAGGCTCAGGCTTGGTGACCTCAGTCTTGTTGGATAGAGATGATGCTTCTTTTCCTGCGGGTTCGTAGACCACGGAAGAAGGCGGTATGGGTAGCGGCGAGGTGCTTTTTTGCGAAAGTCCGTCTCCGACCGTACAGCCTGATAGCAGACCTCCTGCAAGAACCAGAGCGGCCAGCCAGCTGGCATTTATCGAAAAGCGATGTAGTGTCTTCATGATGTTAACCTCCTCGTTCGCCGCCAGTATAACAAACTATGGAAGCCGGAAAGTGACAGCACACTCCTACATTGTCATTTTGAGGTTAAAATTCGGTAACAAATGTTGGATTCAAGGAGAATTTTGCTGAGTTTTCACGCATGTCCCGATATCTCATAGCTTTTGAAGCCGAAAGAAACATTGATCGCAAAATTAAGCCGAATCTGTTCTTCTACGGCCTGAACGGTATAAGTCACCACATACGGCGTCTCGATATAGCGAAGGGTCAACCGTACCGCCGTCGCATCGCCTGGAATGGTTTCGATCGAAGTGATGACTCGCTGGCGGTGCAGCATCAAGTCTTTGACGAATACGCCTTGTGTCTCTACCGACCGATCATATGCAAACGGAAGAACCTCGCTGCGTGCTTCTTTTCCCCCATACTCCATCGTCAGGTCAAAACCATCCGGCGCAGCGCAAAACGTAACAGCGTGCAGCTCCGCAGGATTATCGTCCAGCCGATACATTCGATCCATTTGAAAAGGCAGCTCCGTCTTCTCTCCCGACAACTCGAAGATCCGGTGCAACAGCGGTTGCAGCTTGCCCATACTCGGAAAAGCACAGTTAGCCGCGACAACGAGATCATGCTTGGGCGAGACCAGACACAATTGACCGAATGATCCGTCGCCCCGATACGCACGAAAGCGGCACAGATGGAATTGAAAGCCGTAGCCCTGCCGGGAATCGATACGTTGCGGCGACACGCCGACTCGGTTATCGCTTTGCTCCGTGGAAGCCAGCGCGACATATTCAGCCGAGACGATCCGTTTTCCGTTGTACGCGCCGCCTTCAAGCAACATCTGTCCGAACTTCGCCACGTCCTCCGTAGACAAACTCAAACCCATTCCTCCAGCCGTGACACCAAGCGGACAAGTCTCCCAGACCGGGCGGGCGATACCCAGCGGTTCGAACAGCGTCGGCATCAGGAAATCGACCAGGTTCATCCCCGACACGCGCTCGACGATCGCCGACAGCATATACGTGGACATGGTGCTGTAGCGATAATGCGTGCCGGGCTCCTTTTCCACAGGCTGCGCCAAAAAGGTAGAAGCCCAGTCTTGCTGCGACACGATGATAGGGTAAATATCCTGTTCATGTCCCGCGGTCATCGACAAGAGATGGCGGATACGCATGGCAGACAAGCGAGGCGTGATTTCGTCGGGACGCTTATCCGGGAAAAAGGAGAGGACAGTATCGTCCAGCTTCAGCCGTCCTTGATCGCACGCGATGCCGACTGCGATAGAAGCGAAGCTTTTGCTGAGCGAATAAAGCAATTGCGGTACGCCGCGTCGATACGGTTCGCGATACCATTCCAGCACGGGTCGCCCTTTTTGCAGCATCACGAGGCCGTTGACTTCAAGACCGGAGCGTTCAATAAAAGCAGGCAGTTCGGTATACAGATTGAGGTGGCTGGACAAAGAGTTAGCTCCTTCACAGTATAAATTCGTGCTTTACATCACCATAAAATTCCCGTACCGATTCAAATACGCTTCGCGTTCTTTGTAATCCGGCATTACGCTGCCCAGCTTGCGCCAGAACGAGCGGTCGTGGTTCATATGATGGAGATGGCACAGCTCGTGCACGATGACGTAATCGATCGCCTGCACCGGCGCCATCGCCAGCAGATAGTTGAAGTTGAGCCTTTTTTTCGAATCGCAGCTCCCCCATTTGGTCGTCGACTCGATGATCTCGATAGACTTGGGTTCGACCTTAAGCTGCTTCGCGTAAGCGCCGATCCGTTCGTTCACGACTTTTTTACAGCTGGCAAAATAGAACTTCTTGAGGTCGGCGCGCAGCTGTTCCTCCGTACGCCCTTCGGTCGGAATCAGCTCATCCAGACGGCAGCGGCGGCCCAGATGCAGAAAGTCGCCTTCGCTGCCTTCGCGGTATTCTTTCGGCTTGGGAGCTTCGCGGGCTTTGTCTTGTTTGGCTTTGTTTTGCAAAATCCAGTCTGCTTGCAGCGCTACGGCTTGGCAGATGTCTTTTTCGGGCATGCCGTTCGGCGCTTTGACCGTGACAAGGCCGTTGGGATCGATCTGGACGTGGATTTTTTGGCGTTTGGCGTATTCGACGTGGAATTCGATCGTTTGGTTGTTGTGTTGGATGTTCATGTCAGGCAAAGGCTCCTTTGGATACGCGTTCTGTGCTTTCAGTATAGCGAAATCGGACGGCTGCGTGGAAATTCGTTTCGGCCGCGTGTTGCATTTCCTTCCCGCCCGGCATCTTGCCAGAACGAAACTCGATCGAACATTAACGTGAAAAAATAAGTGTCCGAATGCAATTAATCTCAACGGATTCGACCGATTGAAGAAAATAAGTACAGAAGTGCAATTAAATCAGCGGTGTTAGAGCATATAGACGCTTTCGAGTCCGATTAATTGCATCTGAGCACCTATTTTCGTTTTCGATAAAGATTTGAGCAAAATAATTGCATATTCGCACTTATCGAGCACAACTTATAAAAAAAGGACCTCATTCCCGCTTGAAGCGGAAATGAGGTCCTTTTGACGATAAAAAGCTTAATTCGATTACTTGTCCATCATCGCCAAGATCATGCTGACCGCTTCGGCGCGAGTCGCTTGCTGATTCGGAGCGAAGCGTCCGCCGCCTACGCCGTTGGCAAGGCCGGCTTTTTGAGCGGCTGCAATGTACGGAACGGCCCATTTCGGAATATCGGCCGCGTCTCCGAACGACAGCTTCGCCGACGGATCAATCGGCAGCTTGGCTGCACGCGCGATCGTAACCGTCAATTCGGTACGGGTCATCGCATTGCCGGGACGGAATGTACCGTCGGCATATCCGCTGATCAATCCGGCTTCTACGGCTGCCGCTACGGAAGGAGCTGCCCAAGTTCCGACACGGTTATTATCCGTGAAGGACGGTGTGCCCGCTTCAGTCCGCAGGTCGAGGGCGCGAACGATCATGGTCACGAATTCCGCACGCGTGACTTTGGCGTTCGGACGGAAGTCTCCGTTGGCGTAGCCGGTGACGAATCCGGCCGATACCGCTCGAAGTACAGCCGATTCCGCCCAATGTCCGGCAACGTCGCCGAGCGTCGGCTGCGGCACGGATGGGTTATCCGTAGGCGGCGCCGGGGTTGGTGCCGGGGTTGTCGGCGCCGGAACAGCAGGCGTCGGCGTTACCGGAGTTACAGGCGCCGGCGTCGAAGGAGCCGGGAACGTCGGCGACGGGTTCGACGGCTGCGAAGGAACCGAAGGCGTACCTCCGCCCGGCGTTTCGGTTTTTTTGAGCATACCGAACCGATCGATCACGAAAGGTACGGCATTGTCGATATTTTGATCGATTTCATACGTAGTGGCCGTCAAACGACCGCCTTCGATGGTGATGGAGACAAAGTTCTGCACTTGTCCGCGTACGGGACGCGTATTGTTCGACGGGTCCGGGCCGTATTTGGCGGCATGGTTTTCTTCTGCCCGTTCGAACAGGCCGTAGTAAGCATCGCCAAGCGCAGGCTTTTGGTTTTTGTAATACACTTTCGCGCCGGCGGTCGCCGGAATCAGATAGATGCTGCCATCCGGGTTAACGGTGTACTCGACGCTTTGTCCGCCGACGGTTTCCGTGATGACGGAAGCCTGCCCGGCTTTGCCGCCGCTGTTAATCGGCTTGGTGCGGGCATAAATATGGTCGTGTCCTTGCAGCACGAAGTCGATCTCAAGCTCGGCCATCAGCGGAGCGATTTTGCTGCGTACGCCGTTTTCGCCGATGATGTCTTTATCCGTCGCATGGTTGGATGTCGTGTAGGGACCTTTGTGAATATTGACGATAACCCACTGCGCGCCTGCCGATTTAGCGGCTTTCGCGTCTTTTTTTATCCATTCCACCTGATCCGTAGAGAAGTTGGCATACTCCGCGGAATCCTCGTTCGAGTTCAGCACCATGAAGTGGGCGTTGCCGTAATCGTACGAGTAGTAAGCTCCCGTTTCGGTTGCCGATCCTTCCGGCGTATCAAGATTGAAATGGTCGATAAAGGCATAGTTTTCGTCTTCATGATTGCCCGCGGACGGCGCGATGGTCGTTTGCAGCAGACTTTCCTGCGAATGGCCAAGCAGCCAATTCCATTGTTCTTCTTTGGTTCCCGTATCGACGATATCGCCGTTATGCACAACGAATTCGGCGTCCGGTACGGTTTGCAACGCTTTTTGCAGCGTTTCGGCCGACAGCATCGCTTCCTCTTCTTCTTTCGCCTGCGTATCGGCCAGGTCGATGAAGGTAAACGCATTGTTGCCGTCGTCGGTGCGGAAGGTCCCCGTCTCGCTCCATACGTTCAGCGAAGCATCGCCGACGCGATACTGATACGTTTTGCCCGGCGTCAGGCCGGAAGCCACGGCTTTATGCACGTTTTCTTCAGCCGAATTGGTAGACGTGTAGCTGCTTCCCGTAAATTGCAGCGCCTGGTTAAAGTCCGCAGCGCCTTTTTCAATGACCTGTACGTCCGTACCTTTTACGGAAGCCGGGGTGTACCAGGTAAACCCTTTCGACGTCCGGCTGTTTCCGTTGAACGTCGCCGTTACTTTGCTCACCTTGGGCGTTTCGCCGGGCTGTTCCGATTTGCGAATGCCGTATTGATCGTAAAGTTTGGACGTCCCGTCATCGTTGACCGTGTACGTCTCGAAGCTGAGCGTATCGCCGGTCACGCGGAACCCGGTGAACATCGGCAGCATCGGCTGACCGTATTTCGCCGCGTAATCGAATGTGCGGTTCGCTTTCGGTTGATACATCTTTTTGCCCGCCGCATTGGTGATCAGATACAGCGTGCCTTCGGGATTGTCGACGAATCCGTCAGCGCCCGTCTGAATATCGGTCAACGGTACGTTACCTTGCATCTGATAGCTGCGCGTATACGTATGATCGTGTCCGCTCAGCACAAGGTCGATATCCAATTCGTCGAATACTTTCGTCAGATTTTGGCGGAAGTATTGAACGTCGGTATCATCCACGTGGCTCGCTACCGAATAAGGCGCTTTGTGCTGCACGACCACTTTCCATTTCTGATCGGTGCTGTTTGCTTCGTTTTTCAGCCACTGAACCTGTTTCTCGTAAATGCTTTTAATCTCCGCATTGCTGCTGCTTCCCGAATATTCGGTGTTGAGCACCATAAAGTGAATCGGGCCGTAATCGAACGCGTACACGGAACCGTCCGGCTTTGCGCCTGTGTTCGACAGATTCGGCAGATTGAAATGCGTAGCGAAATTGTCGTAGTTTTTGCTCTCGTGATTACCGACCACCGGCATCAGAGGCAGCTTGGTCAAAATATTCCGCGCTTCTCCGAAAAACCATTTCCACTGTTCTTCGCGATCGCCGTTATCGACCTGGTCGCCGGAAATCACGATGAACTCGGATTTCGGGAACTGGGCAAGCCCTGCCTCAAGTACGTTATTCCAAATTGCAAAATCTTCTTGCGTGGTTCCTTGGGAATCGGTCGTGAACAGGAAATCAAAATCCTCTTTACCCGACTTCTTCGTTGTGAATTGGGCAACTTCGCTCCAATGATCATCCATGCCGTCGCCTGCGCGATACGCATAGGTCGTGCCCGGAGCCAGGTTGTCCGCAACGACTTTATGGCTGGTGTAGGTTGTTGTTACTCCGTTATCTTTAGCCGCTTTGTTTTCGTAGACCGCCGTCGTGACTGACGTTCCTTCATACGACGTCGCTCCGGTAGCCGGAAATGCGCCGTTTTCCAATCGATCCGCTTGGATCACTTCGAGCTTGGTCGCTGTAACAGTTTCCGGCGCGTACCAAGCGAAGCCCATGCTTGTCGACGGATCGCCGTTAAAACTCAATACGATCGATTCCGGCGTATAATCGTTTTCGTAAACGTTTTGCGATACGGTCTGCGAATCGTCGGCGGTATAGGTATCCGGCTGCGATCCTTCCTCCGAAAGGATGTCCGTTGTCGCCCCGCTCTCCGCGGCGGCATGACGCATGGACAAGCCCGGCGCCAAAACACCCAATAATAAAACAAAAGCCAAAATGACAGATAATGCGCGCGCCCAGGTTTTAAGCATAATTCGCTCCCCGATATGTATTCTGGAACCCCTCTCCAGTCGGGTACCAGAATACCAATGAAATGTTAGGCGGGGGTTTTAAACGATCGCTTTTTATGTAAAAAATGAAACTGTCCTTCTATCCATACTGTTAGAACCGTCCAGCTTCGGGTAATAACGAGCAGAGATTTTATATCGAAGGGAGATTATTACTCATGGATAAATCCTTTGTTACCACTGCCGCGATCGGCGCCGCCGCAGGTGCCCTGATCGGAGCCGGAGCAGCCGTTATCGTCGCTACGCAACGAGGCGAGCAGATTCGCCTTACGGTGCTCGACGCCGTCGAATCGCTGCGGGCGAGCGGACCGACGATCAATGAACGCGGACATGCCCTGGTCGAGAAAAGCCAGGAAGTGACCAGCGTAGTCAAAGAAACCCTCGGTGCGGTCAAAGAGTTGAAAGAAGAAACGGTATCCGCCGCCAAAGATGTCAAATCCGACGTGCAGGATTCGGTGCGTACTTCGGGCGTAGGCGGCAAACCGACAGACGGCAGCGCGGGCAGCATCTAAATTCGAACATGGCAGAGCGTTTCCGAACAAGCAGGAACGCGTTTTGTCACCATAATGCCTTAAAAAAGTCCGCTAATGGCGTTATTTGCCGTTAAGCGGCCTTTTTTCGCCTAAAATCGCAAAATCCCTGGCCTTTCAATCTTCAGACCTTTACAATAAAAGCGAGGGGCTTTTCATCTCGGAACGACCGCTCATTTTGCCCCAATCAGCAAAGGAGGGATCACATGAGAGTACGCCGGAGCGTTGAGCTCACCCTTGTTGTCGCGATTGCCGCCCTGCTCTTTTCCTACTTCTTTATTTTCAACCTCTCCTCGAATTTGCGTACGTACGGCTTCCATGCCGACGATACGATCGTGGACGAAGGTTATTCGACGGATGGCGAACATCCGACCAAGTTGATGCTGCTCGCCAACGAGGAACAGATGGGCATTGTTGTGCTCGACGGTAAAGGCCTGGGCGTGTGGGAACACGACCCGATCGTCTCTATTCTTGAAAACCCGCAGGACGGTGAATTCGCATCCGTCTATCTGCCGATTCTGAAGGATTGGGGCGAGCGAAGCTATACGGAAAAACATGTCTTCGCCAGCGCCTATGTTACGATCGACGAACGGCCTTTTGTTCCAAACGGACTTGACTTTTATGTACATGCCGACTATTTTGACGTAAACGGCCGCACGCTGGTCTATGCCCATGCGATGTCGGATGAAGAAGTATTTGATCAAGAGATGGTGATTGCGCATCTGCGAGAGCAGTTGGGCGTTGAAGAAGGGTAATGAAAGATGCGTGATTTTAAAAAGTAACGGAATGGAAAAAAGGTCGTTTTGAACCCGTAAGTCGGGTTGGAGCGGCCTTTTTCGCGTTCGATGTGAGGGATGAGGGTAGGAGACGGAAGCGAAGGCGAAAGTGAAAGAAAAGGCGAAAGCGGAAGTGGAAGAAAAGACAAAAGCGGATTAAGTAGCTCCTAGGGCGTGTACGCAAACTCCGCCGGGAGCAGATTGAGCTGAATTTTCGTTCTCGGCAAGGAATTTTTCTGAAGGCGTGCCGGGGCACGTCAAGGGGAAATGACGCCGCAGAGGGCGAAAAGGCAGGGCAAGATGCACGGTGTTGAGTTTGCGTACACGCCCTAGTACTCTGTACCAATTAAATGTAAGGTTACGCTTGTCCGAAACGCACTAGAACCGTGCGCGTTTCGGCCAAACGTAAACCCACTATTTGACCTGGTACAGAGTACTAGTTAAGTGCGAATATGCAATTATTTAAGCGTGATAGGTGCTGAAATGAAAAATAAGCGCGAATATGCAACTATTTCGAGCAAAAAAGCGAAAGCAGGCGAAAAACGGAGCAATTAATTGTATATTAGCATTTATTTAACTTAGATCTTAAAAAACAAAGAAAATAAGTGCATATTCGCATTTATTTTGAACATTGCAAACCTCGCTCAACATCAAAAAAGCTGCCTCAACGCCCAATAACGACGCCGAGACAGCCTTTTCCACACTCCAAATTTCAAACCCGTACCGACCGCGCCCTACCCCTCAGTCTTGCGACGTCAGAATTCGCGGGCCGTTTTTGGTGATCGCCAGCGTGTGCTCGTACTGCGCCGAGTTCAGGCCGTCTTGCGTGCGCGCGGTCCAGCCGTTGTCGTCGCGGGACGTTTGCCATACGCCGACGTTGACCATCGGCTCGATGGTGATGACCATGCCTTCTTTGAGGCGCTGGCCTTTGCCCGGCTCGCCGTAATGCAGCACCTGCGGCTTTTCGTGGATCGTCGGTCCGATGCCGTGCCCGGTGAACTCGCGCACGACCGAGAAGCCTTCGGCTTCGACGTAGCTTTGGATCGCATGGCCGATATCGCCCAGACGATTGCCCGCCACCGCTTGCTCAATGCCCAACTCCAGCGCGCGATGCGTCACTTCCATCAGCCGGCGGTCTTGTTCGGAAATCTCGCCGACCGCGTAGGTCCAAGCCGAATCGGCCAATCCGCCGTTCAGGTTGACGACCATGTCGATCGTGACGATATCGCCGCTTTTGAGCGGCTGGCGGCGCGGGAATCCGTGGCAGACTTCGTCGTTGATCGACGCGCACGTCGCGTACTCGTAGCCGTTATAACCTTTTTGCTCCGGCGTCGCGCCGTGCTGTTTGAGGAACTTTTCGACGAACCGGTCGATCTCCATCGTGGTCACGCCTGGTTTGATCATTTTCGCGATTTCTTTATGGCAGGCCGCGAGCACGTCTCCGGCCGCGTCCATTTTTTGAATTTCGCGTTCGCTTTTCAATGTAATCATGGATTTATCGCTCGATTCCTTGTGGATTTGAAGGTTGGAAAAGACCACCTCTTGCTTCTACAAGGATACCGCGCAACGCAAAGGCTTGCAATATTCAGCTTGTTCGCCTGGCGATTCAACGTGTGGATTCAATAACTCGGCCAACCGTTGGAATCCCATACCAAGTCGCTGATCAGCAGCTTCGGATTGCCTCCGTCTTCGGCGTCGTAGGCATGGCGGACGATCACGTTCGAGTTGTACACGTCCTGGCCGCCCGGACCTTTCCAGCGCGTATTGCCGGAATCGAGAATCGTGCCGCCGTTGTTCGCCAGGCTGACGCCGTTTTTGTCCACGTAAGGACCCGTGATGTTTTGCGAACGTCCGTAGATGATTTTGTACGTGCTGTTGACGCCCGAGCAGCAGTTGTCGATCGAGGCGAACAGGTAGTAATAACCGTTGCGGTACGTGATGGACGGCGCTTCGATCGCTCCGCTGTTGACGGTGCGCTGGGCGATCGAGTATAGGCTGCCGGTCGGCTTCATCGTGTTTTTGTCCAGCTTGGTCAGCTTCAGCCCGCTCCAGAACGAACCGAACGCCAGCCACGGATCGCCGTTGGCGTCGACGACCAGCTCGGGATCGATCGCGTTGTAGTTTTGCGTGCCGTTGGTGCTGAGCACGACGCCTTCGTCTTTCCAACTGCCCGCTCCGACGCTGCTCGCCGACGCCAGCCCGATCGCGGAAATATTTTTGCCGAACGTGGAAATGGAATAATACAGCCACACTTTGCCGTTATACGTTTTGACGTCCGGCGCCCATACGTCGAGCGGCGTCTGGTTCGGCACGTAATTTTTCCACCAGGACGGCGCGTTCAGGAAAATCTGCGGCACCCGGTAAAAGTTCGTCCCGTTATCCGAGCGCAGCACCTGAATGCCCTGCCCGGTCGAAAAAACGTACCAACTGTTCCCTTCCTTGATGATCGTCGGGTCATGCACGCCCACGTCGCCGCTCAATCCCCAATGCGCCGCATAGCTGCGGGCATCGCTGAACGTCGTCGCCACGACTACGAGAGCCAGAAGCAAAACCGTCAATTTGCGTTTCATCGGTTCACGATCCTTTCCGGTATAGGAGAGTATAAGAATTAGATAACGCTTTCATTTTCGGATAACCGCCTGGTTTCCTTTATCCTCCTTCCTGCAAAGAAAAATACCTTAAGTTAACTTATATGTAAATAATTAAGATAAATCTTTGCAAACCCGATTGTAGAGGGCACCGGATGAAAAGTCAACAAGAACTGCAATAAAATGGGTATTCGCGTTCGGCGGACAGCAAAAAGCTCCGCGCCGGGAACGGCCGGAGCTTCACGTTACAACAAATGCATCGCCGCCTCCGCTTCGTCCCACGGCACCGAATACCCCGCGCCTTTGGCGCAGAAGATCGACGAGGACGTGTACAGCGGATCGGCGTTTTTATCGTAGCCGCGCCGCGCGACCACTTCATCCGTGTTATGGCAAGGTTGATAGCCGCCGTAGGTCAAACTCAGCATCCCTTTCCCCTTTGTAAAAGAAGCCAGTTCCGCGCCGTAATTCATAAACGTGGCTGCCGGAGCGGTTCCGGTCAACACAAGGTGCGTTTCGTTCGTCTCCGGCGGGTCGAACGTGCCGTGCGCCTGCTGCACGTCCGCCATGATGCGCCCCATATGCTCCAGCTCGGCGCGGATACGGAAACGGTAGCACGGCTCAAGCAGGACGTTCTCCGCTTTTTCCAACCCCTGGCGCAGCGCCCGGAACGTGGCTTCACGAAAATCGCCGCCGTGCGTATGCTTGTTGTGGGCGCGCCCGACCAGCAGCGTTACCTTGACGTCGGTGAGAGGCGAACCGGTCAGCAATCCGTGATGCTCGCGCTCCTGCACATGCTGCCCCACCAGATTGCGGTAACCGACCGACAGCTCATCCGCATGGCACGCATCCGCGAATACGATGCCGCTTCCGCGCTCCCCAGGCTGAATTTCCAAATGCACCTCGGCGTAATGCTTCAACGGCTCGAAATGCCCATACCCCCGGACAGCAGCCGCCACCGTTTCCCGATACAAAATTTCCGGCGTGCCAAACGTCACGTTCAGGTTGAAACGCTCTTGCAAGACGCTGGTAAGTACCTCAAGCTGGATCGCGCCCATCACCCGGATCTGAAGCTGCTGCAATTCTTCCTCCCAGATCACCCCGAGCGCCGGATCTTCGTCCTCCAGCATACGGAAGATGCGCAGAACATCCTTCACGGGCAGCTCTTTTGGAAAAGATACGCTGGCGGTCAGCGTCGGCGTCATCTCGAACGGAACCGTTTCATCCGCCGACTCTCCGACGGACGCTCCGGCGCCTGCATTCGTAAGCCCGACTACGGCAAACAAATCACCCGCATATACGGTATCCGCCTGCGCGTAACGCTCGCCGTTATAGATGCGGATACCGGTTACTTTTTCCTCCAGCAGACGCTTCTCGCCCTCAGCCGTCTTGCCTGCATATTGCACGAATTCCCGCACGCCGAGCGAACCTTGCAGCGCCTTGATATACGTCAGTCGCGTTCCGCCCGCATCATGCCCGATCTTATACACGCTTCCCGCAAATTTCTCGCCAGCCGCCTGCTTTTCCGACGC
This sequence comes from Saccharibacillus sacchari, assembly GCF_037722395.1. Lineage (GTDB taxonomy): Bacteria > Bacillota > Bacilli > Paenibacillales > Paenibacillaceae > Saccharibacillus > Saccharibacillus sacchari_A. The sequence continues at coordinate 8,944 of NZ_JBBKAR010000049.1, read as the reverse complement.
ATAATCCGTTACCGTGAGCCGATCGAACTTTTCCAAAAAGTCGCCGATCCCGATATCCAGCAGCGCCGAACCGTCCAGACACGGATAGATTGCGCCTTGCCGGATCATTTTGATTAGGGCTTGATTCCACTCTTCGGACGTCAAACGCTCTTCCAAATAAGCTTCCAACAACGCCTCATCCCGCTCAGCCAAAAAGGTCTTGAGCGAATCGTCGAGCCGCAGCGGTTCGCCGGGTTCGCCGACTTGGAGCGCATCCGTCAGATCGGTCGCATCTTCTGTCAGCAGACTCCGAATCTCGGCCAGCACCCGATCCGCGTCCGCGCCTTCCCGATCGGTTTTGTTGATAAAAAAGAACGCCGGAATCCCGTAACGTTGCAGCAGTTGCCAGACGGTCTCCGTATGCCCTTCGACGCCTTCCACCGCGCTGAGCAGCACCACGGCATAGTCCATCGTGCGCAGCGCGCGCTCCATCTCGGCCGAGAAATCGGCGTGCCCCGGCGTGTCGAGCAGATAGTAGACCGAGTCGTTGTACCGCATGACCGCCTGCCCCGCGAACACGGTGATGCCCCGCGCTTTTTCGATCTCGTGACTGTCCATAAACGCATCCCGATGATCCACCCGTCCGCGACTGCGTATGCTGTTCGTATGATAAAGCAGCTGCTCGGCGAACGTCGTCTTCCCCGCGTCCACGTGAGCCAGCATGCCGATCGTTTTGTTCATGAAAAGGCTCCTTTTACCGAAATCGTATTCTGTCTATCTGTAACCGTACTAAGGAAACGATCTGATGGTCAAGCGCGTTTAGAAAGAAAGAGGGCGAAGGATTTGGGACAAAGGAGGTCTGATTCATGCAAAAAAGAGGGATTCGAAACTATTTCGTCAGGTACTTCTCGTTTCTACTACTCGGTTGCCTGATGGTGACGTCTGCGGGCTGCTCCAATCTCCACACTGGCGCTTCGGTTATCGACTGGATCGATTTTGTGAAAACGGACGACGGCATGTATCTGGGATTGTCTAACGGCGTGTTGCGCGATCCCGATAGCGTCACGCAAGACGTCTTAGGCACGGTCAAGAAGAAGCTGGACGGCAACGTTCATAATTCCGCTTATGTCAGCAACCCGGAGACGCGGCTTTTTTGGACCCAGGCACGGAGCTGTATCGGGTAAAAGGATTCGCGCCGGAAAACGTGGTCGCCGTGCGCGCAGATGACCAGATCGGCGGATACCGATTGTATGCGAGCGAAAATGTCGACGGATTGCCAAGCGAGGATTTCAAAACGATCTTGCGGTCGGAACCTCAAACGGTCTACCTTTATGCTTACAACGACATTGAGCCGGTGCGTACGGTTTCCGGCGACGAAGGCGCAGCGCTGGTCCGACTGCTTACAAACACCGTATATATGCCCAATACCGTATCCGGCGCCGTACAAGATCCCGCGTATTATCACGTCGTGTTCGATACGAACGAGCCTATTTTATACACCTTCTGGCTGACCGATGACGGAACGGACGTCATGTTTCGCAACGATCATAAAGTGAAAAACGAAATCCGCGAATATATAGTGCCGGAGTCAGAGTCGAAGTCGAAACCGTGAACAGCAAAACGCCAACCTCTTCTGTCCGGCGAATAAATACCTGCAAATCTCCATTTATTTTTCCCGTTTTCGTTTTTTTCGAGCAAATAAAAGCAGATATCCATTTAAATCATACGATTTTCGCCGAATCATCAATGTTCTTCTCAAATAAATGGATATAAGCAGTTATTTCATCCTCCAAGCTTCTGGCTGCAAATTAACTGGATTTATGTATTTATTTTATCGATGCACCTTGCACGATGCACCGCACAGCGGATTATAATCCGCTAGACGATCCTATCCATCTATGCGCCAAAAAGCGAAAGCCCCCAGAAACGGGACCTTCGCTTTTTTCCATACCCAAAAGCTTGCGATGCGGACAATAACGTCCCGAATGTTCGCACCTCCGCTTGCCGATTCACGATTCCGATTCGCGCTTGCAGATTTCCCACTCACCCTCTCGACTCTGCCCTACTCCTGCGTCACTTTCTCCCGATCTTTCCCTTTATCCGACTCGCCCGCGTTTTTGTTCGCCGCTTCGCGGTCCTGCTGCATTTCTTCGACCGTCTTGATCTTGAGACGCGCCGCGCCCTGATTGCCTTCGCGCGTCGGGATCAGGTTGCCGGAAGACAGACGCTCCTTCGCTGCCGCGATCGCGTCGCCGTACTGCGGCAGCCATTTCTCCCCGGCCACGAGCATTTCGTCGACCATCTGCCAGATCTCGTTCGGATTGCACACGGCGCCGACGAGCGGGTCCATCATGAACGCCTGGCGCAGCAGTTTGTCGTCGCCGCGCACCGCCGCTTCCACCGCCAAGCGCTGCACGGAGATGCTGACGTTGCATACGGCGGCCGCCCCGAGCGGCAGATCGCCGACGACCGGCATCGAGATGCCGTTGCGATCGACGTAGCCCGGCGCTTCGATGATCGCGTCGGCCGGCAGATTCGTGATGACGCCGCCGTTGATCGTATTAAAATGCCCCCGGTACACGCGTCCCGTTTCCAACCCTTCCACGATATACGAGCCATGTTCTTCGCCGCGATGTTCCGCATCGTATACGAAAGCCGGGTCTTTGAGCCAGTTCGGAAAATCGGTCTCGAACCAGTTGCGGCCTTCCGTGCATACGCGCAGATAGCCGCCCGTCTCGCCGTTGATCCAGCTTCCGAGGTCGATCCAATCCTGAATCTCGTCTTGGCGCTTGCGGTACCACGGCACGTATTCGCTCAGGTGGCCGTTCGATTCCGTGCTATAGTAGCCAAAACGGCGCAGCATGTCGATCCGAACCTTCTCCGTGCGGCTGTATTCCGGGTGCTGTTCGAACGCTTCCAACAGCCCTTCCGTCAGATCGCGGCCCTCGTGCGTGGCGGAGACGTACCACGTCTGGTGGTTGATGCCCGCGCAGATGATGTCCACGTCTTTTTTGTCCAGTCCATACACTTCCGCGATCTGATGGTGTCCGTGCTGCACGCCGTGACACAGCCCGATCGTCTTCACGCCGCCGTACACGTTGCACGCCCAGGTGAGCATCGCCATCGGATTGGAATAGTTGAGCAGCAGCACGTCCGGCGCCGCCTGTTCGCGAATATCGCGGCAGATCTCCAGCATCTCGGCGATGCCGCGCTGTCCGTACATGATGCCGCCCGCCGACAGCGTATCGCCGACGCATTGATCCACGCCGTATTTGAGCGGAATATCCACGTCGGTCGCGAACGCTTCCAGCCCGCCGACGCGGATTGTACAAAATACGTACTTGGCACCTTGCAGCGCTTCGCGCCGGTCCGTCGTCGGATGAATCTTGATCGAAAGCCCGTTCTCGTCGATATCCCGTTGGCACAGCTCCGTCACCATATCGAGATTGCGACGATCGATATCCATAAACGACACGTCGATGTTCGCGAACTCGGGTACGCTGAGCAGGTCACGCAGCAATCCCCGTGTGAATCCGATACTTCCCGCGCCGATAAAAGCCACTTTGAATCCCATAATTAAGATCCCCTCCGATTGTAAAAGGTACACCCTGCCGTCAAGGTTAACTTGCACGTTTATCTTAGCAGGAGGGGAGATGGTAGCGTTATCAATATCGTGACCGGTTTCGCGAAAAAGTGTCAAAAATCCTCACCTTTTCATAATTGATCAAACACGTGTAGGTTCAGAAAAAGGTTGGTCCAAGTCCGTCGTTTTCCAGGAATCCCGTTCGGTACGTTCGCGATATTCCATAGGCGTGCAGCCGCTGTATTTTCGAAAAAGGAGATGGAAATATTGGCGGCTGCCGATCCCTACATAGTCGGCGATATCGGCAATTGGGATCACGCTGCCCGCGAGCAGCATTTTGGCTTTGTCCATGCGCAGCGCGTTCAAGTAATCGGTGAGCGTCCGCCCGGTGTGCTGCTTGAACAGCCGATGCAAATAGCCGGGATGCAGATTGACTGCCGCCGCGACCTCTTCGACCCGAAGGGCGCGATCGTAGTTCTGGTGCAAATATTCTGTCACTTTGCGGATATAATGGTGGGCATGCTGGCGACTCGGATTCAACTGTTCCCGATGCAGCCGCGCCAGACGCAGCAGCAGTTCGGCGAACAACAAGCGCACCATGACGTTCTGCTTGCCGTGCTGCCGATCCAGTTCCAGCACCAGCGATTTGAGCGTGTGCAGCACTTCTTCGGGATCGGGCAGCACCAGGCTGGCAAAAGGAGTTTGCAGCAGCTCGGCCAGCGCGTCTTCTTCCCGGGCGAGCGCGCTGACGCTGATCGCCGACTCGCTCGAAGCTTCCAGCGTCAAAAAGGAAAACTCCACGTTCAGCATCCGGCAGGTGACACCCGGCTCGACGATGAGGCGATGCGGCACGTTGGCGTCCAGTAGGATCAGCTCGCCTTTTTTCAACCGGTACCGTTCTTCGCGTTCGCCCGCCATGACGTCCACGATGCAACTTCCGCTCATGAGATACATAATTTCGGTAGAGTTGTGGCGATGGTAATCCATCTCGTAGGCGGACCATTGTTTATAATAGTAGGCGTGGAAGCGGGGTCCGAATCCGTTTTGGAGCAGTTGTTGTTGAAAAAGGCTTCCGCTGAGTTCAGACATAAATAAGCCTCCTTAAAAGATGCAGAGCTTCTCAACGTGTCGAAAAAGGTACGTAGGCGGGGGGAAGCGAGAAGACTGCGAGAGAAATTCAGTTCAATTCGCTGTCTCACTCGGAAAAGGGATGGGATTGAAATAAGGAATTTTTCGAGTTCAAAGGCGTCAACATAGCTTTAAATGTTACCGCAGGTTTTCTTCGAAATCCTGTATTTCACTGAATTTCTCTCTCCGTCTTCTCGCTTCCAGCTACGTTGGCGTTTCTCGATACGTTGAGAGGCAAAACATGTTTTAATGATATGGGTTAGGAAGGGAATGATTGGGATATGGAGTTCAATTTGTTGCAAAAATTAAAGTACACTTCTAATTTGACGACGCAAGAGAAGCATATCGTCGATTATATTTTAAAAGATCCTGAAGTTGTCTTTTATTCTACCGCGCACGAATTAGCTCGGCAAACGTTTACGAGTGCGTCGACGATTGTGCGGTTATGCAAAAAGCTGGGCACCCGAGGGTACCCAGACTTTCAGTTGAAGCTTGCGCTTGAGTATCGGCAAATGCCTGCGACGCCGCAGTCGGAGAGCCATGTTGCTGCCGAGCAGGGTGACGTATCGGCGGCGATTGAGTCGGTTCCGTATTTGTATCAGCAAGCTTTGAACGATACGCGCAATACATTGAATGCTTCGGCGTTGGGGCGGATTGCGGAATGGGTGAAAAGCGCTGCGCGGATCGACATTTACGGCAGCGACATGAATTATTATTTGGCGCAGCAGGCGTGTACCAAATGGAATGAGCTTGGGATCTCGGCGATTGCCCACAATGACGCCAATCGGCATTATTTGCTGACGCTGAAGCCCGGCAGTCCGACGCTTTCTTTTGTCATTTCCCATACCGGCGAAAATCGATCGATGATCGAAGTGGTGAATATGTTGAACGAGAAAAAGATGAATGTGGTCGCCGTGACGGGTTCCAATGATTCGACGTTGTCCCGCGCCTGCACGGAAACCTTGCTTACGCATGGCTACAATGAACAACTGAGGTTGTCCAAAATGTCGTCGATGGTCTCTGTGCTGTATGTGTTCGATATTTTGTATATGAGCAGCATTACGGATACGTATTAACAAACGGCAGGCGGCTCAGGCAGAGCATCAGGAACGTTGATCCGCCGCAAAAACGATTCCGGCCTCCCGGCGCGCTTTTCCAAGCACATTCATGACGGATAGGCTGTGGTCAAGCAGTTCGTAGCATCGGTTGCGGTCTTTGTTTGCATAGATGTTTCCAAAAGCTTCCCATTCGTAAAACAGCCAATTAGCCTCTGTCTGGGCATTGAAGGTTTCGGCAGGCTCTTGTCCGAGCCGAAGCACGATCTCTTTGCAGCCGTTTGCTCCGCCCACGATCTGAAGATAGCCTTTTTCACCCTGGATCAGCACGAAGTTCATGCCTGTCGTGTCTTTGGCACCTACGCATTCGGCAATAAACTCCGGATATTGGAGCACGAGCACGCCGGAAGTGTCGATCCCGTTCGGATGCTGGTTGGCGGTGTAGGACACGGTATCCGGGCTGCCGAACAGGTTCATGACCAGATGCAGATTATAAATATTGATATCCATCAGAGCGCCGCCAGAGAACTCGGGATTGAATACGTTCGGCGTCTCGCCCGCCAACAGATCGTTGTATTTGCGCGAATATTGACTGTAATTGCATTGGATCATTTTGATCGGACCCAGCTTGGGCAACTGTTCTTGCACGAGCTTCATGTTCGGCAGATGGATATTGGAGATCGCTTCGAATAACAGCAGATTTTTCTCCTTGGCCAGCGATATCAGCTTTTCTGCTTCTTGCGGCGTGGATGTAAAAGGCTTTTCGCAGACGACATGTTTGCCGCTTTGCAAAGCCTGATTAGATTGTTCGTAATGCAGGCTGTTGGGCGAAGCGATATAGATCAGATCGATATCGGGGTCGGAAAATAACGTATCCAGATCGGTATAAATAGTGCCGACTCCGTATTTGCTCGCGAGCGGCTGCGCCGTTTCTTTTTTCCGGGAGTACATAGCTGTACAAGTTACGTTTTCCAACTGGCCGATCGCCGCCAAAACGGCATCCACGATCGAGCCTGTGCCTATCGTCGCGATATTCATCGTTTGGCCTCCTCGATTCCTTTGCTTAATACATCCAATACATACAGCACTTCTTCGTCTTGGACCGGTTTGTCGTTCTCGCCCCGGATCGCCCCCAGCAGCGCGTCGTATAAAAGTCCGTAATCCGTCGCTTCGGAAGGAACCTTCTCCGTATGCGCGTTGCCTTCGTCGTCGATATAGCTCAACGTGCCCCAATTGCTCTCCTCTTCGGGCTGAATGTCTACCGTCGTGCGTCCTTGCCCGTTTTTCGCCTGATGGCCGCTGCTCATTTTCGCAAAGCTTCCCCGGTCGCCGTGCACCACGAATTTCGGATGCTCGATCTTGACCATCATGCTGCATTTGATCGTGGCTTTCATCCGGCCGTAGCGGAAGTCGATATCGATATAATCGTCGGATTGGCCCGGCGCTACAAGGCTGCGAACGTCGTAATATACAGAATCCGCCGGACCGTACAGGGAGATCAACTGGTCGATCGTATGCACGGCGAGACCATGCAGCAGACCGAAATCTTTTGCCGGATAGTGAGGATGAAAATAATCGTAATGCGATTGGATTTCCACGATATTGCCCAATTTGCCGCTGCCGATCACTTTTTTCAACGTCAGAAAATCTCCGTCGTATCTGCGGTTTTGATTCGCCATGGCGATTAGATTTTTTTGCGCGGCAAGGTCGAAGAGTTCTTTGGCTTCCGTCGAAGTGTTGGCAAAAGGCTTTTCGACCAATACATGCTTGCCGTGCTCCAACGCCAGCTTGGCATAATGGATATGGCTGTCCACATGCGTGGCGACGACGATCAGCTCGATCTCCGCATCATGCAGCACGTCGTCGAAGTTTGTTGAAAACGTAATCTCCGGGTAGTATGCTTCGCGCTCCGTATCGCCGACCCGGTCCTCTTCGCGGCGAAAAATCGTTTTCACCTTGATGTTTTCTTTTTTCTCCAAGTAGGGCAGATGGTAATTCACGACCGCGTTTCCGAATCCGACAATGGCTATATTCAGCATCATGGCTCGCTCCTTTGCTCTGGTTTGACTTTAGGTTACTACGGGAAAGTCGCGCGTAGAGCGGTTTGAGGCGTGATTGGCAGAGACGTGCGTAATTTGATTTTATAGCGGGAAAGAAGTGAAATTGAATTTCATTGGTGTGTGGAAAACGGATAGAAGAATGCCCATTATGTCAGCTTAAATGTCACACAAGTATAGAAAACATCAATTTCAACACAAAAACGTCGTGCATGTCAGGTATCCGATTGTTTTTTCGAAAAGCTTCGAGTTATATTATGAATATGGCAGGTAAATAAGTATTCGGCTTTATTCATTTATCCAAAGGAGTGTACGAAGATGCAAATTAGAATTGACGATCTGCAAGGACCTGAAGTTGCCGCGCTGCTGGAAGATCACCTTCATAGCATGACGCTGCATTCGCCGCCGGAAAGCATTCATGCCTTGGATCTGGAGAAGCTGCGCAAGCCGGAGATCACGTTCTGGACCTTGTGGGAGAACGGCGAACTGCTCGGCTGCGGCGCGATCAAGGAGCTGGACCGCACGCATGCCGAGCTGAAGTCGATGAAGACGGACAGCAAGCATTTGCGCAAAGGCGTAGCGGAGAAGCTGCTGGTGCATATTATCGAAGAAGCACGCGAACGCGGGTATGAGCGGATCAGTCTCGAAACCGGCTCGATGGATGCTTTTTTGCCTGCGCGAAAGTTGTATGAGAAGTATGGATTCGAGGAATGCGGGCCGTTTGGGGATTATGGGTTGGACGAAAATAGTTTGTTTATGGTGAAATATTTATAAAACAAAACATGCTTGTACACAAGCCAGTGAGCTCGTAGATAAAAGAAAAGTCGATGGCTGCTTCGACTTTGCGTACCAAATGCTCGTTAGGGACAAGCTGAATCAAAACCACAAGTTCCAGTTGATTGCGTCTATTCAATGATTGTTAGTTTAGCATGAATCCTCACCTCATATTGATGACGCTCCCATTTTAAATGAAAAAAAGACTCTCGACGCATTCAAATTCTTGAGTTTGTCGACAGTCTTACATGCTTGTACACAAGCATGTTTTTTTTTTGAATTATTTTGTTTTCTTTTGAGTAGATAATAAATCTATAGAACGTTGCTTATTTATTGGTATCCCTAATAAAGAACAAATTCTTTGTTTA
>NZ_JBBKAR010000048.1:0-125540 GCF_037722395.1 Saccharibacillus sacchari | reverse complement strand
ACTTTCGCAACCGCGGCTTCAATGCCTGACCCCTAAGGGCAAGAGCATTGAACGAAGCGATCACTTTGGTCTTCGCTTTAAAAGAAAGCACCATGTGCTCGTTTAAAACGTGGCGAGAATTTTCATTCTCTTTATTCTCAAACACGAACCGCTCAAAGATTTAAACCTTTTTCGCTTATCGCGGGAACACCAATTCTTATTGCCCGGTTGGGGTCTAAGAATTTCGTTCCTGACTCACTTACTGTTCAGTTTTCAAGGAGCAAACTGTGTTGATTTGTTTCTTTCGTTCGGCGCCGTTTGTCTCAGCGGCGACTTTTATATCCTATCACAGTTCCAAGCAATTCGTCAAGCACTTTTTTTAAGAAGTTTTTCGAAGCTTGTTTGTGATGTGCTGTTCTCAGCAACTTAGCACTGAGCGCCTTTGAAGGGCGAGATTTAATTTATCACATACTCCAACTTAACGTCAACCCTTTTTCGAAATTTCATCCGTTTTCATTTTTCATATGCTTGCCAAACCTGCGTCAATTCACGCTATAACGTATTTCTTCACTATGCGGACTGGTATTGTCTTCGCGCGGCCACTGCTTGATCAGAGAACGATAGACCAACTTGCGCACCACCATCGGCAGCTCTTTTTTGACATATTGCAAATCGGGATGACGCACCAATTCCTCTATCGTCCATGGGATTCTGCGGCTGCGAAGAACTCGAATCAGCAGTTCCGAGCATACGGCCATTTTGGACATGACGGAGAATTCGCAGGCCAGCAGGACCAATTCGACCCGTTCTTCCAACGTTTCTTGGCTAAATGCAAGTTGTTCATACAATTTATACACTTGGGCACTATGCGTGCGAACCTGATTCCAAATGGTCTTTTCCGGATATACGGATTTCTGAACCAGTTCGATGCAAGCCCAATGGTGCAGAGCTTTGAGCGTACTATAGTAGGCGTCCATCTCATGACCTTCCGTCAAATGGCGCTTGGCTTCGACATAGTTACGAAGAAAACGCGAGAACTCGAAAAACAGCCGTTGTTCCTGAAGAGGCTGTTCAAAGTGTTCAACTTGCTGCCTCAAATGCAAAATTTGCCCGTTCACGTCGTCTACCACTTCTCCCTGTAAAAAATAATGAACCAACGAACGATTTTCGCCGGTTACGATCCATCTTTTCAGTTCTTCCGCTTGCAGACTCAGGAAATGATAATGAACACCGTTCTCTACACGATGATGCGTTTGTACGTCTTCGCAGTCGCGGGGAGAATCGAAAATAAGAAATACCAGCACGTCGAAGTCCTGAAGCAGCGCGCCGTGAAACTTCCCGCCAGGCCGATAACAAGCGACAGCTCCCAGAGGAAGAGGATCTTTTTTTGTCCAATCGTTAAAAGTAAAAGGGCTCAAGTTCAATTCCTCCTTGCATATGGGCCGTCTGAATGTCGGATTATGGCCGTTACACCTTATTCTACGCCGGACGGTCCATTCCTCCTTCATTAGAAGGCCCATTAAAAAATGCACGGAGCATCTATTGCGAACGCTCGTTACTTTTCGTTGATCGTACGCAGCACTTCCCAAGCTTCGGCCGAAGCGAAACTGCGCGTCCAACTGGCTACGCCGGCAAGCTCGTGCTTTTTCGCCAATTCGATGCGCCGCGTGAGCGATTCTCCGTCTTCCAGCCAAATGCGCTTTTTCGTGCCGTCTTCTTTATCTTCATATTCGGCGTAATGCTGGCCGATGTCATCGAGCAACTCCTGCTTCGCGCCATTTTCAGCGACCAAGCGTTGAGAAGTCTCCATTCCTACAGCCGAAGAAGACACTTTGGTCTCGCCGTTTTCTTCGGTCTCCGTCCATACCCGCGTGTACAGTGGAATGCCGAGCACCAGCTTGGACGCCGGTACAGCATCTTCTTCTAAAATCCGTTGAACAGACGTCTCTACCCACGGCAAGGACGCAACGGAGCCTGCATTGGGACTGCTCGCCCAGTGCTCGTCGTAAGCCATGACCATCATAAAATCGACCGTTTCTCCCAATGCGCGACGATCCAGGAAGGCCGACCACATTTCCGTATTCGATTTGGGTGTCACGTCAACGGAGACGGTGAGGCCGACTTTGTGCGCTTGCACGGTAAATTCACGCACAAACTCAACAAACGGCTCTTTATCTTCGGTATATACATTTTCAAAGTCGAGATTGATACCGTCCAGCTTGTATTCGGCAGCGTAATCCAGCACCTGGCGAATCGCTACGGCGCGCGTTGCGTAATCACTCAGCATGTCACGCGTCCAATCCGCCTCAAAGCTATTGCTGAACAGTCCCCACACCTGCTTATCCCGATTATGGGCGCGTCCCACATAGGCGGAGTCCGCTTTGTTTTTCACATTGCCGGCACCGTCCTCCAGCTCGAACCAGGTCGGACTGACGACGTTGATGCCTTGCATTTCTTCGATCACGTCCGGGTTCGCTTTGCGCTCGTACACAGCTTCCCAGGCGAGGTTGATCTTCTTGTTCGACCATTCTTTGGCTGCGGCGGTCTCGGCGACTTCGATGGCAGGCACCTTTTCCTCATTGCCGATCTTTACTTCGCTTGCCGGGATATAACCGGAACGGCCTTCTTCGGTCTGCGCATACAACCAACCGTCTTGCTCATTCCAGATACGCAGCGGCATACCGTCTTCAAGATCGGCGATAGCCGGCGACTTGATCGTACGATCGCTTCGAAGCTTCGGTGAGCTGAACAGTCCGCCGTCCGCTGCCGTACCCGTGCGGAATTCGTTGCCGGCTTTGAGTACGATCACGCTTCCCTCGGGGCTTTCTTCCGCAATCTGAATACCGTAAAGCTGCTCGAGAGGCTCTACGGGTATGTACAGAACATCGTCTACCTTTTCCAAAGAAGAGCCGAGTGCATAACTGTCCCCATTCAGTTCAGCCTGTTCTTTCCCCTGCGTCATGACCAAAAGTTCGCCTGGAGTGGTCAGAATCGCCGTCTCTCCGTCCGGATCGCCGTAAGCGTAGGCATTGATCTGCTCGCGCACCAACGGCAAAGGAAGCTTTAGCGAATCCCCGCTCCCGCGTGCCGTATAGCCACTCCATTGTCCTTCTATAAAAATAGGCTTTTGCTGCCCGATCCATTCTGGTTCTTCATGCGAGAAACTCGGCAGGAACTGCCATGCTCCCCAACCTGCGCCTACAATCACAATGCCGAGTAGAATGATTCTGCCCGGACGTTTCTTTTTACGAGTACGCGTGCGTTTTTGTCTGCTTCCTATCACTTCACAACCGCAACCCTTCTGCATGATCGCAAGAATACGCCATAAAAAAAAGCGCGGGAGCCTTTTCGGCTCCACACGCCCTATTGTAAGCAAACGTCAATGTTCGCTGCAACCTTTGCACACGCCATACACTTCCAAACGATGCCCTTTGACTGTAAATCCCGTAGATTTCGCCGCAGCATGTTCAACTTCCGCCAAATAAGGATGATGGAAATCTTCGATCTTGCCGCATTTCTCGCAGATAATATGATAATGTTCGCTGACGTTCGCATCGAATCGGCTGGAATTGTCTCCATACGTAAGTTCGTGAATCATTCCGGCTTCGATCAGCATCTTGAGATTGTTATAAACGGTAGCGACGCTCATGCTTGGAAATTGCGGACACAACGCGCGATAAATTTCGTCCGCCGTCGGATGCCCCATATTTTCCATCAGGTAAGTCAAAATGGCATGTCGTTGGGGAGTGATGCGCACACCGTTGATTTTCAACTGTTCCAAAGCATGCTGTACACGTGTCGTCATCCCGTTCTCCTCCTCGCCGTAATTCCTTGGGTTACTCTACATTGTAAGGTTTGTGAATATTTTTTGTCAACGTGTCAATCTACAAGCCGTCCTTCAATCGCTGCGAAAAATATTCAGATCTCCGTTCCCGTCTACTTTTACCGTAAAGTCACCGTCTCCGTAAGTCCCGCTGAGCGTCCGATCTTCGATAGCAAACGGCAGTTCGCTGCGAATATCGCCATAGCCATTCGAACCGTCCATCTTATAGTCCCCCTGGTCGGGAAGAGTCAGATCTATGCGACCTACCGCACTATATACCGACCAGTTCCCGCGCACAACACGAGAGGTGATCGCGATATTGCCGTTGAGGCTTTGTGCAGATAATCCAAAGTTGGCGCCATTGATTTCGATGCTGCCGTTCCGAGTATCCGCAGCGATATCGCCAAGGGTTCCGTTCGCCGTGATATTGCCGAGAATAGTAGTCAAATTGGCTGAACCGGAAATATTCGCACTCTCGATATCTCCCTGCTGCGTCTCGGCTTTCGCATTGCCGGTGATCGTCGACAGTTCAATACTGCCTTTTGACGTCGATGCCGAGAGGTTGCCGCTCACATTGGTAAAGTCCAGATTCCCTCCGCCTGTTTGCACGGAGATGGAACGAAGGGCTTGAACGCCATTCAAGGTAACAGAGCCTCCGTTGGTACGGATATCCATGTCAAAGCTTCGCTCGGGCGGAAGCAGAATCTCCAGATCGATCCTCGGCTGGCGTCGTCCCGACGCGCCGTAAGACTGCGAATCGGTCGTAATCGCCAGCGTCTCGCCTTCCTTGATGCGCACGCCGGTTTTTTCGGCAATCGTCTTCGCTTCTTCCGGCTCGGCCTGATCGATCCAGACTGTGCTGCGCACGCGGATTCGATCGGAAAAACCGCGGCGAACGATAATGTCTCCATTGATACCTTCGACGGTCAAACCGGTCATTTCCAGCGTCGCCGCGAGATCGACCGAAGGCTTGGCGAATTTATTGCCTTCCGCCTCGCTGAATTCGATGCCGGACGTGGTCAGATCCAGACTTACCCGGTTCCATAGATGGAGATAATGATTCTGCTGCGTAACGATAAACACGGAAGCGCTAAGCAGAGTCGCTACCAACATGCCCGCAAAATCGATTCGGAATCGCCGACCGGCGCCCCGGCGACGGAACACCAGCAGCATCACGATATATTCGAGTCCCCATACGACGAAAATAGCCGGCCACCAGCGCAGCAATTCCAGCATATCGTCGCGCCCGCGCAGCTCATCGCCGAGCAACAACAGCCCAACGGAGATCAGCACGATTGCTGCCGTCCAGCGGCCGATACGGATTTTAGGATTCATGCCGTCTCCTCCCCTCTGCCACAGTCGATTGATCGGGCTCGGATGGCGGGGAGGCTTTGGCTGACGACGATCCGGCTGATGAAGATGCAGAAGGTCGCTTGGCTGCTTTGCGTACGCCGAAGGCTTGGACAACTGCAAAAACAAGGCCCAGTGCAATAAGGGCGACGGCTGCGGTTTCTTTTCCATAAAGCTCGATCAACTGCCGGAACCAAAGAGGGCGACTGTGCAGGATAAGCAGTACCGCGCCTTCGCCTACCAGAATCAAACCAAACGCCATACTTTTTCGCCAATTCCGAAATTCGTTCTCGATCGTACGCCGACGTTCGTTGACCCGATCCGTCGCTTGCAGCACATCGTATAGATTATAGAAGTAAATGATCGGAATGGTCAGGCCGAGCAAAATCAACAGAGGTACGTTTATTTTGATGCCCGTCGCCGAAAAGTACAACAAAGCTTCGATCACGAGCAGAATCGACAGCATAAAAGAAACGCCTTTTTGAATCAATCCCAGATAAAGATGTCCTGCGCCAGGGATGACGGCAGATAAAATACAAGCGATAGTGGTTCTTTTTTGACGCATGATCCGGATCTCCTTTCGCCCAGTTACTCAATCGCCACCGAATATACGCCTTCCATGTTCAGCAATTGATGGGTCATCTCGGCCGGGTCCATTCGCTTTTCCGAGGTCAGGTGCATGGTGATTTCCGCTGCTGAACTTCCTTCCGATTCGGAGACTGGAGCATCATTTTTAACGTGGACTTCCATCTTGCGGATACGCACTTCGCGTTCTTTCATAAAGTCGGAGACTTTCTCCATCAGGCCATTACCCGTTCGTCCTCGTACAGTAACAACATGGGTGTGGTGCCCACGGATATAACGCTGCTCCACGACATTGAGGACCATTAAAGTCAAAAATACGAATAACGTGGTGAGAATGGCGGCAAAATAAAACCCTGCACCCACGGCCAAACCAATCGCTGCGACTACCCACAGGGAAGCCGCGGTCGTCAGACCCGTAATCGACTTTCCTGTAAAAAGGATGGTCCCCGCTCCCAAAAAACCGATCCCCGAAATAACGGCAGTCGCCAGACGTGCCGGATCGACCCGCACGCTCGGCTGATCGACAAAAGCCACGAAGCCGTACATGGAAAGCAGCATAATGAGCGCAGAGCCAACGGAAACGAGAATATGGGTACGAAGTCCGGCGGCATGACTGGAACGCTCGCGTTCCCAGCCGATCAGGCCGCCCAGCAGCACCGCAGATACAATCCGCAGCAAAATATGAGTGTTGTCAATAATCCAGGGGTTGGTCATGTGCGTTCTTACTCCTTCTACTCGAAAATTGCGAGATCAGTGTGTTTCTATCGTATCGTTTTTGCGTCGCATGGTCGTCAATTCCACACCAGGCGCCACGTATTCTTTTCGAAAAGGAACGAATCCGAAGCCTTGATACAAACGCATCGCAGGTTCATTCATGGAGCCCGTCGATACGATGTAGGTCTTGAAGTCCGGATAACGCGTAAAGATATACTGGATCAGTCTTGTCGCGATTCCTTGTCTGAAAAAGTCTGGGTGAACCATCATCCTTGTCAGTGTCAATTCGCCTGGATACTCTTCTTCAACCGCAATGGCTCCTGCAAGCTCACCGGCTTCCGTTGTGTATCCGTAAAAGGTATCACTGCTGTGCTTCAACGTATCCAAGGTATCAGCCAAAGGCGGAATTTCATCAAACCCGATTCGCTTGGCCTCCAAACGATAAGCCGTCGTTTGCAACCGAAATAACGCCTCGACTAATGAATGGTCTTCCATATTCAGTTTATCGATCATCGCCATTCTCCTCGCATCTCCTTATCATTAACCGAATTTCTGACTTTCGCTCGGAACGTACGGATGAGTATAGAAGACAAAAGGACACGTTCGCAAGCGAACGTGTCCTTTTAACAGCTCCAGTACGTTGTCTACATCCATTGTAGCACGACGCCGAATGATTCCTTGACCGGATTCGAAAAGGAATTCGATGCAGAAGCCGTATGTTCGATCAGGCTTGCAGCAGTTCCACGAGCAGCTTGTTGACCAGCCCTGGATTGGCTTTGCCTTTGCTCTGCTTCATGACTTGACCAACGAGGAAGCCGATCGCTTTGTCTTTGCCGGCGCGGTAATCTTCGACCGATTGCGGATTGGCGGCGACCACTTCGACGACGATGGCCTTAATGGCGCCTTCGTCGCTGATCTGAACCAGCCCTTGTTCTTCGACGATTTGCTGCGGAAGCTTGCCGCTTTGCAGCATTTCTTTGAAAACGGTCTTGGCGATTTTGTTGCTGACAGTGCCTTTGCCGATCAGGCCGACCAGCTCGCCGAGCCCTTGACCGGTAATCGGAACCGCATTTAGCTCAAGGCCGCTTGTGTTCAGATGGCCGAGAAGATCGCCCATGATCCAGTTGGACACGGATTTGGCGTCGTCGGTATGCTTCAGGCTTTCTTCGAACAAGTCCGCCAGCGGCTTGGAGGAAGTGATGACCTGCGCATCATAGGCCGGCAGACTGTAGTCGGTGCTGTAACGGGCTTTGCGTGCATCCGGCAGCTCGGGAATTCCAGCCTGGATCGCAGACTTCCACTCTTCGCTGATTTCGACTGCAACCAGATCCGGGTCCGGGAAATAACGATAGTCATGCGCTTCTTCTTTGCCACGCATGGACAGCGTTACGCCTTTGGCTTCGTCCCAGCGGCGGGTTTCCTGAACGACTACGCCACCTTCGTCCAGAATCTCGGCTTGACGGACTTCTTCGTACTCCAAGCCACGTTGTACGCCGCGGAAAGAGTTCATGTTTTTGAGTTCGGCACGGATACCGAATTCTTTTTGTCCTTTCGGACGAAGACTGATGTTGGCATCGCAGCGCAGCGAGCCTTCTTCCATTTTCACGTCCGAGACTTCGCAGTACTGCATGATCGCGCGCATCTTTTCCAGGTAAGCGCGAGCTTCTTCCGGCGAAGACAGCTCGGGCTCGGAAACGATCTCGACCAGCGGCGTTCCGACGCGGTTGAAGTCGACCAGCGAGCCGAAAGCACCGGTATGCGTCAGTTTGCCCGCGTCTTCTTCCAAGTGAAGGCGCGTGATGCCGATCCGCTTGGTTTTGCCGTCGACTTCGATATCGATCCAGCCGTGTTCGCCGATCGGACGAGCCGCCTGCGAAATCTGATAAGCTTTCGGCGAATCGGGATAAAAATAGTTTTTTCGGTCAAAATGGCTGATATCCGCAATTTGGCAGTTCAGTGCCATAGCTGCTTTTACCGCATATTCGACGGCTTGACGGTTCAGTACCGGCAGTACGCCGGGATGCCCCAAACAAACCGGGCAAGTATGTGTATTAGGCGGTGCTCCGAATTCGGTAGAGCAACCACAGAAGATCTTCGTATTCGTATGCAGCTCAACGTGCACTTCGAGTCCGACGACCGTTTCGTATTGTACGGTGGACATAACAGGCGTTTCCTCCTTCTTGAGCACGCGGATTAAATCTGCGGGCGGCGTTTATGATGATCGGTATTCTGCTCGAACGCATGCGAGACGCGCAGTACGGTTTGTTCGTCGAACGGCTTGCCGATGATCTGAAGGCCAACCGGCATTTCATCTACGAAACCGCAAGGGATGCTGATCGCCGGAACGCCCGCAAGGCTGACCGGGATCGTCAAAATGTCGTTCAGGTACATCGTGAGCGGATCGTCCGTTTGCGAACCGATTGCAAATGCCGTCGTCGGTGCCGTAGGTCCCACGATGACATCGAATTTCTCGAACACTTGATCGAAGTCTTGCTTGATCAACGTACGAACTTTTTGCGCCTTCAAATAGTACGCATCATAGTAACCGGAGCTAAGCGCGTACGTTCCCAGCATGATGCGGCGCTTCACTTCGTCACCGAAGCCTTCGCTTCTCGATTTCAGATAGAGATCCAAAAGATTGTCCGGATTTTCGGCACGAACGCCGTAACGAACGCCGTCGAAACGGGCCAAGTTGGACGAAGCTTCCGAGGAAGACAGCAGATAATAAGCCGCCAGCGCGTATTCGGTATGCGGCAGCGAAACCTCTTCCCAAGTCGCACCCAAAGCTTCGAGCTGCTTGATCGCAGCCAATACGGATTCTTTGACTTTCGGATCGACGCCTTCACCCATGTATTCTTTCGGTACGGCAATGCGAAGTCCCTTGATATCGCCTGTCAGTGCAGACGCATAGTCCGGCACGTCCACATTGGCCGACGTCGAATCCCGGTCGTCATGACCGGCGATCGCTTGAAGCACGTAGGCCGAATCTTCGACGGTACGCGTAACCGGGCCGATCTGATCCAGCGAGGATGCAAAAGCGACCAGACCGAAACGCGATACAAGGCCGTACGTGGGCTTCAAGCCAACCACGCCGCAATACGAAGCAGGCTGACGAATGGACCCCCCCGTATCCGAGCCGAGCGTGAAGTAGACTTCGCCCGACGCGACCGCGGCTGCCGAACCGCCGCTCGAACCGCCCGGAACGCGATCCAGGTTCCACGGATTACGTACCGGGTAGAAGCTGGAGTTCTCGTTCGAACCGCCCATCGCGAACTCGTCCATATTCAGTTTGCCGATGGTGACGCTATCTTCCGCGCGCAATTTTTTCACGACTGTCGCATCGTAAACGGGATCAAAGTTACGCAAAAATTGGCTCGCACAGGTTGTGCGCAGTCCTTCTGTCACGATATTATCCTTAATCCCTGCCGGCAGACCGAAAAGCAGTCCGCGCTTTTCGCCGGCTGCCAATTTCTGATCCAGCTTTGCCGCAGAAGCCAAAGCGCCTTCTTCATCGACGGTCAAAAATGCTTTTACTTTCTCGTCCCGTTCCCCTACTTTTTGCAAGGAGTCCTTGACCAGCTCGGTCACGGACAGTTCGCCGGCTTGCAGCCGACTTTGAATCTCCCGAAGTCCCAAATCGAACAATGTCACTATCGCACCTCCGCGTTGATCATTAGCTATTCCGTATTGCCGAATCAGTCCAGTACAGCCGGTACAAGGAACTGGCCGTCTTCGTCTTCAGGCGCATTATGCAGCACCCGCTCGATCGGCAAACTTTCATGTACCTTGTCTTCACGCATAACGCTATGCAGCGGCAACACGTGCGTCGTCGGCTCTACGCCTTCCGTATCCAGCTCGTCCAACTTTTCCGCATATTGCAGAATCGCGCTCAGCTGCTCGGCGAACAATTCTTTTTCTTCGTCGCTTACATTCAACCGCGCCAACTTGGCCACGTGCTCGACCTGTTCCACCGTAATTTTCATGTTAAGTTCTCCTATCGTTTAAAGGGTTAAAGTGCCGAAACTCCTCAACGTCCCCATTATAGGTTAGCAACCCGCAAAAATCTAGGGCGTGTACGTTCTCAGGCTGTCCTCGAAAGTTACGTTTGCGGGGGAAGGTAACAGGCTCCGAGAGAAATTCGTTCCGGTCGCGTGTTGAAATCGGGAAAAAGATTGAATTTTAGTGGAATTTTCCCGATTTCAAAGGCGATCACTATTGTTCCTTCACTGAATTTCTCTCTCCGCCTGCTGCCTTCCAGCTACGTTAGACTTTCTCGACATTTTGAAGACGTGTACGCCTTTTACTTTGTCAGTATTAAAGATAAGGTATTAGAGCTAGACCCTCCCGAAGTCGGCAAAGCCGCTTCCCCGAGCTTTTCCGCTGCGCGAAACTCCGTTCGTACAGCCCTAACAAAGAAAAAAGCCGGCAGCAGCCGGCTTCATATGTAGGGAAGGTCTGGTTCGTAAAAGGCTGATTTAGCGGAGGGAAAGTTCCGTGAAGGAGCGTTAGCGATCGCCTTTGAAATCGGGAAATCTCAACTTTAATCCAATTCTAATTTCCCGATTTCAACAAGCGACCGTAACGGAACTTTCCCGGCGCGTGCTACAAGCCTTCCTTCCGAACAGGACCTTCCCGGCAATCAAAAGCCGGCTCCCGCCGACATCAAATCCATGCCCGTAAATTAATCCGCTTAATAAACTCCGCCTGCGTCATCGGCTCAGCCGACGCTTCAGCTTCGGGTTCAAGCGTCTCTTCGTCTTCGCCGTTCATCACTTGATAGAACAGCTTCTCGTTGTGCGTCGCCAGCGCATAATCAATCAATGCGGCACGCTCGACCTGATCCGCCTCAAAACGCAGCACATTTTCCTCCGGCTCGATATCTTTTTCCGTTACGAAAAAGTTGCGGTTAGCCTGCGGGATTCGGACGATATAATCGAAAGCGTTATCCGGATTACGGTCATAAGCGATCAAGTAGCCGTATTCTCCCACAGGGAGGTTCTGCTCGAAGACATCCGCGACGATCACGATTTTTTCTCCCAGATGAAGCATTGTTTCTCCCCCTCGGTCGTCATCTACAAAGCCTGGCCCTCCCGGGTCTTTCCGGCTTCATGGTCCACTCACTCGTGAAAATGAATGTAATGCAAATGCTTAGCTTATATCGTACTAAAAAAAGGTTTTGCTGTCCACGCCAACGGCTCACTTTATGTAGGTTTTAAACAAAAATGTAGTCGAATTTTGCCGACTGGGGTTTATCGCGGGTCTTCCCCGTTCCGAATCCGGCTCAAGCGCTCGTACCACGGCTGGTTTACGCGTCCCTCTTGAAACTTGGCAGAGTTCCAGGCGCGCACAAAAACTCTACCGTCCCCATGTCGATACGTTGGCTTTTTATCTCGAATTTCGATCTGTTCGTTCTCCGCAATCGGTTCCGACTCTGTTCGCCGCTCCAGTACGAGTCTTGGTTGTTCTCTTTTGTCCGCGTCAAAAGGCTTAGCTCCGTCCACTTTGCTCATATCCCCCTTGAATGTTACCGGATGTACATCCATCCATATCGGCTTGAACGCTCACTTCGGTTATCTGATTGCCAATTTAATCGTTAAAAAGCAAAAAAAAGAACGCAAACCGGGATTGAATCCTCAGCTTGCGTGCTTCGCAGGCATCATGCGTGTAGCGAATCAACAACAGCCAAAGGCCATGTCCGCAACAAACGCGTATTCACTTCCATCCTATCGAGAAGCAAAGTAATGATGAATAGACCCTGAAAGCCTCTTCTCCAAATATCTTGCGTCAGGACGGATGCTCAATAGGTGTATCTTACTACCGCTCCATCGCCTTGTCCAGCTTTTTAGGGATGCGATCGAATTTTACAAAGCAGGCACGAACGGGTTATTCGCCTTCTCGTAACCGATTTTCGTGCGGGGTCCATGACCTGGATAGACGACCGTTTCGTCAGGCAGCTTGTACAATTTCAAACGAATCGAATCGACCAAATCGCCTTGGCGACCGCCGTACAGATCGGTACGACCTACGCCTTCGCGGAACAGTACGTCGCCAGCGAACAAGTCTTTGCCGCAGAGGAAGCTTACGCTGCCCGGCGAGTGACCCGGTGTATGTAGCACTTTGAATTGGTTGCCGATCAGGCTCAATGTCTGTCCTTGGGCCAGCGCAAACTCGGCAGGATCGGTCGTGATCGGCCCGCCGAGCTCGGACCACATGGCGGAACCGTCATGTTTGGCGTCAGTCAACCAATCGGCTTCCAGATCATGCAGATAGACCGGGCAGCCTTTGGCTTTGCGAAGTTCTTCGACGCCTGCCATATGGTCGAAATGGGCATGGGTGAGCAGAATCGCTTCCACATGGAGATGCTCGACTCGGCGCATCAGCGCGGCCGGATTCATGCCCGGATCGATCACGACGGCCTTCAGATCGTCTTCGCCGCGAAGCAGATACGCATTGGTTTGCAGCGGACCCAGATTGAATGTCTCGACTCTCAGCATCTCAGACCTCCGACAGCAGCGTCCGCAGCTCGTGCACGATCACTTCATGAATCGATGTGCCTTCCCCGTAACGCTCCATCATCTGCTCGCGGACGACTTTCATGTTATCCGCATAGTCGGCTGCTTCGCGGTCCGGATTCTCCGCTTTGAATTTGCGCATCAACTCTTGCACTTTCTCCGGACGAGGTCCCCACTGAAGCAGGGGTTCACCGTCTTCATTAGCAAAGATCACGATCGGCACCGAACGGCCGCCCATGGTCAGATACTCGTCCATCAGATCGAAGTTCTGTTCCAAAATCAAAACGTCTACAGGAATATCGGCGGTTTCCAGCACCCGGAAAACGACAGGCACGTTACGCACGACGTCGCCGCACCAGTCTGCCGCCAAAATGACCGTTCTCAGATCCGTGCGCGAGCGTAAGCCTTCGAAGAAGAGCCGGTCCTCCTCCTTTTTCCAAGTAAAGTCGCGGTAACCCGCTTCAAAAGTTTCTTTGTTTTTTTCCATAGCGTCGATAAAGCCTTGCGGGGTCAAGCCTGTTCCGAATCGGGATTTCAAATTGGATTTGCTCATGTTGTTCCCTCTTTTCTTCATGGTATGGGTATGGATGCGGATAGGATTGTGGATTAAACTCTGGCTTTTTTGCGACGGGTCAGAACAGCTTTGACGATCAGGTACACCAGCATCAGGAATACGGCTCCCAAAATGATCGGTACGACATACGGCGCCGCTTTTTCGTCGATATGCTCCCATTGTCCGCCAAGCTGATAGCCCAGGAATACAAACAGAATCGACCATGGAATAACAGCCAGCGTCGTCAGCAGCGTAAAGCGCCAGGTCGGCATTTTGGCCAAACCTGCCGGGATAGAGATCGCGTGTCTGACAACCGGGATAAAACGACCGCTGAAAATGATGCCGGCTCCGTACTTGTTGAACCACGCTTCGGCGTGATCGATATGCGATTCTTTGATAAAAATGTATTTGCCGAATTTCTCTAATACCGGGCGACCGCCGTAGCGGCTAATCCAATAAATGAACAACTGGGCAAACACGCCGCCGATCGTCCCGAACAAAACGGCTCCCCAGAAGTTGATATCTCCCGAGTAGACCAAAAATCCGCCGTATGCCAAAACGATCTCGCTGGGAATCACTTCGACCATCAGGCCGAACATGATGCCGAAGTAACCCAACCCTTGTATCCACGCAAACAGCTGCGCGACGATATCCGAAATAAAGCTCACCGTTTTCCCTCTTTCCTCTACTTATTGCGCCGACCGCGAACGCTCCGGGCGGCGCATGCCTTAACGTTTATGGACTGCCGCTTTTAGACCACCGAAGGAGCAGGCAAGCGGTCGCTTAGCGCTTTTTCCAGATACGGGGAAGCGCCGAGGAATCCTCGGAACGCTTCGTATTCGCGCCAAAGGGTTGCCGTATCCTGACCGTCCGATTTGACCGCGCGGATCAGGATGTTTTTCGGCGTATGCTCCATATCGATAAATTCGAGCAACTGCGTTTTGTACCCGACGATGTCGAGCAGCTTGGCCCGGATCGCATCGGTCGCGAGCGCCGAGAAGCGTTCTTTCAGTATGCCGTGCGAGAGCAGCGGCTCCAGAAGATCGTTTTGTACCTGCGAAAAAAGTTCATGTTGGCAGCACGGGACGGACAGAATCGCGGAAGCGCCCCAACGTACCGCTTTTTCCAACGCGGCATCGGTTGCGGTGTCGCAGGCATGCAGGGTGATCACCATATCCACAGCATCAAACTCGTTATAATCGGCGATATCGCAAATGCGGAAATGCAGGCCTTCGTAGTTCAGCGTCCGAGCCAGCGATTCGCAATGTTCGATAACGTCGGCTTTCAGATCCAGTCCCACTACATTCAGCTCGAACTTTTCCTGTACGGCAAGGTAATGATAAAGCGCGAAGGTCAGATACGATTTGCCGCAGCCGAAGTCGACGATGGTCAGCTTGCGTTCTTTGGGCAGGGCAGGCAAAATGTCTCGCACCATCTCCAGGAACCGATTGATCTGACGGAACTTATCGTATTTGGCGGCCAGTACGCGACCTTTGTCGTTCATGACGCCCAGCTCCACCAGAAAAGGAACCGGTTCGCCTTCCTCCAGCACATACGTTTTTTTGCGATCGTGGGCGAGGTTGGCAGCCTGTTTTTTGGTCGGCGCTTTTTTCAAAATGCCCAACTTGCCTTTTTTGCTGACCAGCACTTGATAATCGGCTTCCAGGGTGCAGAACAGTCCTTGACGCATTTCTTCTTCCAGCAGAAGAGCGATGCGCGGCAAAGCTTGTTCAAGCGTCAGGTTCTCATGCGTGACTTTTTTCTCATAATGGTACGCCAGCTGGTAATGCAGTTCATTCTTTAGCATAAGCGGCTTTACGGCGACTTTGCTGTACGTTTCGTCATCTTTTCGCCGCGGTTGGCTAAGGGTTGCCGTAATCAGTTTGCCTTCCGGCAGCACGGCGTTTAGTAGCTCATTCATATTTTGCATAAGGTGGTTCTCATCCTCTCGGGCATGGTACGCCTACTCGTCTTGGAGAGCTTCAATGCCTTCTTCTAGTTCTTCGCGAGTCAGACCGCCAGCTTGAAGGATATCCGGTTCAAGCCCGGACAGTCTGGCGTAAAACATTCTTCCTTCTTCGAGCGCGTTTTTGTCATGTTCGGGACTGGCGTTCAGCATACGGTACATCGCGTCTTCGGCCTGCACATAGCGACCTTCCCGTTCTTCGTACAGCATGACGAGCCGTTCGGCATCCGCCGGCAAACGGTAACGTTCCAGCAATGCGGACAATTCGGCGATTCGAACCGGATAATCGACCAATTCGCGACTGCCCCCGTTGAGCGCCGCGTACAGATACAGATGCAGCGCTTTGATTCGGGAAGCTACGGCTTCTTGTTCATCGTTCATATTTTCGCGGATTTCTCCGTTTTCTTGCAACATGCGTGCCACAAGCTGAAGGCTCTCTGCATCGACGCCTTCGCGCTGACGGAATAATTGAATCAATTCTTCGGGCGGCAAAGAACGCAGCATTTGCTCACTCATGCGGAAGTTGCGTTTCAATAAACCGTCGAGTTTTTCCAAGGCTTGCTCGTTTTTTTGTTCGCGGCGCAAGCCTAGCATAGATCCTACGGCCTCGGTCATTTCCTCGATCATACGCGTCAAATAGTCTTTTCTTAACATTTCGATCCCACCTTTGGGTTAGACAAGGTTTTACAAACTTTCGGCAAACGAAGCGATGTGGCGGGCCAACTCCTGGGGCGCTTCAAACAAGCTCATATGGCCCGAACCTTCGATCACGAATTTGGAAGTATGCGCATTTTCCGCGGCAAAGGCTTTTTCAGGCGGCGCAATCCCGTCTTCGCTACCGGCAATCAGCAGGATCGGGAGCTGCGAGTCACGAATGACATGCCCGCGATCCGGCCGTTCTCTCATCGCAAGCGCGGCACCGGCTGCACCTACGGGCTTGGTACCGTAACCGATTTGCAGGACACGGTCCAGCTCGGCCGGCATACGCGTCGCGGCGTTCGGAGCAAACCAATTCGGGGCGGATTGCTCGACGAAAGGCTTTGTTCCTTCGCGCAGCACGCGTTCGGCAACCGCCGTGCGTTTTTCTTTTCCGGCAACGTCATCAGGTAAAGGCATCGAGTGAACCAACCCGAAGGCACGTAAGCGCTCCGGGTAACGCTCCGCAAAAGACAATGCGGTGTAACCCCCCATAGAATGCCCCAACAACACAACTTGCTCGATCCCCAGCGCATCCAACAGATTCAAAACGTCGTCCGCCAATTGCTCAATCGTATACGGTCCTTCCGGAGCTTCCGATTCGCCATGTCCCCGCAAATCCGGCACGATGCAGCGAAAATGTCCTTCCAACAATGGAACAACCCGCTCCCAGTAATCTGCGCTGCCTACAAATCCGTGCAGCAGCACCAATACAGGGCCTTCTCCCCGATCCACATAACGAATCGGAAGACCCGTCTGTTCCTGTCTCTGCATATCGACGCCTTCTTCCTTTATCTTTTATCCGCTAATGATCCCGAAATTCCGAGCCGCGGATTCATGCCAAATGATAGTTGCGCAGCCTCGACGGTTTGCCGAACAAGTTGTAAAACCAATCCCAGCGACGCGGTCTGAAGCGCCTGATACGGCTTGGGTCCATGAATGTTGACTACCGCGGCGATGCTATAGTCACCTACCGGAGCAAACGATCCCTTCATTGATCCGGCCGGTGTCAATGCGGTTCGGGTTGCCAATAACTTCCCGATAGAGCCCGGTTTTCCCAGACAGGCATCAAAAGCGATAATTTTCAATCCAGCAGGCAATGCAGCTACAACCAGCTCCAGATTAGTCGCATCGCAAGGCTCTTCCAATGTGCCGATAACGTACGGGAATCCTGCTGCTTTGAGTTGACTACCCACAAGCGGACCAAAAGCATCCCCGCTGGAGCGGTCTGTACCTATACATAAAAATAGAAGTTCATCCGGGCGATAACGTGCTGCGACTTCTGCAAATAGTTCACGGAAATCCGCAAAACGATCTGCCCGTCTCTCCTCGCCCGTCTGGGCCCATACCGATTCGCTTATACTCACGATTCACTCTCACCTCTTACACTGTCTTCCCTTACATAAAGATCGCACTTCGATTTTATCGCACTTGTAGGGGTTTCTGCAAAAAAGGATGAGTCCTCAGTCGGTTCGTGCTACAATGAGGAATCATGAGCCGTCGAAGCCGCGCATTTTTTCCGATCTTTTAGTACCTTATCAACTCTTAATCATAGGATTATGTTCGCTGGAAACCCACACGCTTTAGGTGGGTTTTCGGCGGGCATAACCTTACTTGTAGCGTTGATAAGGTTCCAGTACTCTGTATCAGGTCCGATAGTAGGTTTACGTTTGGCCGAAACGCACACGGGTCTAGTGCGCTTCGGCCAAACGTAACCTTACCTTCTTTTGATACAGAGTACAAAGTGACGAAAGCGCATCACTCTCCTCGACGAATTGCCTGCCGGAAGGAGATTATACATGGATTTGTCCAATAAAACTCAGGAAAATGTGGAGTATATGATCGAAGAGATCAAAAATAAGTTGCGAATGGCATCCGGAGCGGCAATGCAGCCTTCTTCGTTCTCGGTCGACCAGTACGACGATATTTTCGACGTATACGATCTGATCATGAACAAACCTACGCTTAGTATTTCCGAAGTTGAAGCAATCGCCTCTGAACTGGGCCGGTTGCGTAGGAAATAAGCATGTAAGTGCCGCAAACCTCTTAGAATCCGCATCTTTCGTTAAGCCCGGCCTTTTGTGCTCGTTTTTGAGCAAAAGGCCGGGCTTTTGCTTTCACGCAAACCTCTACTCGGATGTTCATTCGCTCTATGGCGCGCCTGCTTTCCTGTTTCAGCGAGAAAGGTGACGTTTATATAGCAATTAAGAGCGGCGGCGCAGTCATCCAGATACATGCAGTTCGCACGCGAAAAGCTTGGAGTGGAGGTGAGCGGGATGTGGGGGCTGGTCATCAGCCTGATTATGGCGATCGTTATCGGATTTATCGGAAATGCGCTGGCGGATAATATGATGCCGGGCGGAATCATAGGTGCAGCAATTGCAGGCTTCGCGGGTTCATGGATCGGAAATACGTTATTCGGCGGTTTCGGACCGACGATCGCGGACTTCGCCATTATCCCGGCTGTACTCGGCACCGCGATTTTCGTTCTGGTTCTAGGACTTATCGCCAAATTGTTGAGACGTACAACTTAGAAGCAAGAACCTCAAAACATCTTGGAACGATTCGGCCAGTACCTGTACCCGGCCGCACGACCCAATATTGATTTTACGACTAATTGAAGGAGTGATTATTCATGAACGAAGCAGAAAAAGATTATCCGGTACAAAGCGGTTCGACTTTCGCAAAAGGTCTATTGATCGGTGGCCTGATCGGTGCGGCGGCAGCCCTGCTGTTCGCTCCTAAACCGGGACGCGATCTTCGCAGCGATATCTCCGACCAAATCGGTGTCGCTACGGATAAAACAAAAGGCGCAGCGAGCACGATTGGTCTTAAAGCCAAAGATACGGCTACGGTTGTGAGCGAAAAAGCCAAAACGGCAACTGCGGTAGTCAGCGACAAAGCGAAGGCAGCAGCCGAAGTCGTCAGCGATAAAGCAACAACGCTGGCTCAATCGGTATCCGAAAAGACGTCTAATGTCGTCCAATCGGTACGCAAAAACAGTGCCGACGTAGCCGAGTCCGTAAAAGAAGCTTCCGCCGATGTCGGCGAAACGGTAAAAGCCGCTTCCGCAGACGTTGCAAACGAAGCCGCAAAAGCGGATAAGGAAATCATGAAAGAAACGGCTGACAAAACGGAAGAAGCCAAAAAAGAAATCAAAGCTTTGGATTCGGGTTCGTCGAACGGCGAAAAACCGGTTCTGTAATCTTCCACAGTCTTCAAAAGCCGGCTGAATCAGCCGGCTTTTTTTATCGGAATCGTCAGCCCAAGCTTGCGTTTCCGTTGCACTTATTCGAAAGAAAGCGGGGGATTTGCCATGTCTCATACCGAAACCACACCGAATCCTGGCGATCGTTTCGCCAGCGGGACGATCGAACAGAACGAGCGGACCAACGACGGCACGCTTCGTCCGCAAGATTTATCCAAAGACCATCCGTTTGAATTGCGTCATGAAGTCTCCCGTTTGAACAAGCAACTGGAAGACATATCGGTTGCGTTGAAAAAAGGCGATTTTAAAGACTTGGTCGAAAACTATACCGACTGGAAAAAACGTATTATCTCCAACTTTACAGCAGGCATTGCCAGAGGTCTTGGCTTGTCGGTAGGTACGGTTGTCGTTATCGCGTTATTGACCTGGCTCGCCTCGGTAATGGCAAGCCTGGGCGTGCCTTACGTCAGCGATTTCTTCGATTACGTAGGTAGCTTGATTCAAGAAGGACGAGGCGGTACCAAATAAAAAGCTTTGTCAAACAAGTGCAACGTTAAACGAAAAGTCGTTATTTCTGTAACAGATCTTCTGTTTGTTACAGAAATAACGACTTTTTTCGATTTATTTTGTTCCGAATCAATAAATAACCGTGCTCTCTTTTCCGTTAAGGAAGAGGCACGGTCACAGGATACGAATATTGAATCTCTATATTCATAACGAAGACGAATTGGACATGATCTGTTTGAGTTTTTCCGTAGCCCGCTTTTGAATTCGGGATACACTCATTTGGGAAACGCCAAGCTTTTGCGCGATTGCACGCTGCGATTGACCTTCCTGGAAAGCAAGCAGCAGCACTTTCTGCTCCTGCTCCTTCAGCTGACTAAGTGCCTGTTGAAGGTCCATTCGCCGTTCGACCGTATCATAGTCGTTGACGTCCGAGCTGATCAGTTCTCCAAGCGTTGCGGCACTTTCTTCTTGGGAAAGCGGAGAATCGAGAGAAACGTAATGGTAGCATTCGCGTCCGGCCAACACTTCCACCGTTTCTTCTACGCTCAAGTCGAGATATTGCGCAATTTCTTTTACATCGGGTGAACGCTCCAAGCGAACCGTCAATTCGTCGATGGCCTGTTGGACGAGCGCTCCTTTTTCCTTGATTCGTCTAGGCACCTGTATGTACCATGATTTATCGCGCAAAAAGTTCTTCATATGCCCGATCATACTTTTCATCGCATAGGGTTCGAAAGGAATCCCCAATTGGATGTCGTACTGTTGAAGCAGGCGAATCAATGCCATTTGACCAACCTGATACAAGTCTTCGTAGAGATCAGGCCGATTTCTGGCAATCTTGCCTGCGGCCATCTTCACCATCGGTTCATACTTTTTGATCAGTACCGTGGCGATGTCGTTGTCCTTGGTCTGCTGATATTCCCAAATCAAGGACACCGCTTCGGACATGGATTCAGGCGGGGTCACTTTATCATTCATACTTTCTCCTCACTCCTGGTGAGACGCTTGGTCAAAATGACCTGCGTTCCTTTTCCGCTCTCGCTGGCAACACTAACGTCGTCCATAAGAGCTTGCATCAGATAGAAACCAAGGCCGCCGATTTCCACATCGTGCAAATCTTTGTCGTGCAGCGTAGGGGCAGTATCGGAAGGTTCGTTGCCTGGCAACGAGAAGCTTACGCCTTCGTCCTTGACCGTAATCGTAAGTTCTTCTCTGGTTACGCCAAAGACAACTTCCACTAATCCTCCTTCCTGTCCATACGCATATAAAACTGAGTTATTGCAGGCTTCCGACACGGCAACTTTCATATCCTCGATGTCTTCATAGGAAAAACCCATCTTGGACGCGATGCCGTACAGGTTCAGCCGTACAATATCCACATAGTCGGCGGTAGCCGGTAAGTTGAGGGTAACGGTTTGATCTGCTTTCATGCGTTGTTCGATCCTTTCCTATTGGGAATTCTCTTGGGGTTCAAAAAATTTGGCGATGCCTGTCATATCGAATAGCTTTTGAATTTGTGTCGGCACTTCTTCGACGCTAAACGAAGCATTTGCAGAATGCCGTGCTTTCAAAATAGACAGCAAAATGCCAATCCCCGTACTGTCGATATACTTCAATTCTTTCAAATTGATGGCCAAATCGACCTCGGAATCCCCTACAAGCGGCTCCATCACAAGGCGAAAGTCAGGCGCTACAGATAAATCAAGTTCCCCACTCAAATAGACGATGCTTTTGCCTTCTTCAGAAACCGTTCTAGCGTTGAACTTATCATTTTTGTTTGTAGTCATAGACATTCTCCCTAAAAAAATGTTTTCTAAGCTTATTAAACATAAACCAAGCGATTGAAACGAAAGCCGACAGTTCCTCATCCGCAAACCGCGTTCGAAACCAGAGCTTGCAAATAGCTTAATGAGCGGCCCTGTTGATCGAATAACCGCGGTATGCCGACAAATGACGTGTGATCACTTGCTTGATTCCAGCCATCTTGACCGGCTTGCTGATATAATCGTCCATTCCGGCTTCAAGACAGCGTGACTGAATGTCGTTCATTACATTCGCTGTCATCGCCACGATCACCGGGCCTGTCCCCGCCGGGAACTGTTCCCGAATGCGTCTCGTTGCCTCAATTCCGTCCATCACAGGCATTTGCAGATCCATGAATACATAATCATAAGCCCGGTCCCCTAACATCTGCAATGCCTGCTCTCCGTCTTCCGCAGCTGCGGCCGACACTTCCATCTTGCCCAACATGCTGAGCATAAGCTTACGGTTAACCGGGTGATCGTCCACAATCAATACGGATGCAGGAATGCCCGAGTCCTCATGCAATACGTTTAAAGATTCGTTTTGAAACGGAATGGGTTCGTCGGGTTGAAAAGCTTGAACCTGGATGGTGAAGATAAACGTAGCTCCTCCTTCATCCATGGCCTCAACGTAAATATTGCCGCCCATCATTTCGACCAACGTTTTGCAAATGGCCAGGCCAAGCCCCGTACCTCCGTATTTTCGAGTCATCGAAGAATCAAGCTGCGAGAACGGTTGGAACAAACGGTGCACCTTGTCCGGCGAAATGCCGATTCCGGTGTCTTTAACCGCAAATTCCAGCATCAATCGGCCATCTTCTTCCGCTCGTTTGGAGACGACGAGGTAAATGCCGCCTTGATCGGTAAACTTCACGGCATTCGCCACTAGGTTAATCAGTACCTGCCGCAAACGGGTCATATCGCCGTATAGCAGCTCCGGTACCGATTCCTCTGTAAAGTATACCATCTCTAGGTTCTTTCGCGTCGTTTCCATCGTAAACAGATTAAAAACTTCGCTAATACATGTTTTCAGTTCAAAAGGATGCTCTTCAAGCTCCATCTTGCCGGATTCCATTTTGGTGAAGTCCAAGATATCGTTGATGACCGTTACGAGCGAATCCGCGCTGCCGCGAATAATCTCTGTATACTCCTTTTGCTCAGGCTTCAGCTCCGTCTCCATCAACAAATCGATCATACCGATAACCCCATTCATCGGCGTACGGATCTCATGGCTCATCATGGCCAGAAACTCGGTTTTGGCCTTGACTGCGATCTCAGCCGCTTCTTTCGCTTTGACCAGTTCTTCATTGATCTTCTCCAACTCCTGCTTTTTCTGATGCAAAAGTGTGGTCTGATCCTTCAGACGCTTATTGGCCAAATACATGCTAACGAACCCCTCAATTTTGGACTTCAAAATTTGGGGGATGAACGGTTTTACCATATAATCGATTGCGCCCGCGGAATAACCCGCAAACAAATGCTCGGATTCCTTGCTGTTGGCGGAGATGAAGATAATCGGAATATCTTTTGTCTTCTCTCTGGCTTTGACAAGCTTTGCAGTCTCGATACCATCCATGCCCGGCATCTGCACATCGAGCACAATAACTGCAAACTCGTCCTTCAGCAGGCAGCGAAGCGCTTCTTCACCCGAAGTTGCCTTCACAAGCGTATAGCGCTCACTCCCCAAAACGGCTTCCAAAGCGAGCAAGTTCTCCGGACGGTCGTCAACCAACAGGATATGAATGGGCTCTTGAACCACCATGGAATCCCCCTACACTTTCTATTTAATCTTCCGATAGATCTTTTCGACCCGATCCAGCGGCTCATAGCAGTCACTGAATTGAGTGAAATGAATGGACTCTTTCGAACCAAGAACGAGAATGCCGAAACGGCTAAGACTCTCGTAGAAAAGTCCATGCACCTGATCCCGGAGCGTGTCGTTAAAATAAATCATAACGTTCCGGCAAAGGATAACGTTAAATTCATTGAAGGAACGGTCGGTCGCCAGATTATGCTCGGCAAAGATAATGTTTTTACGCAGATAAGGCTGAAGCATGACCGAGTTGTACTTGGCGGTGTAGTAGTCCGAAAAAGACTGCGTACCTCCGGCTTCCAAATAATTTTTCGTGTACAGCTTCATTTTCTCGATCCCGTAAATGCCTTCTTTGGCCTGCTTCAGTGAACGGTCGTTCATATCGGTGGCATAAATGCGCGCCTTGTCATAGAGCCCTTCTTCATGCAACAGAATCGCCATGGAATAGACTTCTTCTCCCGTCGAACAACCGGCATGCCAGATTCGGATATACGGATAGGTTCGCAGGATGGGCACGATTTCGCGGCGAAACGTACGGAAAAGCTCCGGGTCACGGAACATTTCGGTTACCGGAATAGAAAGGCTCTGTACCATACGCTCAAAGCAGGATCGATCATGCAGCACTTTATTTTGAAGTTGGGAGATCGTATCGAGGTTCTCCGCGTGCACATGGTGCCAAATCCGACGCATAAGCGACGGCTTGGCGTAATTCCGAAAATCGTATCCATATAATCGATGCACGCCTTCAAGCAGAAGATCCGCTTCAATGGTCTCGCGCTCGGTCAAATCGGGATTATTTTCCGGTGTGGTCGTTTCTTGAAATCCGTTGAATGTCATAGGTTCAACCTCAGCTTATCTAAAAAAATCTTGAAGATCGTCGTTAATCTTTGTTTATTACCCAAAACTTTTGCTTACGAATACAACCAAACGCGCATCAACGAAAGAAGTTGCTCCGTTTGTATCGGTTTTTTGACATAATCGGATGCTCCGGCCTCGATACATTTGCCTCGGTCTTCTTTCATCGCTTTTGCCGTCAAGGCAATGATCGGAATTCGCTCAAACTCAGGCAGCTGCCGAATATGACGCATTGCTTCGTAACCATCCATCTCCGGCATCATCATATCCATCAAAATCAGATCAAAGTCTTGCTGATTTTCCAAAACTTCAAGTGCTTCGCGGCCATTCTCGGCAAAGGTCACGTCCATCCGGTAACCTTCGAGAACGCTCGACAACGCGAATACATTTCGCACATCGTCGTCGACGAGCAGAATTTTCTTGCCTTCGAACAGCGTTTCTTTGTTATGCAGCTTTTGCAGGATTTTGCGCTTGTCCTCCGGCAGATCGGCTTCGACCCGGTGCAGGAACAACGTAGTCTCGTCAAGCAAACGCTCCGGCGATTTGACATCTTTGACGATGATGGACTCCGCGTATTGCCGCAACTTGGTTTCTTCTTTGGCGTCGAGATCTTTACCCGTGTAAATGATAATCGGCAGATCGCGCAAGCGTTCGTCTTCGCGGATACGGTCCAGCATCTCGAACCCGGTCATATCCGACAGCATCAGATCCAATACCATGCAGTCGTAACGGTGACGCTGCAATTCTTCCAGCGCTTGCGCTCCGGTCCCTACAGCTTTGATCGCTACGTCGTCGTGTCCAATCAACTCGATAATGGCATGGCGTTGTACATCGTCATCCTCGACGATGAGCAGATGCTTGAGCCCTTTGTCCGCATACGAACCAATGTAGGAAAAAGCGCGCTCCAACCCTTCTTTGTTAGCCGGCTTTTTCAGATATGCGATCGCGCCCATCATCAGTCCCTGCTTCACATCATCGACGACGGACACCACATGGACCGGAATATGGCGTGTCTCGGAGTTACTCTTCAATTCGCTCAAAATCGTCCAACCGTCGATCACCGGAAGCTGGATATCCAGAATGATCGCATCCGGCATTCGGCTTCGCGCCGTTTCAAGACCTGTATCGCCTTGAACCTCAACGATCGCTTTATAGCCGTTGCCGCGCGCCATATCGCGCAGGATGACGGCGAATTTCGGATCGTCTTCGATAATCAACAGTACTTTGTCCTGAGGTATCACGCTGTCGCGATCATCCTCGATCTCTGGACGGTTCGGCTTCGGCGCGATCGGTTCGACCGCCGCCGGCTGGCTGCGTCTTGCGATCATTCGTTCATCGTCACTTGGTTGAAGAAGCTGCATGGCGGCGTTGATTTTGTCCCCTGAATCTTCACCGGAGGCATACGTGGTTAATTTCGGCACATAGAGCGTGAAGCGACTGCCTCGGCCGTCTTCGCTGTCGAGTTCGATTCCGCCTCCGAGCAGCTTCGCCAGTTCGCGGCTGATCGAAAGGCCCAAGCCGGTTCCGCCGTATTTGCGACTGGTCGTGCCGTCAACCTGTTGGAAAGCTTCGAATACGATATCCGTTTTGTCCTGCGGAATGCCAATGCCCGTATCGATTACGGAAAACTCGATGAATTTCCGCTTTTTCTCCAAATATTCAGGCAAATGTTCAGGCTTCGCTTCTTGGACTTGGAAGGTTACCGAGCCTTCGGATGTAAATTTGAACGCATTGGACAATAGATTGCGCAGTACTTGCTTGAGTCGATGTCCGTCGGTCAACAACGCATTCGGCAAATGAGCCGCATCAACTTCGATATTCAGATCGATGCCTTTTTTCTCCGCGACTGCCGAGAAGTTGTTAACCACGAACGTCGTGATCTCGTCAAGCTCTACCGGCTCGCGATTCAGTTCCATTTTGCCTGCATCCACTTTGGACAGATCCAGAATTTCGTCGATCATTTTGAGCAAATCCGCACCGGACATATAGATCGTCTGCGCGTATTCGACTTGCTTCGGTTCCAGATTGCCTTGTTTGTTTTCTGCGAGCAATTGCGACAAAATCAACAAACTATTCAGCGGCGTGCGCAACTCATGCGACATATTCGCCAAGAACTCGGATTTGTATTTGCTGGATACGGCCAACTGCATCGTCTGACGTTCCAGCTGCACCCGAGCCTGTTCGACTTCGCGGTTTTTCTCTTCGGTCTCGTGCACTTGTTCTTCCAAAGCACGGGTCTTTGCAATAAGCTCGGTATTGAAATGTTCCAACTCTTCTTGTTGACGCTGGAGCTGTTCTTCGGAGCGCTTGAGCGCATCGGTTTGCGATTCGAGGCTTTCGTTCGAACGTTTCAATTCTTCCTGCTGAGTCTGAAGCTCTTCCGATTGGCATTGCAATTCTTCGGTCAGCGCCTGCGACTCACGCAGCAACTCTTCGACTTTCAAACGCCCGTTGATATTGTTCATGATCACGCCCAGGTTCGTCAACAACTGATCAAGCAATTGCCGCTGAAGATCATTGAACGGAGTCAACGAAGCAAGCTCGAATACGCCGATCAACTCGCCTTCCGTTACGATCGGATGGATCAGGATCTGCGCGGAGGGACTTTCGCCCAACGCCGAATGAATCCGAATATACTGCTGCGAAGCTTCTTCGAGCACGATCGTGCGACGATCGGCCGCGCTTTGTCCGAGCAACCCTTCTCCGACGATAAAAGAAGGATTGGATTTGGCGTGTTGTTCGTTCGAAAAAGCGTATGTACCGTATAGGTTCAGTTCGTTCGGATTTTTCAAATCCGCCAAATACAATGCGCCGTACTCCGCTCCCAATACCGGCGTAAACTCGCTAACGAAAGTCTGCGAAACCTTTTCCAGCGACATGATCCCTTTTAATACGTCGGTGATCCGGGCCATATTCGAATTGATCCAGGCTTGGTTGTTTTGCGCTTCTGCGTAAGCCCGTTCGATCGCTTGTTTTTCTTCGATATCCTGAGCCATCTGTTGGAAAACGCTCGCGACGGTGCCGATCTCGTCTTTCGACTTTACTTTGATCCGGCGGATCGCTTTCAAACGACCTTTTCCAAAACTGGAGATCATCATGGAAACGGTGTTCAATCCCCGCGTGATGCTCGGAATGATCCACATCATGATCCCTAGCCCGAGCAGCAAACCGACGACGAGGAAAGCCGTAGTGATTTGCGTGGAACGTTGATAGGAAGCTTTGACGCTATCCACTTCGGCTTCGACCTGAAGATCCTGATAGTTGGATAACTCGTTCATTGCACTCAGAGCCGCTTTTTGCAGCCCCATGCCTGTCGTATCGCGATAATTTTGTGCTTGTTGCAGCTCCCCGTTTTCAAGCAACTGCATCAAATCGGTTTCGTAAGACGAGAAATTTTCCCAGGCGATGCCTACGTTGTTGACCAAGCGCCTCTCTTCCGCAGAACCTTGCTCCGCCGTAATCCAATTCCAATACTCTTGAGCGCGTTCTTTGGAATTTTCGATCAGCAGACGGCTTTCCGACAAAGCGGACGCTTGACCGCCCAGCAGTTGGTTGGCAAGTTCGGTCGCGATGTTGTTGACTTCGCCTCTCATCCCGCTGCTGTAACGGACTTTCAAATAACGATCCTGATACACGCGGTCAATCTGATCATTCATATAACTCATTCGGTCATAACTTGCTAACGACAACGACAACATAATCAGTAGAAGCGCGGAAAATCCGACGACCAGTTTGGTCTTTATTTTCATTTATTCAGCCGCTCCTTCTTTCAGTGAGATCCATACCAGGCACTTATCGTCATCCTGTTCGGCATCGGGTTCACCTACGAAAAAGGTCTCTTCCATTCGCGGCTTATTGAAAGCATGCTCTCCTCTGAGATGGGAAACCAAAAACGCAAGCTGATCTTCCTGTTCGCCGTCAACCGCTTCAAGCAATCCATCCGTGTAAAGGACCAAGTGGCTTTCGTCTTCGTAGGAAACCGTTTGTGGCTCTGCATCGATGCGATCGAACAATCCCACCGGGTGAGAAGAACGCTCCAACTTGACGACTTCTTCACCGCGGAACAGCAATCCCGGAGGATGACCTGCATTCACATAGTCGATCCGTTTGAAACGCGTGTCCACAACCATATAAATCGCTGTAAAGTAGTATTGGATTAATTGATTTTCGATATGCAGTTGATTGAAGCGACGATTTAATTCCTGAATAACTTTTTCCGGGTCCACATAGGTCACAACCGTGTCTTTGAGAACCGAAGCGATAAACATGGTGAACAACGACGAAGATATGCCATGTCCCATCATATCCAACAAAATAATCCCGTAGCGACCGTCTCCAAGCGGATACCAAGCATACAAATCCCCCGCCAACTCAAAGGAAGGTTTATACAAAGCATCGATTCCGATATTTCGGTCATCGACCGGAAGGCTTAATACGGCATTTTGAACCATAGCAGCCAATTTAAGCTCATCCTGAATGCGCTGATCGCGTTCCTTATGCCAATCTTTTTCCTGCTTCAAGCGCAAGGCAAGGCGAATCCGGGCCATCAGCTCGACTTTGTTGATCGGCTTGGTAACATAGTCGCCTGCTCCGGCATCAAGAGCTTCGGCCAGCTTTTTGGAATCGCCTACAGCCGTAACCATAATAATCGGAATATCGCGAAGATGCTCATAGGTTTGTACGATGCGACATGCTTCGATTCCGTCCATTTCCGGCATCATCATATCCAGCAAGATCAGATCGATATCCGAATTTTTGGCTTTGACCTGCGGATCGAGATCGGCCACTCCCAAAATGGAAAACATTTCGCGAGCGGAAGACGCAATCTCGATATTCCGGTATTCTTCTTTTTTTAAAATTTCACGAATGATAATGACGTTGGTAGGATTGTCGTCGACAACTAGAATCTTCATAATCCTCTCCCTCTTGCGTTAGCCGCGTTATAATGCTGGTTCTCTAACCTTATCCAACCTTTTGTTCAACATCTTGTAAAAGATTCCACAAACATAGATAAGGAATGGGACGCTAAGTTCCCATTCCTTATCTATACCTCGAATCCGCCAAAAGGCGGTAAATCGATCGGGGAGGCGCTTCTGTGCTTCAGATCGCCGGTGTCAGAGCGACAACCAGTACCTTCCCTGTCTCAAGTTGTTCTTCATAATACGTAGATTCCTCTTCGGAAAAACCCATGCCTGCAATACGCTCACGCAATTCTTCTGCACTGGATCTGAATATTTGCGTTCCTTTCAGATCCGGCTCATCCGGATTGGGGAGAATAGGACGGGCTCCTGCGGCTTCAGCCGTCAGTTCGGTATGCCCATCATCGTACGCAAGGACAAACAGTTGATCGCCGGTGTAACCGGTCATTCGAAGTTCGCGGATTGTTTCGACCGCTTGAATGCCGTTTTCTACAATTTTTGCATAAGCCTTGGCATTGGCAGCATCCATAATTGCGCACGCTCCTTTGCAAATTGCTTTACAACGGGCACAAATTATCATTTACCCGTATAGCTTGAGTTTGAAACAGGTTTATATCGAAGTGTTATCAAATAAATCCACGCTTCGAACTTTGCCGCTTGAAGGATCGATAAATATTTTGATTGCTTGCCCATCATGTTCGTAGCCGAAGCCATCATCAGCGGTAAAATCCGGCGTACCTAATTGTTGCTGAATTCGAGTACTGTCCATTGGCAGGTCTTGACCATTGAGATTAAAGCTACCTGCGCTACCCGGAACAGATACATAATAAATCCAATTTTCATAAGCGCCGACTTTTACATCTCCATAATGGTATTCGTCTCCGGCCATATAGGCAGGAATTTTATTAGCGGCTTCGCCGTATAAACGATTCGCGTCTTCGATGTCGTCCTGAAGTGTGAGTCCGTTTAGTGTCTCCACGCCTGATTGGGACGGGTAGACAGAAACGGGAGCTTGCTCGGAAGGTACGAAAGCGGATTGAACAATCGTTGGTGCGTTCACCGCAGCCACGTTATGAGAAGGAACAAGATCCGGCGCCGAAAGAGAAGATAACATTCCAGTGAGCAGCATCATGATTGTAAACATTGTTCTCATCCTTTCGTTTCGCTTCAAGGACTCCGGCAACCTACTTCTACGCGGTCCAGTGACGCACAAACGACGATTGTTCCTTTTTTAAATGGAGACGGGTGTTAGCGGCGGAACTTCTGCCACACCGAAGCACCTGTATCGATCCATTTCACAATCTTTTGTACGCCTACGCCTTCTCCGCTGCGCCCTTCGCTTCCGTAGGTCGCTTTGTAGCTTTGAACAGCCGGGCTTTCTTCGGATTCCGGAAGCAACGCTGCGCCTCCGTTTTCCCGTTTTTGCTTTTCTTTGTTTTCGCGATGATGTTTGGCTTTTTCGATCATGCGGTGGGAATACTGTTGGCTAACCAGCGTTACTTCGTTCAGAAGTTGTCCCAGGTTCTTGACCGATTCCATCACAGGATCAAGTTGCTTCAGCTTGTGATTCGCATCCAACGCGATATCGTTGGTGTGACGAACAACCTGCTTCACTTCATAAGTTAATTCGTCCATCGTTTTTTGTACTTCTTTTAACGT
The DNA here is from genome assembly GCF_037722395.1 of Saccharibacillus sacchari. Lineage (GTDB taxonomy): Bacteria > Bacillota > Bacilli > Paenibacillales > Paenibacillaceae > Saccharibacillus > Saccharibacillus sacchari_A. Next base: position 94,599 of record NZ_JBBKAR010000048.1, on the reverse strand, counting down.
CTGCGCCGTATTTTCCAGCGTTTTGGTTCCCGCTTGCAACGTTTTGATCAAAAATACGATCAGCACCGCAAAAGCCACCGCCACTACCATCAAAGCCCATTGCCAAACCACATATAAAACCTCGCTTTCTCCACATCCGTTATTTTGTTTGTTTCATTTTCGAAACATCTCTTGCTTTACTGCATAGTTACCCTGAGCTTTTTTACCCGAAACAAAACAGCAAAGGCGTACGCCGCTGCCGGAGCGGACGTTGTTTCAACAAGAAAATGCCCGGTTAATTGAAATCTACGAGACAACGGAAACAAAAATCGGGGACGCGCCGAATTCCTTCTATTAATAATGTATCGCCAAGGATATTCAAATTTTCTTTTTAACTTCCATTTAGGGGAATTTAACGAAGAAAATGCAACGATTTTCGTTTCTTGATTTGCCTTTACGAACTGTACCGGATTTCGAATTTAAAAAAAGGAAGGTGACAATCATGTTGAAATGGTCTTTGATTCTGCTCGTGATCGCGGTCGTGCTGGGGATTTTCGGATTCGTCGGCATCATCGAAGCGGCAGCGGCAATCTTTAAAGTTTTGTTCTGGGTATTCTTGGCTCTGTTCGTTATTTCTCTGTTCTTCGGCCGCGGTCGATCAACACGTTAACGACCGGCAACGGTGTTTCGTTACCGAACCGCTCCTTGTGGAGCGGTTTTTTTATTTTTTTATTCCCCCTTTTTAACTGTTATTTTCGACAACGGTTTCGTTCGAAATAAGCGAGCAACCATTGATACTACAGCGATTATAACAACTTCACGCCGTTTATCCTAATCTCTTACTTCTATGAGACAAGTTACGATTCTGTTATTTTTTTTTGCAAGGTTGGTTCATTCCTCAAGCTAGGGTTTATTTTTATAGCAGGATGGAGCAAACAAGCTCCCAAACACAAAGGAGGTTTATTTTCATGAAAAAACTCGTTACTACACTTACAGCTTCGGCTTTGCTGATGGGCAGCCTGGCAACAGCGGTTTCGGCGGCTGAAACTTCGGCTACGGTGACAGATGCTACTTATACTCCGGTAGTGGAGACAAGCGCATCCGCGAGCTTCGTGGGCAACCAAAATGGTTTTAGCTTTTTGATTCCTGCATACTGGGATTCCAGAGTGAAAAACACAGAATATACGGCTGAACAACTGAGAACTGTAGGAGAAAGCGGCGTATACAAAGTTGATTTTACATATACTCCAGAAGTTGCCGCTCCTAACGGTTCGACAGACGCAGTAAAGTTCGCTACGATTCGCGGTTATGAAAAAACGGCTTGGGATGCGATTTCCAACAAAGCGGTACTGGGAACTGTACTCAACGATACAGGTAGCGTAGTATACGTTCTGGAAGGGGTTACAGCTAACCCGTTCACGAACGCAGACGACATGGAGCGCTTCAGCAAACTGCTGCAAGGCGTAAGAAGCGGAATTTCTTCCAACTTCACAACCGTGGTCGTACCTACGGTTCCGGGAACTCCAACTAACCCGACTACGCCAACGACGCCAGGCACAGGCACGGATGGTCCAGCAATCCCTAACGATCCATCTAAAGTGTCGGTTAACCCAACACCAACGATCGACCTGACTAGCATGACGCCGTTCTACAAATCCCCAGGCGGCACAATGATCGGATACCTCGGACCCCAAAAGCTCGATACGACAGGTAATGGTCAAACTGACCCTGCTAGCGGCCAATGGGTAGAAATCTACACTTGGATGGGTCTGGCTTGGATCGTAGTTGAGTAATCGACTCCTTTCCTAACAAACTTCCACATCAAGAAGCTCTGGCATCTGCCAGAGCTTTTCTTTTTTCTTCTTGTTCCGCCGGGTGAAAGCGGATAATATAAAGAAGAAATCCGCAGTCGCACGGCATTCGTTCAAGGGATGTCAGACAAGGCTGCGCCAGCGAGGAGGAGTTCCGTATGACCGAAGAAAAAGGAACCCGTAAAGTCGATCTAGCCGAAGCGATTCGCAATAAGCTGGAGCAAAAGAAGCAGCAAAACGGTTCAAACAAAGGCGGCTTCCATGGTAACGAAACCAAAAAGCTGACGACCCAAAATAACAAAAAACCAAATAATCAACGCCGCCGTACCGGAGGATCGTAAGCCGATCTTTTGCGCAAACACTGAAAAAGCCCGATTCCGGCCTACGCCGAAATCGGGCTTTTTCAGTGTTTGTGCATATCGTCAGATAGTCGAATTTGATCCGACCTGTGCATTTTTCAAAAGGATGAAAAAAAAGCCGCTTGGACAGTGAGGAGATTCCCTTTGTCCAAAGCAGCTTTTGGAACGATGACATGCTATATCTTACACTTGTACCGTGTACATACGATTACGAAGCTCTTTCACTTCTTCGCTCTCCAGGTACTCGTCGTACGTCATTACGCGATCAATGACGCCGTTCGGCGTAATTTCCACGATACGGTTCGCGATCGTTTGAATGAACTGATGGTCATGGGAAACGAACAGCAGAGTGCCGTCGAAATCGATCAGACCGTTGTTCAGCGCCGTGATAGACTCCAGATCCAAGTGATTGGTCGGTTCGTCCATGATAAGCGCGTTGGCGCCGTTCAGCATCATTTTTGCCAGCATACAACGAACTTTCTCGCCACCGGACAGAACGCTGGCTTTTTTCAGGCCTTCTTCGCCCGCAAACAGCATACGTCCAAGGAATCCGCGCAGGAACGTCTCGTCCTGATCGTTCGAATACTGACGCAGCCATTCGACAAGGTTCAGGTCCACGCCGTCGAAGTATTCGGAGTTGTCTTTCGGGAAATACGCCTGGGTCGTCGTAACGCCCCATGTGTATTCGCCGCCATCCGCTTCCTGCTCGCCCATGACGATATCGAACAGCGTCGATTTCGGTAGGCCATGTGGGCCAACGAATGCGATCTTGTCGCCTTTGTTGACGACCAGGTTGAAATTATCCAACACTTTTTCGCCTTCGATCGACTTGCTGAGGTTTTCGACGGTCAACAGTTGCTTGCCCGCCTCGCGCTCCGGCTTGAAGTTGATAAACGGATATTTGCGGTTCGAAGGACGGATATCGTCCAGCGAGATCTTTTCGAGTTGCTTTTTACGCGAAGTCGCTTGTTTGGATTTCGAAGCGTTCGCCGAGAAGCGTTGAATAAAAGCTTGCAGTTCTTTGATCTTTTCTTCTTTTTTCTTGTTTTGGTCGCGAACGAGGCGCAAAGCCAGTTGGCTGGATTCGTACCAGAAGTCGTAGTTGCCGACGTACAGCTGGATTTTGCCGAAGTCGATGTCCGCGATATGCGTGCAGACTTTGTTCAGGAAGTGACGGTCGTGAGAAACGACGATGACGGTGCCTTCGTAGCCCATCAGGAAGTTCTCCAGCCAGTTGATCGATTCAATGTCCAAGTGGTTGGTAGGTTCGTCCAGCAGCAAGATCTGCGGATTACCGAACAACGCTTGGGCCAACAGGACGCGGACTTTCTCGTTGCCGCTCAGTTCGTCCATCTTTTTGTCGTGCATGTCGCGTACGATGCCCAGACCGATCAGAAGCGCGGCAGCATCGGATTCGGCATCCCAACCGTTAAGCTCCGCAAAGTCGCCTTCCAGTTCGCCGGCACGGATGCCGTCTTCTTCGGAAAAGTCGCTTTTCGCGTACAGCGCGTCTTTTTCTTTCATAATCGAATACAGACGGCTGTGACCCATAATCACGGTCTCCAACACTTGATACTCGTCATATTCGAAATGGTTCTGTTTCAGTACGGCCAGACGTTCACCCGGCGTGATCGAAACTTCGCCTTGGTTGGCTTCGATTTCGCCGGAAAGAATTTTGAGGAAAGTCGATTTACCCGCGCCGTTGGCGCCGATCAGACCGTAACAGTTCCCCGGGTTAAACTGGATATTGACGTCTTCGAAAAGAGGTCTTTTGCCGTAACGAAGCGTTACGCCGCTTGTGCTAATCATGTGCATTCCCATCCTTTATTATAAACTTTTTGCTTAACGCCGATAACGCGCCGCAAAACCTGATTCTTCTTGAAAGTCTGATGTTCTTTTCAAAAGCTTATTATAGCATAAAAAGGTGTTTCGTAAGACGTTTCCTGCTGCTTTTCCGGTAAAAATTCATTCGCTGCATACGTTCGCGCCAAAATCCGCCCCGGCACATACCGGGGCGGATCATGCCTAACCGTCTGCAATCCCGCGACTTTTACGATTCGATCACTTTCTGCTGCGCGTGGACGATCATCGTCTCTCCGTGAATCATCAACTTGATGCAATCCCTGGACGTCCCGGTGCGCAGCCGTTCGGCTTCCAGGCGCGCCAACGCTTCTTCCGCCGTATCGTCGGAAAGCTTGAACGTGCCGTAGTGCATCGGAATCATGATCTCGGCTCCGACGTCGCGGAACGCTTGCAGCGCTTGCTCCGGATTCATATGCTGCGGTCCCATGAACCATTCCGGCTCGTACGCCCCGATCGGCATAAGCGTGATATGCACGCGGAATCGCTCGCCGATCTCCCTGAATCCCGCGAAATATCCGCTATCCCCGGCAAAATAAACCGTCGGCGGAAGCGGTTCGCCGTCCGCCGACACGTTGGCGTTCAACGAGTCGTTCCAGCGCCCGCATTTCGCTTTGCCCGCCGAGTCGATAGACGACGGATCGGCATGGCGCTCGTACGCCGGTTTTTCGTGTTCGCCGACGACGGTTGCCGCTGTCTCTTTCACCGCGTCGGCGGGTTCGAGCACGAATCCGCCCCAATGCGACGTATTCGCGTCAAACAAAGTCCGTCGCGTCCAGTGCTGGGTCGGCACGAAAGTGATCTTCACTCCTTCGATCACGATCTCCTCCCACCAGGACAATTCGATGCACCGGGTAACCTGCTTGCGGGCAAGCTTTTTTTTCAAACCCACAGGTACGACGATTTGCGTTTTGGGACTTTGCAATTTGCGGATCGACGCGATGTGCATATGGTCGTAATGGGAGTGCGAGATCAGAATCAGATCGATCGGCGGCACTTTTTCGATCGGAATCCCCGGCTCGGTCAACCGTTTGCCGATCCCCATCCGTTTGGCCCAGATCGGATCGGTCAAAATGTTCAGCCCGGCATATTGAATCAAAAAAGTCGAGTGACCCACCCAGGTGATGGTCACATCGTCGCGATTATCCGTCAGGTAATCCAATTTGGCTGGCTGACTGGGAATAATATAAGAATAATCGCGTTTCTTCCGTCTGCGATGCAGATGCCGATCGCGATGTTCTTTGAGCGTTTTCCCCATCGGGGTATTGTTTCCGTTCAAATATTTAACCTTGGGCATATCCGTTCCTCCTTCGCTAGATTGCCTCTCTATCCCATTACCCTCTCTTTGCTTATATCGACTAAGAAAGCGTAATTTTTTTATGAACCGGCTCTTTTCCTATTGTGACATTTCGTATTGCAGCGTGTAAAATAAGAAAGAAGGAGGTTGGACAACTCATGAAAATCAAATTGATCGAACCTACCCCTAGCCCAAACACGATGAAACTTCATCTGGACGAAACACTGGAAGCGGGTATCCGAAAAACATATACGCTCGACAACGAACGTTCCGCGCCGCCGATCGTTGCGCGGCTGCTGCATATCGAAGGCATGAAAAGCGTTTTCCACACGGCTGACTTCATGGCGATCGACCGCAAAGGCGGCGCCGATTGGCCTGCGATCCTCTCCGGCGTGCAAGACGTATTCGGCACGCGCTTCGAGCAGCCGATCGACTCGGACATCGAAGACGCGGCCGGACATTTTGGCGAAGCTCAGGTTTTCGTGCAATTTTTCCGCGGCATTCCGATGCAAATCCGGGTCAAATCCGGCTTGCAGGAAGAACGGATCGGCCTTGCAAAACGCTTTGTCGACGCGGTAACCGAAGTCGCCAGCGCCACGATGATCAAAGAACGCAAATTGACCGATTACGGCGTGCGCTACGGCGACCTGCCGGACATCGCGCGCGAAGTGGAACAGGAACTCGAAGCGGCGTTTCCCCAGGAGCGCCTCGAACGCGTCATCAAACAAGCGATCGCTCACGGAGCCAAAGCCGAAGAGTTCGTGGAACAACGTCGCGAATGGTCGCAAGCCGAGATCGAAGCTACGTTGAAAAACGAAGATTGGCGCCGACGCTATTCCGCGCTGGAAGCGATGGAAGTCAGCATGGAAAACCTCCCGTTGATCGAACAGGCCTTGAGCGACGACAAAATGCAAATTCGCCGCTTGGCGGTCGTCTACCTCGGGGATCTGAAAACGCCGGAAGCGATGCAGTTGCTGTTCCGCGCCATGAAGGACGGTTCTCCGGCTGTCCGCCGCACCGCAGGTGATACGTTGTCGGATATCGGGGATGCTTCCGCTACGCAGGTCATGCTCGAATCGCTGACCGACGGCAGTAAAATCGTACGTTGGCGCGCAGCCCGCTTCTTGTACGAAGTCGGTACGGACGCGGCACGGGACGCGCTGGAACAAGCCTCCAACGATCCGGAGTTCGAAGTCGGCCTTCAGGCGCGCATGGCTTTGGAACGGATCGATTCCGGCGAAGAAGCCGCAGGCACGATCTGGCAGCAGATGGCGAAAAGCCGTCAAAAACCAATCGAGTCCGCTTAAGACGGACGTCGAAACCGACCAACTCCTTGATTGTAAACCGGTTTTAAAAGATCGTGCGAAATAGGGTTGCTCCATCATAGACAATCCCGTATACTGTGAAAGTTATTCGCCCTGCGGATCGCAGGGCTTTTTCCTTTGAACCGAATAGTTTTCCCCTCATCGCACCCGAGATCGAACCGGTGATGAGGTAGAGGTTGCGGTGGCGATCAGTACACCGGAGGAGGCGCAGCAGAGCGCCGATGATCCCGGTCGGAAAGGCGCACCCGCCGAAGCATGGCATTCTCTGATCTGGATGCCATGCTGGGACCGTCTCCGAAAGGAACGGAACTGTCACCTGCTTCCGGGCAGGTGTTGAGCTATCTTCACGAAACGAAGCGCGTTTGCGATGCGGAATTTGCCTTGCCGGCGGACCCGTGTCTGTCGGCTTTTTGCCGTAAGCTTCTTTTCGTGGCATCCAAAACCACACGAGGAGAGTTGAAACCCCATGAAAGCTTCACCGCAAAAAGCACCACGCAAAAACGAGTTAAAAAAAGGCCTGCAAGCCCGACATATGACCATGATCGCCCTGGGCGGCGCGATCGGAACCGGGCTGTTTCTCGCCAGCGGCGGCGCGATCTCCAGCGCCGGTCCCGGCGGCGCGCTGCTCGCTTACGCCGCGGTCGGCATTATGGTCTACTTCCTGATGACGAGTCTCGGCGAACTGGCGACCCACTCCCCGGAGCCGGGATCGTTTAGCGCCTATGCCGGACGCTACGTCGATCCGGCTTTCGGCTTCGCCATGGGCTGGAACTATTGGTACAACTGGGCCGTGACGATAGCCGCGGAACTTGCCGCAGCGACGCTGATCATTAAATACTGGTTTCCGGACAGCTCGTCGTTCCTGTGGAGCGTCCTTTTCCTGGCGATTCTGTTCTTGTTAAACGCATTGTCCGTACGCGCTTACGGCGAAGCCGAATATTGGTTTGCGTTGATCAAAATCATCACCGTTATCGTATTCCTCGTCATCGGCGTTGCCATGATCTTCGGCGTGATGGGCGGCGAAGCCGTCGGCTTCAGCAACTTCACCGTCGCTTCCGCTCCGTTTAACGGTGGATTCTTCGCCTTCCTGGGCGTTTTCATGGCCGCAGGCTTCTCGTTCCAGGGCACCGAGCTGATCGGCGTCGCGGCGGGCGAAAGCGAAAATCCGAAACGCAACGTGCCCCGCGCGATCAAGCAGGTATTCTGGCGCATTCTGATCTTTTACATCCTGGCGATCTTCGTCATTGGTCTGCTGATTCCGTACACCGATCCCAATCTGCTGAGCAGCGATCTGGATCAAATCGGAACGAGCCCGTTCACCCTCGTGTTCGAACGCGCCGGCTTCGCTTTCGCGGCGGCGGTCATGAACGCGATCATCCTGACGTCGGTCTTGTCCGCAGGCAACTCCGGCATGTACGCGTCGACCCGGATGCTGTACGCCCTGGCTGTCGAAGGCAAAGCGCCGAAGTTCCTGGCCAAGCTCACCCGCGGCGGCGTGCCGATCCATGCGCTGATCGTGACCGCCGCTGTCGGCATGCTGGCGTTCCTGGCTTCGTTTTTCGGCGACGGGGTCGTGTATACGTGGCTGCTGAACGCTTCCGGCATGTGCGGCTTTATCACCTGGGTCGGTATCGCGATCAGCCATTACCGTTTCCGACGTGCTTTTATCAAACAAGGACACAGCCTCGACGAATTGCCGTACCGCGCGCGTTGGTTTCCGTTCGGTCCGTTGTTCGCTTTCGTGCTCTGCCTGTTCGTCATTGTCGGGCAAAGCCTGTCTACGATTGAAAACGGCACGGTCGACTGGCTGGGCTTGATCGCGACTTACCTGAGCGTGCCGCTATTCCTGATTCTGTGGTTCGGCTACAAGCGCGCAAAAGGCACCAAAGTCGTTCCGCTCGACCAATGCGATGTTAGCGGTCGTGACGATATGTAATTCGTATATCCTTTTTACCCACAAGCAAAAAGAGCCTTCGATTCCGGATTTCCGGCGAAGGCTCTTTGTTTTATTTCCAATATAACGTAACCTGCCAGTTGTTCGATCCGCTGAGCGATTTGCTGGTATAGCCGATCGGCGATACTCCGTAACTATAGAGCGTCAACAAATCGTTTTTCAACTTATTTTTCGTGCCTTGATAGCGGAAGGTCAGGCTGTTTTGCCCTTCTTGAGCCGCATCCTGAACGATCTGCTGCAAAATAGCCGCCGTCGACACGAGGCTGCTGGACGATCCGGTATACCCCAGCGCCGTGCGCAGTTCTTTCGCTCCCGTCGTGCCTTTGGCGATCAGCAGCTCCAACGTTTCATTGTACGAAGTCACGGCTTTCGGGTAATTCGCTGTTTTCCACGTGTGGTCCTGCTTCAACTGAGTGTCGGTCACCAAGTAATACGAGGTCGAGACGCGGTCGCCGCGGTCCGGCACCGGATCGTCCCAAGTCGTGTCGATCTGATACCATTTGCCGTCCAGTTTGACCATGTTCCACGCGTGCGCTTCGTCTCCGACATACCCTTCGACGATATTCGCTTCAAAGCCCGCCTGGATCAGCATGTCGTAAGTGAGCAGCGCGTATCCCTGGCACACGGTGCTTCCCGTTTTGAGCCCTTCATACGCCGTGAATTTTGAAAGGGTGGTATCGTATTTGAGCGTACGCACGACCCAGTCGTGAATCGCTTTGACCTTCAAATGATCGTTCATGTCGTCCGTGACGATCTCTTTGAGCGCAGCCGCGACTTGTTTGTGCACGTAAGCACTCTGCTCCGCCGTCTCCCGATACGTCAACTTGACCTCAGCCGTAGCCGAAGAGTTGTTGCCGCGCAGCGAATAGGCATAGCCTTTCATGGTGTAATGAATATAAGGATTTTGAGCGATCGCCTCGTCCAATGCCGGCTCGATCGCTTTTTTCAATTCATTGATTCCCCCGGCATAGGTCAGCTTCACGCTATCCTTATGCGCCGATAACGCCTCAAACAACTGCGCTTGCAGTTGCTTTTGCGCCTGGGTTTGCGATACGGTTGCCGCACTGACGGTCGGTGTAGCGGTCAGCGGCTGAAATCCTCCAAGCGTTCCTCCCGCCACCAGTGCGAGCGCGGTGCCCATCTTCAATAGCTGTCTTTTTGCGTTTTCCTTCATGTGCTTGCCTTCTCCCCTTCATTGACGAAAGTTTCTATTTCCTTTATCGGCACCCTGACCGGAGAACTGTAACGGATCGGCAAACGGATTGATTAAGTTTTTTTAAAAAAGCCCCTTTTTATTTATTATGAACGTCTTCCGTCAAAAAGCAACTTTACAGCCCCGTCCCTCCTTTCCTGCATCTGCACGGCAAAAAGCCGACCTCCCCGCATCGGGAAATCGGCTTTTTGCATCGAATCGGGTACGAATAAAACCTGGTTTTTACTGATCGCCGCCGCGGAACGCCGCCAGCTTGCGATTCAATTCGGCTGTCTGACCATATACGTCTTGGTAAACGTCGAACAGCTTGCTATACGTCTCGGCACGCTGCGCGTCCGGCGTGTACGTCTTGGCTTCGCGAATGAATTCGCGCGCGCAGTCCTGAAGACTCTCGAACCAGCCGCTGCCGAAAGCCGCCAGCATTGCTGCGCCCATCGCGGGACCCTGCTCGCTCTCCAACTTCACGACGTCGGCACCGAATACGTCGGCTTGCATTTGCAGCCATTCCCGGTTTTTCGCGCCGCCGCCGATCGACACCACTTTATCGACCGTTTTGCCGGCTGCGCGCAGGATATCGATCGATTCGCGCAGCGAGAACGTGATGCCTTCCATCACGGCACGGGCAAAGTGCGGAAGCTTGTGACTCGCGTCGATGCCGATAAAGCTGCCGCGAATATCCGCATCCGGGTGCGGCGTACGCTCGCCTACGATATAAGGCGTGAACAGCAGCCCGTTCGCGCCCGGCGCCACTTCGCCGATGCCGGCAAGCAACTCTTCGAACGAAGCTTCGCCGCCGAACGTCTCGCGGAACCATTGCATGCTGTAACCGGCCGCAAGTGTCACGCCCATAATATAGAAAGCATCTTTTTCGCTGTGGTTGAAAAAGTGGACTTTGCCTTCGAAATCCAGGTCGCGGCGAGTCTCGTACGACAGAACGACGCCGGACGTGCCGATGCTGCACATCGTTTGGCCTTCGTTCAGGATACCTGCGCCGATTGCGCCGCAGGCGTTGTCCGCGCCGCCTGCATAGACGCGCGTCACGTCTGTCAGGCCTGTTGCCTTCTGCATCTCGGGCAGCAGCGAACCCGTGTCGTCGAACGACTCGACGAGTGCCGGGAACAACGACGGTTTGAGACCGAACGCTTCGCCGATCTCTTCGCTCCACTTTTTGCCGCCGACGTCCAGCAGCAATGTACCTGCCGCGTCGGAGTAGTCCATCGCGGCATTGCCCGTGAGGCGCAGACGCACATAGTCTTTCGGCAGCAGGAACAGCGAAGCTTGTTCCAGAATTTCCGGTTCGTGTTCTTGCACCCACAGGATTTTCGGCAGGGTGAAGCCTTCGAGCGCGCGGTTGCGGGCGATCTTGAGCAGCTTGTCGCCGAGGACCTGTTCGATCTTGCGGCACTGCGGCGTCGTGCGCGTATCGTTCCAGAGGATGGCGCGGCGCAGAGCGCGTCCGTCTTCGCCGACGAGCACGAGGCCGTGCATTTGGCCGGAGAAGCTGATGCCTTCGATTTCTTCGGCTTTCACGCCGGAAGAAGCCAGCAGGTTTTTGAGGGAAAGGATCGTTTTGTCGACCCAGTCTTCCGCTTCCTGTTCGCTGTAGCCCGGTTTCGGTTGGTACAGCGGGTAAGCTTCGGACTGTTCGCTGACGACGGTGCCGGTTTTGTCGACAAGAACGGATTTGACGGCACTCGTGCCGAGGTCGATTCCGATAACGTAACTCATGATTTTCCTCCTTTGGGTAGGGACGCTGAAAGGCGTGAGCCTTTTTAAACACGCGAAGCATGGAAAAGGACGGCTTCCCTCCCCGAAGGGAGCTTGCGGGAAGCCGTCCGATTTATGGTGCGGTGATCGCTTTGCGCGATTCTTTTTTTAAGGTGAAGCCCTGACTTGGAGCGGGTTGGGAAAAGGGAAATAAAAGATTTCGCTTGGCGCGAGGAACTGGGATTCACTTTGCCCGGAGGGGTAGGTGAATCCTAATTCATTTAAAGATCTTCAAAGATTCTCGCTTAGCGCGGGGTGCAGGATTCTTCTTGCCCGAAGGGGTAGAAGATTCCTTAGCCATAAATATATTGGTTGAGGATCGATTGAAGATGCTCTTGACGTCCCGATTTGTTGGCACGCGGAGTTTCGTTGTTCAGCGCGTACTCGGCCAGGGAAGCCAGTGTCGTTTTGCCAGCAACCACGTCGGCGCCGATGCCTTCGGAGAAGCTGCTGTAGCGTTCTTCGATGACTTTTTCGAAAGCGCGGTCTTCGATCAGTTTAGCTGCGACTTTGAGGCCTTTGGCGTACGTGTCCATACCTGCGATATGAGCCAGGAACAGGTCGTCGGCTTCGAAAGAGTCGCGGCGTACTTTCGCGTCGAAGTTGATGCCGCCTTTGCCCAGACCGTCGTTTTGCAGCACTTCGTACAGCGTCAGTGTCGCGTCGTAGACGTTAACCGGGAATTCGTCGGTATCCCAACCCAGCAGCATATCGCCTTGGTTGGCATCCAGTGAACCCAGCATGCCGTTAATGCGGGCTACGCGCAGTTCGTGCTCGAACGTGTGGCCGGCCAGCGTTGCGTGGTTGGCTTCCAGGTTGAGTTTGAAGTGCTTCGCGAGATCGTATTTTTGCAGGAACGAAATCGTCGTCGCCGCGTCGAAATCGTATTGGTGTTTCGTCGGCTCTTTCGGTTTCGGTTCGATCAGGAATTGAGCGTCGAAGCCGATTTCTTTCGCGTAGTCGACAGCCATGTGGAACATGCGGGCGATATTGTCCTGCTCCAGTTTCATGTCTGTGTTCAGCAGGGACATGTAACCTTCGCGTCCGCCCCAGAATACATAGTTTTCGCCGCCGAGACGTTTGCCGACTTCGAGACCTTTTTTGATTTGAGCCGCTGCGTGAGCGTATACGTCAGCGTTGCAAGTGGAAGCCGCACCGTGTACGAAGCGCGGGTTCGTGAACATGTTCGCCGTGTTCCAGAGCAGTTTTTTGCCGCTGGATTTCATGTTTGTTTCAATCAGATCCACGATCGTGTCGATGTTCGCGAAAAACTCTTTGAGCGAAGATCCTTCAGGCGTGATGTCGATATCGTGGAAACAGAAATATTCCAGTCCCATTTTGTCCATGAATTCGAATCCGGCTTCAACGCGTGCTTTGGCCAGGTCGATTCCCGAGTAGGAATGCCAAGGGCGAATCGCTGTCGTTGCGCCGAACGGATCACTGCCTTCAGCCGTGAGCGTGTGCCAGTAAGCCATAGCGAACTTCAGGTGCTCGGACATTTTTTTGCCCAGAACCACTTCGTCCGCATTGTAGAATTTAAAAGCGAATGGGTTTTGCGACTGACTTCCTTCGTAAGCCACTTTACCGACATTTTCGTAATAAGCCATGTAAGAAATGCCTCCTTGTTATTTCGCAGAAATCGTTTACATCGATATCCTAGCATATTCGAAAAACTTTGTCTATTGGATAAACTAAGTCTTTCGGGGAAACTTTTTGTGGGGTAGAATTGGGGGAGGCGGCTGGCGGGGGACTCCTCCTTGTTGCGGAGGGCTCGGTGTTTTCGTCAGGCGCTCCGGTTGTTTTCCCTTGCGGGAAAGCCAAAGGTCGCTTCTGCCGAAAACACCGAGCCGAGGCAGGTTGGCGTGGGGCCGCCTCCCCCATCTCTTGGGGACGCAGGATTAGAGGAAGCGCTCCTCGATGCTCGGGGCGCAAGGCTTAAGAGGGCTGCCTGTTTCGGGTTTCTTCCGAGAACAGGGGCGCCAAAGGCCAAAAGAGAATAGAAAATAGAAAAGAATAAAGGCAGTATAAATATAAAGCACAAAAGATTTTAAATTCGAAGGTGCTCTTTTGCTTAGGGGCGGATTGGATTAAGATAGGTAAATGTTTGAGACAGGGCCGGGATGCGGGAACCCTAAACGGTAAAAGGGAAATGATCAAGCGATTAAAAGATTCGGGCAGGTTGTATAGATAAACGGCAAAGCTCCGAAACGGGGATGGAGGATAAGGGATGAGGGTGACCGGGGATCAGGCGTTGGTCAAGAAATTGAACAAGTCGATTGTGTTGGATACGATTCGGAGGAAAGGGCCGCTGTCCAGAACGGATGTATCGGAGCGGACGGGGCTTAATAAGGCGACCGTATCGAATTTGACGTTGGAACTGCTGGAGCAGAATTTGGTGGAGGAAACCGGGCTTGGGCAGTCCAGCGGCGGACGGAAACCGTTGATGCTGCTTTTTAACGGCGCGGCTGGATGTGTGGTTGGCGTTGAGTTGGGGGTTACGTTGGTGAAGGCGGCATTGACGGATTTGAATGGGGAGATTTTGCTTGAACGTAGTGCTCCGCTGGGCGGACTTGATCCGGACACGGCTTTTGATGTGATCTGCGAAGTGGTTGAACCGTTGTTGCAGGATGCTCCGGAGACGCCGCACGGAACGGTTGGAATCGGAATCGGGGTACCGGGGATGGTGGATGAATCGGGCTTGATTCTGTTTGCGCCCAACCTGGGCTGGGAAGGCGTAGATTTGAAGTCGCGGATAGAAGATCGATTCGGCGTGCCTGTCGTGATTGATAACGAAGCCAATGCAGGTGCGGCGGGCGAACGCGAATACGGGGCCGGACGGCATGTGAGGCATCTGGTCTATGTCAGCGCGGGGATGGGAATCGGCTCCGGTATGATTATCGACGGGCAACTCTACAAAGGAGCCTGGGGCTACGCGGGCGAGACCGGACATATGTCGATCGAAAGCGATGGGAGACTATGCAGCTGCGGGAGCCGGGGATGTTGGGAGCTGTATGCGTCGGAACGGGCTTACGCCTATGCTTCGCTGCCGGGTCAAAATGAACAGCACAACGAGCATGGTGAGGTGGCGAACAGATCGAAACTAGTGGATTCAGCAGAAGCTTTAAATCGCCTTCCCACTTTTACGACAGCCGAATTGATTGAATACGCTAGGCGAGAGGATTCCGAAACGCTTGCTATGTATAACGAAATCGGACGGCGGCTGGGCATCGGCATTACCAATCTCGTCAATGGCTTTAACCCCGAAAAAATCGTGGTCGGCGGTCCGTTAACGGAAGCCAAGCCCTGGATCGAATCGGCTATGCTGGCGGCGATCGCGGAGCGCGCTCTTCCCTATCATCGACGCGAGCTTGCCGTTGCTTTCTCGGAGTTGGGTAGCCGGTCCGCCGTTCTGGGCGCAGCCCATCTGGCCGTATCGCAATTTCTGGGACGTGTACGGGTATCGTTGTAAGCAAAAAGGCGCAGCCGATATGGCGCGCCTTTTTTGTGTTTCTCTGCGATTTTCGAATACCAACCAACCTCGAAACCCGAGATCGGAAGCGAAAAAGCCGAATTTACGCGTTCAGCGCTTTTTCCAGTTGCAGCTTGTTCATGCCTACGATTTTGGCTTCGCCGATTACGGTAACCGGCACGGCACGCAGTCCCATGTCCCAAACTTGTTGCGCGAAAGCGTCGCTTTGTTCGATGTTGCGTTCTTCGTAAGCTACGCCTTTACCATCCAGATAGCCTTTCACTTGTTTGCAGTGTGGGCAGTTGGTGCTTGTATATACGATTGCTGTCGTCATATTCGATTCTCCACCTTTACCGTATTGTTTTGAAACTAACTTTCTTTATTATATAACGTCAGGCGGACTTATACAAAGCGTTATCCGTGACGGAATTCAGTCGAATTTTTTTTATAAAACAGCTTCGGCAGCCGCTTGTGCGAACTCCAGGCTTTCGATGAAACGTTCAGCGTCCATCGCGGCCGAGCATCCGCTGCCCGCAGCGGTGATCGCCTGACGGTAGCGTGTATCTTGAACGTCGCCGCAAGCGAATACTCCGGGAATATTCGTTTCGGTTGTGCCTGGCGTTACCACGATGTAGCCGTTGGCATCCGTCGTGATTTGTCCGTTCAGGAAGCCTGTGTTCGGGTGGTGACCGATTGCGACGAATACGCCGCTAGCTTCGATCAATTGGTCCTCGCCTGTCTCATTGTTGCGAACGAGCAGTCCTTGCAGACCGTTTTCGCCTTTGACCACTTCAAGCGGAGTGCGATCCAGTGCCCATTCGATCTTCGGGTTCTGACGTGCACGGTCTTGCATGATTTTCGAAGCGCGCATTTCGTTTCTGCGGTGTACCAGCGTTACCTTCGTCGCGAAACGGGTCAGGAAGTTGGCTTCTTCAAGTGCCGAGTCGCCGCCGCCTACGACGATAATTTCTTTGCCGCGGAAAAAGAATCCGTCGCAAGTCGCGCAGGTGCTGACACCCATGCCTACGTTTTCTTCTTCGCCCGGAATGCCGAGGTATTTGGCGCTAGCACCCGTGGAGATGATCAGCGTATCGGTCACCAACTCGCCCATGCCTTCTACGTTCAGCTTGAAAGGACGCTGTGACAGATCCACGTTCTCAACCCAACCCGTACGGAATTCCGCACCAAAACGTTCCGCTTGCTTGCGCATATTGTCCATCAGTTCCGGACCCATGATGCCTTCCGGGAAGCCAGGGAAGTTCTCGACTTCGGTTGTTGTTGTCAATTGTCCGCCCGGTTGCGGTCCTTCAATAACCAGTGGACTCATATTAGCGCGAGCCAGGTAGATCGCGGCAGTCAGTCCGGCGGGGCCGGTACCGATGATGATCGATTTATGCATGATAGGTCCTCCTCTTTCTCAGTCATTCCTAATTTATAATGATTACAATGTAGTTCTTATTATGGAGTCTCCAATTGATTGTGTCAAGTTGAATTTGTTACCATGAAAATGAAGATTTCATGAACCTAAAGCCGTTTTTTTCTCGAAAATATGGCAAGTCGTACAACGAAAAACCCGCCTCCCCCTATTCGGGAAGGCGGACTTTTTTTAACGATCAGAGAATGCTTCCTGGTGTAGCCTAGTTGCTAGCCGAAGCTGCGATGGCTTGCTCCAGATCATGCAGAATATCATCAATCGACTCGGTGCCGATCGACAGTCGAACCATGCCCGGCAGAACGCCCGACGCTTCCTGCTCTTCCGGTCCAAGCTGCTGGTGCGTCGTGCTTGCCGGATGGATAATCAGACTCTTCGAGTCGCCGACATTCGCCAGGTGAGAGAACAATTGGACGCTTTCGATCAGCTTTTTGCCGGCTTCGATTCCGCCCTTGATCCCGAATGTAAGAATGGCCCCCTGCCCTTTCGGCAAATATCGTTGAGCAAGTTCGTAAGACGGATGGCTCGGCAGGCCGGAGTAGTTGACCCACTCTACCCGCTCATGTCCTTCGAGGAACTTCGCGACGGCGAGCGCATTCTGGCTGTGACGCTCCATGCGAAGATGCAGCGTTTCCAGCCCTTGAACAAGCAGCCAGGAGTTGAACGGAGAAATCGCCGCGCCCAAGTCCCGCATAAGCTGTACGCGAGCTTTGATGATATACGCGATCGGGCCGAGCGCTTCCGCGTACACCAGACCGTGATAGCTTGGATCAGGCTCGGTCAGGCCCGGGAACTTGCCGCTGGCTGCCCAGTCGAAGTTGCCGCCGTCGACAATGATCCCGCCGATCGAGGTGCCGTGGCCCCCGATGAATTTGGTCGCCGAATGAACCACGATATCCGCGCCGTGCTCGATCGGACGCAGCAAATACGGACTCGGGAACGTATTGTCCACGATCAACGGGAGACCGTTTTCGTGCGCAATGTCGGCTACCGCTCGAATATCCAGTACGTCGCCGCGTGGATTGCCGATCGTTTCGGCGTAAACCGCCTTCGTTTTATCGTTGATTGCGCGGCGGAAGTTTTCCGGATCGCTGGAATCCACGAAGCGTACTTTGATGCCCAGTTTCGGCAAAGTGACCGCAAACAGATTATATGTACCGCCGTAAAGACTCGCGGAAGAGACGATCTCGTCGCCTGCTCCGGCAATATTCAGCAGAGAGTACGTGATAGCCGCTTGACCGGATGCCGTGGCGAGCGCTCCGGCTCCGCCTTCGAGCGCCGCGATCCGCTGCTCGAACACATCGCTGGTCGGATTCATGAGACGGGTATAGATGTTGCCGAATTCCTTCAAGCCAAACAGATTGGCTGCATGCTCCGTGTCCCGGAAGCCGTACGAGGTCGTCTGGTACAACGGTACCGCACGAGCTCCCGTTACGGGATCGATCTCTTGTCCCCCGTGTACGGCAAGTGTTTCAAAGGAAAGCTTTCTTTCTTCCGTCATGTCCGATTCCTCCCGAAATTCCGGCTTTTGCGCCGGATGGTTAATAGAACGGCATCCCTGTTCAAGCAAACTCTGGCTGTCAACGATTCGTCTTGGAATTCCGTTTTTTTGCTTAGGGCGTGTCTTCAAACCTCGATGGAAGCAGATTTTACCGGAGTTTTAAGACACGCCCTAGTACTCTGTATCAGGTCGAATAGTGGGTTTACGTTTGGCCGAAACGCACACGGGTCTAGTGCGTTTCGGACGAGCGTAACCCTACCTTCTATTGATACAGAGTACTAGGGCGTGTACGCAAACTTCGCCGGGAGCAGATTGAGCTGGATTTTCGTTCTCAGCAAGGAATTTTTCTGAAGGTGTGCCGGGGCACATCAAAGGAAAATGACGCCGAAGAGGGCGAAAAGACAGCTCAAGATGCACGTCGTTGAGTTTGCGTACACGGCCTAGTCTGGTGCTTGACTTGGCTCTTATTCTTACACAGATCGTCAGGAATGAAAAGAGGGAATATTTAAATCCGATACGAATAGTGGTTTATTATGAATCCGCTTACTAGAAAGAAGGCAGATTCTGTTCGGAGTAAACGGATTTCGCTGAATAAGTGCGGATATGCACTTATTCTTTCTACATTTAACGTTTAGGCAGAAATAGATGCTAAAGTGCAATTAATTTCCACTTACCGCGTCTGTTTATAGGTTTTAGGCTTGAATAGTTGCACCTGAGCACTTATTTTGCGATTCGTTCAAAAAAGTCAGAAAATAGTTGCATATTCGCATTTATTTTTCTATTGCTTCCTCTAACAAAAGCCGTGCCGAAAAAGGTATGGTCCGGCTCGACCCGTACGTTAACCGATCTGCGGCCAACCCGAAAAAGCCGCGCGAAGCTTCGATCAAGCTTCGCGCGGCACTGTCGGTTTTCGAACCCTCGAACTCAATCGCTGCTTGGCGGATAGACCGTTCCCCAGCCGTAGCCGGCTTCTTCGGAGGTGTCTTCCGGCATGCCGGGAAGGATCAGGCCGCCGTCGATCCGCAGATTGATGCCGGTGATGTAGGCGGCTTGGTCGGATGCCAGCCAGGCTACCGCTTCGCCGATATCGGCAGGGGTTCCGAGTCGTCCTAGCGGGATTTTACGGCCCAAAGGTTCGGTTCTCGCGTCTTGATCCAAGTCGTTGACGGTTGCGCCGGGGGCTATGCAGTTGGTACGGATGCCGTGCGGAGCCCATTCCAGCGCAAGGGAACCGCAGGAGCGGATCAACGCGGCTTTCATCCCGCCGTAGATGCTGTCGCCGGGATAGGCGCGTTCGCCTCGGGACGACGTGATGAATAGGATGCTGCCTTTGATTTCGCGCTCGATCATGGATGCGGCGACGTATTTGGACAGAAGAATCGGCGCTTTATAATCCAAATCGATCATCCAACTGATGTCCTCTTCTTCAAGCTCGGTTAGAGGGTTCATCGTGCTTTGTCCGGCATTGTTGACGAGCAGGTCGATACGTCCGAAACGTTCCAGTACGGCTTCGGCTACGCGCTTGGGTTCGCCGGGTTGGGTCAGGTCGCTTTGGACGGCAAAAGGCTCCGCGCCGTAGATATGCTTCAGCTCTCGGGTCATTTCTTCCATGTCGTCCGAGCTGGAATGGTAGGTCAATGCGATCCGGTAGCCTTTTTGCGCAAGGACATGACAGATCCCACGACCGAGACCTTTGGCTCCTCCAGTGACCAATGCGACGAGGAACTGTTCGGAAGAATGGGCGTTGCTGCTCATAGTCGGTTCGCTCCTTTTTCAACGATTCTGGCGTACACGCCCCATTACCCGACGGGCGGGCGGCATAAGCGCACCTGCAAGACTTTAGGCGAAAAGTTGCAAGACAAACCTACGCCTATTCCATCGTCCTATTACGCTTGAGCATACAAACGTCGCAGCTCCGCGGCCGAACGCTTGGCCTGATCGGCCGTAACCCCTTCGAGCGAGATGTCGATATGCGGCTTATGTTCTTTTAACAACCGGTACAGCAGTTCCTTATTCAGCAACCCTTCTCCGACCGGACGATCCAGGCGCGGGCGTCCGCTGCCGGCAAAATGACCTCCGTCGCCGAAATCCAGGTCTTTGGCGTGAATGAGTACCATGCGATCGGCGAGGGTTTCGAATGCGTCTTTCATCAGATCGTCCTGGCTGGGCAAACGTTCTTCGTTGAGCAGATTGCAGGCGTCGAACAGCAGCCCGATCGTCGGCGAAGGCACTTCCTCGATCAAACGTCGAACATGCTCCAGCGAATTCAACGTATGGCTCGCCACCGGCTCCATCGCCAGCTTTACGCCCCACTTTTCCGCTTCCTCCGCCAATTCCGTCACCGTTTCGCGCAGCACGCTCCAGCCATGCTCTTCGTAATCGGACGGATGCGATTCCGCGTAAGTCCGAATCGATCCCGTTTCCGTCGCGACCATGCCGCAGCCGAAATCCCGCGCCAGACGCAGATGTTCTTTAAAACGATTGATTTCGGCGCGCCGAATGTCTTTGTCCGGATGCACGGGGTCGATATAGCAGCCGAGCACGGCGATCCGTACCCCTTCCCGCTGAAAAGTCTCGCCCAGATGGTTCGCCAGCCCCGGGCTTAGCTTGCCGGGGGAACAGTCGATATCTCCGATGGCTTTGAGCAAAGCCAACTGCACGGAAGTAAACCCTTCCTCCGCGACTTTTCGTGCCAGCTCCGCCGCCGGAAGCTTGCCGTACGTATGGGCCAAAATACCGAGTTTCATTTCAGGTTTCATTTTTGATTCCTCCTCATATGAACTCCGACAGAAAAGCCGCGAACTTCGAGGACGGATCCATGCCCTCCATCGCCGTCCGCGGCTTCGCTCGAAAATCTTCGGTTACTTGTACGCTACGATCAACGAATCATCCAACCGCCATCGACGCACAGCACATGGCCGTTGATATAATCCGCGGCCGACGACGATAGGAACACGGCGGGTCCGCCGACGTCTTCGCCCGTGCCCCAACGCGCTGCCGGAATACGCACCGTGATCGAATCCGTCCGGTCTTTGTCCTCGCGGATCGGCGCCGTGTTGTCGGTAGACATATAACCCGGCGCGATCGCGTTGACCTGAACCCCTTTCGAAGCCCATTCGTTGGCAAAAGCTTTCGTCAAACCGGCTACGCCGTGCTTGCTCGCCGTGTAGCCCGGAACGTTGATGCCGCCCTGGAACGACAGCATCGACGCGATATTGATCACTTTGCCGCTGCCGCGCTCGACCATATGGTTGCCGACGAGCTGGGTCAGGTAAAATACCGTTTTGAGGTTGATATCCAGCACGTCGTCGAAATCTTCCCAGCTATGCTGCGAGATCGGCGTACGACGGATGATGCCCGCGTTGTTGATCAGGATGTCGATATGGCCGGTGAACGCGAGACACTGTTTCACGACATCTTCAAGCTCTTCCTTTTTGCTGAGGTCCGCTTGAATCTCGTGTGCCTGACGTCCCAGCGCCCGTACCTTTTCCGCCGTGTCGGAGCAGGACGTGAACGAGACGGCGATGATGTCCGCTCCGGCTTCCGCCAACGCCAGCGCCATACCTTGACCGAGTCCCCCGCTTGCTCCCGTTACCAGTGCCGTTTTACCGCTTAGATCGAACATGCTCATCTTTTTTGCCTCCTGATTAGGGTACCGGACCAACCGAAGCCTTTATGCCTGATTCTCCTGTTCGCCGCTTCCATCGTCCAGTCGTATGTTTTTCTGCGCGAAAAGTTTTTTCTGTTCGGCGTCAAGCCCGCTGTCCGTGATGATCACATCCAGCTCCGCGCAATCCGCAAACGTCCATAAAGCGAACTTGCCGAATTTCTGGTGCTCGACCACGCCGTACACCTGCCGCGCCGTTTTAACCAATGCCTTCTTATAAGGAACCAAATCTCCCGTGTAGATCGAAGCGCCGAGTTCCGGATGCAGCGCCGTCGCCGACAGAAACGCTTTGCTGATATTCAGCCCTTCCACGAACGCCGCGCTGCCCGGACCGATCAGCACGTTGCGCACCCGTTCGCCGCCCGGCACGACAAGTCGAATCTTATCCTTGCGTGCCAGTTCGCTCAAAATGAACAAATCGTTCGTCACAACGGTCAGCGGTGCGTTATCGAGCTGGCGTGCCATTTCGAGCGTCGTGCCTCCGCCATCGAGCGCAACAATATCGCCCGGCTGGATATAGCGTAGCGCACGGGCGGCGATTTCCGCTTTTTCCGCCGTATGCTTGTCTCCGGTGCCTTTGGACGATAAGATGCCGAATTGGTCGTTCTGAGCCAGCATCGCGCCGCCGTGCACGCGAACGAGCAACCCTTTTTCCTCCAGACGCGCCAGATCTTCACGGATCGTTTTGCCTGTCACGTCGAGCAGGGAGCTGAGTTCGCCGACGCCGATTTCTTTGCGCTCGATGAGGATCTCCATCAATTTTTCATGCCGTTTGAGTGCGTTCATGGTTGGACATAGCTCCTATTCCGAAAAAAGTCGTGTAGGGTCTATTTTAAGTCCTTCATATCCACGCCGTCCATATCGTCGAACAGTTGATTTTCGCCGCCCATCGCCCAGCAGAACGTGTAGTTGTTCGTGCCGACGCCGCTATGGATCGACCAGCTCGGCGACAGGATCGCTTGCTCGTTGCGCACGACCAGATGACGCGTTTCCTGCGGATCGCCCATGAAGTGGAACACCGCGGCATTTTCCGGCATATTGAAGTACAGATACACTTCGGAGCGGCGGTTGTGCGTATGGCAAGGCATCGTATTCCACATGCTGCCCGGTGCCAGATGCGTAATGCCCATTACGAGCTGACAGCTTTCGATGCCGCCCGGCAGGATGTATTTGTTGATGGTGCGTTCGTTGGAACTGTCGAGGCTGCCCAAGTTCGCTTTGATCGCTTCGCCTTCGCCGGCTTTTTTCGTCGGATAGGCTTTATGTGCCGGCGTGGACACGAGATAGAATTTGGCCGGACTTTCTCCGTTCGAGCTTTTGAAAAAGACGTCTTTGACGCCGAGTCCGATATACAGACACTCATTTTCGCCGATCCCGTACGTTTCGCCGTCAGCCGTGACCGAACCTTCGCCGCCGACGTTGATGATGCCGACTTCGCGCCGCTCCAGGAAATAATCGGCCCCGATCTGCTTGAAGTCCGCTTCCAGCTTGAGTTCTTTCGACAAAGGCACGGCCGAACCGACGATATAGCGGTCCGTATGCGAGTAAACGGTTACAAGTTCGTCCGGTGCAAACAATGTCTCAATCAAAAATTCCTCGCGAAGCCGGGTCGTATCGAAGCCTTTTACGTCTTTCGGATTGGAGTCATAGCGGTTTTCCACAGTAGTCATCCTTTCAATTGGGAGAATTTACGTTAAAAAGCGTTAAATGAACGTTTATATAGGTTCATATTAGTTCATTTAATTCGCTTTGTACATCCTTTTTTGCTAAAAAGAAAAATCCTGCCCTCGCCACATCCGGCAAAGACAGGAACGTTCAGCTTTTTCTAAGCTTGCTTTCATTTCTTATTCATGTTTTCGGGTTATCATAAATATACTTGGATGAAACGGAATTTCGACAGACCGGAGGGACTTTGACGTGAATGCGCGACTACTGAAAAAAATCGATCCTATTCCGGCGATGCTTGCACTGGCGGCTTTGTTTTTGTCACTGTACCAGATTCAAAAATCCGGAAACCTGAACGCCTACTACACGGCTGCGGTCACGAGCATGACGCAGAGCTTTCACAACTTTTTCTATAATTCTTTCGATCCCGGAGGCTTCATTTCGATCGACAAACCTCCGGTTGCTTTTTGGCTGCAAGCCATTAGCGTCAAGCTGCTGGGTTTGCATTCGTGGACGCTTGCCCTTCCGTCGGCGCTGGCCTTTGCGGGCTCGGTCATTTTGCTGTACCTGATCGTGCGCGCTTCGTTCGGGTTGGCGGCGGGACGCCTGGCGGCACTCATCCTGACGTTCACCCCGATCGCCGCCGCCGTCAGCCGGACGAATAACGTCGATAGCGTATTGGTGTTTTTCCTGCTACTTGCCGTATACGTGCTGACCCGAGCCGTTGCAAACGGGAGTCTTTTTCAATTATGTCTGGCTTTTGCATTGGTGGGTGTAGGATTCAATACCAAGATGCTTCAAGCTTATCTGGTTCTGCCCGCTTTCTTTGTATTCGTGTGGGCCGCTTATCGGATGCGCAAGAGTGATTGGAAAAAAACGCTCCGGCACCTGACTGCGGCTACCGGAGTTCTTGTCGCCGTCTCGTTGTCCTGGGCGATCATCGTGGACGCTACGCCTGCCGATCAACGGCCTTATGTCGGCAGCAGCCAGCATAATTCGGTACTGGAGTTGGCGCTCGGCTATAACGGCATCGGCCGATTGACGGGCGACTTGAGCGGCAGCTCGGCTGCCCGGCAAAACGCCGCCCGCATCGCCGCGCAAGACGCCAGCCTGATCCCGGCTCTTCCTTCGGGATTGGACGCTTCGCGATTGGAAGCAGCAGGCGTGCCGACCGATAACCCGGTTCAGGAAAAGCATGCTTTCGCTCCGGCTTCTTTGGCGGGAACGATGAGTTCGACCGGCGAAGACGGACCGCCCGGGTTGCTGCGCCTGTTTGACGTGAAGCTTGCCGGACAAATTACTTGGCTGCTTCCTTTTGCTCTGTTCGGCGCCGTTCTGCTATGGATACGCCGTCCGGAGCGTCGCGTCGCAGTCATGCTGTGGGCGGGCTGGCTGCTGCCGATGATCGTCGTGTTCAGTCTGGCCGGATACTTCCACCGGTATTATCTGATTATGCTGGCGCCGGGGATCGCAGCGTTGGCGGGCGCAGCTATTGCCGAACTATGCCGTTCCCGCCAGTGGCGGTGGATTGCGCCCGGAGCCGCCTTGGCGTTCGGCACCGCGGCCTATATCGTTTACGACGACGGATTTCCGGCGATCGGCTTGGCCTGTGCGGCATTGGGCTTGATTTCCCTACTCGGTCTGTTCGTAAAAAAAAGAGGCGCGTCGAAGATTACGTTAACCGTGACGCTGACCGCTCTGCTTGCCGCTCCTGCTTATTGGGCGCTGACGCCTTCGCTGTACGGCGTAAGCGCCCGTCAGCCGTACGCTTCTCCGCATCTGGCCGAGGGCGGCGGAAGCTGGAGCCGCGACGGCGAGCCGCTCGACACGGCGCTGGTCGACTATCTGATCCGCAATCGCGGCAATGCCAAATATCTGGCCGCCATGCCTTCGTCCAACAGCGGCGCGGATTCGTTGATTATCCAGACCGGTCTTCCGGTACTGGCCTGGGGCGGCTTTAAAGGCGTAGATCCGGCACTGAATATCACGGGGCTTCAGAAAATGGCGAAATCCGGCGAGCTGCGCTACGTATTGATCGGCGGCACGCATAACACCCAAGACGCTCTTGCGCGTTGGGTCGAATCGAACGGAACCCCCGTGCCGGAATCGGCATGGAACGCGATGAAACCGGCCTCCGAGCAAACATTAGGCACGCCCGCGCGGGATACGCAAAGCATTGTTGGAGCGATCGGACAAGTTGTCGACACGCTCGGCCTGAATCGCACCTACACGCTATACGATTTAAGCAACCTGTCTTTATAAAAATCTGGGACGTCGCGAAGGAGGATTGAATCCGTGCCGCAAAAAAAAGTATCCGCCAGGCCGCTGCGCTTCGCCATTGTCGGCGTGTCCAATACGCTTGTCGATTTTATCGTCTTTTTCCTGCTGGAGGGCTTGATCGGTCCGATCGCCCAAATCGCAGGCTATGCCGCCGGTACGGCGAACAGCTACTATTGGAATCGCCGCTGGACCTTCAAGACCGATCAACCCAGACAAAAAGGCGAATTGACCCGGTTTCTGATCGTCAATCTGACCGTCGCCTTGCTAACCACCGCTCTGCTGACGCTGCTTGATCTGTTCATGCCTGTTTGGGCCGCCAAAGTGCTTGTGACCGTACCCGGCATGGCGCTGAATTATGTTTTGAGCAAAGTTTGGGTATTTCGCCCCGCGGCAAGCGAAACACCCAACCGTTAATTCGCGGGTGCAGAAGCAGTAATCCACCCAGGGTTTGTCTGATTGAACTCAGGTAGCCGCTTTCGAATGTATCGGACAAGTTGTTCACTGGCCTGACGATGCGTTTTTCGAGACGGATGGTAGTCAGCGGCATAACCGTCTTCGGCTTGCTGCAGGTTGAATTTCAGCGTCGTCACTTTTGTATCGCCCGTCTCTTGCACATACTGATCTACCGCCTGCTCGACAAACGGATACAGCCGATCGCCCATGATTCCCAACGTGCACAGGATCAACGCGCGATCGTTTCGATGTCTGACCGTTTTCAAAAATTCGGCATACTGCATCGCGAACTCCGTTTGTCTCTCCAAGTTATCCTGCGCATACGAGTCGTCGTTGGTGCCCAAATTGATAATGACCAGGTCGGGAACGAATTGCGCAAAATCCCAATCAACCGACAGCGGATCAAGCATCCCGTCCGGTCTGCCTTCGGATTTGGCCCATTTTTCATAATAATCCGGGACCAGATGGGTGAGCAGCTTGGCATCATTATCCGTATAACCGGAGATAATGCCGTAGCCGCTGTACGACACGATGCTGTAATCGGCGTCGAGCGCTTGAACCGTTCGATACGAATACGCCTTGGTTACGTCTTCTGTCGCGGTAGAAAAGGAGTGCTCCGCATGTTCATCGTCGATTCCGTATCCGCAAGTGATCGAATCGCCGATAATCTCGATTTTGTGCTTCTTTGGTGGAGTTGGCTGAATACCGCCTTCGGCGTCCACGGCAATATGCTGTATTCCGACCGTCGACATTGCCGCTTCCGAGAGCTTGACGATGGTCACGATGACGGTTTCGTCTGTTTCGCTTTCGAACACGGTGTATCTTTTTATCGCCTGATCGACCTGCTCGTCCACGACGCGCGTTCCGTTCACCCAGATTCCGATGCGCGCCCAATTATTCGTTCCCTGCGCCGTGCTATCGCCCCGAAGCGTAATCTCTGCCTTTTTCCCGGTAAAAGAAAACTCGGCGCCGCTACCGGACAAGCCCAGCCATAACGTCTCGTTGTGCGCGTGCGTTCTGCCCAGCTTTTTTACATCATCCCCTGTTGCTCTAAATTCGTTCATTTCCCATCCTCTTCCCTTTCACTTTGACGATCGCCGATATGCACGCGAATCACGATATCCTGATCATGGTTGCCGAAACCTGCGCCGTACAGCGTCAACCCGCCTACATGCTCGGCCTGTTCGTCTACCTGAAAACGCAGCGTCCAAAACGGTTCTTCCAAACGCAAATCAGAAATCGTCACATCCGACATACGTTCTCCGTCAATGGAAGTCCCTGAAGCGTCGATTCGAATAGTCTTAAGCAGGCCGTATTGGTTCACATTGCGATGCCACCAGGACGGCGTATATTTCCCCCTGGCGGCGCGACCGAAGTCTGCCGGACTGGTCCACGTTCCCAAGTCGATCCCGTTAAAAACAAAACCGATATCGGAAGGCCAATCATCGCGAAGCCCCGGCGCTTCCGAAGCCAACTCCATCGAAAGCTCGATCGCTTCCGCCTTCTGTGCAGGGAGTAGATAGTTCGGCGTTTTATACTCCACAAAACCCCGCCCCATCCACAAAATAGCGGCCTGCACCCGTTCCGGATCGAGAAAATAACGCGGATCGTCCCAAACGCCGATTTCCTTTTCCAACGTACCGAGCCCGCAAGTGGGATAAACGTCGAAAGCCGTGTAATGACCGATGGCGATCGACTGCTCCCGAATACGCGCCTCCTCGCTCGCTTGCGGCAAAAGAATCTCGATCCGGCTTTCCTTGATAAAACAGATCTTATGCGTGCCGCCGTTCAACCGTACCCTGCGGCTTCCGATCAATCCGGCTTCCTCCAGTTTCCGGATGTGCATCGTGACGATGGAAGGACTCAGATGGAGCCGCGTCGCTAGATCTTTGACGTTCGTCTCGGCGTCGGCCAGCAATCTCAGCATCTTCCATCTGACTTCGCTCGCCAAGGCTTCGTATAAGGGAATAAATCGCTCTTCGCCGTTCGCTTTGATCATTTACGCTTCACCTATTTCCGCTTATGTTGAAATCACATTCATGTTCATTGAATAGATTTTGTCTTTGCGCCTTACTTTATCATATTGTAAGCGGTATCGGAATACGGTTTAATTTGCTTAGATTCAATAAAATACGCAATTCGCAAAGATGTGAATTCAAGAAGAGGTGCGGCATGAAATACAACAATCCCGTCATCAAAGGCTTTTATCCCGATCCCAGCGTATGCCGAGTGGGCGACACGTATTATCTCGTATGCAGTTCTTTTCAATTCTTCCCCGGCGTCCCGCTTTTCGAAAGCAAGGACTTGATCAACTGGACGCAAATCGGCCATTGTCTGACACGTGAGAGCCAGGTGCAACTGAGTCACGTCAACAGCTCCGGCGGCGTATTCGCTCCGACGATTCGTCATAACGAAGGCCGTTTTTACATGACGACGACCAACGATACAACACGCCAGAATTTCTATGTATGGACAGACGATATTTACGGCGAATGGTCGGAACCTGTCTTTGTCGACCAAGGCGGCATCGATCCCGATTTGTATTTTGAAAACGGACGGGCTTTCTTTATGAGCAACGGCACGGACGATCAAGGCGTAGGCGGCGTGGTGCAATGCGAACTGAATATCGATACCGGAGCGAAGCTGTCGCCGAGCCGTTCGATCTGGAAAGGAACAGGCGGGCGCTATCTGGAAAGCCCGCATATGTACAAAATCGACGGGCGCTACTACCTCATGGCTGCCGAAGGCGGAACCGAATACGGCCATATGGTCATTTATGCGCGCAGCGAATCGCTCTCGGGTCCGTTCGAATCATACGCCGCCAACCCCGTGCTCACCAACCGCAACCTGGGTGGCTACGAGCTTCAGGGCGTAGGCCACGGCGATCTGATTCAAGACGGCGACGGCAACTGGTGGATGCTGCATCTGGGCTTCCGCCAGATCGGACGCTGGCTCACGTATCACCATCTGGGCCGCGAAGTCTTCCTCACCCCGGTCACATTCGGCGAAGACGGCTGGTTCACCGCAGGCCATGACGGCATCACGTTGACCAGCTTCACGACAGACCGTATTCCCGATCACGTGGTGCAGCAAGAACAAAAGACCGTAACCTTCGAAAATACCGACTGGAACCTGGATTGGTGCTACCTGCGTCATCCGGCAACCGAAAATTATAAATTGGAAGCCAATCGCGCAATGCTGAGCGGTACCGACGTTACGTTGGACGCTGCGGCTTCGCCCACATTCATCGGCATCCGGCAAAAAGACTTCGACGCCGTTATCTCCTGTGACGTTAAGCTTGCGGAAAACGTCGGCGAAGCCGGCATCACGTTGTACATGGACGAAAACCACCGCTATGACCTTGCCGTCCGCAAAGACAATGACGGCTCCCTAACGGTCATCGAACGCTTGAACGTGGGCGATATCAAATCAATCGAAAAGTCGATCGCGCTCCACCCTCAACAACCGGCCAAGCTGGTTATCCGTTCCGGTCACGAACGCTACCACTTCTTCCTTGTCCAAAACAACGAAGAAATCGCGTTGGGCACAGCCCAAACCCG
The DNA here is from genome assembly GCF_037722395.1 of Saccharibacillus sacchari. Lineage (GTDB taxonomy): Bacteria > Bacillota > Bacilli > Paenibacillales > Paenibacillaceae > Saccharibacillus > Saccharibacillus sacchari_A. The sequence goes on along the minus strand of NZ_JBBKAR010000048.1, from coordinate 65,007 downwards.
CTACCTCTCCTCCGAAGTCGCAGGCGGTTTCACAGGCGTCGTCATCGGCCTCTACGCCGTCGGCGAAAGTGCAGAAGCGGAGTTCACGAATTTTAAATGCGAGTATCTCTAAAAGCTTAGCCCCAACAAAAAAACTACTCTCGTCACAAAAAGAGCTGTCCGTAAGCTAATTTAGCTTAGGACAGCCTCTTTTATATGTATTCTATGTCTTGAATTTGTCGATCATGCATCACCTAATCTCTTGTCTTCTCTTACCCCAGCCGCCCGTTTTGGCTGGCTCTTGGGTTGGGGACGGTTCGATTCCGGCTGAAGCGGAGCGGAGGGAGAAATTCAGTGTAGGAGCATTAGCGATCGCCTTTGCATTTGGGAAGCCTCCTTTTAAAACCTAATCCAGCTTCCCAAATGCAACACGCGACCGAAACGAATTTCTCCCGCAGCGTCTCCCCGCTCCAGCCCCCGAATCCAAACCCCTCCACAACCAAAAAAAGAGCCCGCCGAAGCGAGCCCTTCCCTCATCCTACATTTTCATCCCAATCGAGTTATTGCCCATAATCCAGATCGAACCGACGACGATGGTCAACAGGATCAGGACCCCGAAGATTAGCGTAATCAGGTTCCAACGAGGTTGTTCTCCGTCACGCACGTGCATGAAGAAGATCAACTGAACCAGGAATTGCAGCGTCGCGGTCACCATGATTACCGCGATCGTAGCCGTGCGTCCCATCATGTCGTTCAACACGACGACGAGCGGGATGATCGTCAATACGATCGAAATGATATAACCGATGATGTAGGACTTAAGCGAGCCGTGATCGTGACGTTCCCCACCATGGCTGTTATGCGCGTTGTTGTGATCCGCCATCTTACATCACCTCCATCAGGTACACGATCGAGAGCAGGAAGATCCAGACCGCGTCCAAGAAGTGCCAGTACAAGCTGAATACCGTGACTTTGCCTTTGGTATCGTCGGTCAGGCCGCGGCGGACGATCTGAATGATAATCGAGATCATCCAGAACAGACCGACCGTAACGTGCACGCCGTGCGTGCCGACCAATACGAAGAACGATGACCAGAACGCGCTGGTTTGCAGCGTCGCTCCTTCGCCGATCAGGTGCAGGAACTCATGGATTTCGAGGTACAGGAACCCTGCGCCGAGCAAGCCGGTAATCACCAGCCAGATAATCATCTGTTTGATCTTATGCTGGTGCATGGCCAGAACGGCCACGCCGCTTGTGAAGCTACTGGTCAACAGCAGGAACGTCGAGATGATGATCCCGTTGATTTCCAGCAGTTCCGCGCCGGTCGGACCGCCGTCCGTACCGCCGCGAAGCACGATAAACGTCGCGAAAAGCGTGGAAAACATGATTACGTCGGTTACAAGGAAAATCCAGAAACCGAGCAGTTTCAGATCCTGCGGGTCATGATGACCCGCAGCGTGATGGTCGTGATGGTCCGAGCCGTGTGCCGGAGACTGTGCCATTATACCGCGCCCCCTCTTAACTTAGCTTCGGTTCTTTCAATTTCTTCAACCGGAATATAGTATTCCGCTTTGTGAGCGCTGAAGGAACGAGCAAACATACAAACGAATACGCCGAGCAAGCCCGGAATCGCCAGCCACAACCAGTGGAAGACCAGGCCGAAGCCCGCAAGGAACCAGAATCCGCCCATGATCGGGCCGATCGCCGAGTTTTTCGGCATATGGATCGGTTCGATCTTGCCTTGCTGCCAAGGCTTTTCGCCTCTGGCACGGCGTTCTTTTTCTTCCCACCATTCGTCGCGGCTATGAACTTGCGGAATGACCGCGAAGTTGTATTCCGGCGCCGGGGAAGGAATCGAGAATTCGAGCGTGCGGGCGTCCCAGATATCGCCCGTCGTGTCTTTTTCATGACGGAAGATACTGTAGCCGATTTGCGCCACCTGGAACAGGAACGCAAGGCCCATGATATACGCGCCGATCGTCGAAGTCACGTTCAGTCCTTGCCAGTCCGGATCGCTGAATACGCTGATCCGGCGCGTCATGCCGTCGAGACCGACGAGGTATTGCGGCATGAAGCAGACATAGAAACCGATATTCCACAGCCAGAATGCCCATTTGCCGAGGTACTCGTTCAGCTTGAAGCCGAACATCTTCGGCCACCAGTAGTACAGACCCGCGAAGTAACCGAATACGACGCCGCCGATCAACACTTGGTGGAAGTGGGCGATCAGGAAGTAACTGTTGTGGAACTGGAAGTCGGCCGGTGCGACCGACAGCATGACCCCCGTCATCCCGCCGACAACGAATGCCGGTATGAACGCAATCGTCCACATCATCGGGGTCGGGAAGGTGATCCTGCCCTTATACATCGTAAACAGCCAGTTGAATATCTTGACCCCGGTCGGAATCGCGATAATCATCGTCGTGACTGCGAAGAACGCATTAACGTTCGCGCCGGAGCCCATCGTGAAGAAGTGGTGAGCCCAAGTGAAGAACGAGATGATACTGATGATAACCATAGCGAATACCATCGAAGCGTAGCCGAACAGCCGTTTTCTCGCGAAGGTCGCAACCGTTTCGGAGAATACGCCGAAGGCTGGCAGAACGACGATATACACTTCCGGGTGACCCCACATCCAGATGAGGTTGATATACATCATCGGGTTACCGCCGCCGTCAAGCGTGAAGAAATGGGCACCGAAGAAGCGGTCCATAAAGAGCAGCAGCAGCGTGATTGTCAGGATCGGGAAAGCGAAGATGATCGTTGTCGAAGCAGCGAATACCGACCAGGTGAACATCGGCATTTTCATCATCGTCATGCCCGGAGCACGCATTTTGAGGATCGTTACCAAGAAGTTGATACCGGACGCAAGCGAGCCGATACCGGAGATCTGAATCCCCCAAATATAGAAGTTTTGTCCGACGCCCGGGTTGAATTGCGAACCGGAAAGCGGCGGATACGCAAGCCAGCCGGCGTCAGGCGAACCGCCGATGACGAACGACAGGTTGAACAGCATCGCGCCGGCGAAGAACAGCCAGAAGCTCAGCGAGTTCAGGAAAGGGAACGCAACGTCGCGCGCGCCGATCTGAAGCGGCACGACGATATTGAACAGACCGAACATCAGCGGCATCGCCATGAAGAAGATCATGACTACGCCGTGCGTGGTAAAGATTTGGTTGTAGTGATCGGCTTCCAGGAAGTTTAGATCCGGGAAAGCTAACTGAGTCCGCATCATGACGGCGTCGACGCCGCCGCGGAACAGCATGACGATCGCGGCCAGGATATACATGATGCCGATCTTTTTATGATCGACGGTCGTCAGCCAGTCCCGCCAGAGCCAACCCCATTTTTTGAAGTATGTCAGTACGAACACGATCCCGAGTGTCGCCAGAACGATCGACACGTCAGCGCCGTAGATCAGCGGATCGCCCGTTACAAAAAACTCGGATGCGAACTCTTTGATATTATCGAGCATTAGGGAGCTCCTTTCATTGCATTGATTGTTCAGGCTCTTTTACATCCGGTTTGATCCGAATCTTAGTGGCCGTTGTGCGAAGAAGAATCTTCTTCCGAGTTCGCGGCGTCTGCCGATGCCGTACCGTCCGTATCGTCAGCAGATGCGCTTCCGTGTTGGTGAAGCTCTGCACCGTCATGCATGTACTTGGTTACGATACGTTCGTAAATACCGTCTGGGAACGAAGAGTACAGTGTCGGCTCTTCTTTCTCGGTCGGTTTCGACATTTCCTCGTACGATTCGTCCGTGATTGTGTTTGGCGAGCTTTTCGCCTCTTGAATCCACTGTTCGTACTCGGCGTCGCTGGTTGCGTGAACGTCGAAAGTCATGTTTTCGAAGTGTTCACCCGTAAAGTTGGCCGCCGTACCGAAATACGTTCCCGGCTCGTCAGCTTGCAAATGCAGAGCCATGGACATCCCGGACATCGCATAAATCTGTCCGCCCAATTCCGGAATCCAGAACGAGTTCATCGGCGAATCCGCCGTTAACTCGAAGCGTACCGGACGGTCTTCCGGAATCGTGATCGTATTAACGGTCGCAATTCCTTCTTCCGGATACAGGAACAGCCATTTCCAGTTCAGCGATACGACCTGGATCGTAACTTCGTCCTTGTCCGATGCCAAAGCTTTGGCTGGCTCAAGCTCATGCGTATAACGCACGGTGATGATGGCGAGAACGATAATGATGACAATCGGAATTCCCCACCAGATCGTCTCCAGCAGGTTACTGTGTGCCCATTCCGGCTTATAATCGGCCTTCTTGTTGCTGGCCCGATAACGCCATACAATGATGAACGTAATAATCAACACCGGCACGATAATAATCGAGCATAGAATAACGGTGATAATCATCAGGTCCAACTGCTTGGCTGCGATCGGTCCTTTCGGGTCGAGAACCATATAGTCCGCGCATCCCGAGAGCAACAGCATCGTCATTACCAGAACGACGGCCGAGAAAGCTGCGCGAACGAGCGATCTTCGTTTTTTGCCCATGTGGATCCCCTCTCTTTGTTGAACGCTCAATAAAATCCGATAAGCATTTCACACATTAAAACGCAACTTTGATTCTACACTTAAAGATACCAGAAATGAACAGGTTTTTCGAAAAGTTTTGACTTTGTTAACAAAGATGTCAAACTATCTGCTTCTTTTCGTGATATTGAGCCTTGAAAAACCCTTGTTTCGACATAGTTACTTCCCTTCGATTAGCGGCTAATCTTCCACTCCCCTCTCACTTTATTTCAAATTTTAATTTTCTCTTCCTTTATATGCGCTCTAATAGCTTTTAACGTCTTCCTGTCCTTTCTTAAACATATTTATCTATTTAGTAGATTGTCTTGAATGAATTGCAGGTTTAAGTTCGTCTGAAACGCGCACGGTTTAAGAGGGTTTTCGATGGGCGTAACCTATCCTCTTAAGCGGTTATGGTACTCGTAGCTTGTCTCGCTTTAATCTGGGGTTTGCGCTTGCCTGAAACGTTCAGGACTCTAGTACGTTTTAAGCAAGTGTAATCTTTATCGGATACGCAACAGGTTAGCATTCGACGAAGTTAACGCTTTCTTCGACAATTTTGTGACATTTATCATAGTTGTGATTTTCAGTTCTACAAAAGTAACTCCAAACGGCTCTTTTGGAGCTTCGTTGGAGTTGTGATTTTGCACGTCTTCGGTTTTCGATATCAAAAAGCAATCAGCTGTCTACTTTGCCGTTGCTCCCTTCTTTACGCATCTGGGCTATTCCGACCGCACGACTCAAGCCGTAAATGATAATATTCCAAACGATAAATCCGATCCCTACCGTAACCGGGTAACTTTTGTCGCTAAAATTACCGAGGGCCGTAATAATCATAACGATCCCGATGATCATCAAAACGATAAAGATGATGGTTGAAACCAACATAAGACCTCTGGTGTTTTCGGTTTGTGATTCATTGTCTTTCCCCTCTTTAACTCTTTTTTAAAAGGGATCAAACCATTGCTGGATACTGTTGGGGGAAGGCTGGTGGAGAGAAACTCAAACACCCGACGCTCTAAAAAGAGGCCGGGTGTTTGAAAAATAAGGGGAACTTATTGGAACGGGGGCGCTGCTGTGCTAGTGCTTGCGTGTCATCCGCAAGCCGTTCGCACTGCGCGGCTTCACTATCCCTTGCGGGTCACACGCAAGCCGTTCGCGCTTCGCGGCTTCACTGTTCCTTGCGTGTTTCCATCCAACCGTTTTTCACCACGTTTTGGTACCAGTAGAAACTCTCTTTTGGCGTGCGTTTCAGGGAGCGGTAGTCCACGTGTACGAGGCCGAAGCGCATACGGTAGCCTTCTGCCCACTCGAAATTGTCCATCAACGACCAGGCCATGTAGCCTTTCAGGTTGATGCCGTCCTGGATGACGCGGTGAACCTGCGCGATGTGCTGCTGGAGGTAGGAGATACGGCGTGAGTCGTTCACTTTGCCGTTAACGATGTCGTCGTTAATGCAAGCGCCGTTTTCGGTGATATAGATGTCGATGTTGCCGTATTTTTGCAGGTAATGGATGACTTCGTACAGGCCTCTCGATTCCACCGGCCAGCCGATGTCGGTCTTGACCAGACCCATATCGACTTCTTCCATTTGCAGATAGCCGCCGTCCGGATTGAAACGGTTGACGCTCATCGCATAATAGTTGATTCCGATATGGTCGATCGGCTGCGCGATCGCTTCCATGTCGCCTTCGTGGATCGGAGGCACATGACCGGATTGCTCGAACCACGAGTAGAGCGATTGCGGATAGCTTCCTTTATAGATCGGATCAAGGAACCAGTCGGAGAAGACTTGAATATTGCGGTCGGCTGCGCCTTGGTCTGCTTCGTTTTTGGAATACGGAACCGCCCAAGCTACGTTCGGAGCGATGCCGATCTTGCCGTCTACGCCGATTTCGCGGAACTTGGATACCGATTTGCCATGCGCAACGAGCAGGTTGTGCGCAACGTCCAATCCGGCTTGCAGATCTTGCTTGCCCGGAGCATGTACGCCTATCACGTTGGACAGGAACGCGATGCACCAAGGCTCGTTGAACGTCAGCCAGTATCTGATTTTGCCGTTGAATTCGCGATACATGACTTCGGAGAACTTAACGAAAGCATCGATGCTGCGACGATTTTCCCAGCCGCCTACATCTTGAAGCGCCTGCGGCAGGTCCCAGTGATACAACGTGCAGAATGGCTCAATGCCGGCTTCCAGCAGCTTGTCGACAAAACGGTGATAGTAATCCAGACCTTCTTGGTTGATCTCGCCGTCACCGTCCGGAATGATACGGGACCAGGAGATCGAGAAGCGGTAGGTGTTGATGCCAAGTTCTTTCATCAGCTCGACATCTTCTTCGTAACGGTGGTAGCTGTCGCAAGCGACGTCGCCGTTGTCTCCGTTAAAGACCCGACCAGGCGTATGGGAGAACGTATCCCAGATGGACGGACCGCGTCCGCCTTCCCGTGCGGCTCCTTCGATTTGGTAGGCAGCTGTAGCTGTGCCCCATTTGAAGTCGTTCGGAAATTGAAAAATCGTCATGTTTGTTCCTCCATAGGCTTGTTAGGTTTTATTAAACCGTCGGCTGGAGGCTCCAAGAAAGTTTCGCTTCGGTCGCGTGTTGAAATCGGGAAGCAGGATTGGACAACGATGAAGCTTCCCGATTTCAAAGGCGAATATTTCATTCCTCCGCTGAAACTTTCCCGGAGCCTTAGGCCAGGTTAAATCAAAGCTCCCACAACCCGTAGGTTGTTGGGCAGGGTAAAAGATGCGACCTTTGTAGCTAAGGCCACAGACTGCACATTCAAAGCCATTGAAGCCGCGCTTGGCAGCGGCTCAATGGCAGAGCATACACGAAAAACGGAAAGTATTTTCTCTAAAAAGCTTTAATATCGTTAATCTTTGAATAATGCTACAACCTGAGCTTGGTGCTTAACTACGGCTTATTCAAAAGCAAGCGCGATGCTTTCGCCAGCCGCCAAACTCAGGGTGCGTGCGAATTGAGTGGATTCGCTTGAGGTGGAGACTACAGGCGAAGAACCTTCAAAGGCGCGATGCGTACGCAGGCGGATCGGGCCGGAGAAATCGGCGGTGATTTCGGCGGATTGGATTTGGCCGTTTTGCCACTTCAGGGAGACGGTGTAGCCGCCGCGGGCGCGAAGGCCGCGAACGGAGCCGTCGGGCCATGCTGAAGGCAGTGCCGGAAGGAGATGCAGTTCATCCAGATGACTCTGGAGCAGCAGTTCCGCGATGCCTGCCGTGCCACCGAAGTTGCCGTCGATCTGGAATGGCGGGTGATCGTCGAACAAGTTCGGATGCGTCGAACGTGCCAACAACGTATGCACGAAATGATGCGCGCTTTCGCCGTCGAGCAGACGGGCATACAAGTTGATCAACCATGCGCAGCTCCAGCCCGTGTGGCCGCCGCCATTGGCAATGCGGGCTGCAAGAGAAGCTTTTGCCGCTTCCAGCAGTTCCGGCGTCTGTTCGCTATTGATCGAGCGTCCCGGGTAAACGCCATACAGATGGGAGACGTGACGGTGACCTGGCTCGTGCTCTTTCAATTCAGCTCCCCATTCAAGTAAGCGACCGTCTGAGCCGACCTGAAGCGGCTGCAAGCGTTGCAGCGCAGAGCGGAACTCTGCCGCTTCGGCGCTATTTAAGCCCAAAATCCCTTCCGCTTCGATAACATGCTCCATAACGTCCCGAATCAATGTCAGATCCATTGCCGATCCGAATGCCGTACTGCAAGCTTCTCCGCTTTCCGTGACAAAACGATTCTCCGGCGAAGTCGACGGAGCCGTCGTCAGTTGGCCGTCGGGGCCTTCAACGAGCCAGTCCAACGCAAACAGCGCCGCTTCACGCAGAATCGGATAAGCTTCATTGCGCAAAAATGCCTGGTCTTTGGTAAACAAATAATGTTCCCACAGATGAGAGGTCAGCCACAAGCCGCCCATAGGCCAGAAAGCCCAACTGGCATCGCCGCCCGAAGGAGTGGACATCCGCCACAGGTCAACGTTGTGGTGTGCGGCCCAGCCGCGAGTTCCGTAATGAATTTTGGCTGTGCGCCGACCTGCCTGCGCCAACTCGCCGATCATTTTCAGCATCGGTTCGTGGCACTCGCCCAGGTTAACGCTCTCTGCCGGCCAATAGTTCATTTGCACATTGATGTTTGACGTATAGTTGCTGTTCCACGGCGGTTCGATCTGATGGTTCCAGATACCTTGCAAGTTGGCAGGCTGCGTTCCCGGACGCGAGCTTCCCATCAGCAGGTAGCGGCCGTAATGGAAATAGAGAGCTTCCAGCGCCGGATCAACCGCTCCTTGCTTGTACGCTTCAAGACGCTCGTCCGTTGGCAATTCTGCACGTTCGTTGCCGCCGAGATCCAGCTCTACGCGCCCGAACAACGCTGCATGATCGCGAATATGACGCTCACGCAAAGTTTTTTCATCCCATGTCGAAGCTGCTTTCAACCAGGCTTCGCACAACCGATCTGGACGACGGGAACCGCTTTCGGGAAGTTTGTCGTACGATTCAAAGTTAGTCGCCGCCGCGAGCAGCAACACCACCCGGTCCGCACGCCGAATCTCGATCCGCCCTTCGACAGCCCGAACCTCCCCGCCTTCGGCCTGCGTCTTCAACTGAGCTTCAAAACGCATGCCCAGACCTTCTTCGAACAGAATCGCCTCGGGATGATCGCGGAAGTAATTCGTCTCCACATGGCTCGGCGCCATGCCCTTGATCGCCAGACGACCGTCGGTATAGGAAGCTGTCTCATACGGCAGCAGGCTCTCCAGTGACACATCAACGTCGATCGAACCTGCTTGGTCTGCGCTCAACACGACAGCCAGCACCTGGTCCGGCTCGCTGATCCATACTTCGCGGGTAAAACGGACTCCGTCCGCCGTAAACGCCGTCGTCAGCACCCCGTTGGTCAGATCCAGCTCACGCTCGTAATCTGTCGCTTCCCCGCCGCCGATCCGGTCGATATACAAGTCGCCCAACGGCTGATACGCTTCCGTATTCCAGCCCAGCATACGCAGATTGATGATCTTCTCCGCTTCATCGTATTTTCCCGCAAAAATCAACTCACGCACCTGCTTCAAATAACGCTGCGCATCATAATTGACCTTATCCCGCGGAAATCCCGACCATAGCGTATCTTCGTTCAATTGCAACCGTTCCCGACGCTCGCCGCCGAACACCATCGCGCCCAGGCGTCCGTTCCCCGCAGGCAGCGCTTCTTCCCATCGCTGCGCAGGTTGTTTGTACCATAATTTATACGTTTGATTGCTTTTCATTCCGACTAACCCCCGTTTTCAGAAAACGTTTTAGGTAGATACCGGCCTTCTTCGCTGAAAATGCTTACACATCCGTTTTCAGTATAAGACAGCCGCCAAACACCGTCAATTCATTCCTTCAAATTCTCGTTATATTTTTCGACATCTTTTTTGAGTTTTTTAGGAGATTGCAAGTACGTGTATCGCGTTCGTTGCGAAGCCGGAATTCGTACTTATTGATTGAATCGTTGAAAACGGATAGAACAAACGGTTCATCTGTCCGATGCGCGGATTTGGACGGCATAACGAACCCGATTGTAAGCGAAAAGAAAGCTTCGAGCCTTTTTTTTCGAATGGCCTTTCTTTGACGAAAGTCGTTAAAATAAGTGCTCCTATACACTTATTTTGTCCGATTTACTTGCGAATTTTCAATTAGATGCGTATATACACTTATTTGAAGAAAAAAAGCGTAAAATCGATGATGTACGAGAAATTAAGTGCATATCCGCATCTATTCTTCTCAAATCGAAAAATGAGAGGAAATTAAATGTATATTCGCACTTATTATCGAAATCCCGGCCGAACCTTGTACTAGGCCGTGTACGCAAACTCAGGCGACGTGCATCTTTTACTGCCTTTTCGCCCTCTACTGCGTCACTTTTCCTTGACGTGCCCCGGCACGCCTGCGAAAAAGTTCCTTGCCGAGAACGAAAATTCAGCAAAATCTGCTTCCGGCGGAGTTTGCGTACGCGCCCTAATTCTTCTTTTCCGAACTTTTGAATGTGTCTTTTCGCTTATCCGTCTGTTCGTTGATCTTTTTCATCGTTCATCCGTCCCATCCGCCTCCTCATTTTCCTTTTTCTCTTCTCCATTTTCTTCTGCTTTCTCTTTCTCTTTCTCTTTCTCTTTCTCTTTTGCCCTTGTACTTTTTCTTTTATGTTTTTCCCCATCAAAAAAGGCGGAGCTTAACCCGCCTTTTTTGTGGGAATCTTCTATTCGCAAGAAGTCAGGCCAAGCGGAGGGAAAAATTCAGTGAAATATAGGTTTTCGAAGAAAACCTACGATAACACAGTTAGCGTGTTGGCCTTTGAGCGCGGAAAGCCGAAGGCTTTCTGCGCGAGACAGCGGATTGTGAAGCATTTCGAAGAAATGCACTTCGGAAGCTTATGCTTGTAATTTTTCCCGCAACGCCCTCCCGAGCTTCCCCGCGAACAGGACCTTCCCGGCAAAAACCGTGCCGGCTTTACTCCGCCGACTCGCCCCATGTCGAGACGGTGTCTTTGATCATCTGCGTATACAAAGCCTCCATCTCCGGAATGCCGTTGCCGTCCAGATCGGTTAGCATCTGGTCGTAGATGGCGTCGAATTGGTCTGTCGGCGCCACGATCGCGGCCGGAATCGCTTTGCGCACGATGTCCTGCGACTTTTGATACGGCACGGTGAAGTCCGACGTGCTTGGCGCAGGCAGATTGTACGCCGCTCCCCAAGGCTTGACCGGGAATTCGTCTTTATCCGGGAACAAGTCTTTCCAAGTAGTCGCGTCGTAAGCGGCAAGCGCTTTTTTCTCCGGTTCGCTGTAGCTGTTCGTGATCTGTTCCGGGTAATTCGTGGTGTAATAGTTGCCCGTCGCGTCTTTTACCCCGTCTCCGTAACGCACCGTAAACGGCGTATACAGCCCGATCCCGGTTTGTTTTTGGAACGCGGAGTTGTCGTTGATCTTCTGGTCGAGCACGTCCGCCGGGATCACGCGCTTGCCGTCTTCGACGTTGTACTGCTTGCCTTCGATGCCCCAGTTCACGAGCAGTTGGCCTTCGTCGGACGCCATCCAATCCAGGAACTTGATCGCGCGAATCTGTTTCTCTTCGCTCATGGACGTCGAGAACGAAAGGCCGTAGCCCGAAGCGTTGCCGATATCGACGAACGAATGGTCTTTATACTCTTCCGTCAAAGTAACCGGGAAATGACCGTATAGCTTGTCGTACTTGCCTGCCGCTTTCAGCGAGTTGGTCGCTTCTTGGAAATCCCAATTCTGATCAATTAGGCCAAGCACGCGTCCGCTGGAGATTTTGGCGAGATACTGGTCGTTTTTTTGCGTGAACGCTTCGGGATCGATCAGACCTTCGTTGTACATATGGTTCAGCCAACGGAAATATTCTTTTTCGGCCGGACGTTTGTAATGCAGCTGCGCTTCGTACGTTTCCGGATCGATATAAAATTCGCCGTCGTCGGGAGCGCCCGTCGCCAGAAAAGCCGGGTTGGTGACGGTGATCATGATTTTCCAATCGTCGGCGTTCAGCGTAAGCGGAATGGTCGGCTGCCCGTCGATCGTCGGGTGCTTGGCGTAATACTCTTTTAAAACCTTTTCGAAATCTTCGACGGTGCGAATCTCCGGGTAGCCCAGCTCTTCAAGAACGGCAAGCTGGACTTCAAAGCCACCTCCGGCTTCGAAAGCCGTGTTATCGACAGCCGTATTGGTCGGGATGGTATAGATGGAAGGATCGTCTTTGCTGTATTTGAGACGATTCATGTAAGGACCGTACAGTTTTTTGATATTCGGGGCGTACTGCTCGATCAAGTCGGTCAGGTCCACCAGCGCGCCGGCTTCCACCAGTTTGCTCGTTTCGCCTTTGGGATACAGAAGTTCGGGATACTCGCCGGAAGCGATCATCAGAGCGATTTTTTGTTGGTCGGTCCCGCTGACGGCAAATTCGCCTTCGATCGTAACGCCTGTTTTTTCTGTAATGACTTTGCCCGTCTCGTCCTGCATGCGCGCCCAGTTCGGACTTGCGTCGCCGCCGAAAAAGCTGAATGTGACCGGAGAAGTATCGTCGCTGCCCGAATCGGTCGTCGCCGGAGTCGTTTGAGCCGCTTGATCGGCATTGTTTGACGAAGTCCCTCCGCCCGTGCAACCTGCCGCCGCAACCGATACCGCCGTCAACAACATTGCCGCTTTCCACTTCTTCTTGCTTTCCATCTTATCCCACCCTTCCGAAAATGGCCTTGCCCCCTTAATAATTTAAGCGCTTACAAAAAAGGCTGAATTGACTTTGTTCGAGCTTATTATATCTTAATTCTCCAATTTTTAGAACGCTTACATTTCGATAAAACCAACTTTTTTTCGGATTAAAAAAGCCCTTATCCTGTTCGGAAAAGAGCTTGGATTTAAAAAGATTACGCTGTTTATTTTCCGGTTCCCCATGTCTCAACCGTATCTTTGACCACTTGCGTATACAGAGCTTCCATCTCCGGAATGCCGCTCCCCTCCAAATCCGTCAGCATCTGATCATAAATCGCATCAAATTGCTCCGGCGTTGCGACGATCGCGGCTGGAATAGCTTTACGGACGATATCCTGCGACTTTTGGAAAGGCACCGTGTAGTCAGGTCCGCCCGGTCCAGGCAGGTTGTACGCAGCTCCCCAGGCTTTAACCGGGAACTCGTCTTTGCCCGGGAATAGATCTTTCCATGTCGTTGCATCATAGGCGGCCAGCGCTTTCTTCATCGGCTCGCTGTAGTTCGCCGTAATTTGCTCCGGGTAGTTCGTCGTGTAATAGTTGTCCGTCTCATCTTTCACGCCGTCGCCGTAACGAACCGATACCGCGTTATACAAGCCGATACCGGACTCTTTGGTAAAAGCGGCGTTATCGTTCGTTTTGCGATCCTGCACGTCGGCCGGAATCACGCGCTTGCCGTCTTCGATCGTATAATGCTCGCCTTCGATCCCCCAGTTGTTGAGGATTTGCGCTTCATCGGAAGCCATCCAGTCGAGAAACTCAATCGCGCGGATCTGCTCTTCTTCGCTTAATGCCGTCGTTAGACTCACTCCCCAGCCGGAACCGTTACCGATATCGACGAAGGAATTGTCTTTGTACTGTTCAGTCAACGTAACCGGGAAATGGCCGTACGTACGCTCATGTTTGCCTGCGCTTTTCAAAGAGTTCTCGGCTTCTTGATAGTCCCAATTCTGATCGATCAGGCCGAGCACGCGACCGCTTGCGATCTTCGCCAAGTATTGATCATTTTTTTGCGTAAACGACTCTTTATCCAGCAGACCGGTGTTGTACATATGATTCAGCCAGCGGAAATATTCTTTCTCCTCGGGACGTTTGTAGTGCAGTTTGGCTTCATAGGTTTCCGGATCGATATAGAACTCTCCGTCGTCAGGCGCTCCGGTTGCCAAAAAGGCCGGGTTGGTGACGGTAATCATGATCTTCCAATCGTCGGCATTCAGCGTGAGCGGAATGGTCGGCTGGCCGTCGATCGTCGGGTTCTTTTTGTAATAGTCGCGCAGTACCTTCTCGTAATCTTGAACCGTACGAATTTCGGGATAGCCCAGTTCTTCCAAAACCGCAAGCTGCACTTCGAAACCGCCGCCTGCATCGAAAGGAGTATGATCGACGGTTGTGTTGGTAGGAATCGTATAGATAGACTGATCGTCTTTGCTATACTTCATCCGATTCATGTAAGGGCCGTAAATTTTCTTGATATTGGGCGCGTGCTTGTCGATTAGATCGGTAAGGTCGACCAACGCTCCGGCTTCGACCAATTTACTCGTTTCGCCTTTAGGAAAAATGATTTGCGGATATTCGCCGGAAGCGATCATAAGGGCCACTTTCTGCTGGTCGGTGCCGCTTACCGCAAACTCCGCAGTCAACGATACGCCCGTCTTCTCGGTAATGACTTTGCCAACCTTGTCCTGCATTGTATTCCAGTTTGGACTCGCGTCGCCGCCGAAAAAGGTAAACGTTACGGGTTCCGTGCTTGGCGCAGCCTCCGTCGTAGTTCCTGATTCGGTGTTCGCCGGTGTATTCGCAGGACTTGCCGTCTCGTTTCCGCCCCCGCATCCTGCTGCCACAACCAATGTGCTCGTCATCAGTAAAGCCGCCATTTTGTTATTTTTCGCCTTCATAAATTCTCATCCCCCTCTAGTAATATTTTTAAAACGCTTACATTTTAAATTTTAAAAAAATTGCTTCATTTATTAAAGTCTAGGCTCACAGTTAAGAATATAAGATGCGTTCATACTATTGTCAACGGATTACGGGCATATCGATACACGGTGAAAAAGAACTCTTCGCAGGATTCTTTTCCTTGTGAATTCAGCGCACGATCCCAATAAAAGCACAAAAAAAGAAGCCTTCATCCCCTGCGGGAGAAGACTCCTTTTTGTTAACTGCAATCTAACGATGTTACTTGGCGTTCCAAGCTTCTACCGTGTCTTTGATCAATTGCGTATACGTAGCTTCCATCTCCGGAATTCCGCTGCCTTCGAGTTCGGTCAGCATTTGATCGTAGATGCCGTCGAATTGGTCTGGCGTTGCAACGATTGCAGCCGGGATTGCTTTACGCACGATATCTTGCGATTTTTGGAAAGCGACCGTGTAATCCGAACCGCTTGGAGCCGGCAGATTGTACGCTGCGCCCCATGCTTTAACCGGGAATGCGTCTTTGTCCGGGAACAGGTCTTTCCAAGTTGTCGCGTCGTAAGCCGCCAAAGCTTTTTTCATCGGCTCGCTGTAGTTGGCCGTGATTTGCTCCGGATAGTTCGTCGTGTAGTAGTTGCCGGTCGAGTCTTTTACGCCGTCGCCGTAACGTACGGACAGCGGAGCGTACAGACCGATCCCTGTTTCTTTGGTGAAGGCCGCATTGTCGTTCGTTTTGCGGTCTTGCACGTCGGCCGGGATGGTGCGAATGCCGTTTTCGAGCGTGTATTGTTCGCCTTCGATTCCCCAGTTGTTAAGGATTTGGGCTTCGTCGGAAGCCATCCAGTCGAGGAACTGAATCGCGCGGATTTGCTCTTCTTCGCTCAGCGCCGTTGTCAGACCTACGCCGTAGCCGGAACCGTTGCCGATATCGACGAAGGAGTGGTCTTCATACTCTTCAGTCAATGTAACCGGGAAGTGGCCGTAAGTGCGCTCATGTTTGCCTGCGCCTTTGAGGGAGTTCTCGGCTTCTTGGTAATCCCAGTTTTGGTCGATCAGGCCGAGTACGCGACCGCTTGCGATCTTAGCCAGGTATTGGTCGTTCTTTTGCGTGAAGGATTCTTTGTCCAGCAGGCCGGTGTTGTACATATGGTTCAGCCAGCGGAAGTATTCTTTTTCTTCAGGACGTTTGTAGTGCAGTTTCGCTTCATAAGTTTCCGGATCGATATAGTATTCGCCGTCATCCGGTCCGCCTGTCGCGTATACGGCCGGGTTCGTCACGGTGATCATGATTTTCCAGTCATCCGCGTTCAGCGTCAACGGAATCGTAGGCTGGCCGTCGATCGTCGGGTTTTTCGCATAGTAGTCTTTAAGTGCTTTTTCGAAGTCTTCGACCGTACGGATTTCCGGATAGCCGAGCTCTTCCAGAACCGCGAGCTGCACTTCGAAACCGCCGCCTGCGTCGAACGAAGTCTGATCGACCATCGCATTCGTAGGAATGGTGTAGATCGAAGGATCGTCTTTGCTGAATTTCAAACGGTTCATGTACGGACCGTAGATTTTTTTGATGTTCGGTGCGTATTTGTCGATCAGGTCGGTCAAGTCTACCATAGCGCCCGCGTCAACCAGTTTGCTGGTCTCGCCTTTAGGGAAAATGATTTGCGGATACTCGCCGGAAGCGATCATCAACGCGATTTTTTGCTGGTCGGTGCCACTTACCGCAAATTCAGCCTGTAACGATACACCTGTTTTTTCTGTGATGACTTTACCTACTGCGTCCTGCATGCCGGTCCAGTTCGGGCTAGCATCGCCACCGAAGAACGAGAACGTTACCGGTTCTGTGCTTGGTGTTGTGTCTGTCGCTGCCGTTTCCTTCTTGGTACCTGTATCTGTGCTTGCAGGCGTCTTCGTTGCCGTATCGCCACCGCCGCCGCATCCTGCTGCTACAACCAGCGTGCTCGTCATGAGCAGAGCCGCCATTTTCTTTGTTTTCCCTTTCATAAATACATCCCCCTTTAGGACGAATTTTATATGCGTACAACGGGCGCTACCCGATTATACCGATGCCTGACCGATACATTTTTCTTATCACTTGTCATATAAAGCGTTTACATTATTAATAAATAATGAAGCTTCATTCTGCCTGCTTATCCAACCTGATTTATTAGTTACATAGATTGGTGTGAAGCGTTTTCGAATAAAGCTGAATAATTCCTTCATTTAATAATGTAAGTGCTTACAGTTAAGAATATAATACTCCGAAAACGTTTTGTCAACATAAATGTTTATTCTTGTTCAAAAAAGAAAAAGAACCCTGAAAAGGGTCCTTTTTCTTCAAATCTGATGCTGGATCAGGCTCTTGATTACTTGCCTGTACCCCACAGTTCAACTGTGTTTTTGATTTGTTGCGTGAAGAGTTTTTCCATCTCCAGGATGTCTGCGGAGTTCAGCTCTTCGATCATGCTGTCGTAAATGCCGTCGAATTGCGCCGCTGGAGCCAAAATGGCTTCCGGAATGCGTTTACGCACGATATCCTGCGACTTTTGGAAAGCTACCGTGTACGATGGGTCGTTAGGAGCTGGCAAGTTGTACGCTGCGCCCCAGTCGCTTGTACCCAGTTCGTCTGCCGGCGGGAACAGATCTTTCCAAGTGGTTGCGCCGTATTCTTTCAGTGCGTCTTTTTCAGGTTGCGTGTACGCGTTTTGGATTTGCTCAGGGAAGTTCGTTGTGTAGTAGTTGCCCGTTGCATCCTGTACGCCGTCGCCGTAGTGAGGAGACATTGTCGTGTACATTCCGATACCTGTTTCTTTGGTGAACGCTACATTGTCGTTTGTTTTGCGGTCTTGGATTTCTTGCGGAATTACGCGCTTGCCGTCTTCCACGTTGTAATGCTCGCCTTCGATGCCCCACTGTACCAGGACTTGACCTTCGTCAGATGCCAACCAGTCCAGGAATTTGATGGCGCGAATTTGCTCGGCTTCGCTCAGATTCGTCGTCAGACCGATTCCGTAGCCGCCCGGGAAGCCGACATCCATGAAGGAGTGGTCTTTGTATTCTTCGCTAAGGGTAACCGGGAAGTGACCGAAAATACGGTTTTGCGTTGTTGCATCGCTCGAACCTTTGAGTGCGTTCTCTGCTTCAGCATAGTCCCACTCTTGGTTGATTGTGCCCAGAACGCGTCCGCTGGAGATTTTCGCCAAGTATTGGTCGCTTTTTTGCGTGAAAGTTTCTTTATCAAGCAGACCTTCGTTGTACATTTTGTTCAACCAACGGAAGTATTCTTTTTCTTCCGGACGTTTGTAGTGCAGTTGGGATTCGTACGTTTCCGGGTTGATGTAGAATTCGCCGTTATCCGGCAGACCCGTAGCGAGGAACGCCGGGTTCGTTACGCCGATCATGATCTTCCAATCGTCGGCGTTCAGCGTCAATGGAATCGTAGGCTGTCCGTTGATTGTTGGATTCTTGGCATAATATTCCTTGATGGCTTTCTCGTAATCGTCAAGCGTGCGAATCTCCGGATAGCCCAGTTCTTTCAGGACTTCCAGTTGCAGTTCGAAGCCGCCGCCTGCATCAAACGAAGTTTGGCCTACGCCTGTGTAAGTCGGGATAATATAGATGGACTGATCGTCTTTGCTGTATTTCAGACGGTTCATGTCTTCAGCGTACATTTTTTTGATGTTCGGAGCGTATTTGTCGATCAGATCCGTCAGGTCGATCAGCGCGCCAGCGTCAACAAGCTTGCTCGTGTCGCCTTTCGGCATGATCAGATCCGGATACTCGCCCGAAGCGACCATCAGGGATACTTTTTGCGTGTCGCCGCCGATTGCGTATTCTGCTGCCAGCGTAACCCCTGTTTTTTCTGTAATTGCCGCGCCTACTGCATCCTTCATGCCTACCCAGTTACTGTTCGAATCTGCGCTGAACAAGCTGAATTCGATAGGACCGGATTCGACATCCGCCGCTGCGGAATCGCTGTCGCTGCTCGAACCGCCGCCACATGCTGTCAGACCTACGATAGATGCCAGTGCAACCGGCGCTATCCATTTTACCTTTTTGCTTACCACTTTAAAAAACCTCCCTTTTCAATCACCCTGAAAATATTCTTTTTCTGTATATGGATCACTTCATCGAAATTCTCAACATACGCTTCCAGCGAATTTCGCAAAGCGCCCTTTGTATATCGGGAGGCCGAAGCCTCCCGTAAATACCTGAGGAACAACTTGCATGACTGGCTAACTTACGATTTTACCGCACCCAGCGTCATACCGCTAACGAAGTATCTTTGCAGGAACGGATAGACGATCAGGATCGGTACAGTAACGACGATGGTGATCGCCATTTTGATCGACTCCGGCGAAATTTGTGTCATCTTGGATGCCATGTCGTTTGCGTTGACCATTTGACCGCTACCGCCCTGTTGGGTACTTTGCAGCACCTTCATCAGTTCGAATTGTAGCGTGGTCAGCTCCGGATGGCTACCGTTGTAGAGATACGTATCAAACCAGGAGTTCCATTGTCCAACGGCCAGGAACAAGGCGATCGTCGCCAGAACCGGCTTACACAGCGGCAAGATGATTCGGAAGAAGATGGTCAGATCGTTGGCTCCGTCCAGCTTCGCCGATTCTTGCAGCGCATATGGCAGGCCGTCCATGAAGGACCGGATGACGATAACGTTGAAGGCACTGACGATACCCGGCAGGATGTAGACCCAGAACGAGCCAAGCAGGCCCAGGTCGCGGAACAGGATGTAGACCGGAATCATACCGCCGCTGACATACATCGTGACAACCAGGAAAGTCGAAGTGAACTTACGAGCCTGGAAATCGGGACGGCTGAGCGTGTAGGCCAACATCGAAGCACTGGCAAGGCCGAAGATGGTACCGACGACCGTACGGATGATCGAGTTCCACAGACCGCGGATCAGTCCGTCGTATTGGAAAATTTGTTGATAGTTATCAAAAGTGAAAGCGCGCGGAATGATCGTGATGCCGCCTCTGACCGTATCGGATGACTCGTTGAGCGAGATCGCCAATACGTTGAGGAACGGATACAGCGTGACGATCAGAACCAGCGACATCAGAACGATATTGACGACGTCGAATACTTTATCGCCGCGTGTTGCGTTGAATGCTTTAGGCGCTGCCATGACTGTTCCCCCCTTACATGATGCTTTCTTTGGATACTTTTTTGAAGATGCCGTTTACCGTGAACAGCAGGATTACGCTGACAACGGAGTTGAAGATACTGATTGCGGTACCGTACGAGAAGCGTCCCATTTGGAGCCCGTACTGTAACGCGTACAGCTCAAGCACCTGCGAGTATTCCAGCACCAGGTTGTTGCCGAGAAGGAACTGTTTCTCGAAGCCGATCTGCAACAGGTGACCGATCTGCATGATGAACAATACGGAGATCGTCGTCCGGATGCCCGGAAGCGTGATATGCCACATCTGTCTGTAACGGCTTGCTCCGTCGACGCGGGAAGCTTCGTACAGCTCAGGGTCAATACCCGTGATAGCGGCCAGATAAATGATTGTATTCCAGCCCATTTCTTTCCAAACATCGGAAGCGGTTACAATGTACCAGAACCATTCGCCCTTGGCCATAAACTGGATAGGCTCGTTAATGATATGAAGACCGACCAGTAAATCGTTGATTGCGCCGCCCTGTGTCGAAAGCATTTTCGTAACAAGACCTGCTACAACGACCCAAGATACAAAGTGGGGCAGGTAAGATACCGTTTGCACGAAACGTTTGAACATCATACCGCGAAGTTCATTCAGCAGGATAGCGAAGATAATTGGGATTACGAAGCCTACAACCAGGCCCATAACGCTCATCGCCAGTGTATTTCGAAGTGCAAGATAGAAGCGATCATCGGAGAACAATTCGACGAAATGCTCGAATCCGACCCATTTTTGTTCGAAGAATCCTTTGGCCGGTTTGAAGTCCTGGAAGGCCATTGTCCATCCCCATAAAGGCAGATAACTGAAGATGAATGCCCAGATTACGAAAGGCAATGACATTAAATACAGGTACCTTTGCTGAAGAGCCGTTCGCCAGAAGCCTTGTGTTTTAAAGCGCTTACCAGCGAGTGGGTCCTTAGCAGGAGTACCCGGGTTGTTGTTGGAATTACCGCCTGGTGTGAGCGTTCCCATTTCTATAACCCCTCCTGATTTCCTTTATGTTTTTATGATAAGCGTTTTCTTTGAAAGCGCATACCCTACGAATTTTAGACAAAATCATGCGAAAATTAGACATGAAAAACGCATCCCCCCAAAATTCGCAAAAAAACAGGGTGAAAATCAGAGATTAAGCTCTGATTGTTCACCCGGCTAGGCTGAAAATCAGAGATTAAGCTCTGATTGTTCACCCGGCTAGGCTGAAAATCAGAGATTAGGCTCTGATTGTTCACCCGGCTAGGCTGAAAATCAGAGATTAAGCTCTGATTGTTCACCCGGCTAGGCTGAAAATCGGAGATTCATCTTCTGATCATGCACCCTGTTACCTGAAATTTAGAGATTGCCGTTTAATTTTTGCTCGTTTTTTTTCGAAATTTGTCAGATCGGATCGAAGCCCGCTCTAATCCCAATTGGATCAGGACTCGCCACCTTGCTGCTCTCCATGAGCCTCATTGCGGTACGCCGAAGGCGAGGTCCCTACATATTTACGGAATTTCGAGTGGAAATAATCCGCGTTCGAGTAGCCGACGCGTGCCGCCACCTGATGCACTTTCAAGCCTTGCGCCAACAATTCTTTCGCTTTTTCGACCCTGACTTTATCGACAAAAGCGTTAAAATACTCGCCCGTATAGTTTTTGAACAGCTTGCCCAGGTATCCACTGTTATAGCCGAACATCTCTGCCAACAGCTCCAGCTTCAGATTTTCGCTGTAGTTACGCCGGATAAAGTCAATCATCTGCTTCAGCACCGTATCCTTGTTCGCGCCGCCAAAACGATCGATCAGCTCGCCGAAACGGGTATGCACCTGCTGTTTGAGCGCTCCGTAACTCTGCGCCTGGTTGACGTCCGACAGCAGCAGGCTGTGATAGTTCTGAGCCAGTTCCGCCGCCGAGGAGCTTCCCGAGGATAGTTTTCCCATAGCTAGCGACAGTGTTCGAGAATATTCGCCTCGTACGGCCGCCTCGTCCATTCTGCGGCTTACCGCTTCTTGTTCCAGTTCAGTCAGTACCTTTTCCACGGCATCGCGGCTTCGAATATCCAGCGCATAGTAGAGCTTGTCTCCGAGCTGCGGGCCATCTTCTGATTCCAAAGTCAGTTCGTCCACATTCTCGGTTGCGAACAGCGCCTGGTAGGCAGCCGGATCGATGACCGAACCATTTTCGAAAAAGAAACGGGCGTGCAGCAAATGTTCGGCTTCCCGGAAAGAGGCTGAAATCTCAAGCAGATGATCGACAGCCGGTCCGCAGGAAGCGTGGAACTCAAGCCCCCCTGCCGCTTCCGCCAATTGATTACGCAGCTTGTCCCCGCACTCCGCGTGATTCTGACGTACCAGCAGCAGTCCGATATGCGAACCCGCCGAGAACAGGATATCGCCGTTTTTTTCTTCGAAAGCTTCTTTTAGACGCTGACGGAATACCGCATGTTGGCGCGACTCCGTCTCGGCACCTCCATGCGCATCAAGCAGCACGATCCGGTAGGCCGGAGCCGATAGTCCCAACGCGTTCACCAGCTTTTCCCGATGCTCGCCATCCTGCGGATCGTCCTCGAACAGCAGCTCTTCAACGAGTTGAGCCTTCGGAAGCGCCGCTTCCTGCTCGATACGGGCACTGCGGGCTTCCTTTTCCCGTTGCAGCAGCTCGTGTACCCGGCGCAGCTCGTCAAGCAGCTCCGCTTCGTCAACCGGCTTCAGCAGATATCCGCTGACGCCGCTGACGATGGCTCTTTTCGCATAATCAAATTCCGCATAGCCGCTCAGAATAAGGAAGTGCGCGGTCGAATTTTCTTTCCGTACGCGCTCGATCAGGTCAAGGCCCGTCATCCCCGGCATCCGAATATCGACGATCGTTAGATCCGGCGCGATTTGACCGAACTTTTCAAGTCCTTCTTTGCCGTTGGATGCAGTATCGATGATCTCGAATCCTTCCGATTCCCAATCGACGATCGTACGCAGTCCCTCCCGAATCATCGGCTCGTCGTCCACTATCAGCACTTTATACATCATTCGTCCCTCCCGGCGGGTATCTTGAAATAAATTTGTGTTCCTTTGCCCAATTCGCTCGAAATGCGCAATCCGCACTCTTCCCCATAGGTCATAACCAGCCGCTGATGCACATTGCGAAGCCCGATACGACTCTCTTCGCTCTCTTCCTTTTCACGGATCGATTCCTCGACCTGCCGGAGCCGCTCAGGGGTCATCCCCGCTCCGTTATCCGCCACGTCGATCAGCACTTCTTCGCCTACCCTGACCGCGTGAAGAATGACGGCGCCTTCGGTTTCCTTGTTTTCCAAGCCATGGACGATAGCGTTTTCGACCAATGGTTGTACGATAAGCGGCGGCAGCATCACATCAAGCGTATCTTCCCCCGCAGATAGCTCGTAATGCAGACGGTCGCCGTGACGGAATTTCTGGATATCCAGATAAGAGCGAACCATATCCAACTCGTTTTTGAGCGAGGTATGGCGGTTGCCCAGCTCCAGATTCCGGCGGATCAGCTTACCCAACAGTTGAACGGCTCGCGCAATATCTTTTTCCCCCTGAATATGAGCACGCATCCGTATCGATTCCAACGCGTTAAAAAGGAAATGCGGATTGATCTGGCTGGCGAGCATTTTGAGCTTGATCTCTCGCTGCATCACTTCCAGACGGTTGTTCGCTTCGCTCGCTTCATAGACCTGATTCATCAGTTCCTTGATATTGACGACCATATAATTGAATTGCTCCGACAGTTGGCCGATCTCGTCATGGCCGTCAATGCGGGAGACCGTATCCAGATCGCCTTCCGCGACCCGATTGAGATTGCGGTTCAACTTGTTCAGGCGGGAGCTGATCAGACGGGAATTGAAATACACGGCGAGCAGCGCCATTAATAGAATAAAGACGATCAACCCAGCCCCGATCAGACCGATCCGGTTCGCGTCATGCACGATGCTGGCCGCCGAGAACGCCGAGATAATGGTCAGTCCGCTTTTGCTCGAATCGGGAATCAGCGTATTGATCGAGACCTGGTAATCCACGCCGTCGATCGCGCGCTCGAACGTCTGCTCCCGCTCGGTATCGCCGACGGTGACTTGAAAGCCCATGTCGCGCAGCGTTTTTCCGATCGACGAACGATCTTTGGCTGCTACGATGTATCCGTCTTTGTCGGCAACCATCGTATCGAACGGCTCCTGGCTGAGCAGTTGGTTCAGATAGTCGGTATCCACCTGGATAACAAGCACGCTGCGTTTGCCCGTATTGGGGAAAAAGATTTGCCGAACCAGACTCAACTGTTTCGTCGCCGCCTGGCTCGGATCGTTCATATCGTCGATATACATCCAATAAATCGTCCGTTCCTTCATCGCCTGCTCGTACCAGTTCGTGGCGCGGACTTCGCTGTCGGCGTTCATGAATTGCAGGTTATCGAGCAAGGTAGGGTTGTCCGTGAACAATTGGATGCTTTTGATTTCGCTGTAGGCCCGTACGTAATCGGTAAAATCGGTATAGTTGCGGTACGCGTTGACCAGTTCGATCGGGTTGCTTTCGGAATAGATCGTGGTCGCCACGCGCTCCATGTCCCGGTCCAATAAAAGCTGGTTGGATACGCTGATCGGCACGTTAAGCTGGTTCTCGATCTGCGTCTTGATCCGCTGCACGTTGTTCTCGGTCTGCTCGGTCGCCTTCTCCAGCGCGTCTTGCCTGAAATACTGGATCACGATAAGACCTACGATCAATACCGGGATCATGACAACGATTACATAAAAAAAGATCAACTTGTTGCGTATTTTCATGTCGTTCAACCATCTGACAAACGGTTTCGTCAACCTTCTCATCACACGCTTCATCCTCCGTACATCAGGCGATTCTTAACGCTTTTCGCCTTACCGGTCGCTTTGCGACCCTTCCCCATCATAACACAGAACGCTATGGCTGTTCATCCGTACCCGAGCTTACACGAACCCTCCATTGCGAATTTGATAAAAGCGGACTATACTGACAACAGTGCTATCCTTTTAAGGAGGGTTTATGTATTATTTAGCCGCTTTTGCATTATCGCTGACGGTCGCTTTGATTTTGATTCCCGTTTTGCGCAAATGGGCCGTGCAACTCGACTTTGTCGACAAGCCACGCCCGGATAACGAACGTAAACTACACCGGGAACCGATTCCGCTGATGGCGGGGATCGCCTTGTTCGCCGGATTTGCCGCCACTTACATATTATTTACGGATATGACGCCTACGGAGTCGGCTGCCGTGCTCGGCGGTTCGCTGTTGATCCTACTGATCGGTCTGGTCGATGATTGGTATAAGGTGAGCCGGCGCGAATTTCCTGCACTGCCCAAATTGATCGTACAATTACTTGCCGCGTTGCTCGTGTATTTGGCAGGCATCCGCTTCTCCGGCTTCTCCAATCCATTTACCGATAGTTATGTGGTGCTGCCGGAATGGCTTCAGCTGGTGCTGACACTGCTATGGATTTTCGGCGTTACCACAGTCATCAACTTTACGGACGGGTTGGACGGTCTTGCAGGCAGCTTGGCCACCATCTCCGCAGGTACGCTATTCGTCGTCGCGATTGCGCAGCAGCGCGGAGATTCCGCGATCATGGCGATCAGCCTGGTCGGCGTGGGTCTGGCTTATCTGAAATACAACAAGCCTCCCGCCAAGGTCTATATGGGAGACTCGGGAGCCACCTTCCTCGGATTTATTTTGGCGATTATCGCTCTGGACGGTGCTTTCAAGCAAGCTACGCTGCTCTCGCTGCTCGTCCCGATCCTGGCGCTTGGCGTGCCTATCTTCGATAACATCTTTGTGGTGTTAAAACGTCTGAAGAACGGCAAAAAAATCTATGAAGCCGATGCTTCACAGATCCACTACAGACTGCTCTCAACCGGCCTGAACCCCAAGCAGGTTCTGTTCGTCCTGTGCCTCGTTAGCGTGTGTCTGAGCTTGTCTTCGATCATTCTGGTACTGCTGCCCGTTTAAAAGACCCTGTATACGTATCGTGCAGACGATAGGCTCTAACCAAAAGCCCCGAACTCGATCCCAAGATCGAATTCGGGGCTTTCGTTACTTTCTATTCATCCGGTAATGCAGCAGCACCTGAGCGCCGACCGGGCCGGATTTGCGGTGTCCCCGATCTTCGAATCCGGCCTGCTCGTACACGCGTAACGCAGCTTCGTTATGCTGGTTGACCACCAGCACAATCTCGTTCATATCCGGGAAATAGTCGCTGACGAATTTGGGCAGCAAAGTCATCGCTTGCTTGGCGTAGCCGTTTCCCTGCTCCGGCAAATTCACCGACATCGAACGGACCAGCATGGCACGCGGCGATTCCGTAATGCTGCGTATCCGGTCCCCACGATGCAAAACAAAGAACCCGACCGGCTTTTTTTCCACGAGAATCACGATCGGATGACGATCCCGATCCTCACGGCACAACTGGATAGCCCTGACCGGCAATGCCGTATATTTCTCCTGTTCTTCGGACACATGATAGTCCTCGAACAGAGCCTTTTCATACTCCGGGCGGAAAAACTTCAACTCAACCTTTAATTCCGTTCCTTCAGGCGTACTGCTCATCCTGTGTTCCTCCTGTCTTCCCTCCCGGCACCACGGTTGCATGCGGCTCGGCAGGAAGTTGTGAAGATGACGTCTACCCTACTATTAAACGCGAATATTCCTTCTCTAATCGCGGACTATACCCGAATCGAAATCATTCAATAATCTGCTTGACTCGCCCAACCTGTCCGTCCTGTAAACGAACCTTGATCCCATGCGGGTGTGTCGCGGAATTGGTCAAAATATCTTTGACGACGCCTCTTGTCAGCGCCCCTGTCGACTGATCTTTTTTGAGTACGATATCAACGGTAATGCCGGGTCGAATCGCGGATCGATTATTTCCATTCATAAATGTCTCTCCTTATCTATGTGTAACCATTTCCTTAATCATAGCATACGCCAGTGCTTTGTCCCATTTCGAACGCAAAACGCCGCGGTTCGCTGAACAAGCGAGCTACGGCGTTTCTTTTAAAAAAACTTTTCTATTCGTTCAATGCAGCTTGCAAAGCCTTCAGATTGGCACGCATGATCGACAAATAATCTTCGCCGGCAGCAATCTCTTCATCAGTCAGTCCTTCAAGCGGGTTCAGCACAGCCGTTTTGGCTCCGATCTCCGATGCAATCGCCTCAGCGACTTTGGACGATACTAGCGTTTCGAAAAAGATGGTTTTTACGTCGTGTTCTTTGGCGAACTCGACGATCTCAGCCATCTCCTGCGCGGACGGCTCCTGCTCAGGGGACAATCCGGCAATCGGCACTTGAGTCAGCCCGTATTCGCGAGCCAAGTAACCGAAGGCCGTATGTTGCGTGACAAAGTCTGTCCGTTTCGTACCTGACAGTCCATCCTTGAACTCTGTATCCAGTTTTTCAAGCTCGGCAATATAGGCATCTGCGTTGCTTTTATATTGATCGGCATGAGCGGGGTCTTTTTCTACAAAAGCCGCCTCAATGCTGCGTACTTCCTCGATAGCCAGTGCAGGCGACAACCACACATGGGGATCTAATCCACCATGATCGTGACTGTGAGCATGTCCGGCTTCTTCTTCATGCTCGTGGTCATGGTCATGCTCTTCCGTGGCGGCTTCGTCATGCTCATGATCGTGCTCTTCTTCCTCGGAACCTTCCATAATATCGATTCCTTGGCTAGCTTCGACCGCTACCAAATCACCATTTGCCGAAGCATCCAGCACCTGGTCGACCCAGCTTTCCATACCGGCTCCGTTGTAAATCAACAGGTCTGCTTCCTCGATCTTGGCAATATCCTGAGGCGTCGGCTCCCAGTCATGCGGCTCTGTCCCGGCAGGTACGAGCAGCTCCACATCCGCCAGATCGCCGCCGACATGACGCGCGAACTCGTACATCGGATAAAAGCTTGTTTCGACCTTGAGCTTTTCAGCTTGGGTCGTCACCGCTTCCGTTGTGCTCGCCGCTTGCGTATTTGGATCTGTAGTTGAAGCAGGAGCAGTGGCGACCTCGGACGCGTTCGAGCCACAACCTCCCAAAATCAGCATCAAGCTGAGAAAAGAAGCGCCTATACCGACTTTGATTGGATCTCGTCTATTTTTCATATCGATTCGATTCCTTCCTTTCTTTTCGGACTCTTGTCGGGTTCATGATTTTTTCGCTTCCATAATAAACGGAGCTTTTGCAGCGCCATGCCAAGCAGCAGAAACAGAAGCAAAATAAGAGCAATCGTGCCGCCCGGAGGCGTATTGCCTACATAAGATACGGTGAGTCCGCTGAAGATCCCGGCCAGTCCGATCCCAACAGCCCCTATCACCGCCGATAAAAAGCCGCCTGCGATGCGTAAAGCCAAAGCAGCCGGTAAAACGAGCAACGCCGACACCAACAAAACGCCAACGACCGGCATCGCCGCGGCGACGGTCATCCCGGTAAGCACCGAAAAAGCAATCGACAAAGCTTTCACCGGAACGCCGCTAATCCCCGCCGTTTCTTCATCGAACGTCAAGGTATAAAGCGGACGCCGAAACACGATAAAAAAGATCAAGCCAAGCACGGTCGCGCCGCCGATCAGCCAAAGCTGAGTCGAACTAACCGCCACGATCGATCCGAACAAATACGAGCTAAAGCTTTGCGACAACGTCCGGCCAAAACTCATCAGGACGACAGCCGTCGCCAGACCGCCCGTCATCATAATCGCAACCGGAACCTCCGCATATGTACGGTAAAGCCCTCTCAATCGCTCGATCAACAGCGCAGCCGCTACCGCCGCAACAAACCCGCCAATCGACGGATTCACGCCGAGCAGCGACCCCGCTGCCACACCGGCCAACGACACATGCGACAGCGTATCCGCCATCAGCACCTGCCTGCGCAACATCAGATATACCCCCAACACCGGTGCAACCAAGCCAATCAGCGCGCCTGCCAAAAAGGCACGCTGCATAAATTCGTAAGCCAACATCTCGGTCACTCCATTTCCCAGCGGTCGCCGGACAAACCGGGTTGCAGCTCGCTTGGGATCATGTCCGGCGCAATCTGCGGATGCTCCGCTTCAAGCCGCTCCAACGTCACGACCCGGTCCAGATAACGCCCGGCTTCTTCCAAACCATGCGTCACCATCACTACGGTTACGCCGTGATGCCGAACCTGATGTCGCATCAAGCGATATAACTCGGTACGGCTGCGAACGTCCATCCCTGTCGTCGGTTCGTCGAGTATGAGCACATCCGGACATTGGACGAGCGCTCTCGCGATGCAGACCCGCTGCTTTTGCCCACCCGATAGTTCTCCGATCCGGCGGCGACGCAACTCCCACATGCCTACCTGCTCCAGACTATCCCGCACCAGGCGCTCTTCTTCCAAGCCGAAACGTCCGAATAATCCGACGCGTGAATGGCATCCCGAACGCACCAGTTCGATCACCCGACTCGGAAAACCACCATTGAACGACGCCGCATGCTGCGGAACATACCCGATCACCGGCTTACCACCGCCAAAGGCTTCTTTGTTCAATTCAACGGTGCCGCTCCACGGCTTAAGTAGACCAAGCAGCAGCTTCAGCACAGTCGTCTTGGCTGTTCCGTTAGGTCCGGTAATGCCGAGAAATTCGCCTTTATGCACATCCAGCGATACTTGATGCACGACAGGCTCGTCTGCATAGCCGAAAACGACGTCCCGCATGGAAGAAAGAATCACGTTGACCGCCCCTTACGTAATCATTACGATTTAAAAAAGTGAAAAAAATTTTGTTCGGCTTGGCCGAGTGTTATCTTAACGAGTTGGCCGATCTTAACGAGTTTCGCGGTGAATCGTAACCTTTTTCAAACGTGGGCAATATTTCTTCAGCTCCAGGCGCTCGGGATGGTTACGCTTATTCTTGGTTGTCGTATAGTTACGGTCTCCGCATTCGGTGCAAGCCAGCGTGATGATCACTCTCATGGTTGAAATCCTCCTGTATGGTAAAAAGATAGGGATGACCAAACGTGCCTCGCACGATGTTTCGACCCTTTAATAGTTATCGTAATTTTTACGAATAAAACAAAGTATAACGAAGCCATGAATTGATGTCAATCTACATAAAGATTTCTAATACTCTTCTGCGGTTCTACGTTAAATTTCTTTTACCAACTTGATTTCATTACGCCGGGGATTTGTCCTTTGTGCGCCAATTCGCGGAACGCGATACGGGAAACTTTGAATTTACGCAGGTAACCGCGGGGACGCCCCGTGATCTCGCAGCGGTTTTTCAAACGGGTTGGGGAGGAGTCGCGCGGCAATTTTTGCAAAGCGGCGTAGTCGCCTTTTGCTTTCAATTCACGACGCAGATCCGCATACTTGGCGACCATTTCCTGACGTTTTTGCTCGCGTACGACTTTCGACTTTTTAGCCATGTTGAATATCTCCTTTTCTTCTATCTCGATTTTTTTAAAAAGACGGGGTTACACGCTCACCGCTTCGGCGGTCGTCCAGGGCAAAGGGTTGGTAAAAGTAGCCCAGTCTGCCTGCATTTCATACTCGTCCAGCAGACAGGCATCCAGTTCGGCTTCCAGCTCTTCCCGCTCTATGCCGATTCCGATCAGCACGAATTCATTAATCCGATCGCCGACGTTAACGTCCCAACCTTCCGCAAGCTCGGGCTGATCCGCAAACAGTTCTTCGCGCTCCTGCTCCGGCAGCCCCGCGATCCAGCTTCCGGCCGGTCCGAATTGGATCGACGGCCCGGCCTGACTGAAGCTCGCCGCCCAATTTTCCTGCACGGCAATCCACATCAATCCTTTGGCGCGTACGACTTCCATCGGCCATTCGGCCAGCAGGTTCGCCAGACGTTCCGGATGGAAAGGCGTTCTGCGGCGGTACACGAACGAGCCGATCCCGTATTCTTCCGTCTCCGGCGTATGCTCTTCCTTCTGCAATTCGCGCAACCATCCCGGTGACAGGCTCGCTTGTTCGAAATCGAACAGCCCCGTATTCAAAATCTCGGACAATTCCACTTCGCCGCGCACCGTACGAATGATTTTCGCCGACGGTTGCAGCTTGCGCAGTACGCCTTCCAGACGACGCAGTTCGCTTTCCTCCACCAGATCGCATTTGTTCAAAAGCAGCACGTCGCACGTCTCCACCTGATCGATCAGCAAATCCGTCACGTCGCGCGTATCGTCTTCGCCGGTTGCTTGGCCTCGCGCCAGCAGACTTTCGCCGGATTCGAAATCGTGCCAGAATCGATACGCGTCCACCACCGTCACCATGCAGTCCAATCGCGCGAGCGATGTCAGATCCACACCCGTTTCTTCGTCCGCGTACGTAAACGTCTGCGCAATCGGCACCGGCTCGCTGATTCCCGTCGACTCGATCAAAATGTAATCGAAACGCCCTTCCGCCGCCAGCCGCTCCACCTCACGCAGCAGATCTTCGCGGAGCGTGCAGCAGATGCAGCCGTTGGACATCTCTACCAGCTTTTCTTCGGTGCGCGACAACCCCGCTTCGCCCGCAATCAGCCCCGCATCCACGTTGATCTCGCTCATATCGTTGACGATGACCGCCACTTTCAAGCCCTGACGGTTATGAAGAATATGGTTCAAAAGAGTCGTTTTCCCCGATCCCAGATACCCGCACAGGACGGTGACCGGAATCTTTTTTCCTTCCATATCTACCGCTCCTTTTTCAAATAGTAATAATTACGATTAACGAAGAGTACTATACTCCTTTTTCTCCAAAGCTGTCAACGCTTATAAAAAAAGAAACCCGATCGGTTTCGGGTTTCCTGGTTTGTCTCGAAAGTTACTTGGGCGCGGGAAGCGAGCAGACTGCGAGAGAAATTCGTTCAATTCGCTGTCTCACTTGGAAAACCGATTGAAATTTTGAGTGGAAGTTTTCCAAGTTCAAAGGCGTCTTGAACTGAATTTCTCTCTCCGTCTGCCCGCTTCCAGCTACGTTTGGCTTTTTCGACAAAAAAAGAAATCCGAACGAGATCGGATTTCTTTTTTAATCTTTTCCGCTTTTCTTTTTTCTTTCCCTTTAAACAAAACGACTTAGCGTTAGCGGAGGGAGAAATTCAGTGGAATACAGGATTTCGAAGAAAACCTGCATTAACATCCAAAGCCATGTTGACGCCTTTGAACTCGGAAAGATTCCACTAAAAATTCCAATCGAACTTTCCGGGTGAAACAGCGCCCCGAACGAGTTTTTCCCGTAGCGCCTGCTTGCTTCCCACGCTCAGTCGTATTTGTTTATTTTCTTTCCTTCACTTTGCCCAAGCAGATATTCGAAGTCGTTCTCCAACCGCTTGCGTTCGGCTTTTTTCGCTTCGGAGGCAAGGCGTTGTTCTTCGTCGCGGCGCTCTTGTTCGGTAGCTTTCAGTTCGTTGGCTTGCGCTTGCAGCTTGGCCAATACTTCCGGGTTCAACATATCTTTGAGCGTTGCTGGCTTGTCCGATGCGGCTGGACGAGCGGCAGGCTGTTTTTTCTTTGCGGCCATTTGGATTACCTCCCTATATCGTTGCAGTGCTTCTTTTTTATTATACGGCGACCACAATAGGAAAGGAACCCTGGCGAACAGGAAAAGACCTGTGCATAAACACGACGTTACCCACAGGTTATTCTACCTTTATACACAAGTTTATCCCCAAAAATCGACCTTTTATCCCCAGTCTGTTGAAATCTTTCACAATTTCTTCATGGTTTTGGATTTTTCTATCCACATTTTCCTCGCTATCCTATATCGTCCACCGATCGCTGATGATACCCGACAGCTTCCATTCGCCTTGTTTTTGCTCGAAAACAAAGCGCAGACTGCCCCAATCCATTCCTCCGACATTGCCAATTCCGCTTCGACCGCCTTTGACGTAAAATTCGACGAATTGGGCATTCGGGTAGACCTCTTTCAGATTGCTGATCGTATTCCCGCTGCGCACGATCCGGTTATATCCGACGCCATCGGGCGCGGTATACGGCAGATTGTTCAGAAACCGATCGTAATAACCGCGAAAATCGAGCCGGATCACTTCGCCGCTGCCGTCGTACAGTCCCCAGATATACGGCTTGCGATTATCCCAGCCTTCGCGAATCTGCTGCGGCGTCAGCACAAGGTCCGCGCCGACCCCGATATAAGCGTACGGAGAAAAACGAATACCGCTCGGCGCTGCCATATCGGCCAATGTCTCGAAATCCCGATCCTTGAGCGCCCGCAACGCCAAATTCGCTTCGCGAACGATTTCCTTTTTCAATGCCGCGGCTTCATTTGTACTCACCGATGAAGCCGCCTGTCCACGCGTTGCGGAACCCATCGCCGCCGCGACTTGAATCGGCATAACCGAACTCCCCATCAAACAAGCCGCCGCCATAACCGAACTGAAGATACCGATTCTCCGTTTTTTCCGTTTATCCATCTCGCTTCACTCCTTTATCGGGCTTCGGCCCGCATAGTCGTTCGCTTGGACTTCAAATCAGGCTTGGTCTCGTTCTTTTTGCGTACGGCGAATGGCTTCAATCTGTCGAATGCGTCCGTCTTCCATGATCTTGATCGTCCACTCCCAACCGTCTTCCTTTAGCGTATCGCCTTGCTTGAGATCGAACTTTTCCGACAATAGCCAGCCGCCGATCGTATATACTTCCTCCGAGTCGATATCCGTGCCCAGCTTGCGGTTCACGTCATGCAGCAGCGCGTTCGAACTGAGCAGGAAACGGTCTTCCCCGTCCGGTCGGATCAGCGGCGTCGGCGCGGTTCCGCCTGCCGGCGAAGAGCTGGACGGGATATCGCCTACGATTTCTTCGAGCAGATCCTCAAGCGTGACCAACCCCGACGTGCCGCCGTATTCGTCCATCAGTACCGCCATATGAATCCCTTCTTTTTGCATACGGCCGAGCAGGTCGCGCGCCCGCACGGTTTCGATGACCTGAATCACGGGACGGATATACGGGGCGATCGGCTGCGGCTCCGCGTTGCCTTTTCTCACGTAATCGCTTAGCACTTGCTTGACGTTGACCATGCCGACAATATGATCCTTATCGCCGTTTACCGAGACCGGCACAAGGCTGTACGTTTTGGGCTCGATCAGCGTCAGCAAGTCTTGGACGTCCGCGTTCTGCGAAATATGCCGAATCTCCGTGCGCGGCACCATAATCTCTTGCGCGTCGCGCTCGTCAAAATCGAACACATTGTTCAGGTAGCGGTATTCGGTCGGGGTGATTTCTCCGCTTTTGAAGCCTTCGGATAGCGCCAGTCGAAGTTCCGCTTCGCTTTGCGCCGCTTCTCCTTCGGTCAACGGCTTAAGCCCGAACAATCCAGTGATGACACGGGATGAACGGCTTAAAATCCAGTTGAACGGGTACGTAATCCGGTAAAAAACGATCAACGGACGTGCCAGTGCGAGCGCCAGCGGTTCGGCTACCTGGATCGCGACCGTTTTTGGCACCAGTTCCCCGATCAATACCTCGAAGAACGTCAGAATCAGGAAGGCCAACAGGAACGACAGGACACCCGTGATGGAGGTCGGAACATGCAGCCAGACAAACACGGGCGCCAGCAGTTCCTCGACCGTCGATTCGCCTAGCCAACCGAGCGCCAGCGAAGTGAGCGTCGTGCCGAGCTGACTGGCGGACAGGAACTCATCAAGCCGCGATAAAATTCGTTTAACCGCCTGCGCGTTTTTGTTGCCGTCTTCCGCCAGTTGATTGATCCGCGAGACGCGTACCCGGATAATCGAATATTCGGACGCGACGAAAAATGCAGTAAGCAAGATCAGCAAAATAACCAGAATTACATTTACGATTTCCATATTGACCCTCCGTTTCGGCGCGATACAGCTGCGCAAACGGAGAACACCCCCTTCACAACTTCGTCATCTTCGTGATACCTATATACCCATTTTTACACATGAGCAGGCGGCACAAAAAAAGAGTCATTCCATACGCCGCCATAACAGCCTGGAATGACTCTTTTTCTATACAAGTTGCTTCATCAGTAAATCATCCGCCGCGGTTTCCGATTGACCAGATACACGCCGCTTCCGATTAACACCAAACCCAATAGCAGGAAACGACTGAACGGTTCGTGCAGCGCCAGCGTACCCACAAGCACCGACAATAGCGGCACCATGAAAGTATAGGACGCAACCTGGCTCGCTTCGCCCGATTGGGTCAGCGTGATGTAGATAATCCAGGAGAGCGCGATACCTACAAAAATCCCGAACAACAGTCCGATCCAATACGCACCGTTCCATACGATATCGCTCCAGCTTTCCGTCATCGAACCGGACAGCGTCAGCAGGATACCGCCGAATGTACATTGGAAAGCGACCAACCAAAGCGAATCGACGTCAGCGGCGGACTTTTTGATAAACACGGTTCCGAGCGCCCAACTGAGTGCCGATCCCAATGCCAAAATAACGCCGATCGCGGCAATATGCCCCGAGAATCCGCCGACGCTGACTGCGATCACGCCGAGGAAGCCCAGTAGCAAACCGGCCGCTTTTGGCAGCGTCATACGTTCGTTCAGCCATAGCGCCGCGAACAGTCCTACCAGTACCGGCTGCAAATACACGAGTACCGTAAACAATCCCGACGGCATATACATCAGTCCAACCGTTTGCAGACCGTAGAATAACGCCACGTTCAGCAGCGCAGAGATCAGATAGACCTTCCAATTCTTTTTCCACTGGACGCGATCGCGCTTGGGCAGTAAAAAGATGACCAATAACAAACCCCCGATTAGCGTTCGCATTCCTGCGAAAAGCAGCGGCGGTGTATAGTCGAGGGCGACTTTGTAGATCGACCAGGACACGCCCCAGATGAGAACCAGCGTAATGATCAAAAGCATGCGCTGCGTTCCGGATAATTTTTTCATGATGATTGGCTCCTCTGCGGGGTTTGGATATAGAAAAATAAAGAAACACGCCGGTAGGCGCGCTTCTTTTTGCGGCTATGGGTAGACATCAAATAGTGGTTCAGCTCGGCTGTTTATTTTGATCCAGGCGCTGCAATCCGGTTTCCAAATTGTTCATCGCGAGCACCAGACGGTCGGCCAGCTCGTTGAGGTCTTTTTTACCCTCTCCCGGTTCGTCGGATACGGTCGCGATCGGGTCTCCGATTACAAGCCGGGTCTTCGTTCCGCGCAGCAGTCCCTTGAACGTGGTAGGGCCGGAGAACGCCGCGGGTACGACCGGAACTTTGGCCATTTTGGCGATCGTGACCGCGCCGCGTTTCAGCGGTGCGTCTTCCGATGAACGGGTGCCTGAAGGAAAAATCCCGATCGTTTTTCCCTGCTTGAGCAATTGAATCGGAATTTTCAGGCTGCTCGGTCCCGGATTTTCGCGATCGACCGGAAATGCG
The DNA here is from genome assembly GCF_037722395.1 of Saccharibacillus sacchari. Classification (GTDB taxonomy): domain Bacteria; phylum Bacillota; class Bacilli; order Paenibacillales; family Paenibacillaceae; genus Saccharibacillus; species Saccharibacillus sacchari_A. The sequence goes on along the minus strand of NZ_JBBKAR010000048.1, from coordinate 28,815 downwards.
TTGATATCGCGTAGAAATTTATCGGCAATCTTTTTTCGGAACAATTCTTTTTTGGCCATAAAATGAACTTCGGTCGGCAGCAGCGAGCTTCCGAGCGCGATGACGTCGATCCAGCCCCTATGCGTGCAGGTGATCACGTAGCCGCCTTCCTTCGGCAGCTTGTCCGCTCCGATAACCTCGAACTTCCCGAATCCACGCAGTATAAGTCTGGCTAATTTGGCGAGGGGTTGATACAACACGTCGACTGCTCCTTCCGCTTTCCGTTTCTCGATAAATTTAGTATCTGGTCCTAAATTTAAGCAATAGTGCATTTCCTCGTGAAAAATGTGCGATACGCTGTTAGTGTACCATGCGCTTTCTCTTCTGAACAGCATCCGGCTTGAAAAAGCACAGAGCTTTCGCAACGATGATGGTAGCAAGGTGAGACGTAATGACCTATAATGACGGTAAGCCTATGCTTTTGCGTCAAATATTGCTCACTCAACGCAGAAGGATTCTATTCGTAAACGAAGGAGACCGGCGCATACCATGAACGATTTTATTCTTTTTAAATTGGCCGACAAAACGTACGGTATTCCGTTCCATGAGATCGATGAAATCCAGAACTCCAAGCCGGGTACATCGATTCCTTTCTCCTCCAACTGGCATGAAGGCGTGGTCAAGATCCGTGAAGAGATCTACACCATCCTCAACCTGCGCAAAAAGCTGAACGTCTCCCATGAAGATCAAAATGACACCGATAAGTTTATTCTGCTGCGTCGCGAGAAGGTTGCACTGCTGGTCGACTCTCTTGACGATACGGCTTCGGTGCCGGACTCTGCTTTGGCTGACAACGAAGAAGTCGCCAGCCGCCGCTTCCTGCCTTCCGTATTCGAACACGGGGATCGGTTGGTGCTGGTGCTCAATGTGGACACTCTGTTGGCTTCGACAACGGGTGGCGGAGCGTAAAGTCCCGTTTGTAAGCGGAAAATCCAAGATCAGACCTAACAAAAAGCCCCGATTCGCATCGGGGCTTTTTGTCGTTTCCGCGACTTCGGCGTGCTGGATAATTGCTGCGAATCAACTGGATGGATGGAGCGTCGCCGTAACAGGAGATCATATCGATTGCGGTTCATGCTGACTGACGGGTTGCGCAAGTAGAAAGTCTGATGAAATACGCCGCGGAAAACGAGAGCGCCAACTGATGTATAAAAAACTCAAGCGGGCGATGGGGCCGTTCCTGATGTCTGGTCTGTGACGCTCTCATCCAATGAAACGCAATCGGTTTAAAGTTGGATCACTTTTAAAAAAACTTTTTTGAAAAAACAAAAAAGCATCGCGATATATACATTTAGCTACGCCACAGCGCCGAAACTTGAGCAATCTGCTCCGGTGTCGTTCGGCAGCAGCCTCCGATCAAACGCGCTCCCGCTTCATGCCAAGCACGCGCCGACTGCGCAAAGTCACTACAACTACGAGACTCTCCGGCATGCCAGGTTTTTGTGGACGCCTCGTATGTTTCTCCGGAGTTCGGATAGATCAGCAGCGGTTTATCGGTATAGGCGGCAAGCTGCTTGATCGCTTCGGTCGCAAAAGAAGCCGGAGCACAGTTAACGCCGATCGCGGCAATCTCTTCATAGCCTTCTAACGCCCGTGCGCACTCTTTTAGCGAAGTCCCTTCGCTGATCCGGCCTCCGTCTTGCAAAGAGAAGGACATCCAGGCAAAAGCTTCCGGGAATTCATTTTTCAACAATTCAGCCAGTACCAAAGCCTCCTGTAAAGAAGGAATCGTCTCGCAAGCAAGGATATCGGCTCCGGCTTCAATCAATGCTTGTACGCGAGGACGATGGAAATCGGTTAGACGTTGATCGTCGACACCGTAATGGCCGATATATTCCGATCCGTCTGCCAGAAAAGCACCATACGGACCGACTGAACCTGCGACGATCGGCTTCGGGCGACCTTCGCGTTGGACTTCCGCCCACACCTGATCGCGCGCTTCTGCTGCCAGTTTTACGGTATTTCGAATCAATTCCAGCGCCTGTTCTTCTCCGATTTCTTTTGCGGCAAACCCTTCTACCGTCGCCTGGTAACTCGCCGTAATGGCACAGTCGGCTCCGGCGCGGAAATACTCCTCGTGTACGCGGCGAATTTTCTCCGGCTGTTCCAGCAGCACGCGCGCCGACCACAACGGATCATCCAGATCGCAGCCGTGCCGCTCCAGTTCCGTCGCCATCGCTCCGTCCAGAACCAGCACCGGATACTCCGCCAGTATGGCCGCAATCGGGTTTTCGGAACTTTTTATAGGGTTATTCATGCTTGTGCGTCTCCCTTCCCTGCCCGTCCCCGAGCGGTTACGTAATAAGCCATATAACACAAAGCGATAAACGGAATCCCGCAGTATAAAGCGATACGCTGCGTCGGATCGAACGCGATCCCGATGCAGGACAACAAACACAACAAGAACGAAGCGATCGGCACGAACGGATATCCCGGCGTGCGGAAGCTTAGATCGCGAACCGAGTTTCCGGCTTTGATGTAGGCACGACGGAACATCAGCTGCGATAAGCTAATACTCATCCATACAATGACGACGGCAAGCCCCGAGATCGACACCAACGCGATATAGACCGTTCCCGGTGCCACAATGCTCGACAACAAAGCCAATGCGCCGCCCGCCATGCTGAGCGTCAACGCGTTCATCGGCACGCCGCGCTTGTTGATGGCGGAAAGCGAGCGCGGAATCGTTCCTTTGTCCGCCAACGACCATAACATACGCGAAGACGCATAAAGACCGGAATTGGCCGCTGACAAGATCGCCGTTAAAATCACAAAGTTCATCACGTCTGCCGCATAAGGAATACCGACGCGGTCCAGCACGGCAACGAACGGGCTTTCCAATACCCCCGCATCATCCATAGGCAGCAACGCCGACAAAATCACGATCGTTCCGATAAAAAACAGCACCAAACGCAGCAGCGTCGTTTGGATCGCTTTCGGGATCGTGCGCGCCGGATCGACGGTTTCGCCGGCCGCGATGCCGATCAGCTCCGTGCCGGAAAAAGCAAAGTTTACCGCCAGCATCGTCAGAAGAATCGCACCGGCTCCGTTCGGGAACCAACCACCAACGGTCAAGTTCGAAAATAAAGGCGCCGTGGGATGTCCCTCCATCGGCACAATGCCGAATACGGCCGCCGCTCCGATCACGATAAACGCGACGATCGTCAGCACTTTAACCAACGAGAACCAAAACTCCGATTCCGCAAAAAAACGGACGCTGCTTGCATTTAAAAAGAAAATCAAAGCCGCGAACAGCGCGCTCCAAATCCAAACGTTGACATCCGGGAACCACCGCTGCATCAGCAGTCCGGCCGCCGTAAATTCGGAGCCGAGCGCTACGGTCCACGTCAGCCAGTACAACCAAGCGACCGTGTATCCGGTAGCCGGACCGATGTACTTGGCGGCGTAACTGTGAAAAGCTCCCGTTTCCGGCATCTGCACGGAAAGTTCGCCCAGGCACAGCATCACGAGATAAACGGCCACCGCTCCGACCAGATACGAAAGAATCGCGCCGACGGGTCCTGCCTGCTGAATCGTATAGCCCGAACTCAGAAACAATCCCGTACCGATCACGCCGCCGAGCGATAGCATCACGACGTGTCTGACCTGCATTTTACGCTGAAAATTACCGCTGTTCTCTTGCCCCATCCAACTTCCCCACTTCCGGTCCGCACGCAAAAAAGACGCCTTCGCATTCAAGACGCCTCGGAAACATATTCCTGCCGGGTCCCACGATTTTCAACCCAATATACCGGGACTGTCATCGGGTGTCAACGATTTTTTGTGTGTTCCTTCACCGCATTGAATCGGCAGTTTGGAGAAGTTTGTTTGAATCCGCTACATCATGACTTTAATCCGTAGCCAAAAAGAATCCTTAATCAGATCCTTGCAGGCCCGCAAGCGGAATCGGAATCGAAATTGGAGTCGTGCGGCTAACGTGTGATCAGGTCAGGACGTATGGTTGCCTCTGATTCGATCTGCTCCATGGATGCCCATGATCTGCCGGGTTCCAGTCTGAAATAGATCGTTTTGAACCGAATCATCTGGCTACAGTGCCAAAAAAGCAAGCCAAAGTTCCTCATTTCGACCGCTACACTATCTTCATTGACGATTTGGCAACGTAGCCGTCGTATATGCTGAGATTTCAGAAAAAATCGGCTTGTAGATTGCTTTTCTGTCAACGTAATCCAAGAAATAAACGCATTTGCCTGTCTACGTTGCACTTTCGGCAATGACGCTTATCTCGGCTCGGCTCAATTGGTCTGGTTGATTCCTTAGCGCCATCGCGTGCTGGGCTTTTTTGCGGAGATTGACTATGTTTATGTTTGACGTGGCTTACAGAGATTTTGCTTGGTTTCAATTCATGATTCCTCGCGGGGTGCGAACCTCCCGGGAATTTTATGGGAGCTTGAGGTTCGCACTTTTTCAACCCGTTATCCTGATAAACGCAGAAAAAGGACTCACCCCGTCGGGTCAGTCCTTTCCGCGCCGCATCATTTGCCGTCGACTTCGGCTATCCATTTCAGCCCTTCCGCCAAACGAAGCGAGAAATCGGCCGGATAATCGTGCCCCAGTTCGGCCACGGTTTTCAACCGAGCTTTCAGTCCACGCTCTTGCATCGCCTGGGTCAACGTTCTGGACGATTCCCGTCCTTCCTCGTCTTCGGCTCCCGCGATCCATAAACTGCGCGGCTTCCGGTCTTCCAATCGGTGCAACGCTTCCGCCCATTCGGCTGCATCGTCCAACCACGGCGATACGAAGATCAGGCCGTCCGCCGGAAACTCGTCGTGCAGTACGGCATTCAGTGCCACTTCGGCTCCGGTCGAAAAAGCGCCCAATACGATAAAAGCTTCATCTCCCGCCGCATCGCGCAGCGTTTCCAGATGCTCCCGCAGCTCGGCCGCACCCAGATCGATATCGTCCCAACCGTAAGCATCCGAAAAGCGTATCTGCGACGAACGGATCAAGCCGACGTTCCAGCCCGACTCCTGCGCGGACTTCCAAAACGCTTCGGTATCGCGTTCGTTTTCCTGATCGCCGTGCAGCACGAGCAAGATCGGACGCGCCGACGCCGTTGTCTCTCCTTGTCCGGTTTCCGTCGCGGCAGACGAATCTTCACGCGGCTCCAGCACCGTAAGCCCCGGAGCCGCCTGATTCAACGCCGCTTCCTCGCGCTTCCCGCACAGTTTCGCCAGCTCGGCAAAGCCTTCGCGTCCGCGCAGCGATTCCAGATCCTCGTCCTCCAGCAGATACTCGGCCGGATACCAAAACCCTCGTTCCGTTACCGCTTCGTTCAGCAGCGCAAAAGCCTCGTCCGTTCGTCCCGACGCAGCCGCAAGCGCGTAAAGCAGATTCATCTGCCGTGCATCCGCCCGGTCGCCATGCTCTTGCACAAAGCCGAAAGCCTGCTCTACGCCCAATTGCTCCCGCCGCTCCAACGCTTCGTTGAACAGGCGGGTTGCCGTCATGTTTGTCATATCGGACTCCTACTTGGTCAGGATGATCGGCGCGCCTTTGGTAATAATCATCGTGTGTTCATATTGGGCAACCAGACTGCCGTCGTCCGCTCGCAGGGTCCAACCGTCGTGCTCGTCTTCCACCACTTCGCGCGCGTTGGTGGACACGAATGGTTCGAACGCGATCACGGAACCTTCTTTCCAAAGGTCGGTATCGGTCGGATCGTAGTAGCTCAAAATGTATTCCGGCTCGTCATGCAGCGCCGTGCCGATCCCGTGTCCGGTCAGCGTTTCGATGATATTGAACCCGTGACGGCGCGCGACGTTGTAAGCCGCTTTGCCCGCATTGTTGCGCTTCGATCCGGCTTTGATCTTGGCTGCGCCCGCTTCGAAAGCTTCGACAGCCGCTTCGCATAGCTCGACCAGACGCGGATCGCCTTTTCCGACCACGAACGATACGCCCGTATCCGCAAAATAACCGTCGCAGGAAGCGGACACGTCCACGTTCACCAGATCGCCTTCCTGAATGACGCGTTCGCTCGGAATGCCGTGCGCCACTTCTTCGTTCACGCTGATGCAGGTATAGCCGGGGAAGTCGTAAGTCGACTTGGGAGCGGATACCGCGCCGTGTTCTTTGAAAAGCTCAGCCGCGCGCAGATCCAGATCGAGCGTGCGTACGCCCGGTTTCGCCATTTCTTTCAAATCATCGCGGATCAAAGCCACGATTCGTCCGATTTTTTTCAAGCCTTCGATTTCTTGTTCTGTTTTTGCTATCATGCTTGTTCTCCTTTTTCCGGTTAAATAGTAAGCTTCAAAGCTTCCCGATAATTGTTCTCCGATAACACCCGTATGCCATGTCGGCGCAGCAGCGCTGAAGTCACGCCGTGTCCGGCCATTTTAATGCCTGCAAAGTCCCCGTTGTAAATCGCCAAACTCCCGCAAGACGGACTGTTTTCTTTCAAAATGACCGTGTCTGCCCCGATTTCGCGCGCTTTATCGAGTGTCAGCCGGGCACCTCGCAGATACAACTCCGTCACGTCGGCGCCGGAGCGCTCGATCACCTTCGCCAAGCCGTCCAGCACACCGTCTCCGTCGCCGCCGACGATCTCGGCAGGCTCGCGCGGCGTGAGAAATCCGCCCATCAGCTCCGGACAAACGGCGACCGCTTGCCCTTTTTCCAACAGCCTGCGAACATCGTCTTCCAGGCTGTCCGTGCCGTTATAGCGGACCGCAAATCCCGCCAGGCAGGAACTGACCAATATCATAGGTTCCCCTCCTTGCCGTTATCCGCTATTATACCACTGCACGCTGCATCTTTTCTTCCCCAGTCGCAAAAAAGACTTCGGGAAAGATCCCCAAAGTCTGCTTTTTACCATCCCAGCGTCTTCCGCAGTTCTTCCGTGAGCCGGTTCGCCATCTTCACGTTGCCTTGCGCGGAAGGATGCAGCTTATCGGTATAGTCGCCGTCAAGCTCCGACAGCCAGCCGTCCGTCGCGATCATATGCAGCTTCGTGTCGCCTTCCGACTGCCGAATCTCGCCCGCTTCGCGGCTTTCCTCGTTCATGTATCCGTTCAAAGGCAGCAACACCACCAATTCCGTATCCGGGTAAGCCTGCCGAAGTCGCTCCAGAAAACGCACATAAGCATCCCGGAACGTCTTCCCGTCGATGTCCGCCCGTGCATCATTGGTCCCCAGGTTGATCACGACGGCATCCGGCGCTTCTTTGTTCGTTTCCCACTCCGGCGAGTCCGCGTAGTCCAGCGGCTGCAACTTGAAATACTGCTCGCTCATCCCCGATGGCGGCAGCCCGTTGCAGGATACGCCGTCCACGAGACAGATTCCGGTGTAGGCAATCTGCGTATGATCGGCGTTCAACTGCTCGCCGGTCAGCCAGGCATACGATTCGATCGACACGTTCGGCGTTTTGTAGCCCACCGTGATCGAATCACCGACAAACTCGATCCGGCGCTTACGTTCCGGCGGAGGAATCGTTTGGGCGCCTTCGTCCAGCAGCAATCCTTTGAACACGGCGACGTCCCGGATATTTCGCGTCACCACGGTCAGCGTATGCTCGCCGGACGCCAACCGTTCGGGAGTCAGATTGACGATGCCCGAAGCATTTTTATATAAATGAAAAGGCCCACCGTCCACGGATGCGTACAGATCGGAACCGGCGGGCGGTGCGGCGTAACCCAATCTCAATCGCACGCTGCTTCCGGTAAAAGCCGTCGTGAACGACGTTCCCGCCCAGTATCCCCGATACGTATCCGGCGCGGAAGTGTCCCATCTGCCGACGTAACGGATATGGGGATCGTCCGGCCCGACCGCTGCCATATCCGCATTCACGCGATGGATCGAAGGCGCAGCAAGAAAGACCGTCGCGCTTAACAACAGAAAGACCAACAACAGACGGGCACGCGGAAAAGATGCCTGAAGATCGGAGGATGTGCGGATGTTCAATCGGTTCGCTCCTTTTTTTTAAAAGAAAGATCGCCTTGATTATATCGTCTTTCGATCCGGAATCCAGCAGGCATTTTCAAAAAAACTCGCATGTCAACGTCGGTCATCCGCTCAATCGGGCGTAGCTGTCCATCCCCCAGATCTGCTCCGGCGTTCCTGCCGCGATCAACCGCCCTTTTTCCATACATAAAATCTCGTCGAATTGCTCCAAATAACGTCGATCAATCTTGTGCGTGACCATAATAATCGTTTTGTTCTCCAGCGACATGAGCAGCTTTTGCACCTGTTCCGTCATTCGGGCGTCCATCGCGGCAAATGGCTCGTCCAGCACGCAGATACACGGATCAGCCAACATTAGACGAAGCGCAGCCAACATTTGCTTTTCGCCGCCGCTCATAGCTTGGGCATCGGTGCGGCTCCGCAAACTTTCCAGCATACCGGATTGCAATCGCCCCGACACTTTGTCCAGACCTCCTATCGGATACGAGCGAAATACGGATACGTTATTCAAAAAGTCGTCCGCGAATATCGGCTCGTGCTGATGGATGCAGCAGACGATACGGGATAAGTCCAGCTTTTCGATATCCTCTCCGTCGATAACGATTCTCCCCGCGCTTTGCGGCACGTATTTCATCAAGGCGTTCAACACGGTAGATTTGCCCGAGCCGCTGGGTCCGATCAATGCGTATTTCTTCCCTTTTTCAAATCGATAGGTAAAAGGCTCCAATCTAAAATCGCCCAAAGCGACACGGGTCTGTTGAAATTCGATCGCCTGCTCAAACGACGTTTTACACGGCAGTGGCGATTCAGATTCTTCCAGCAACGCGAGCAGATTTTTTTTCGCTTCTTTGGAAGCATTAAGACTGTTGATATCGTTCAGAATATACTTGATCGGATATATGAAGCTTTCGATATAACCGAACGTCGCAATCCCGGTTCCCACCGTAATCTGTCCCCGATAATACAGATAACCGACCGCGAAAAAAGCCGACAGACTCACAATATCCATCACAAAGCTGTTGGTCACGTTCGCCAGTGTTTTGAAACGTCCGAAGCGATAGTGTTTCTGCTCGGTATCCGCCAGTATTGCCGCATGTTGATCCCCGATCGCTCCGCGCGTGACGTAATCGATGCGTTTGAATCCGTCCAGCAAATCCTTTACCTTATCCGTATAACGTCCCAGCTGCTCCTGGTAAGCCAACCGCAGACGCGCCAGACGCCCTGCCATCAGTTTGGGAATGAATACGGAAACCAGCGACGCTGCTACAATCACCCCCGCAATCCGAACATCGATAAAAACAAACAGGAAAAACCCGTAAACAACCAGCATATTGATGGATTTTAAAATATCGATGATCGCGTCCACGTACTGCGTTTCCAGCATCTCTACGTCGTTGCTTAGCATCGATAAATATTCGCCCACGCTTTTTCCGGCAAAACGACGATATGGATAGCGGGCTACGGCGCGAAAAAAGTCGTTTTTGATCCGCAGATTAAACCCTTTGGCTGTCTTCCATTCATATACCTGCGAAATATACTGCGTCACCGCGCTCCCTGCAATGCAGCCGATATATAAAAATGCCAGCCCCAATAGCGCATGCGTGCCACTCCCAAACCCTTGGTCAAACAGCATTTTTTGAAGGTATGGAATACAAGCGATCGTTAAAGCATACAAACCTGAAAAAAGAACTTGCACAAAAATGACACCTTTTAACGCTTTAAGATACCGCCACATTCTATCCCCCGCCCTTTCCCGCCTTCATTCCCCTACGAAAATCAACACTCAATTTTATCATCCTGTTCAAAAAATTGGATATGAATAATTTCACCCGAACCCTAAATCTCTCCGTGAAAAATCTCTCCATAAAAAACGGCCCGCCGATTGCCGGCAGGCCGATCCAAATATTACGCATTCAAAGGCTCATAGTCGAACCAATCGAAAAAGGCGGACGTTGCTTGTGCCGTCTCTCCACCGGATACGGCGTACATCGCGGCGATCACGCCCGTGAAGCCGCCCGCGATCTCGGTCGACAGAAAATGCGTTTCGCCCCAACCGACCTCGATCTCCGAGCCGTTTGCTTCGCGGAAGAAAAAGACAAAGCGCTGACTTTCCGCATGCACGCGCAACTCGACTGGCCCGAATCCGCAGTCGAAAACCTGCTCCGTTCGCAGCGATCCCACCGTACGACGCAAGATCACTGCTTTACGGCCTTCGCGTTGCGTTACGGCCAGATCGTAGTGATACTTGCCGTTCATGAACAGCGTCATTCCGGCCTCCTCTGATTCGCTAGCAGGCTCGAAATCAAGCTGCGCCGCCAAACGGCAATCGAAATGCGATAATCGGCGTCCGACAAATGCCAGCGGACCGATCTCGTCCAGCGTCACCTCACCGCCTCTTAGCGCCAGATGACCGGGACGTTCCTCCAGTGACCAGCTTCCTGGCGCGGGATTGCGCAGGAAGATCCACTCCGGATCAAGCTCCGCTGCGATGAAATCATCGCGTACCGGCAGAGACGGCCACGGATGCGGCGCCAGCGCCGGAGCGTCCATCCGCTCACATACGCGTCCGTTTTCGCCGATGATCGGCCAACCGTCTTCGGTCCAGGTTACCGGAGCCAGGAAAGTCTCGCGCCCCAAGTGATGCCGCTTCGGATAAACAGGCGGACGGATGCCCAGAAATACCGCCCACCAGTCGCCGGCGGGGGTTTGCACCAGATCGGCATGACCCGCGCCTTGAATCGAAGACGGCAAACTTCGCTGCGTCAGGATGGGATTGTGCGGGCACGCTTCGAACGGCCCGTACGGCGTGTGGCTTCTTGCGACCGTCTCCATATGACCGTACTCGGTTCCGCCTTCGGCGATCATCAGATAGTACGATCCGTTTACCTTGTAGAGATGCGGCGCTTCCGGGCTTGCCCCGCCGGTTCCCGGCCAGATCAGTCGAGTCTCGGCCAGCTTTTCTCCGGTGTCGATATCGATCTCGCACTGATAGATGCCTTCGCCCTGCGGACCGTTCTGCGCCGTTTGGAAGTACACGGTGCCGTCGTCATCGAACAGCAACGACGGATCGATCCCGCCCTGATCGACCGCGATCGGTTCCGACCACGGGCCTTCGGCACGCTGACTGCGCACATAGAAATTGCCGATGCCGCTAACGTTGGTCGTCGTCATATAGAACCAGCCGCCATGATGGCGAAGCGTCGGCGCGTAGATCCCCCCGGAGCTGCCTGCGGTATGCAGCGGAAGCTGCGTCTCGGTCGTCAAACAATGTCCGATCCGGCGCCAGTTCACCAGATCCCGGCTGTGGAACACCGGAACGCCGGGGAAATATTCAAAGGTACTCGTCACCAAATAATAATCGTCGCCTACCCGGCAGATACTGGGATCGGGGTGAAAGCCGGGAATAACCGGATTTGCGTATTCCATGAATCAAACACTCCTGTCAGTCGTTCCAGAGCTTCACGAGATCCTGAACGTATTGGGTAAATCCTTGTTCCATTTCTTCGACGCCGTTATCCAGCAATTCCTGCTGGTAAGCGTCCCATAAGCGATCGAAATCAGCCGGATCGGAAACGACGATTTCCGGGATGCGTTTCCACGTAATGTCTTTGACGCGGCTTGACAGAAGCGTGACTTTGTCGCTGCTCGGAACGGCGATGTTCCAGGCTGCGCCCCACGGCTTGACCGGGAACTCGTCTTCGTTCGGGAACAGGTCCATCCATGTCGTCGCATCGTACGCCGCAAGCGTTTCTTTGTCCGCTTCCGTGTAGTTGGCCGCGATCATATCCGGAGAATTTTTCGTGTAGTAGTTGCCTGTGGAGTCCTCGACTCCGTCGCCGTAGCGCGCGCTCATCAGCGAGTAGAAACCGATACCGGATTCCCGGCTGAAGGCCGCGCTGTCGTTCGTGATACGATCCTGCACGTCGGCAGGCACGACCCTTTTTCCGTCCTCGACGTTGTAGTGCTCGCCTTCGATGCCCCAGTTGTTCATGATCTGTGCCTCTTCGGAAGCCAGGTAGTCAAGGAACTTAATGGCACGTACCGGATCTTTGGCCGACGTTGTGATCCCTACGCCCCAACCGGACATAAAGCCTGTCGACTGCATACGGTTATCCTTGTATTCATCGGACAGCGTGACTGAATAATGGCCGTACGTATCTTCGTATTTGCCTGCGCTTTTCAAGGAGTTCTCTGCTTCGGAGTAGCCCCAATCCGCGTCGATCATCCCGATCACGCGACCGGAAGCGATCTTGGCGAGGTACTGGTCGTTTTTCTGCACGAACGTATCTTTGTCCAGCAGACCGATATCATACATATGGTTCAGCCATTTAAAATATTCCTTCTCGCCTTCCGTACGGAAGTGATACGTGGCTTCATACGTCTCGGGATCGATATCGTATTCGCCGTCGCCGGATTTGCCTGTCACTTCCGCTGCCGGGTTGGTGACGGTAATCGACATATGCCAATCATCCGCGTTCAGCGTCATGCCGATATTCGGATTGCCGTCCGCGTCTGTCGGATTTTTATCGATATACGATTGGATAACGTCCTCGTAATCCTGAAGCGTTTTGATTTCCGGGTATCCGGCTTCTTTCACGGCTTTGTGCTGAAGCTCGAAACCGCCGCCTGCCACGAGATTTTTGGTTCCTACCGCCGAATATGTCGGGATGACGTAGATCGACTGATCCTCGTTGCTGTAACGCAAACGTTTAATTTGGTCACCGTATACTTTTTTAATATTCGGGGCGTACTTGTCGATCAATTCGGTTAAGTCCAGCATCGCGCCGGCTTCGACGAATTTGTCCACGTCGCCTTTGGCACTGAGCAGCTCCGGATATTCGCCGCTCGCCACGATCAGGGACAGCTTTTGCGACGGATCGGCCACTGCGAACTCTGCGTTCAGCGTGACGCCTGTCGCTTGCGTAATTTTTTTGCCCACCGCATCTTGCATATTGTTCCAGTTCGAGTTCGGATCAGCGCTAAAAAAGCTAAAGCTGATCGGTGACGTCTCGTCGCCTTCGGTAACCGGAGCTGCGTTATCCTCGCTCGAACCGCCACAGCCAGCAAGCAGTCCCATCGTCAGGGCCGCTGTTGCACTTATCGCCACAAACTTGCGTGTATTCATCCCTGTTTCCCCCTATGTCTATGATTGGATCGAAGCTACGCTGGTTCAAGTCCACTTATGCCCACTTTGAATACGCTTGCATTTTTCTTGGTGAGATTAGGACTTCCTGCCGTCTTCCCTTCGAATTTTACGGAAGAAACAGGATCACAGCCTTGATTTTCCGGCCCTGAACTAGCATGATATAGACATTCGACTGGACACGGAGTTTGGAGGAACGAAGATGAGCAACGCCTATTTGGGATGGTTTACGACGGATAAGACCTTTCCTTTTTTTATCCAATACGGCGGACATGACGAAGACACGGATCTGCACCGGCATGTCGACTTCTCGGAGCTTGTTATCGTACTGAGCGGGAATGCCAAGCATATCGTCAACAACGAAGAATCTTTTATCAAAAAAGGCAATGCTTTCGTGATCAACGGAGCAACCGAGCACGGCTATAGGGAACCGCATGACTTTAGGATCTGCAATATTATGTATCGCCCCGAGATGCTTGAAGCGATCGGACCGGATCTGCGGACTTCGAACGGCTTTCAGGCTTTGTTCGTTCTGCAACCGCTTTATTCCGACATGCGAGCGCATTCGGATAAACTGAGCCTGCCGATCGCGGGTGTCGAACATGTGGCTGCGCTGGTCTCTACTATGGTCAGTGAATACGAGAGTAAGCAGCAAGGGCGGCAAACGATGCTGATCGCGCGCTTTATGGAGCTGGTCGTCTATCTATGCCGGCACTACGATACGCAAAGCCGCGAGGCTCCCGATTCGCTGTCGCATCTCGCCAATGCCGTCTCGTATATGGAGGATCATTACCTGGAGGCGTTATCCCTAGAACAGATTGCGGTACGCTCCGGCGTGTCGGTACGGCATTTGAATCGGATGTTCAAAGCGTATTACCAGACAACTCCGGTCGCCTATCTGCAAAGTCTGCGCCTGGAGCGTTCGCGTATGCTTCTAAAGCACAGCGATCTGCCCGTGACGCAAATCTCGTACGAGTGCGGATTCAATGACAGTAACTATTTTACGCGGCAATTTACGAAGGCTTACGGGATGTCGCCAAAGGCGTATCGACAGAAGGGATAGTGACCGGCTTCAAGTTTAGCGGCAAATTGTCGCGCGCAATGGGAGGACCAGCTTTTTTCCAGTGTCATGCTTTTCCGTCCGCCGAATAGATCTTCCCGTTAAAAAGGTCCTCCATCAAAACAGACCCGATGCGATTGGCACCGGGTCTGTTTTTCGGTTATTGTTCGCTACCGCCTATGGCTTACAACGTCGCGATATCGATCACGAAGCGGTATTTCACGTCGGACTTCATCACGCGCTCCCAAGCTTCGTCGATCCGATCAGCCGAGATGACTTCGATCTCCGGCGTAATGTTATGCTCGGCGCAGAAGTCCAGCATTTCCTGCGTTTCGCGAATGCCGCCGATCGACGAGCCCGCGAACGAACGGCGTTGCGGAATCAACGAGAACACTTGAACCGGCAGCGGCTCCGAAGGAGCGCCGACGTTAACCAGCGTGCCGTCGACCGCAAGCAGCGACAGATAAGCGTTAATGTCGATTTGCGCGCTTACCGTGTTGATGATCAGATCGAATTTTCCAGCCAGTTCCTTGAACGTTTCCGGATCGCTTGTCGCATAGTAAGCACTCGCTCCCAGCTTCAATCCGTCTTCTTTTTTCTTCAAAGATTGCGACAGAACGGTCACTTCCGTACCCATGGCATGCGCGAATTTGACCGCCATATGTCCCAGACCACCGAGTCCGACGACCGCGATCTTTTTGCCCGGAGCCGCTCCCCAATGGCGCAGCGGCGAATACGTCGTGATCCCTGCGCACAGCAGCGGAGCCGCCGCATCCAAAGATATGTTGTCCGGAATTTTCACGACGAATTCTTCGGTCACGACGATATGGCTGGAATAGCCGCCTTGCGTATATTGACCGTAACGGTCAACCGATCCGTAAGTTCCTGTCATGCCTTCCAAACAGTATTGCTCTTCGCCATCATGGCAGTGTACGCATTTGCCGCATGAATCGACCATACAACCTACGCCGACGCGATCGCCGATGTTGTGCTTGGTAACGGCCGAACCGACTGCTGCGATAATGCCTGCGATTTCATGCCCCGGTACGAATGGATACTGCACGGGTCCCCATTCCTCACGCGCGCTATGGATATCGGAATGGCAGATGCCCGCGTATTTGATCTCGATCAGTACGTCATGCGGCTGAAGTTCCCGACGTTGAATCTCGGCAGATTGGAACGATTGATCCGCTCCGTATACGACTTTCGCTTGAGCTGTCGACATAGTAAGTACCTCCAAGAATAGTTGATTTATAATTGATCACTTATTCATCCTAAGCCTTACAGTTAACTCTAAGTCAAGCGGCATTTTCAGAATTGTTAACGCCTTTGACATCCGGCAGCTCCAATGATAAAATCGCATTCACCATACCGGGAATAGGAGAATGGCAATGAAAACATATTCAATCGGCGAAGCCGCCAAGGTCTTGAACCTGACGCCTTACACGCTGCGCTATTACGATAAAGAAGGCTTGCTTCCCCATATCGAACGAACTTCCGGCGGTATCCGCTCTTTCAAAGAATCCGACCTGGAAGCGTTGAAAATCATCGAATGCCTGAAAATGACGGGCATGCCGATCAAAGAGATCAAGACTTTTATCGACTGGTGCTCGGACGGCGACAATAGCTTGCAGCAGCGTTACGAGATGTTTCAGGAACGCAAAGCAGTGGTCGCCGCTCAGATGCAGGAATTGTTGCAAACGATGAGCGTAATCGAGCATAAATGCGAGTATTATCAGACCGCGCTGGATGCTGGGACGGAAGCCATACACAAGCACAACCATGCCAAAGCCGCTTCTCCCGTATAAACATGCGCATACACGAAAAAAGGACCGGCCTACCGAAATCCAATCGGAGCCGATCCTTTTTTTAAATGATCCAGTTTATTGCCGCTTCAGCAGGTATGAGGCACACGTCGCAAAAGCCGCAAAACATAGAAATTCAGTCTTTGCTTACTCTACCGTTACGCTTTTCGCCAGGTTACGCGGCTTGTCCACATCCAGACCCAGAGCCAGGGAAGCGTAGTACGACAGCAGTTGCAGTGCTACGACCGACAACGAAGCCGTAAGCAGTGGAAGGGTTTTTGGAATCGTGAATACGGAATCGACCGATTTCAACAGTTCCTGCGCGTCTTCTTCGTAGCAGATCGTCAGGACAACGCCGCCGCGAGCTTTGACTTCCTTGATGTTGCTGACTGTCTTCTCGATCAGCGCCTGCTCGGTTGCCAGCGCGATCACCGGTACGCCTTCTTCGATCAGCGCCAATGTGCCGTGCTTCAACTCGCCTGCCGCATACGCTTCGGAGTGAATGTACGAGATCTCTTTCAGCTTCAGCGAGCCTTCTTGAGCCGCTGCATAGTCCAGACCGCGTCCGATGAAGAACAGGTGCTTTTGGGAAGAGAATTCTTCGGCATGGGCTTTGGCTTCCAGCTCGCGCGTCAGGATCGATTCAACCTGTTCCGGCAGTGCCTGCATAGCCGCAAGCGTTTCTGCAACTTGAGCTTCCGTTTGCGTTCCGCGAACTTGCGCGAAGTATAGACCCAGCAGATAGAATGCGATCAGCTGCGATGTATAAGCTTTTGTCGAAGCTACCGCGATTTCCGGTCCGGCCAGTGTCGCGATAACGTCGTTCGCATCGCGCGCGATCGAGCTGCCTACGACGTTCGTGATTGCCAGAACGTGAGCGCCGTTTGCTTGCGCTTCGCGCAAAGCTGCCAATGTATCCGCCGTTTCGCCCGATTGGCTAACTACGATCACAAGCGTCTCAGGCGTTACGATCGGGGAACGGTAACGGTACTCGGAAGCGACGTCCGTTTCGACCGGAATGCGTACGAGACGTTCGATGACCGTGCGTCCCACAAGACCTGCATGGTAAGCCGTACCGCAAGCGATGATCTGTACGTTACGGATGTTTTTGATCTGCTCGTCTGTCATATGGAAGTCCGGCAGAACCACTTTCTTGCCGCTCTCGTCTACGCGTCCGCGCATCGTATCTTGGTACGCTCTAGGTTGCTCGTGAATTTCTTTGTGCATGAAATGCTCGTAGCCGCCTTTTTCCGCTGTAATAGCATCCCATTCGATATAGGTCATTTCCCGGGCAATTTCGTTGCCTTCGATCGTCATCAGCTTCACGCTATCGCGAGTCAGCAAAGCCATTTCGCCGTCGTTCAGAATGAACACGTTTCGCGTATACTTCAGAATAGCCGGAATGTCCGAACCGATGAAGTTTTCGTTTTCGCCAATACCGATAATCAGCGGGCTTGCATGGCGTACGGCTACGATACGGTCCGGTTCATACTCGGTAAGTACGGCCAAAGCGAACGCGCCGCGCAGATGCTTGATCACTTTTTGCACGGCTTCCACGATGTCGCCGTTATATTCACGGGCAACCAGATGGGAAATGACTTCCGTATCTGTCTCCGAAACGAATTCGACGCCGCTTGCGATCAGTTCGTCTTTCAATTCCAGATAGTTTTCGATGATTCCGTTATGCACGACCGAAAACTTCTGCGTAGCGTCCGTGTGTGGGTGAGAGTTCACGTCCGATGGCTTGCCGTGTGTTGCCCAACGCGTATGACCGATGCCGACCGAACCTACCAGTGGAGCGCCTTCCAGTTTGTTCTCCAGGTTAACCAGACGTCCAAGTGCTTTGGAGACTTTCAGACCTCCGTCGGTGTACACCGCGATACCCGCCGAGTCATATCCACGGTATTCCAGCTTCGAGAGACCTTCGATCAAAACGTCCTGCGTATTTCTTGGTCCGATATATCCTACGATTCCACACATAATTAAATATCCTCCGCTCATGTTTTGGGTTGGGATCTTGAAGCTTCGAGCGGTCCGGTGAAAAACAAAAGCTTATGAAGCACAGCAAAGTTTTCCGCGAAAAGACAGAACTCTCCCGTGTATGGTTTGAATAGTCAAAATCCATGCACCGAAAAACAGAGCCGTCGTCTGTCTTTTTCGGCTGCATAAGCTTTCGCGTTCTCAGTTTGCACACGAAAAGCTCCATGATTGAGCATCCGCGAATCCGTTTGTGCGGTCAGTCGCCTGTCCGTTTTCCGAAATTCGCTTACGGTTTGATGCGATACCGGGAGGTCCCCGCCGAATATTTCGAACACCTCCACCTCGTCAGCTTAAGTCGCGCATACCCGTTAGACACGATCGTATCCTCCGGCGTTCCGATCTGGCACTTAAGCTCTGGCGCTTATGAATCTTACCTCGCGTTCCTCCTCGTTCTTTTCAAAGTTATGGCTTACAGCCTTTTTACACAAAAATATAGGATGCCCACCTGAACGCAAGCGGGCACCCCATCATTATATGATATTGACAGTCGGTTTACAACTCAGGCTTTCTTTGTTGCTTGGCTTAAACCAGTTCGCTGCGTACCACGTCGGCGATCTGACCCACAACGCGATCCAACTGATCTTTATCCGGTCCTTCAGCCATAACGCGAATCAGTGCCTCTGTACCGGAAGGACGTACCAGAACGCGACCTTCGCTGCCCAGCTCCTGCTCAACCGATTCTACGGCAGCCAAGATCGCCTTATTGCCTTCGTAATTGCGCTTGTCCTGTACCCTTACGTTAACGAGCAATTGTGGATACTGACGCATCATCGTTTTCAGCTCGCTAAGCGGCTTACCTGCTTCTACCAGTGTATCCACCAGTTGAATCGCCGTTAGCATACCGTCTCCTGTCGTGCTATGGTCGAGGAAAATGACATGCCCGGATTGTTCGCCGCCCAGGTTAAAGTTCCCTTTGCGCATCTCTTCCATCACGTAACGGTCGCCTACAGCCGTTTTCAGTGTGTTCAAGCCCAGCTTTTCCGCCGCTTTATAAAAGCCGATGTTGCTCATAACCGTCGTTACGATCGTACTTCCGTTCAGTTTGCCCGCACGGTTCAGCGCATCGCCGCAAATGCACAAAATATAGTCGCCATCCAGCACTTCGCCTTTTTCATCGATTGCGATCAGACGATCCGCGTCGCCGTCGAAGGCGAGTCCGATATGCGCACCGTGCTTCAACACTTCTTCACGTAGCGCTTCCGGATGCGTGGAACCGACGTGATCGTTAATATTCAAGCCATTTGGCTCAGCGCCAATCGCAATCACTTCCGCACCAAGATCGCGGAACAGATGCGGAGCCAGTTCGTAAGCCGCACCGTGTGCACAGTCGAGAACGACTTTGATTCCGCTAAAAGACCGGGACACTGTAGTTTTCAGGTAATCCAGATACACGAATTTGGAAGCTTCATCGTTGATGACCGTACCCAGACCTGCACCTACAGGACGCGGCAATTCATCGACTTCGGCATCCATCAACGCTTCGATCTCAAGTTCCGTCTCGTCGGACAGCTTGAAGCCGTCTCCGCCGAAATATTTGATGCCGTTGTCTTGAACCGGGTTGTGCGAAGCCGAGATCATTACACCTGCATCGGCTTTAAGCGTACGCGTCAGATAAGCAACCGCAGGAGTCGATACCACGCCGAGTCGCACGACATTCGCACCGATCGACAGTAGTCCGGCAATCAGCGCAGACTCCAGCATAAGGCCCGAAACTCGTGTATCCATACCGATCAAAACGGTCGGCTTCTCTACTTTTCCCGCCAATACATAACCGCCGCAACGCCCTACCTTATACGCTAACTCAGCCGTCAATTCTTGGTTAGCGACCCCGCGGACGCCGTCAGTTCCAAAATACTTTCCCATATCGATTCTCGTTCTCCTTTTATTTCAAACCACGTGCACCTGAGGTAGTCCGTGCTTCGTATTCGAATGATGATGATTGATTAATGATTAAACTCCAGGGACGATGCTCAAGGCGTAACTGCCTCGCCCCCGGTATCATTCCCTTGTTCTGGTGCCGTTTCCCCATTGTTATTGGTTGTCCCATCGTTCTCGGTCGGATCAGTCTGACCAGAGTCCGTTGTTCCTTCGTCCGGCGTCGTAGTCGGTGTTTCTTCTGTCGTTCCCGGTTGTTCGGTGACAGGGTCTTCATTGCTTGGTGTATCCGTGTTGGCATTGTTCTCGGCATCGGAAGGCTCCGTTCCCGGATCAGTTTCGTTGGTGCTTCCGCTGTTTCCATCCGTTCCAGGAGTTGCAGCCGGATTTTCTGTATCTGTCTCAGCCGGCGGTTGACTCTCTGTATCGGATGCCGTCCCCGTGATTTCGACTGTAACCGAAAGCGGGTTCGCTTTATTCGTTTGAATGTAATTCGGCAGCTCCACTGCCAGTTGTACATTGTGCGTTCCTGCATTTAGTCCAGCAAGATCGGCTGTCAACGTAATATCACTGGCCGTCACTCCCGCCAAAAGACTAGATGCTCCCACAATCGTCACATCCATCTGGCTGGACTCCGGATCTGTAATCGTCGCCTCGTTACCTTTTGCCAAACCGGTCAGTGTAATAGGTACATTGGCAATCGTCTTCTGTTCATACGGAACTACCGTCAAAGTGTAATTCACCGAGGAGGGCACGATCCGATCGACGCCTTCCGGTGCTGCCAAGGCCTCAGAATACGTCGTTGCCCCCTCTGCCGTGATCCGATCCAGATCCAGTGTAACAGGCGGATAACTGCTCAAGCTCTCCAGCACACCGGCAGAGCCGTATACGGTCACCTCCTGAGCGCCAGCTTTGACATCGGACAACACAAGGCCATCCGGCAGGCTCCCACTGTAACTCACGTTCAAAGGCAAAGTTTTCGACGATACGTTAGAGGAAATCGGGATCTGTACCTTGAGAGATGCCGGTTCAATGACCGCATCGTCCAGTATCTCTCCGTTATTCGAGTAGGCAACTAGCTTGATTCGACCCGATACATTTCCGTTTGATCCCTCTACGCTAATTTCACCCTGGATTTTTTGCACTTGCTTCATCTCGCTGGCCGGAAGCGTAACCTGAACAGCATTCCCGTCTTCGAAAATAGGATCAAGCTCCGTAAATCCTTCAGCCGGCACACCGGTGGTCAGCACAACCGCATCAAATGCCTGCGTCACTTTCTCCTCGACGGTTACGGTCACTTTCGACGGCAGAATAGACAACAGCTCGACACCCGGCGGCGTATCGACTTGCAAAGAGACGGTATACTGCCCGGCTTCTTCGATCTTGCTTAAATCCATCTTCACTTCATATTCGCTGCTGGTCGCCAAGGATGCCAGCTGCGAAGACTGTCCTGACACATTGACGCTTACTTGCTGTGGACTTACCGTTTTCAGCACATATTTATCCGCATCCAAGCCGTAAGGCTCTATGGACAGATTCGCAATTGTCGTATGGTCTCCCTGGCTGCTTCTCGTAATCGTTGGCGCATCGGTATCGACATGCACCATGGCCCAAAGAATCAAGGCTACGGCTAATGCGATAATTTTGGCAGCTGTATTGTTTGCCAGCCACTTATCCATTCGGCTCGTCCCCTTTCTTTCTCCAGAACAAGCCCTTCTTTTCCTTTATGGACGCATTCGGTTTTAGTAATTCATACAACTTGGATACCAGTGCTTCTTCCCCGATATCGCGTACGACTTTTCCATCCAGCGCAAGCGAAACCTGTCCCGTCTCTTCCGAAACGATAACAGACACGGAATCCGCCACTTCGCTGATCCCGATCGCTGCACGGTGTCTCGTTCCGAGTTCTTT
Organism: Saccharibacillus sacchari; assembly: GCF_037722395.1. Classification (GTDB taxonomy): domain Bacteria; phylum Bacillota; class Bacilli; order Paenibacillales; family Paenibacillaceae; genus Saccharibacillus; species Saccharibacillus sacchari_A. The sequence goes on along the minus strand of NZ_JBBKAR010000048.1, from coordinate 7,025 downwards.
GCTGATAAACGGATTTTCGGACAAAGGCAGGTAACAGGCCGCCGCAGACAAAGTGCGATCCTGAATAATAACCGCCCCGTCGTGCAAAGGAGTGTTTGGCGTGAAAATGTTAATCAACAGCTCCGACGTTACGACGGACTTCATCGGAATGCCGGACTCCGTATATTCATTGAGTCCCGTATTCCGCTCGAAAACGATCAGCGCTCCGATCTTGCGACGGGACAAATAGGCGATCGACTTCATCAGTTCCCCGATCATATGCCCGACTTCTTCCTCGTCCGCACTGTTTCGACCCACGAACTTGCCGCGCCCCAGTTGTTCGAGTCCGCGGCGAAGCTCCGGTTGGAAGATGATAAAGATCGCGACGACCCCGAAGGTGAACATACGGTCCATCAGCCACTTTAACGTATACAGATCCAACCAACTGCTAATCGCCCAGACGATGACCAGCACAAGGATGCCTTTTAACAATTGTACGGCTCGGGTTCCGCGTACTAACAGAATCAATTGGTACACAATATAAGTAACGATCAAGATATCCGCGACATCCTTGATCGTATCTTGCCAAGTTAGGTTTGTAAAATAATCCATCATGACCCAAGCCCCCGTTATCTCCGTCTCTCTCAGGCTGCTGGCTGCTATATGGTTCCGCCGGCCAACCAAGCTTCGGAACCGACTGCCGGTTCGGATTGTAGTTCGGATTTATATATCTATAGGTTATAACGTTCGTGCTTGCGTTGCAAGCCGAGCCTTGCTGTGCAAGCAAAAAAAGGCGCTGCCCTAGCAGCCGGTCTCGCGTTAATATCAGGTTTGCGGTTGAATGAAACGTACATGGTTTGGGTACGTTTCAGCCAAGCGTAATCCTGCATTAATTTGAGACCAGCTACGAGTAACACGCCAGCTCTTAATCGGAGGTTTAGGTTCGGCTGAACATAACCTTACCTTGAGCGTTGACAGGATACCGGGCATAGCGCCATGCTTCTACTGCGATATAGACGAGAATCGAAACATTCGACGGATAGGCTAACGATAGGCGACTTCCGAGAAAATATTACCTAATTTATACCATACCCAGTCGAAAGCCTGGTTGATATCCTTGACCTGCCCCGCGACATGTGCCGTCGAAGCCTGATAGGCCGAACCGTCGATGACCGTTACATTCCCCTCCACATCGCCGTAGATCTTCAATTCTCCGCGTTCTACGGTGAGGTCGCCGCTCACAATCGTTCCTTCCGGAACGATGACGGTATTCCCCTCCACTTGGACGCGATTCAGATCACTGCCTCTAACAACAAGCTGAGTATCCGCATTCCAAAATCCGATCGACGTGCCCAGCATAATAAGAATAAAAGCGGCAGCCGCGGTCAACGCCGGGTGTCTACGCACCCAACTCCATACAGGACTGTGCTTTTTGGGCTGAGGAAGAAAACTCATGATGCGATCGGTCATATCTTCGGATACCGACACGGACTCGGACTTGCGGTTTGCCGCGAACAGCATCATCTCCGTCTCTTCGAGACGTCGAAATGCAGCTCGGCAATCCGGACAGGCTTCCAGGTGACTTTTTAATTCGCTTGCCTGCTCCGAAAGCAGATCTCCATCCAGGTAATCGTGCATGAGCGAGACGGCTTGTTTGCATTCCATATGAGCCAATCCTTTCGTAAAAACTCGGTAAAATCTGTTGTTGGCCTTATCATGCCCTTCTTAATACGCCGCATACCGATGATAGTTTCAATGGGTAACAATAAAATCGGATTAAATTTCGATTTTATTAAGCGACGTTCAATGTTTCGTAAAATTTGTGATTGGCTCTCGAAAAGATTTCCATAAAAAAACCGAAATCGCTTAGTACTGCTAGTACTGCTGCGATTCCAGCTTTTTTCGCAAAAATTCACGACCACGGTGTACGCGTGTCTTAATCGTCGTTACCGGCATATCGAGTACGTCGCTGATCTCTTGCAACGACAACTCCTGCAAATAACGCAAAATCATGACTGTCTTATACTTCGGAGGCAGACCATCAATCGCTTCATGAATCGTCGTTCGCGTCTCGGAAATCATGTATTCCGTTTCCGGCGTGCGATTGTCACCTGGTATAAGCGCGTAACCATCGGCGCCGTCCTGATCACCGATTTCCGCGTCGAGCGAGTATGTAGGTTTTCTTTTTCTTAGACGGTCGATGCTCAGGTTCGTTCCGATCCGATAAATCCAGGTCGAAAATTTCTGTCCAGGATCGTAACGATCCAAATTCCGGTAGACGCGCAAAAACGTCTCCTGAACGACATCCTCCGCCTCGTGTCGATTGCTTAGCATTCGATACGCGAGGTGAAAAATTCGATCCTTATAGAGATCAACGATTTCGGCGAACGCCCTCTGGTCACCTTTGAGCGCAAGTTTCACCAATCTCGTTTCCAGATTGTCCACCATGTCTCCCCCAGACTAAGCCCGCTGAGTTGGGAACCTGAAGCCCCTGCCGCTTCTTTTCCGGGATTCCCTAAACAACTGAAGGCAAGCATTACATCCGGCCGATTACATAACGTCCTTCTTCTTCAAGCTCATTGCTGCCTGTAGTCAGGTCGTAAATCGACCGCTTTATGCGTATGTTCAAATCGTAATTCATGCGGCGTTAAAAAGCAACACTGCTGCTGTAACTTCTTCCAAACCCTTACAAAATGAAAGAAACTTAAGCTTTTTCGATTCAAAAAAGAAAAGCCGCGCTTTTCGCTATGAAAAGACGCGGCTCGCCAATGAACACAGGTTACTTTATAAAAATAATTAAGGCTTGGTTTTTAGAACTCCAGCCATCAACCTGTATTCCGAAGTCCTGCTGCAATGCCGTTGATGGTAAGCAGAACTTCACGAATCAGTTCCTGATCTTCTGGCTCGGCCGTATCACGCAATTCGCGCAGTTCCGTCAGCAATTGAACTTGCAGGTAGCTAAGCGGATCGACGTAAGGATTGCGAAGTCTGATCGACTCCTGAATAACCGGTACATTATCCAAAATTTCTTGCTGACCCGTAATGTCGAGGATAAGTTGCTTAGTCAGACGGAACTCTTCTTCAATCAAGCCGAAGATCCGATTGCGACTTTCGTCGTCTCCGTACATGGAAGCATATTCCTTGGCAATAACCAGGTCGGCTTTGGCGACTGCCATCTGAAGCGAATCGACCAAAGAGGTAAAGAACGGGAATTTCGCGTACATCGTTTTCAACGTAGCCAGATTTTCCGCTTTGCCTTGATAGAAGCTCTGAATCCCCGTTCCTGCCGCATACCAAGCGGGAACCAGATAACGACCTTGCGTCCAGGCAAATACCCATGGAATCGCACGCAAGTCCTCGAAACGATCGCTGTTCTTCCGTTTGGCAGGACGGGAGCCGATATTCAACTCACCGATCTCGGATAAAGGCGTTGCTCCTTTGAAGAAGGACAAGAAGTCCGGATCACGGAAAATGAGATCCTGGTATTTCTCCAGAGAAGTTTCGGAAATTCCTCTTGCGATATCTTCCCACTGGCTTTCTTCTTCCATATAAGAAGTATCCGTTGCTGCGACTGCCGAAGTCAGCAGTGCTGAAGTCGCCTGTTCAAGGCTTCGATACGCAATACCTTTGAGCGAGTAACGGGAGGACAGCACTTCACCCTGCTCCGTAATCTTGATGCCCGCTCCCACCGTATGCGGAGGTTGAGCCAGAATGCTGCGGTTGAGCGGCATTCCGCCGCGGCCAAGGGAACCGCCGCGACCATGGAAGAACTTCAGCTTCACGTCGTACGAAGAAGCCATAGCCGTAATCTCATTCAACGCTACGCGAAGTTCCCAGTTCGCTGCAACCGTTCCCCCGTCTTTGCTACTGTCTGAATATCCCAGCATAATCTCCTGCTGATCATTCATGGCCGTAACGGCTTCGCGGTAGATCGGAATATCGAACAGGCGCTTCATAATGCCACTGGCTGCTTGAAGGTCGTCGATTGTCTCGAACAACGGTACAGCCTGTAGCGTGCTAACCACGGTTCCATCCGGATGTTTACGGAAGAGTCCGACTTCTTTGGCGAAGACCATGACCTCCAAAATATCGCTGGACGCCTCAGCCATACTAATGAGGTAACTGCTGATGCAATTTTTACCGAATTCGTTCTGTGCTTCGAATACCGTACGGTAGACCTGAAGACATTCTTCCGTACCGTCGCTGTACGTCTGATAAGGAGTCGTAAGCGGTCTTGGATCTTCCAACAAACGCACCAACAGCTCCACCTTCTCATCTTCGGACAACTGCGAGTAATCGGACACGATATTCATGCTGTTCAGAATCTCGGTCATCGCCTTCTCGTGTTCCTGGCTATGCTGACGAATATCGAGCGTAGCGGTATGGAACCCGAACAGTTCGACCTGGCGCACCAGCTTTTTGATCGAGCTATCCGCTACATAATCAGCATGGTGATAGCGTAAGCTGCGGTCAATGATTTGAAGATCTTCGATCAGTTCGGACGGATGCGCATAACGATCGGAGCCGCCTTTTTTCTCATCATCGAGCACATTGTCGAGCTTGCGCATCATGTAAGTGAGCTTCACTCGATACGGCTCGTTATCGTTGTGCCAGTAAGACTTCGCATCGACAGTCACGTTCTCGCGGTCATGTTCGATCGACTCCAACAGCTCATCCGTCACATTGACGATACTGCTGCTGAAGCTGAGCCCGTGGATAAGTTCAACAAGGATGCTGTGATATTCCCGAATAGCGAGCTTGCGCTGCATTTGCAGCGTCTGCCAAGTCACACTTGCCGTTACGGAAGGGTTACCGTCGCGGTCTCCGCCAATCCAAGAACCAAAACGCAGATAATTGGGCACATGCCAGTCGTGTCCTGGATAGTATTTATCGAGACATCGTTCCAATTCGCCATATACGTCAGGCAGGACATGGAACAGCGTCTCATGGAAGTAGTACATGCCGTTTCGCACTTCATCGAGTACCGTCGGCTTGCGATCGCGAAGCTCATCGGTTTGCCATAGGGTGATGACTTCGTTGAGCAATTTCTCGCGCAACTGTTCGCGTTCCCGGAAGGTCAACGATGGATCGTCGAGCTGCATCACGTCTGCCGCAATGCGCTTGTGGATGTCCAAAATAACTCTGCGAACCGCTTCTGTCGGATGCGCTGTCATAACAAGCTCAAGCGACAGGTTTTGCAGGAAATTCTGTACGTCTTCATAGGAGAAGTTTTGTTCTTTCAGTTGCTGAACCGAGGTTTCAATCGAGCCCGGTTGCGCGGCTTCACCAGCAGATCGTTCATAGTCACGTTTTCTGCGAATTCTATGGTTCTGTTCCGCAATATTGACGAGTTGAAAATAAATGGCGAAAGCCCGAATGACCTGGTGTCGAATCTCCGGATCGAGCGAATAGATTTCTCGCTTGAACTCTTCGTGGAGGTCAGGCAGATAGATCGCGCGAAGCGACTTGCTTAGTTCACGAATCTTTTCGACCTTGTCCAGGAGTTCCTGTCCGCTGTGATGAACGAGCACTTCTCCAAGAATATTCCCCAGGAACCGCACATCGCGTCTGAGCAGGTTGTTGGAACTGCCTTTGTTTGCGGTTACCGTCAGTTCAGTCATGTTACTCCTCCTATCTGTCTGCATTGCATGCTTGCTGATATGACATCTTCATCACATCATACAACAATTCATTTGATAAATCTTCACTTTATAGTGAAAAAGCGACCGGGTATTTTGTGCAACATCTCTAAAATCTATGAAATAAAAGCAGAAAAACATTATGTATGAATACAGAATTCCCGCTTTAAAACTGCGCAGAGACAAAGTTAAGGGATATAAGAAAATAGCGCTCTAAAGAACGCTAGGGTATATAACAAAAAAGACCGCTTCCGGTCTCGGCTTTTAAAGATGGAGCGGGTGATGGGAATCGAACCCACGCTACCAGCTTGGAAGGCTGGAGTTCTACCATTGAACTACACCCGCAAAAGCAATCGGGATGACACGATTTGAACATGCGACCCCCTGGTCCCAAACCAGGTGCTCTACCAAGCTGAGCTACATCCCGTTATTCATTTGTAAAAATGGCGCGCCCTGAGAGATTCGAACTCCCGGCCTTTTGATTCGTAGTCAAACGCTCTATCCAGCTGAGCTAAGGGCGCAAAAATATGGAGCGGACGACGGGAATCGAACCCGCGACCCTCGCCTTGGCAAGGCGATGCTCTACCGCTGAGCCACGTCCGCAAAATAAGTGGTGCGCGTGGAGGGACTTGAACCCCCACGTCGTAAGACGCTAGATCCTAAGTCTAGTGCGTCTGCCAATTCCGCCACACGCGCACAATACCAATGGTGTAAAATGGTGAGCCATGAAGGACTCGAACCTTCGACACCCTGATTAAAAGTCAGGTGCTCTACCAACTGAGCTAATGGCTCTCATAATGGCTGGGGGTATAGGATTTGAACCTATGCGTGACGGAGTCAAAGTCCGTTGCCTTACCGCTTGGCTAACCCCCAACAGAGAGTGAATATGGTGGAGGCTGAGGGGTTCGAACCCCCGACCCTCTGCTTGTAAGGCAGATGCTCTCCCAGCTGAGCTAAGCCTCCATACGATAATGACCCGTAGGGGATTCGAACCCCTGTTACCTCCGTGAAAGGGAGGTGTCTTAACCCCTTGACCAACGGGCCACGCTTAATCCTTGTGTTGCTTTTGCGCTTTGGCAAGCTCTCAACCGGGCTCGAACCGGTGACCTCATCCTTACCATGGATGCACTCTACCTACTGAGCTATGAGAGCAAATGGCTCCCCGAACAGGACTCGAACCTGTGACAACTCGATTAACAGTCGAGTGCTCTACCAACTGAGCTATCAGGGAATATAATGCGGTTCCGTGAGGAACCGCGAACGGCTTGGCAGCTTCCTACTCTCCCGGGACCCTGCGGTCCAAGTACCATCGGCGTTAGAGGGCTTAACGGTCGTGTTCGAGATGGGAACGTGTGGAACCCCTCTGCCATCACCACCAAACCATTTGTAGTTAAAAGACTTAACTAC
>NZ_JBBKAR010000047.1:0-10111 GCF_037722395.1 Saccharibacillus sacchari | reverse complement strand
CAGGGAGGAAACAAATCATGATTATCAACCACAATATTCAAGCGGTCAACACGCACCGCAACATGGGACTGAACAGTGCGGCAGCCAGCAAGAACATGGAAAAACTGTCTTCGGGTCTGCGGATCAACCGTGCGGCCGACGACGCGGCGGGCCTGTCGATCTCGGAAAAAATGCGTGGACAGATTCGCGGTTTGGAACAAGCGCAACGCAACGTGCAAGACGGCATCTCGTTCGCGCAAACGGCAGAAGGCGCGATGAACGAAGTCAGCTCGATGCTGGGCCGGATGAAAGAACTGAACGTACAGAAAGAAAACGGTACGTATGGTTCCGGCGACAAATCGAACATCAACGCAGAGCTGAATGCCCTGGGTTCGCAGATCGACAGCATCATGACCAAAACGACGTTCAACGGCATCAACATCAACAAAACAACAGGTAACTCCAACGTGAGCATTCAAGCTGATGATTCCAGCTTCACGATTTCGATCAGCAAGATCGATACAACTGGATTCAGTGGTTTGAAATCGACGACGGCGTTGTCGGACGTCAGCAAAGCGATCGAAAAAGTAGCAACGCAACGTGCAAACCTCGGTGCGGTCCAAAACCGTCTGGAATACACGTCGAACAACTTGGGAACGACCGTGGAAAACCTGACAGCTTCGGAATCGCGTATCCGCGATACGGACATGGCGAAGGAAATGGTTGCCCTGTCGAAAAACAACATCTTGCTGCAAGCTTCGCAATCGATGTTGGCGCAAGCCAATCAGTCGCCGCAAGGCGTGCTGTCGCTGCTGCGTTAAGTTTGATTTTAAGAAAAGAATCCTTTTTAAGGATTCTTTTTTTATTTGAAAATCTGATAGGAAGCAAGCAATTTAGACTATTCATATCTTTTCGCTAAAATCCGATATAAAAGTAAAGCACGGTTAACCATATGGCTAAATTGCCGTAAGTTCCGGGCTAATTCAACCACACGGATGTGGGAATAACCAATTCAGGGAGGAAACAAATCATGATTATCAACCACAATATTCAAGCCGTCAACACGCATCGCAACATGGGACTGAACAGTGCAGCAGCCAGCAAGAACATGGAAAAACTGTCTTCGGGTCTGCGGATCAACCGTGCGGCCGATGACGCGGCAGGCCTGTCGATCTCGGAAAAAATGCGTGGACAGATTCGCGGTTTGGAGCAAGCGCAACGCAACGTGCAAGACGGCATCTCGTTCGCGCAAACGGCAGAAGGCGCGATGAACGAAGTCAGCTCGATGCTGGGCCGGATGAAAGAACTGAACGTACAGAAACAAAACGGCACGTACGGTTCCGGCGACAAATCGAATATCAATGCAGAATTGGATGCGCTGGGTTCGCAGATCGACAGCATCATGACCAAAACGACGTTCAACGGAATCAATATCAATAAAGGTTCGGGTACGTCTAATGTCGTTTCCGTACAAGCCGACGATTCCAGTTTCAAAATCTCGATCAACAAAGTAGATAGAGACGGATTTAGCGGATTGAAATCCACGACTACTTTGACTCAAGTCAGCACGGCGATCGAAAAAGTAGCAACGCAACGCGCAAACCTCGGTGCGGTCCAAAACCGTCTGGAATACACGTCGAACAACTTGGGAACGACCGTGGAAAACCTGACAGCGTCGGAGTCGCGTATCCGCGATACGGACATGGCAAAAGAAATGGTCGCGTTGTCGAAAAACAACATCCTGCTGCAAGCTTCGCAATCGATGTTGGCGCAAGCCAACCAGTCGCCGCAAGGCGTGTTGTCGTTGCTGCGTTAATTCTCAAAGCAATCCATGTTCCTCAAAGCTCCGCTTCGGCGGAGCTTTTTTGTTTTAAATTAAAACGACGAATTTTTTGAAAACCCTTCAGAATTTCCGGACAATCGTCGATATAACTAGTAAGGCAGGGTAAGCCTCCACAGCATGGCAATCGCTACGAAGAGATACCCGGCTACACTAACCACACGGATGTGGGAATAACCAATTCAGGGAGGAAACAAATCATGATTATCAACCACAATATTCAAGCGGTCAACACGCACCGCAACATGGGACTGAACAGTGCGGCAGCCAGCAAGAACATGGAAAAACTGTCTTCGGGTCTGCGGATCAACCGTGCGGCCGATGACGCGGCGGGCCTGTCGATCTCGGAAAAAATGCGTGGACAGATTCGCGGTTTGGAGCAAGCGCAACGCAACGTGCAAGACGGCATCTCGTTCGCGCAAACGGCAGAAGGCGCGATGAACGAAGTCAGCTCGATGCTGGGCCGGATGAAAGAACTGAACGTACAGAAACAAAACGGCACGTACGGTTCCGGCGATAAAGGCAATATCGATTCCGAGTTGAAAGCGCTGGGTTCGCAAATCGACAGCATCATGACCAACACGAAGTTCAACGGAATCAGTATTACTTCCAACGTTTCGGTACAAGCGGACGATTCGAGCTTCAAAATCCAAATCAACGGCGTAAGCAGAACAGACTTTACTGCACTGGGCAGCGGCACTACATTGACTCAAGTTAGCACGGCGATCGAAACGGTAGCCAAACAACGTGCAAACCTCGGTGCGGTCCAAAACCGTCTGGAATACACGTCGAACAACTTGGGAACGACTGTAGAAAACCTGACAGCATCCGAGTCGCGTATTCGTGACACGGATATGGCGAAAGAAATGGTCGCTTTGTCGAAAAACAACATCTTGTTGCAAGCTTCGCAATCGATGTTGGCGCAAGCCAATCAGTCGCCGCAAGGCGTGTTGTCGTTGCTGCGTTAATTTTCAAAGCGAATCATCTTTTTCACGGCTCCGCTTCGGCGGAGCTTTTTCCGTATATGCATTTTGTTTTTGAAAAACTCTTCAGATTTTCCTGATTGCTGTCGATATAATTATTAAGGCAGGGCACGGCTAAGGGCGGCAATTGAGCTGCTAAGCGATACCCGGCTATATCAACCACACGGATGTGGGAATAACCAATTCAGGGAGGAAACAAATCATGATTATCAATCACAATATTCAAGCCGTCAACACGCACCGCAACATGGGACTGAACAGTGCGGCAGCCAGCAAGAACATGGAAAAACTGTCTTCGGGTCTGCGGATCAACCGTGCGGCCGACGACGCGGCGGGCCTGTCGATCTCGGAAAAAATGCGTGGACAGATTCGCGGTCTGGAGCAAGCGCAACGCAACGTGCAAGACGGCATCTCGTTCGCGCAAACGGCAGAAGGCGCGATGAACGAAGTCAGCTCGATGCTGGGCCGGATGAAAGAACTAAACGTACAGAAACAAAACGGCACGTACGGTGCCGGCGACAAGTCGAACATCAATGCAGAACTGAATGCTCTGGGTTCGCAGATCGACAGCATCATGACCAACACGAAGTTCAACGGAATCAAAATCACTTCGAACGTGAGCGTTCAAGCGGACGACTCGAGCTTCAAGATTTCGATCTCCGGCGTAGCAACGGCTGGATTCACCGGTCTGGACAAAGATACAACTTTGACCAACGTAAGTGCCGCGATCGAAACGGTAGCCAAGCAACGCGCAAACCTCGGTGCGGTCCAAAACCGTCTGGAATACACGTCGAACAACTTGGGAACGACTGTAGAAAACCTGACAGCATCCGAGTCGCGTATTCGTGACACGGATATGGCGAAAGAAATGGTCGCTTTGTCGAAAAACAACATCTTGCTGCAAGCTTCGCAATCGATGTTGGCGCAAGCCAACCAGTCGCCGCAAGGCGTACTGTCGCTGCTGCGTTAATTTTCAAAGCGAATCATCTTTTTCACGGCTCCGCTTCGGCGGAGCTTTTTTTTGATTTGTGCGAATTTTCATAAATATTCTTGAGAAAATGCCGATATATAAAATAACAATAGTGCAGACATCGAGCGGACTAGCCCCTATAAGAAAAGAATAAGCGGAGGGATACTTATGGATTCCAGCATTACATCCGGTTTGAGCGGGGCTGTTCCGCTGCAACAGCCTTCTTTTACCAAACGCGAATCTTCGGCCGAAACTGCTGCCGCTGCTGTAGCGCCCTTAACGACGATCCCGAAGCTTCATCAAACGCAGGAGCAATCTTTGCAAGAGCTTCAAAAAGCAATCCAAGCGATACAAGGACCTCAAAAATCGCTTGAAATTTCGGTTCACCAACAAACGCATGCAATCATGATTAAAGTATTGAACAAAGAAACGGGCGACGTCATACGCGAAGTTCCTTCCGAAAAAATTCTAGATGTTGTAGCCAAAATGATGGAATTCTCGGGGATCTTGATCGACGAAAAAGTATGAGCCGATAAAAATGCTTAACTAGGAGGTTATTCGATGGTTACAAGAATTACGGGTATGGCTTCCGGTATGGATATCGACTCGATGGTCAAAAAGTTGATGACAGCCGAAAGTGCTCCGCTCACGAAAATGAATCAACAGAAACAACTGATGGAATGGAAGCGGGAAAATTATCGTGAGATCAGTACGAAAATGGTTACTTTTCAAGAAAAGTTATCCGATCTCGTCAACTCGTCCTCACTGACTTCCAAACAAGCCAACACTACGGGCAATACGACTGCGGTAACCGCAACGGCTTCTTCCGGCGCAAGCGGGACCTTCGATATCAAAGTAACGCAATTGGCGACCGCTTCAAACGCAGTTACAGGATCGGGGTGGACCAGCACCGCCACCACGACCAAGTTGAGCACGCTGGATTCTTCTTTAACGGGAACGGTGCGGGTAGGTAATGCCGATATCGCTCTTGACGCGGACGAAACGATCGAATCGTTCGTAAAAAAAGTGAATAGCAGCAAAGACGCGGGTGTCACTGCCATTTACGATTCCGGAAACGGAATTTCGTTCACTTCCAAAACGACCGGTTCCGTAAAATCGGACGGCGTCACTTCGAATAATTTGACCGTGGCTGCCAGCGGCTCGACTGCATTCGGCATCAGCCAAAACTTAAAAGACGCATTCTCATTAGGGTTCAACGACGCAAAAGATGCGGAAGCCACGATCAACGGACTGAAAGTCGTCAAACCTACGAATAGCTTTGAAGTCAACGGCGTTAAACTGACGCTGAATTCGTTGACTCCGACCGGGGAAACGACAAGAGTCAGCGTTGTGGACGATACCGACAAAATTGTGGATTCGGTCAAAAGTTTCGTGGAAGCTTACAACGATTTGTTGTCTACCGTAAATGGAAAATTGAGCGAAGAACGCTACAAAAAGTACACGCCGTTGTCGACCGAAGAACGCGCAGCGATGAGCGACGACGAAGCCAAACTTTGGACGGATAAAGCCAAAAGCGGCATGCTCAAAAACGATAGCATTTTGCAAGATACCGTTGCCAGCATGCGTACCGCAATGGTTCAAGGGGTAAAGCTGGCAGACGGCAGCACGCTTTCGATGGTATCGCTGGGAATCACGACCGGCAACTACCAGACCAAAGGCAAACTGGAACTGGATACGGACAAGTTGAAAGCGGCATTGGAAAAAAATCCGACCGCCGTTTCCGACTTTTTCAACCAAGATTATTCCAAGGCTTTTTCCAGCAATAACTATACGGAAACCGACGGGATTCTTGCCAAAATGCGAAAAATCTCTACCGGCTCGCTGCAAAGAATGTACGATACTGCCGGTACGTCGAGAGCCAGCAAAGATTTGACGGCCTCGTTTATGACGACAAGCGTCATGGGCGAACAACTTACGTCTTTGGATCGTCGCATTAGCGAAATGACGGAAAAACTTAATCGAATCGAAACGAATTATTATAAGAAATTCACTGCAATGGAGACCGCCATTAACCGATATAATACTCAGTCGTCCAGTTTGTCGGGTTTGTAATTTAAAGGAGGCTGTACATTTTGATCTACTCACCTTATCAGAAATACCAGCAAGCACAAGCACAGACTGCATCCAAGCCGAAGCTGCTAATCATGCTGTATGATGGAGCGATTCGTTTTGTACGCGCCGGCATGGAAGGCATCGAAGAACGCAATTACGAGAAAGCCAACAATAATCTTTGTAAAGCGCAAGCCATTATTCATGAATTGATTTCTTCGTTGAACTTCGACTATCCCATTTCGAAAGACTTGTTGTCGATGTACGAATATATGCTGCATTGCCTGATCGACTCCAATGTGCGAAAAGACATCGAAAAATCTCAAGAAGCGTTGGAGTACATTATGGATCTTCGCGAAACCTGGGTCGAAGCCAGCAAAATTTCAGGCGCAGCCGGGGCTCTCTGATGATTGAAGAATCCGTAGAGCTGGCTATGGAAGAGTCGGTAACAAGTCTGCTGGACCAGCTTCAGTTCCTTTCTGAACAAACGATGGAACGATTGGAAGAGATGGACGAAGAAGAATTTGAACAATTTTCGGAGCTTCGCCAACAATTGACCGAACGGCTTTTGTTTATACGGTCCGACGTTACCGATCAGGACCGCGAACGAATTCAATATATTTTGAAGTTTGACGAACCGATTCTTCACAGAATGCAGGTTTTGAAAGACGAAGCCGGGCATTGGATGGAACAACAAGGTAAAATCAAAGTTCAAAAAGGCGCTTATCAGCAAGCTTATGCCGTAAACAGCATGTTTTTCGATCATCGCAAATAATGTTCCCTCTGAAGTCCGTATCGGACTAAAGGGGGATTTTTTTTGCAAAGCTTCACTCAAAACGCATTGAATCCGATATATTGGTTATAGAAAAGACTACTTCGGAATGGTGGTATCGCTTTGAACAACTTCGAACGGAATCTGCATGCTCTCAAAAATAAATTTCCACATGTATGGAATACGTTAAAAGAGGTTTCGGGCACAACGCCGAATAATCCCAATGCTTACGTGGAACCGATCGAACCGGATCTTCCATGGCTGGAAGCCGTCAGACAGTCGGTCGAAGATACGGAATGTATTTTTGTGTACGGTTTCGGACAAGGACTGGGAATCGTGGATCTTATCGAGCAGTACAACGGTCGTCTGCTTATGGTGTACGAACCGGATATCGATCAGTTTTACCGCGCGATCGCCGCGTACGACTTAAGCGCATTGTTTAATCATCCCAATTTCTATTATTTGGCGGTCGGCAAAGAGCAATTGAACTCTCTTTTTTATATTGCTTCGCTGCATATGCACAGGGAGCTTGCCTTCGTCGCTCTTCGGCATTATCTGGAAGCTGAAATGGACGTGCTGCGCGAAGTTCGGGAAAAATTCCAGCGTTACAATCATACTTACGAGTCCAATCAAAATACACATGAGCTTTTTCAAGAAGACTGGGTTCGAAACAGTATGTATCAAATGGCCGGCATGCTGAATACTCCCTCGATCGAAAGTTTAAAAGATATTTATACGGGCATGACGGCGGTCGTCATTGCTTCAGGCCCTTCTCTTCAAAAAGACATGGATTGGATCGAACGCTTGAAACCCCATGCTTTTGTGGTTTCGGCAGGCTCCAGTATCCAGGCACTGGTGAAGAACGGAATTCAGCCGCATTTAGCCGTGACTTTGGACGGAGGCGTTATCAACAACAAAGTATTCGAAGCGCCAGAGACGCTGAAGGCTCCGCTTCTTTACGCGTCCACCTCGTACTACGGGATCACGGATCGCAAGTTGGAAGGCAAGATTCATGCAGTTATGAGCAACGATCATATCACGCAATATTATATGGGGTTGGATTCCGAAAGCGTTGCGATGACCCCGACGCCTACCGTTGTAGGAACAGCGATTCAAGCGGCTATATGGATGGGAGCCAATCGCATTGTCCTGATGGGACAGGATTTGTCTTTTCCCGGCGATAAGTTCTATACCGAAGGGGTCAGCCATGCGGAGGCTACGGAGAACGAACAGCGGGTCGAAAGCGCCGAGATCGAAATACCGAACGTCAACGGTGGCATAAACAAAACAAACGTCAATTTTATGTTTATGAAAGACGCGCTCGAAAAACTGTTCAATTCGTTTCCAGATATCGAGTTTATCAATACGACGCGTAACGGCGCGTCCCTGACAGGGACGGAGTGGGAACCGATCGAGAACGTTTATCACAAATTATCCGATCAACAACTCGATATCGAGCTGTTTTCGGGTGCTTTGGAACAATCTTTGAACGAAAAAAATCCGGACCGAATCGCGTTTGCCAAAACGAAGCTCCGCACTACCCTGAGCGATTTCGTAGAAGTGGAAAATGAGGTCAAGGCTCTTTTGAAACTTATAAATCCTTTGCGCGAAATAAGCCGCACCAAACCAGCCAAATGCCAAAATGCCATCGTGGAGATCGAAAAGCGCTGGACGAAAATCGTCGACCGGGAATGGTTCACGCAGACCTACGAGAACGTGACGCCGCGCCAATTGGCAGCTTTTGACCAGAAACAACCGCTGATCGCCCTCGAACAAAACATAATCAAAAAAGCCGATTTGCTGTACGACGCTTTGGGAACGTTGTTGAAGGACATTAAAAGTAAGTTTCCGTTCTTACGCGAAATTTTCGGCGAGGCGATAGCAAGAATTGAACGTTCCGAATCGGAGGAGGTCACGGTTTGAATTCCATATACAGAGACAAAAAAATTCTGGTCATCGGCGGAACGGGAACGATCGGCTGCCATTTAATCAAACGTCTTCTTCAGGAGGAGCCGCAGGTTATTCGTGTATTCAGCCGCGACGAGCATAAACAGTACGAAATGGCGATCGAATTTGCGAATCATGCGGATCGGCTGCGTTTTTTGATCGGCGACGTAAGAGACCAACAGCGCCTCGGCAGAGCGATGGAGGATATTGACTACGTATTTCACCTAGCGGCAATGAAACACGTGCCTTCCTGCGAATACAATCCGTTTGAGGCCGTTCAGACCAATGTCATCGGCACACAAAACGTGATACAAGCCGCGATCGAGAATAACGTTAAAAAAGTATTGTTTACAAGCACGGATAAAGCGATCTCTCCAACCAATACGTACGGAGCGACCAAATTGACCGCAGAGCGCTTGATCTCGGCAGCCGAGTATCAAAAAGGATCGCGAAAGACCATTTTCTCTTCCGTGAGGTTCGGTAACGTGATGGGCTCCAGAGGCTCCGTAATTCCGCTTTTTAAAAAACAAATTATGGAGAACGGCAAAATCACGGTTACGGATCCCGATATGTTGCGTTATATGATGACTCCTTCCCAAGCGATTGAATTGATATTAAAAGCTAACGAGCTTGCGTTGGGAGGAGAAGTGTTCGTGCTCAAAATGCCGGTCATTCGAATCGGAGACTTGGCGGAAGTGTTGATCGAGTTGGTTACTGAAAAGCAGTCGATCCCCCAAAAAATAGATGTTCATTCTATAGGCCTTCGTCCCGGTGAAAAAAGGTATGAAGAGCTGATGACTGCTGATGAACATGGGCTGGCCAAGGAAACCGTGGATATGTTTATCATCCCGGCTTTTTTTAAAAAAAAGAGTCAGAAATTCACAGAATCTATTCCTGTTTTAGATATGCAACCTATCAGTAGAAACGTGATTAAAGAATGGATCGAAAATGAATGTTTAGTATGAATTCGGGAGGTTGACTATGCAAATCGTAGCGATTATTCAGGCTCGAATGGGTTCGACCAGGCTTCCCGGAAAAGTAATGAAGATGCTTGGCGATCGTACCGTACTTGGGCATGTCATAAATCGTTGTAAAGCAATTCCTTTGGTCACTCAGGTGATCGTTGCCACCACGGCTGCCGAAGAAGACGATATTTTGTGCAAGGAAGCGGAACTTTACGGCGTTTCGTATTATCGGGGCAGCGAAAATAATGTGTTGAGTAGATACTACGAAGCTGCCAAAATGGCTAAAGCGGAAGTCGTCGTTCGAGTTACTTCGGATTGCCCGCTACTCGATCCTCAAATTTCGAACTCGGTGATCAAACATTTTTTGCGATCGGAATGCGATTATGCAAGCAACAGTTTGAGTAAAACGTTTCCTAGAGGTTTGGATACTGAAGTATTCTCTTTCAAAGTTCTAGAACGTGCTTATCAAAATGCCGAATTGTCTTTTGAGAAGGAACATGTTACTCCGTATCTCTATCTTCATCCCGAATTGTTTAATGTTGAAGCATATTATAATGAAAAAAATCAATCTCAATATCGTCTTAC
>NZ_JBBKAR010000046.1:0-195772 GCF_037722395.1 Saccharibacillus sacchari | reverse complement strand
AGATGCTTTTAATAGAATTGATATTTGAGCACTATTTTTAATTTTTGAAGAAACAAAATTCGAGAATTCAGTACTTTCGAAAATAGATTTACTTGTTTTTAAACTAATATTTGTACATAAAAATATTCCTTTTTTATAATTCTCTATAAAAAGATCAATTTTTTAATGTCTTCTTGTACTTGTGATTGTGTAGTGTTAGGTGTTGTTTTCACTTCTACCATTAACTCCTGCTCATTAAAGCTTCCTGGTTCATGAATTAAAAAATCTGGAATATAAATTTTCTTTAAGCTAGTTACTCCTGATTTTTTGAGCGTTTCTCTCCATTCTATAGGAATTTTTTTTGACCAACTCTGCTTGTAAAATTGCTTTTCCTTTAAATTTTCTATCTTCCATAAGTATGCGGATTTGATGATAGAGTTCATAGCAAAATACACGCTCATAGTAATTTTCAGATTGGATTAAAAATGCTTCTCTTTGTTTTTGTGTATATTTTTGTGATATAAGTTCTTTTTCTATAGTTTTTCTCCAATTGTTAGAAACGTAATAAGATAATTCAACTTGTTCTAGTGCATCCATCAGTAATGTTTCGTACATTTGTGAGTTCATTTTTAATCACCTCGAAGTATAATCATATTAATAATAATTTAGTAAATCTAAAGTTAAACCGAATCTTAAAGTCGATTATAGCGAACCGATTTCATCGATTTTTAAGACTGAATAGGGTTTGATCGTATTCGGTCAGCACGTTGTTCAGTGTATCCATAAAGTCTGCGCTTATTGCTTCAAGAAGCAAAACTTTTGTTGATTTTTTAAACTTGATTTGTCTGGAAGTCGGATCAACACTAATATTGGCTAAATGGCGTTGCTCTAATCCGATTTGTTTCAAGGCTTGCATCATACGGATTCCCAGACTATTGCTGAATTTAGTCACTTTGCGTTCAATTTCGGTCATTTGAAAGATTCACCTCCTACCAAGATCATTTGACTACTATAACAATCATACACTAGCAAAATGAAAATGCGTCCTTATACCCTCCCCCTATAACCAGCCATACCTTCTTCGTCTAAACGCTTCTACCTCCAACGGTGCTACAATAAAGTGCATTCAATCGTTTCGATCTCACGCAATCACATATTCAATCCCAACACGCATACACCCAAGGAGGACCACCCCCATGACCGATAAATTCCAAATCGTAGGCAGCTTGCTGCGCCCTGACGATCTTCTCAAATACAAAACGCAAATCGAACACCGCGACGATATCCAGTATCCGTTTTACCAAGAGTTCGACGGCTACGAGCAGTGCGAAGCGAAAGCGATCGACTCCGTCGTACAGGACCAAATCAAACACGACCTCTCAATCATCACGGACGGAGAATATTCCAAGTCCATGTGGCATCTCGACTTCGTGTGGGGCTTCGGCGGCATCGAGCGCTATATCGCCGATCACGGGTACTTTTTCCGCGACGTCGACGGCACTTCCAAGTACGAGACGCGCAAAGACATCGGGCTGCGCATCACGGGCGAACTGGGCGGCAAAAACCACCACTTCATCAAATCGTTCAAGCAGCTCAAAAACAGCGCGGGCGACCGCGAAACGAAGCTTTGCGTACCGTCTCCGTCCCATATCTTCGGCGAACTGTCGTGGTCGGACAATATCGGCGGCACGGATTCCGTATACAAAGACGCGACAGAACTGAAAGCCGGACTCGTCAAAGCGTACAAAGAGTTCGTGCAGGACTTCGCGGACGCGGGCGGGGAAATCCTGCAATTCGACGACTGCCTGTGGGAGCTGTTCGCCGACGATAACCCGAACTCCCCGTACACGGGCGAAAATATCAACCAAGAGCAGGTACAGGCGCTCGCGGCCGAATTTATCGACATCAACAACACGGTGATCGACTTCGGGCACGAACTGGGTCTGAAAATGTGGACGCACAACTGCCGCGGCAACTACGATTCGCGCAATATGGGCGGCGGTTCGTACGTGAAGATCGCGAACCTGTTCCTGAAGCAGCTCAAATACGACCGTTTCTTCCTGGAGTGGGACGACGAGCGCGCAGGTTCCCTGGAAGCGCTCGAAGTGTTCAAAGACCGCCCGGACACAGAGATCGTACTCGGCTTGCTGTCTTCCAAAACGAGCACCCTCGACGACGAAGAGCGCGTACTGCGCCTGCTCGACGAAGCATCGAATATCATCGACAAAGACCGTCTGCTGCTGTCCCACCAATGCGGCTTCGCGTCTTGCGACGGCGGCAACGAACTGAGCCAAGCCGAACAATGGGCGAAGATTGACCAGGGACAAAAGATCGCGAAGCAATATTGGGCGAAATAAAATAGGTAAAGCCAAACAGACCCCGAGCATTTCGATGCTCGCAGGGTCTGTTTTTTTGATTGAGAAATGAGTTCGAAGCCGGTTTCTCGCATTCACGGCGCCTGAGAAACCGGAACGCAATGGGCTTCGATCATCGAGGCTAACTGCTGAAAATTAAATCGATGGCTTACCCTATGCACCGTAAAATCTTTAGTTATTTTTGCTTCGATATAGCTTTTTCCGTATAATAATAGGCTAACGCAAACTGCTTTAGGAGGACATCATGGACTTTATCCGCAACCATCTTCAAGGCTACGGCATGAGCGACCTGATGGTCGCGTACCTGTCCAATATCATCATGGTGCTATTCATCGCCGCAGTCTCCGTTATCGCCAATCTAATCACCAAAAAGATCGTATTGAACGTTATCGCCCGAATCGTCCGTAGAGAACGGCATAAATGGGGCGTGATCGTGCTGGAGAAAAACGTGCTGCACAAGCTGTCGCATCTCGTGCCGGCGGTCATCATCTATTTTTCCGCATGGTCTTTTCCTGCTTACCAAATTCTGATCGAACGTCTGGCGGCAGTCTATATGATCGTCGTGACCATCATGGCGCTGAACGCGCTGCTTAACGCTTTCGACGAGATTTACCGTTCGTTCGAAGTGTCCAAGATTCGCCCGATCCGGGGCTATATCCAAGTCATCAAGATCGTGCTGTTTATCATCGGCGGCATTCTGATCGTAGCCGGATTGATCGGGCAGAACCCTCTCATTATTCTCAGCGGCCTGGGCGCTTTGTCGGCGGTGCTGATGCTGGTGTTCAAAGACTCCATTTTGGGTCTGGTAGCGGGCGTGCAGCTTTCGTCCAACGATATGGTGCGCGTAGGCGATTGGATCGAAATGCCCAATTACAACGCCGACGGCGACGTTATCGACATCACGCTCAATACGGTCAAAGTCATGAATTTCGACAAAACGATCACGATGATTCCGAGCTACGCCCTGATTTCCGATTCGTTCCGCAACTGGAGAAGCATGCAGATGTCCGGCGGCAGACGGATCAAGCGCAGCATTCAGATCGATACGAGCAGCATCTCTTTTTGCACGGAACAGATGATCGGGGAGTTCCAAAAGATCCATTACCTGTCCGATTATCTCGCGACGCGAACGAACGAGATCGAAGAATACAACCGCAAACACCAGATCAACCGGGAAAGCCGGGTGAACGGGCGCCAACTGACAAATGTGGGCGTATTCCGGGAATATATCACACAGTATCTGCGCCACCATCCGGGCATCCATCAGCAGATGACGCTCATGGTCAGACAGCTTGCGCCCGGAGACAACGGACTGCCGCTGGAAATCTATGCGTTCAGCAGCGATACGGCGTGGAGCGTGTACGAGACGGTGCAGGCGGATATTTTCGACCATATTTTCGCTGTCGCTCCGATGTTCGGCCTGCGCATTTTCCAGAATCCGACGGGACACGATATCGTGCGGGTTAACGAAAACGGCAAAGCGGCCAAACCGACCGATTTCGATTCGGAAGCGGGATGACCGGGGTATCGCGTTGAAAAGGTCAATTTTCGGTGCAGCGTTCCGCCAGATTCCGATTCTCGAAAAGCCCCGGTTTCCGTTTGGAAATCGAGGCTTTTTTTGCTGAAAACGTTCAAAATTCGATTCGAAACCTTCGCTTCAAAAACGCTTTTCGCTTGTCTGAAGACTCGATTTATTCAAGAAAATAAAAAAAATACGGTTTTATTTTCAACGCGACGAATTTCCAGCAAAAGCGAGTATACAAGTGTATACAACCGTATATACAAGTTCTTTTTTTCTCAACCTTTCCTGGAAACCTGCTAAAATCGCTTTATCCGTTTGTCAATAAAACCAGCCTTTGTTAACCTATATATCGTTGTTAACTTGATGGGTGTCAGCTATTCATTCGTCAAATGTCGTCCGATATTCCGCGGAATCGTCAAGCACAATAGCTTGTCAATGCAAAAACGATTGTAAAGAGGGGATTACAAATGATGAACAAAACAAAAAAATGGATGACTCTGGGCAGTTTGGCTGCCGTATTGGCGTTGGGCGCTTGTTCGTCCTCGAACCCGAGCACAAGCGCGGAAAGTCAAACGGTCGGAGAGCGGTTGAACTACACGATTACCGGTACCGATCCGGGAGCGGGCCTGATGCGTTTGAGCGCGCAGGCGATCGAAGACTACGACCTGTCCGAATGGAAACTGTCGGAAAGCTCCGCTGCCGCGATGACCGCCGCATTGGACAAGGCTTACAAAAAAGAAGAACCGATCGTTATCACGGCTTGGACGCCGCACTGGATGTTCAATACCTACGATCTGAAATATCTGGAAGACCCGAAAAAAACTTACGGCGAACCGGAAGAGATTCATACAATCGCGCGTCTCGGACTGGAAAAAGACCATCCGACGGCTTACGCGTTTTTGGATCGCTTTAACTGGACGGCCGACGATATGGGCGAAGTCATGATCTCGATTCAGGACGGCAAAAGCCCGGAACAAGCCGCAGCGGAATGGGTGGACGGCCACGAGGCGGAAGTGAACGCTTGGACCGAAGGGTTGCAGCCCGTGCAGGGGGACGACTTTACGCTTGCGTTCGTCGCTTGGGATTCCGAGATCGCCAGTACCAACGTTGTGGCGCATGTGCTAAGCGAAAAGCTGGGGTATAACGCCAAAACGTTGCAGGTCGAGATCGGCCCGATGTGGATCGGCGTCGCCGACGGCAGCGTGGACGCCATCGTCGCCGCCTGGCTGCCGATCACGCACGAAAACTATTGGGAGCAGTACAAAAACAAAGTCGAAGACCTCGGCGCGAACATGGTCGACGTCAAATCCGGCCTGGCCGTACCGACTTATATGGAAGACGTCAATTCGATCGAAGATTTGAAGTCTTAAACGTAGTTTGAACGAATCGACGGGCTTTCTCGGCAACCAAGTAGAGCCAGGTGAAGTCAAGCCAAGTCGAGTTCAAAAAGCTTCTATTTGAATAATCTTAAGATGAAAAATAAAATAAGTACGGATATGCACTTAATTTCTTGAAATTCTTCTATTTGAGAAGAATAGGTGCGAATATGCACTTAATTTCTCCGATTCCTGATCTTTTACGCGATCTTTCTTCAAATAAGTGCATATTCGCACTTATCTGAAGATTTGGAAGCCAATCGGAATAAATAAGTGGATTTGAGCACTTATTTCAACGCATCATCGGAAGCTTTTCGAAGCGTCGGTCATGGTGTACCGTTTGCTTGAATAGTCGAATTTGATTCGGTAATACAAACGAAATGCGGCAGTCATGCGAGAATTCGCGCGACTGCCGCATTTTTGCGAAAACAGCATAATCGTCTGACGTCGGCCTCAAATCTTCTACAATTTCGTCAAAAAGTTTCTAAACTTCCTCCGATCTTGGCTCTATGCCCTGTATGCGTATACAAAAATGTGGCATATTGGAGTAGCAACGGCTTTTTCCATCGTAAGTCAGACAAGCTAGCAGGCGGACAGCTCCGCTTCCCTAACTCTTCAACCCTGCTTTAACATACCCCTTATATCCAGGAGGAATTTCGCAATGACGAATGAATTCAACCCAGCTTTGCTCGAAACGCCTGAAATCCGCTCTGCGCTGAAGTTGCTTTACGGCGAAGCGCAGCTTGCCCAGCAAACGGCGCGTTACCGAAATGTGCTGGACACCTACGCCCAAACCTACGGAGCCGAGTCGGTCAAACTGTTCAGCGCGCCGGGACGGACGGAAATCGGCGGCAACCATACGGATCATAACCACGGCAAAGTGCTGACCGGCAGCATCGACCTCGACACCATCGCGGCTGCGGACCAGACGGACGATAACGTGATCACGCTGCGCTCGGAAGGTTACGAGAAGCAGTATGCGATCAACCTCGATCAGTTGGACATCAGCGCCGAAGACGACGGAACGGCGGGTCTGATCCGCGGCATCGCTTCCGGTTTTGTAGAAAAAGGCTACCGCATCGGCGGCTTCCATGCTTATGTATCGAGTAACGTGTACAGCGCGTCGGGACTTAGCTCGTCGGCTTCGTTCGAGATGCTGATTTGCACGATCCTCAACACCTTTTATAATGAAGGAAAGCTCAACGCGGTACAGATGGGCAAGATCGGCAAATACGCGGAAAACAAGTTCTGGAACAAGCCGTCCGGCTTGCTGGATCAGATCGCGTGCGCGCACGGCGGCTTGATCTCGATCGACTTCGAAAACCCGGAGGAGCCGCATATCGAAAAGGTTACGTACCGCTTTGACCAAGACGGCTACTCGCTCGTGATCGTCAATACGGGCGGCAACCATGCGGATCTGACAGAAGACTACGCGGCCGTGCCGGAAGAGATGTTCGCCGTCGCCGAGCTGCTCGGGACGACCTATTGCCGCGGGACGTCGCCGGATGAATTGTACGCCCGCCTGCCGGAAATCCGCGAACAAGCAGGCGACCGTGCCGTGTTGCGCGCGCTGCATTTTTTCGAAGAGAACGATCGCGTAGACGGCCAACTGGCAGCGCTCCGCAACAATGATCTTCAGGCGTTTCTCCCGCTGATTACGGAGTCCGGCAATTCGTCGTGGAAATGGCTGCAAAACGTCTACCGTCCGTCGGTGACGCGTCAGCAGGAAGTCGCGATCGCGCTGGCGATTACGGAACGTTACATCAAGCAGTTTGGAAAAGGGGCTTGCCGCGTGCACGGAGGAGGCTTCGCGGGCGTGATTCTGGCGATTCTGCCTCAAGCTGCCGTTCCGGCGTATCAAGAACTGATCCAAAGCACGCTAGGCACGGAATCGCTGGAAATCCAGGTTCGCGCGCACGGTGCCGTTTGCCTGGATGACGTGAAGTAAAAAGGAGTTTACCGAGATGAGTTTGAGCGCAAGCCGCAAAAACGTCCCGCAAGATGTCGTGATCGAGCAGGTAACGAAAAATTTCGTATGCCGCACCTTGTGGAGCGAAGGCCGACCTTGCTTGGAATACACGAGCGAGGAGCAACTGCGGGAGATCGAAACATATGTGCGAACACAGTTCGATTGGGATCTGTACGACGTGTTTTTTACCGCCGTGCCGACGTTGGATGACGAATAGATAGAGCAGTGGCACCCGATCGAATAGACGCTGCTTATATCCATATCCCCTTAAAAAAAGAACAAGAAAAACGAGCCGCGGAAGAAATTCTGACGGCTCGTTTTTTTGCGACGGCTTCGTGCATCTTCGTACGCCGTTACGGTCGATCTGCCTTTACAATCGCGCCGTGCCGTTTACCGCTGGTCAGATTTTTTCCACCAGAACATCGTTCCGATCGCGCCGATCCCGAACAGCAGAATCAGCATCGCGTAACTGGCTGTTCCGAGCGGAAAAGAAGAAGCCCCGGAGTGGCTCATCGACAGATGCAGCGCCGGGATCGACCAGGGCAGATACGCGCCGAGCGCGGTCGGTCCGGCGGTCAAAGCGACCATCAGCGTGGTAAAAGCGTACGCGATCGGAACGAGATAGCCGCGCGAGATGCCGGCCAGCAGCGCGACCGGCGAGCAGAGCAGCAGATGGAACGCGGCGATAAGCAGCAGTCCGCCGAGCTGGTCGGCGACAATGCGCCACGACAAGCCGGGAATGCCGATCAACAGACCGAGCAGCAGCGAGAAGCCGAAGATCGTAAGCGTCGCGATCACGCACCAACCGGCGATCGCGACGCTTTTGGCGATTACGATTGTTGTGCGGGAGATTGGAAGCGCCAGCAGATCTTTCACTGTGCGATCCGTGTACTCTCGTCCGAATACCCAAGCGGTCAGCGTGCCGAACCCCATCAGGCCGAAAACGGAAGCGAACAAAAACGTCATATTGCCCAAATGTTCGTTCCAATCCGCACCGCCGGAACGGATACCGGTGACGAACAACAGAAAAACCAACATCCCCCACAGCACCGGCGAACGGCTCAATTTTCGATTTTCCACATACACGGCATTCCATAACGACCTCATGACAAAGTTCCTCCTTATGATCGACATTAGTGGCTGACCATTTGCAAAAAGTACGATTCCAGACCTTCTTCGTGCACAGTCAGCTCCGACAGCGGGAGATCTGCGCCGACCAGCAGCTTGGCTATATGTTCCGGTTGCCGGATCGCCGATTCGTCCGCAATCTCGATCCTGCCGTCGTCCGCGATTTGCGTCGCGTAACCGGATTGCCTCAGCAGCTCGCTTGCCTGTTCTCCTTTTTCCAGAACCTTAACCGTCAGGCGCTTGCGCCGGAGCTGTTCGAATTGTTGCGAGCTAATCTCCTGAAGCAGCGCGCCGCCGTGGATAATGCCGATCCGGGACGCCAGCTTGGACATTTCCTCCAAAATATGACTGGAAATAAACACGGTCACGCCTTCTTCTTTCGCCAAATGCCGCAGCAGTTCCCGAATATGCACGATGCCTGCCGGGTCCAGCGCATTGGTCGGTTCGTCGAGAATAAGAACGGAAGGGTTATGGATCATCGCTTTGGCGAGACCGAGCTTCTGCGCGTTGCCGAGCGAGAGGTTTTTGGCTTTGGTATCGGCGTAGCGGACAAGTTGCAGTCGGTCCATGACGGCTTCGGTCGATTTTTTTTCCGGCAGTCCGCGCAGCTTGGCGATCAGCCTCAGATTTTCCCGCACCGTGAAATTCGGGTACGCATACGGCGTCTCGACCATGTACCCGACTTGCTGCCACAGATCGGGATCGGCTCCGATCACGCTCCGGCCGTTGATATACGCTTCGCCGGAAGTCGGCTTAATCATACCCAGCAGCATACGGATCGTGGTTGTTTTTCCGGCTCCGTTCAGACCCAAAAAGCCGTAAATTTCTCCCCGGTACACATTCAGCGAGATACTTTGCAAAACCGAATAGTCGCCGTATCGTTTGGTCAGGGATTCCGTGCGAATGATCTCTTGCATCGTCGATTCTCCTTGTTTGTCATTTTGTTTTACTGAACGATCGTTGAGTGAATTTGTTAAAAAAAGAAGCACCGAAGTGCCTGTAGATCTATGGATCGCAGTTATCTTATTTCGCCCATAATCCCGCGTAAAATTCGGCCAGTTTGACCGCTTCTTCTTGCTGCACTTCATCGTCCCTGAGCAGCTTCTGAATAATCGTAAACACGATATGCGCCAAAAACTGCGAGGAAGCGAGCGAGAAATCCATGTCCCGAACCTCGCCTTGCTTTGCGCGCCGCGATAGATAGTCGGACATCGCTTCGAACGGAAGGGTGGTCAGGCCGTCGAGCGCTTTTTTTTGTTCGTCGTTCAATAGCGAGCGTTCGCGGATCAGAATTCGGAAATAGTCTTGGTCTTCTGTCAGTCTTTGCGCCAAGCCGAGGATCAGTTCAGTCAGCGCGTCGGTCAGGGCAAGATTCGGTTTCGCGAAAATCTGTTGAAAAACAAGCACGATGCCGCCGATCCGTTCTTCTTGCGCCGTTTGCAGCACCGTCGTCAAAATTTCGAATTTGCCGCCGGGAAAATAGTGGTACGTCAACGCGTCCGCCATGCCGATCGCTTTGTTCAGCTCCCGCATAGACACGGCATGATACCCTTTTTCCGCAAAAAGCTGTTTGGCTGCATGAAGAATCTGCTGCTTGCGCTGAGCGGCTTGAAGATCCCGGCTGGTCATGCGTTTACCGGTTTGTTTATAGTCCATAAGCATATCCTCATTTCGCTAAACGTTCGTTGAGCCAATAGTAAATCCTTTTGAAGTCCGAGTCAACCGCGAATTTTGCTCCGACTCATCCAAAGTGCTATCGTAAAATCATACGAGAAGAGGGCTTTTTCCCATGACAACGAATATTCCGAACATCAAATTGAACGACGGGCTTGAGATTCCGGCGATCGGTCTTGGCACGTATTCCATGAATGGGTTTGCGGGCACGGAGTCGATCAAAAGCGGCATCGAAGCCGGCTATCGGCTGATCGACTCGGCGTTCAACTACGAAAACGAAGGCGCGGTCGGCCGGGCGGTACGCGAAGCTTCCGTTCCCCGCGAACAGCTGCGAGTCTGCTCGAAGCTGCCGGGACGCCATCATGCTTACGATCAAGCTCTGGTCACGATCGAAGAATCGCTGCTGCGGACCGGGCTGGATTATTTCGATATGTACATCGTCCATTGGCCGAATCCGAAGCAAGGCAAATACGTCGAAGCGTGGCAGGCCCTGATCGAAGCGAAAAAGCGCGGTTACGTGCGTTCGATCGGCGTCAGCAACTTTTTGCCGGAGCATCTGGACGTAATCGTGAACGAAACGGGCGTCGCGCCGAGCCTCAACCAGGTGGAGTTGCATCCGTATTTCGAACAGGCGCTTCAGCGCGAAGCCAACGCCAAGCACGGAACGGTCACCGAATCGTGGAGCCCGCTCGGACGCGGCAAAGGCGAAGGCGTGCTGGAAGATGCGGCGGTGAAAGCGATCGCGGCTGAATATGGCAAAACGCCGACCCAGGTGGTGCTTCGCTGGCATACCCAACTGGGCGCGATTCCGATTCCGAAAGCGGGTTCGTTGAAGCACCAGCAGGAGAATCTGGATATTTTCGATTTCGAACTGACGGCGGAGCAGATGCAGACGATCTCGGCGTTCAGCAAAGATAATCGGCGGTTATGGGGGCAAGATCCGGCGGAGTATGAGGAGTTTTGATGTTTTGAATATGGTGTATACTCGGAAAATCCAAGAATCGATCTTGGATTTTTTTTGTTTGAGAAAATTTAAAAGTTAACCAGATAGCCTTGAAACTTGAATCAACAATTACCGTACTCCTTATGATATCAATATTATCATTATTTAATTTTAGAATCGAAATTTGGAAAAGGAGGCTTTTTTATTATAGATCTCGTTTTTGAAAATGCACAAATGTTATTTAAGGCTTTCGTCTGTATTGTAGCCGTAGCGATTATGATGCAAGTCCTTCGTTTTTTCATCATCATTATTATTACTCCAAAAATGAAAGAGAGTTTATTGGAATTTAAGCATTCTTCAATTTTCGATCTTTTTTTAAAAGTTATTCTGCCTATAGGTCTTATAGTGATATTAGTTTCTATTCAGCAAAAGTTCTCATGGATTGATTTGGGTAAAGAAGAAAATCGGTTGTCTCTTGTTATTGCATTGCTTACTCTATATGGAATACTATACGCATTTATTCAATTTACTATCAGCTATGCTCAACAAAATAGTCAGGATCAGTATTGGGGAAGAAGCATAGCTAAAGGTCCGTTTATAAAAAGCTTGAATTTACAAGTTTTTAAATCAGAATTTTTTAGCTTTTTGTTAGGGTACGTTTCGATTTTTGTTTTGCTACAGGGAAGCTTGTCTTCTTTTGAATTTTTAGACTTTTTGCCAGATCGATTTCTGGAAAGTTTTTGGGAAGTAAGTTTCTTGATCGTTTTTTCTCTTTGCGTATATGTATTTATCAAAGGCCTTCAAGGTCTGCAAATGATGTTAATTATGCCTTTGGAAAAAAGACCGAAATTGTACAATGATATTGAAACGCAAGTGACTGCGCGATATATTAAATTGTTTAAAGATTGCCTGCGAGACGGGGACCAAAATTATTTTGTTGAAGTTCTATTTCAAGACATAGAGAAAATAGAGGCAAAAGAGAAGCATGTCATGTTGACACATATCATGGAAGGAATATTGGGATCCAATATTTTTTACAAAAAACCAGCAAGAAAGATACTTTGGTTCGAAGATAATGGGTACGCAAAAGAAATGAGAAAGACAGCTTCATTTGTTCTCAGATTGGAGCGCACTTTTTTTGAAAGAATCGAAAAATGTTCATTCTCTATTGAATTTAAAGACTTAGTAGGTTTGTATATTAAAAGTCATAAAATCGTAGATAATCTTTTAGAGCTTCAATTGCAAAGGGATAAAAACTTGAATTATTTCGCAGAATTAAAGGAAACATATCAGGACCATAGGAGAAACGTGTCTTCGAATAATTTCACTTATTTTGTTATTCCTTCGGCAGTTATAAATCAAATTAAGGTAATTGAAGAAATCGAATACCTTCATGAACAAATGAAAAAGACAAAGGGCTATAAAATTTTCTTGAAACTTTGTGGTGTTGAAGATTCCAAATTAAACGAGCAAGAAAATGAATTTTTAGAAGCTTATAAAGAGTATTGGTGTTCGATTTTACAAGCCTATCAGCCTTATGTTGATGAACTGACCTCTCAAAGATATAATTTTTTGTTTTCGCGATGGGATGATGATCCTTATTCAAGAAATGCTGAAAAAGACAAGGAGAACGAAGAATACAGGTTTTTGAAAGAAGAAACGTATTGGTTTGCTATAGATTTAGCTCCTTCTTCAGCAAATAAAAAATATATCTCATTCCTTATGAATAAGTTGGGGTACGCTTACAAAGTATCTATGATTTTTAATCATATGTTATACACTGAATCTAATTGGGGTTGGAAGAAGGAAGTTCTTTATTTTTATAAAATGATTCAAAGCCATACTTATAATGGATTGTTGAGAAATGATGAAAAAATGATTCTTTTTGTACATGAGAAAATTCAAAATAAACGTAGTAATATTGGGCATAGAATTGATTTAAATCTTGTTCAATGGATTTTTGATCATATTGCAATCGAGAAATTAAAGCCTACTATTTTAAAAGATTTAGCAGATGACTCTAGAAGAAAGTATATGTCGTATCCGTTATTACTAAAATTCAAATTTGTTTTTTTACAAAGTCGTAGTTATTTTTTCGATTTTTATAAAGAAGTTGAACATTATACATTTGAACAGAGTGATTATGTAGAAGATTGGAGAATATCTACCTTATGCGAGCTGATTGAAACTCCGGATCTATTAAAAGAAGGATTCTTTAAACAACATATTTATCAGCTTTGCAAAAGAGATTCTTTTAACTTTTCTCTTATCGATTTAAATCGAAGTTTTGAGGTTTTTTACATTAATCCGCATTTGAATGTATCTGTAGAAAATTTTGAAGATATCATTCATACTTTCGCTGGAGATGGAATTATTGAATTTTTAATTTTGAATTTGCACAAAGAAAACTATTTTTATTTAATGCATGGCCAAAACAGATTAGACTTCAGAGAAAAAATCGAAAGAATTATAGATCGCAAAGGATTATCAGTTAGAGATTATGTTCAAGAAATCACTAACCGGGCTCGTGAAATATCCGATGTTCGAGTAATGTCTCCGCGTATTACTTTTATTATCGAAAAAAAGTTAGAAACCATTCTTTATGGTCATGTGTAACCCAACCCCGCTCCCCTCCGTATAACCCGTTAACGATTCACACCACGACTAAAACCTAAGGGGAATGACTATGAGTTTGCCATCATCGATCGAACAGCCCGAATTCGAGCGAACGCCGGAAACGTTGGAAGAGCGGGCACGCGAAGCGTATCGAAGGTCGGAGTTGCGCGCGGAACAGTATTTGCAGGAATTGACGGAGCGCGTGCGGAGCGGAAGGTATGCGGACGAGTTGACGGAAGATTTTCGCGTGTGGAAAAGAAGCCATATCCGCCCGTGGCCTGCGCGACTGTTCGGCGGCCGATCCGGCTCGCAGCCGCGTGATTACGATCGTTATATCCAGTGGATGGACCACGCGGGCAAGCTGGACGATTATCTGGAACGCAGCGTGTCGTATTTGTACCTGCGGGATTTGGGACACGCGCTGGACAACGCCGATACGCAAAGCCGCGTTCGGCGGACGGCGGGCAGTCTCAAGCGTTCGCTTCTGAACGGGGAGCGCCACGAAGGCATGCCGACGGACGGGTTCGATACGGCCGGACTGTACCGCTGGGGCCAGCAGGAGCATATCGAAGACACGGTCATCTGGATGATCGCCAAAATGAAGCGCGTGTCCGAGAACATCCCGGAAGGCATGAACGCGGAACAAGCGCAACGCAAACTGCTGAAGATTATCGCGGGCGTGGTGCTGCATGCTCGGGAAGAGATGGACGAGCAGACGCCGCAGGCAGAACGTTCGCGCCGGATGGACGAAGCGGTGCGGCTCGGCTATTCGTACGGACTTACGTATCCGTTCGTCGACGATCTGCTCGATTCGACGCTGCTCACCGGAGAAGAGAAAGCGAGTTACTCCGATCTGATCCGTAGCGCTTTGCTGACCGGGACCGTGCCGGAATGGGATGCGTGGAGCGGGGCGTTCGAAAGCGGCCATTCCGAGAACTTCGCGCTGATCCGCTATATTCACAGCGAGCTGGGCGAAGCGTTCGAGTATATCAAAGGACGGCAAGCGGGCGGAGGCGGCAGCGTCTTTTTCGAGCAGGCGTACGTCTTTTTCGAATCGCAAGACGTGGACCGGAACAAACGGCTGGACGCCGATACGTATACGGCCAGCCAACTGTACGTCCCCGTTATCCTCAAATCTTCCGGCTCCCGCCTGATCGCGCGTTCGGTCGGGCAAGCGGACGAAGACGGCGGCTTTGAGCGGAGAACGTTTTACTACGGGATCTACAACCAGCTTGCCGACGACTTCGCGGACCTGTTCGACGATCTGGATGCGGGAGCGGTGACGCCGTATACGTATTATTGGAAATACCGCGCCGGGCGCCCGGATTTGCCGAACCCGTTCGAGATGTACTGGGGCGTGATCGCGTATCTGATTCGGGAAGTGTACGGCGGCGATCCCAACACGCGGGAAGTGCTGCTCGACCGGGCGATCAACGGGTTGAAAAGAGCGCGTCAGCGATTGGGCATTCCTCGTTACGAAGAGCTGATGGATATGCTCACTTCGGGCATGCCGGAACTGAACGCGATCGTCCAGCAGATGGTGAACAAAGCCGAAGACGTCGAGTTTTTCGACAAGCTGCTGCGCGACCGGATGCTGACCGAGATGAAAAAGGACCGGGAAGACCGCGAACGGTTCCGTGCGCTGCTCGGCGAAGTTCGCGAAGAAGTCGACCAAGCGCTGCCGATCGCGAACGACTCGCCTGTTCCGTCTGTCGGGGACTCGCTGATCGAAGCGGCGAATTACAGTCTGGCAGGCTCTGGAAAAAGATTGCGGCCGGTTCTGGCGAGGTTGGTGGCGACGGAAGGCTACGGGTTGGATAAAAACGCCGTGCGCCCGATGCTTACGTCGCTGGAATATCTGCATACCGCCTCGCTGATCTTCGACGATCTTCCGTCGCAGGATAACGCGGATACGCGGCGGGGGCGTCAGACGCTGCATGCCCGTTACGACAGCGCGACGGCCGAATTATCGGGTCTGCTGCTGATCCAACAAGGCGTGCGCGAACAATCGTCTTTGCAAGGGTTTAAAGCCGAGACGGTATTGGCGCTCATGCACTACTCGGCGCGCAAAGCGGAAGAATTGTGCATGGGGCAGGCTTTGGATCTCAAATCGCGCGGACAGGAGCTGAGCCTGGAGCGGTTGAACGAGATTTGTTTTTACAAAACGGGCGTGGCGTTCGAAGCATGCCTCATCATGCCGGCGATGCTCGCGAACGCGCCGGAAGCCGAACTTGAGTCGATGAAAAAGTTCGCGTATCATGCGGGCATCGCGTTCCAGATTCGGGACGACCTGCTCGACGCGGAAGGCGAAGCGCTGAATCTCGGCAAACCGGCGGGACAGGACGAAGCCAACGGAAGTTCGACGTTCGTGACGGTACTGGGCCTCGGCGGCGCGAAGCGGGAGATGTGGAACCATTATTGCGAAGCGTCGGACGCGGTGCGGGAACTGCCGGAAAGTTTGCGGTTTTTGAAGCATTTGCTGGATTATTTGGTGCAACGGGAGCGATAAGACATCCATGCTGGAGGATTTTTCAGAAGAAGTCATGGCAGAAGTTTCATTAAAAAGAGCCGTTCAGTTCCCGACTGACGGCTTTTTTCGATGCGTAATCGAACATGTTATTTGTTTTCTTCCGCATAAGGTTCTCCAAGTGCTTCGTCATCTTCGGCGTAATACCACTGACGGTAGACAGGATCGGCGTTTTTTTCGTTGTTCGCGTGCAGTTCAAAGCGACTTAAGGATTCGGGATTTTCGGTGCGAAAAACAACGGAAAAGTTCGGATGTCCGCTCGAAAAATACTTGGCGATCTTCGGGCTTTGAATGATTTCTTCATCGAACTGATCGCTCATCAGAAACCGCCGACTGTCTTCAAAAAGGTTCTCTTTATCTTTTTCGTCAAGCGGCTCTTTGAACACATAGGTCATTCGGAAGGTCAAAGGTTCGAAGGCAAGCGTCATTTTTTCGATGGCAGGATAATCCTGCTTCACTTGCTCGCTGAAATCGTCTACTTGTTGGCCGGATATCGCGATTGTTTTGGAGCAGCCTGTCGTTAATGCAATCGTGATAAGAATGAGGGAAAGAAGTCCGAGTGCTTGGATCCAGGAACGGCGCATACGCGATCCTCCTTACTTATTTAAAATACATGAATCCGCCTCCGAGGGATTTGAGCCTTGTTATAGCTTCGAAGTGTGTTCTGTAATTGATGCTTCTACGGTCTCCCCACGTCGAAACGGCAATCCACCGATTATCGTTGACGTCTCTGTAATACTTTGTAATCGTCATCCAGTGCCATTCATACTCATAATCCGTAAATTTGGACAGATTTAACGTTGCGACCGGAGAATTGAGGCTTAACCCTTTTTTGATATAGGCGGCGGTATTATCTAAAGTGAAGGCCGAATTGTCGCGAACACCGGAAAGCTGTACGTTTTTGTCTTTTGCGTATTTCTCGATGCTGGATGCGAAATCGTGTACGGAAGTTTCTCCGAAAGCGCCTGGATTGATGTAACTGTACATGACATCCATGTGAGCCATAAAATCGCTTTTGGAAGTAGCGACTCCGCTGTATAAGTTGCGATAAGCAGAAGGGTTAGTGATCTTAGCCAGATAAGTCGTTAAATTGGCTGCTGCAACAGGACCGCACCCTCTGTCATATTTAGTCGGATTGACAGGTTTCCACCAACCTTGATCTCCTCCATAACTGTAAGTACCCGAACCGAGATCCACCGGAACGAACCTTTGCTGACTGGCCTCGACCGTAAGCGCATAATCTTCTTTCGTTACGGCTGCCGCTGCCATAAGAGAATTTGTATTCGAACCTTCATCCAGAACTCGCTGCATCCGCTGTTCGTTTTGAGGAGTTTTTAATTCTTGATACTGTTGTTGCAGTTGAAGCTTTTGTTCATTGACCGCTTGGGTTACGTCTTCGACCGATTCGAAATCGTCTTCCAACTGAAGATATCGTTCTTCTTGTCCCTGATCCGCTTGAATCATATACGTCATCGGAGGAACGAAAACAAGCTTGGACGAAGTGCTTTTATCGAAAAAAGCGATCGAAGGGGGCGATAGGCGATCGCGAATCAATTGTACGACTTGATCGTCAATAAAAATATCATAAGCATCATAACTATCTCGCAACGCTCCAATCGAGATGTAACCGATTTCCTCATTGTTTGAAAGCAAAGGAACCATATACGCAATCACATTGTTTTCCAAATCATATAGCGGAATTTGATTGGAGGAAGGAGTCAGGGTCAGGCCTTTCGTTTGCCAATCATCTTTGAGGTAGCCATTGATATGCATATCGGCAATCTTAAGAATTTCTTCCGGGGTCAAAGCGTTGTTTAAGATAGCGGCAGAGCTTTCAACACCTGACTGCAAACCTTTTGAATCAAGCTGTTCTGCATAAGAAGCGTTGATGCTTGAAGATAAAACAAGCATGGATAAGGCCAAACCTATCAATACTTTTTTTAAAAGAAACATTAAAGCACTCCCTCTACATTTATTTTTGGTTCTTTATATAAAAGAAACGTTTCAAATCTTTTTTCGTTTTGGAAAAATTTATTTTCAATCGTTTTTCGATCCTCCAATGATAGAATCCTCGCTCGCGCTTCGTATTATACAATGTCGGTATCGACATCGGCACAAGGAAGGAGACGTGCGTCGGGTGGAACAAGAGCAAGAGCATAGAAGAGATGAATGGGAACAAAAAATCGTACAGCGTATCCGCAATAGGGACGAGCAGGCGCTCCGCGAAATGATCGACCATTACGGCGGACTGCTGAAAGCGATCGTATACCGGCATCTGCCCGGCAGTTTGCAAGATCGCGAGGAGTGTCTGGACGA
Organism: Saccharibacillus sacchari; assembly: GCF_037722395.1. GTDB lineage: Bacteria > Bacillota > Bacilli > Paenibacillales > Paenibacillaceae > Saccharibacillus > Saccharibacillus sacchari_A. The sequence continues at coordinate 177,347 of NZ_JBBKAR010000046.1, read as the reverse complement.
TGTGCTGATTGCGGTATGGAATCATATTGCATCGTTTGATCAGGAGCGGAATTCCTTTAAGCAGTGGATCGCGGCCGTCGCGAAATATCGGGCAATTGACTACAGACGCAGATGGGTCAAAGAAAACGAGCGGCGCGCGGCAGGAGAACCGGATACGCATAGGCTGCACGATACCCGGCACGACGAAGCTTCGCTTCGCAGCGAAACGGATGAGGTATTGGCGCATTTGCCGGAGCAAGAACGCAGGCTGTTCGAGCAGTATTATCTGGACGGCGTGCCGGTTCGGGAAATAGCGCAGGAACATCAGGTCAAAGAATCCTGGATTCATAACAAACTTTCGCGCGGAAGAAAAAAATTGAAAAAGATCGGGATCTCGCGAAACGGGGTGGAACACGAATGAGCTTATACGACGAATTGAATGATTTGCGGATAGATCTGGCGGAATACGAAGCGGAAGCGTTGACGGAACAGCAGCGAAGCGATTGGGAAAGCCGGGTCAAAAGCAAACTGCATGCCGACGCAAAAACGTTCGAAAAAAGAAAATGGAGCCAAGCTGGGTGGCTGGTTCCGGCTGTAGCCGCGCTGCTGCTTGTGATCGGAGCGACGTTGCCGTCCGGTCAGGAAGCGATGGCCAGGCTGCCGTTCATGGCGGGACTGATCGAGCGCTTCACAGGTCAGGGAGACGGAGTGGATTACTCGCCTTACAAGACGCAAATCGGAGAAACGAGGGTCAACGAATACGGGGAATTGACGTTGAAAGAATTGATTATGGATACGGATCAATTGATGATCGCGTTGACGTTCAAGCCGGCGGAAGGCGTTCATTTTAACGGAAACGTCTATTTGAACGAGCACATCGAGATCAACGGCATAACGGACGGCGTGCTGATGCAGAGCCACAAAAGCGTCAAAGAAGCGGACGGAACCTACACGATTTACGAAGATCTTGCGGTCCGGGAAATGCCGGAAAGCGAAAATATCCGCATCTTCATGCGGTACGACCGGATTTTTACAAACAGTAGCGCTTCGCCTTTGATCAAGCTGGACGATCCGTGGATTTTTGAAGTCGATACGTCGCGTCAAGCGATTCTAAGCGATACCGAAACCGTCGGCATGGACAAAAAGGCAACGTTGGTCAACGGCGAGCAGATCCTTATAAAAAAAGTCGTCGTCAGTCCGGTATCCACGCGCGTCTATTTCCAAGTCCTCAAAGAAGCCGCTGCGGATTCGGACTATACGATGTACGGATTCCGGCTGATCGCCGAAAGCGGTAAAGAAGTCGAACAAATCGATTCTTCGGGGGGATCGGACACGTATTCGTATTCCCGTTTTCCCAAAATCGACTTGCAAAGCGAAAAGTACACGCTGATTCCTTACGATTTTGCGAAAAACAAAGAGTTGAGCGAAGGCATCCCGATCAAACGACGCCTTTTCGCCGATCCGCTCGGCGTCTCGAATCGAATCGAAAAAAATTAACGCCGAAAAACCTTGCCGGGGCAAACCCGAGCAAGGTTTTTTCGCGAACAAACGGGTCAGGCTCGTATCCGTGATTCTGCGGGAACGAGCGCTTTGTGAAGCACGGGGGAAGAAAGCGAGATCAGCGTTTTGAAATGCCCGTAAGGCATAGCCTCGTTTTCGAAAATTTCGATTTCGCGATTGGATTCGACCGCGATTTTGATCAGGTAACACGCTTCGCCTGTCACGCGGTGGCACTCGACGACTCTCGGGTTTTGGCGGCAAAACTCCACGAACTCGGTACATTGGAGCGTACTGAACAAAATAAAAGCGGTCGTCGGTTTGCCGATCTTTTCGCCCGACAACACCGTTCGATACTGTTCGATCACTCCTTGTTCTTCCAACCGCCGAACGCGCTCCGTCACGGCGGGTTGCGATAAGCCTACGCGTTTTCCCAGTTCCGTCATCGACAAGCGCGCGTCTTCCTGCAACTGAACCAGTATTTCTTTATCCACGTTATCCATGCCGCACCTCCTCTTCGCAACCAATCTAGCTTTTCTTGCAGACAGTCAGAAAAATTCTAACGATTTACGGTATAAACGTCAATTATGCGGATACACTTTTATTTTTAATTTATTATGAACAAAAAACCTTGCTTTTACAGCTTTCAAGGCGTATATACAGTGAGTTTGCCATGTAAAAGCAAGGTGGGATTATCTAAAATGAACAAGCACGAATATTGAAGGAAAGGCGTGAAAACATGAGAGTCCGATTGCCCGAAAAATGGGAAGAAACCCCGGCATCGAAAAAAACGTCTCCCGCGGATCGATTGCCCTGGATCAATTTGGCGGCGCTGGCGTTGGCAGGATTTCTGGCTATCATGGCCGAAGCTGTCCCAGCAGGATTATTGATTCCGATAGGAGCCGATCTACGCATTTCAAAAGGCGGGGCAGGACAACTCGTTACCGCTTACGCGCTCGGATCGCTGCTGTGCGCCATTCCGATCATGCGAGCCGCGTCGGCCTGGGATCGAAAAAAGCTGCTTATGTTAGGAATGTTCGTTTTATCCGCGGCAAATGCCGTCACGGCCTTGTCTTCTTCTTATGCCGTCATTTTGGCAGCGCGTTTTTGCGCGGGCGTCGCGGCTGCTTTGTTATGGGGAATGCTTGCCGGCTATACCCGATTCATGGTCGCCGAGCATTTGCGCGGCCGTGCGCTAGCTGTCGCGATGAGCGGCACGCCGTTGGCACTCGCGTTCGGCGTACCGCTCGGAACGTTCATCGGAGGATTATGGGGTTGGCGCGCGGTGTTCGGCATTATTTCGCTGATCGCGCTGCTGCTTGCCGCATGGATAAGCCGGAAGTTTGCTTCGGTACCGGGACAGCCCTCGAATGCTCCGCTATCGCTCCGTCAGGCTTTCGTCACGCCCGGCGTTCGTCCGATATTGATCACGGTCGTCGCTTGGATGCTGGCGCATAATATTTTGTATACCTATATCGCTCCTTACCTGGCTTTGTCCGGGCTGGACGGCCGCGTGGACCGGCTGCTGCTGCTGTTCGGCTCTTGCGCGATACTCGGAATCTGGCTGATCGGGATAGGCATCGACCGAAGATTGCGGCAGCTTGTCCTGTCGAGTTTGGCGGGATTTGCTTTATCGGCTCTCGCGCTCGGTATTTGGTCCGATCGTCCCGTCGTCGTGAGCGTCGCGATTGCGGCATGGGGAATCACGTTCGGCGGAGCGGCCACGTTACTGCAAACGGCAGCCGCGGAAGCGGCCGGCTCTGCGGTCGATCTGGTCCAAGCCATGTTGGTTACGGCTTGGAATCTGGCAATCGGAAGCGGCGGAGTCGTCGGGGCGCTGCTGCTGCAAACCGGCGGGGCAGAGCGGCTTCCGACGGTTTGCGTACTCGTCGCGCTCGGCGGTTTGCTGACGGCCGCGACAGCGCGAACACACGGTTTTCCGCTTCGGTCGAAGGGATAAAGCTTTACTTCATCCCCTTTTATTCTTTATAGTGGAGAAAGATGCGCGGTGTGCTCCTGAACTTTACGAAATGGTTTTCGGAAAGCGCGATCAACGATAATTCGGATCGACGCACACAAAGAAACATACGCGTGCCGGAAACACCACACACACAGAATTCGGGAGGGAATATTTTGAGCCAAACAAATGTCGGAGGACCTCTGAAAGGCTTTGCGGAATTCAGCAGAAAGGTAGCCGCTCAAGGCGCCGTGCTGCTTCAAAACGAAAACGAGGCGCTGCCGATCCGGGAAAGCGAAAATGTCGCGATCTTCGGACGCGTGCAGCTTAACTATTACCGTAGCGGCACGGGATCGGGCGGCAGCGTGCATGTGTCGCATACGACCAATCTGCTGGACGGGCTGCGGAGCAAACCTTCGGTGCAAGTGAACGAAGAACTGGCGTCCGTGTACGCGAAATGGATCGAGGAAAACCCGTTCGACAACGGCGGAGGCGGCTGGGCGGCGGAACCGTGGCACCAGAAAGAAATGCCTTTGACGGACGAACGGGTCGCAAGCGCGCGCTCGAACTCGTCCAAAGCGATCGTCGTGATCGGCCGCACGGCGGGCGAAGACCAGGATAACGCGGACGCGCCGGGCAGCTACCGTTTGACGCCGGAAGAGTTGGATATGCTCACTCAAGTCACCAACCATTTCGAAAAAACGATCGTCGTCCTGAACGTCTCGAACATCGTGGACATGAGCTGGGTCAAAGAATCTTCGTACAAGCATCCGATCGCGGCGGTCGTCTATGCGTGGCACGGCGGAATGGAAGGCGGCAACGCGATCGCGGACGTGCTCTCCGGCGACGTGACGCCGAGCGGCAAGCTGACCGATACCATCGCGTATTCGATCGACGATTATCCGTCCACGGGCAACTACGGCAACGAATTCAGAAGCGCGTATGAAGAAGACATTTACGTCGGATATCGGTACTTCGAAACGTTTCTACCGGAAAAAGTTCAGTACGAATTCGGTTTCGGCTTGTCGTACACCACGTTCAGCCAAACGCCGGAAGCCGCAACCGCGATTCAAAAAGACGGCGCGGAATGGATCGAAGTCGGCGTAACGGTCACGAATACGGGCGATACGTTCGAAGGCAAAGAAGTCGTGCAATTGTATGTCGAAGCGCCTCAAGGACGTCTGGGACAACCGGTGCTGAAACTCGTCACGTTCGGCAAAACGAAATCGCTCAAACCGGGCGAATCGGAGCGTCTGACGTTGAGCTTCCCGGTCGACAAATTGGCTTCGTACGACGATTCCGGCGTGACGGGCCATGCGCACGCTTACGTGCTGGAAGAAGGCACGTACCTGCTGCATGTCGGTTCGAGCGCCAAGCAGACCGCGACGGTACAAGTGGACGGCGCCGACGGCTACATCGTGAACGAACTTCGCGTCGTGGCGCAGTTCGAAGAAGCGATGGCTCCGGTGGAAGAGTTTTCCCGTATCAAGCCGGGTACGCGCAACGAGAACGGCACGTACGAGCTGGTCAACGAAGGCGTGCCGACCCGCAAAGTGGACATGGCGCAGCGGATTCAAGATCGTTTGCCGAAATCGCTGGCCGAGACCGGAGACCGGGGCATCAAGCTTCAGGATGTCAAAAACGGTACGGCGTCGATGGACGACTTCGTGGCACAGCTTAGCAACGACGAATTGGCGACGCTGGTACGCGGCGAAGGCATGAGCAGCCCGCTCGTCACGTCAGGCACGGCGTCCGCGTTCGGCGGCGTCAGCGACGCGCTGCTCGGTTACGGCATTCCGGTCGCGTGTACGGCGGACGGCCCTTCCGGTATCCGGATGGACAGCGGCGGCCAGGCGACCCAAGTGTCGATCGGCACGCTGCTCGCGGCGACATGGGATACAGCACTCGTTGAAGAATTGTACGTGCTGGAAGGACAGGAGCTGCTGCTGAACAACGTGGACGCGCTGCTCGGACCGGGTCTGAACATCCGTCGCAGTCCGCTGAACGGACGCAACTTCGAATACTTCTCGGAAGATCCGATCATCTCGGGCGAATTTGCGGCAGCCTGCGTGCGCGGCATTATGAAAGGCGGCTCGAACGCGACGCTGAAGCATTTTGCCTGCAACAACCAAGAGCAGTATCGCAGCAAAGTCAACGCGGTCGTGTCCGAACGCGCTTTGCGCGAGATTTATCTGAAAGGCTTCGAGATCGCGGTCCGCGAAGGCGGCGCTAATTCGATCATGACTTCGTACAACCCGATCAACGGCCACTGGGCGGCGTCGAACTACGATCTCAATACGACGATTCTGCGCGGCGAATGGGGCTTCGACGGCATCGTCATGACCGACTGGTGGGCGATCATGAACGATTCGGTGAACGGCGGCGAAGCGGATCGCAAAAACACCAACTTCATGGTACGCGCGCAAAACGATCTGTACATGGTCGTGATGAACTACGGCGCGGAGACCAACATCTGGGGCGACAACACGATCGAATCATTGGAAAATGGTACGGTCACGCGCGGAGAACTGCAACGCAGCGCGAAAAATATTTGCAGCTTCATCATGAACGCTCCGGTCTTCTCCAGAGAACGCACGGAAGAGAAGATCGAGAAGTTCGCCGCTGACGTATCGCTGACTGCGACGGAAGCGGTCTCGATCGCCGCGGAAGGCGAAGCGACGCCGATCACCGACGGAATCGTCGCGTTGAACGTCGAGCAAGCAGGCGTTTACCGCGTCGCTGTCAACGTGATGTCGCCGGAGCCGGAACTCGCGCAAAGCGCCTGCAACCTGCTGCTGAACGGCAAAGTGCTGACCACCGTGCAGATGAACGGAACGCAAGGCCGTTGGCTGAAGCAGCGTCTGGTTACGATCGAGCTTGAAAAAGGCAGCTACAAACTCGAAGTCGAGTTCACGAAGCCGGGTCTGCAACTGGGCGCGGTGGAGTTTAAAGCAGTTTAACGGTTTAACAGGTTGAGTTGGATCAGATTTCGACTTTTGACTTATAAAGTCTAACGTTTAACTTCCGGCTTCTAGGCCGTGTACGCAAACTCAACGACGTGCATCTTGAGCTGTCTTTTCGCCCTCTTCGGCGTCATTTTCCTTTGATGTGCCCCGGCACACCTTCAGAAAAATTCCTTGCTGAGAACGAAAATCCAGCTCAATCTGCTCCCGGCGGAGTTTGCGTACACGCCCTAATAACTTCTAACTTTTAAATTCTAATGTTTGTTTGAAACAGAATGCGTATTAAAAAACGACCTCTTTTTCCGCGTACATGCGGACTTTGGGGTCGTTTTTGATTTCCGGCTTTTTGAAAAGGGCATGGCGGCGTTGTTGCCGCAATCATTCCTGCCTTTAAGCAACAATTCGGAGCGAATTTCGCACAAACTCGCATCATTCCTGCATATGAGCAACAATTTCGGCCCAAACAGGTCTATTTTATAGATTTCGCGCGCAATTGTTGCTTTTTCGCAGGAATGATCAGTCGATCGACCTGAAGCTCTCTGCATTCTTGCTCGCTAGTCGCTAGTGCAGCCCCGTCCCGCCTGTCAGATAGCGGTCGACCTCCCGCGCAGCTTCGCGGCCTTCGCGGATCGCCCAGGCCACCAGGCTTTGCCCGCGGCGCATATCGCCCGCCGCAAAGATGCCTTCGGCGCTGGTGGCGTACAAGAACGCCACTGGATCACTGCTGCCCGGCCCTCCCAGGCCGGCCGGGCTGGAAGACGCGCCGAATGGAAGGCGCGTCACTCCGCGTCCCGCTCCGCCTGCCTCGGCCGAGCTTGCGCCGAAGCTCGTCGCCCCGCGAGCCCGCCAAGCCGCCGCTTCGCCGCGGCTGGCCCATTCCCGGCCGTGCCCGCCGGTGTGCACGTTGGAGCGCGCATCGCTCTCCAACTCCAGCTGCTGAAGCAGCAGCTGCTCAGGCCCGGTGAAGCCAAGTGCCAGCAGTACCAGCTGCGCCGGGAATACTTCCTCGCTACCGGGCACTTCGTACGGCATCGGCCTGCCGTCAGGTCCGGATCGCCATTCGATCCGGACCGTCTGCACGCCGCAGACGGATTCGCCCGTCTCGCTCAGGAATCGCTTGGCGGACGTCATGTAACGCCGAGGGTCCTGACCCTGCACCGCTTCGGCTTCGCGCTGCCCGTAATCGGTTTTTTTTACCCGCGGATACTCGGGCCACGGATTGTCCGCAGGCCGCGCCGAAGGCGGCTCCGGCATAATCTCCAACTGCACGACGCTGCGGCAGCCCTGGCGCAGCGCCGTCGCCACGCAGTCCGTGCCCGTATCGCCGCCGCCGATCACGACCACGTCGCGTCCCGCGGCGGACAGTTCTTTTTTCGCTGTGAACGCGGAATAGCGTTCGCGATTCGTCGCGCCGTTATTGAGGTCGAGAGTCCGGCGGGTGGCCTGCTTCGCAGGGCCGTCGTCGTTCGTCCGTTTCTCGCCGCTATCGGCGTACGATCCGCTGTCGCTAAGCATCTTCTTCGTGCTTGCCGTCAAATAATCCATCGCCTGATGAATGCCATCCAATCCGCGCCCTTCGATCGTCAATTCCCGGGCCGCTGTCGCTCCGCCCGCCAACACGATCGCGTCATGATGCGCGCGAACCTGCCATACAGGGATATCCCGTCCCACTTCGGTATTGGTGACGAAAACGATCCCTTCCGCCTCCAGTAAATCCACCCGTCGTTGAACCGTCTTTTTTTCCAGCTTCATATTCGGAATCCCGTAGGTCAGCAATCCGCCGATCCGATCGGCCCGTTCGTAGACCGTTACCGTATGACCGGCTTTGTTCAACTGCGCGGCGCAAGCCAATCCGGCAGGACCGGAGCCGATCACGGCGACTTTCCGGCCTGTACGCCGCAGCGGCGGCTCGGGGACGATCCAGCCTTCTTCGAAGCCGCGGTCCACGATCGATTTTTCCAGCGACTTAATCGTTACCGGACTGCCGATCAGCCCGCCGGTACAGGAGCCTTCGCACGGAGCGGGACAGACCCGTCCGGTAAACTCCGGGAAATTATTTCGTTTATGCAGCCGATCCAGTGCATTTCGCCAATCGCCCCGAAACACCAGATCGTTCCACTCCGGAATCAGATTGTTGAGCGGGCAACCCGCGGCCATTCCCGACAAGATCCGTCCGGCGTGACAGTAGGGCGTGCCGCAATCCATGCAGCGTGCCGCTTGTTGGCGCAGATGCTCCCCGTCCATTTTTTCGGCAAACTCATTCCAATGTTCGATCCGTTCAAGTGCCCCGTCTTCGCTTGGCGTCACGCGTGAATAATCCAGAAAGCCCGTCGCTTTTCCCATATCTGCAAACCTCCGATGGATAGAGTCAAAGTATCTTCCGCGTCTGCCCGATGCTTCATTCATGCTGTAAAGGGAGAAAGGATGAGCCGGACATCGACCGTCAGTATTTTAAAATCAACCTTTCCGCTATTTTCTGCGCTCGCGCATTGTTTACCTATGAAATGTATTCAGATTATCAGTTGTATCCGTGAACCGTCATGAAGTAAGTCACGTTGAAGAGAATGGAAGTGATGAAATTTTGAGAATAAGTTCGTTTATACACGTATTGGATTTGAAACTTGCTGTTTAGGGCGTGTACGCAAACTCAGGCGACGTGCATCTTGAGCTGCCTTTTCGCCCTCCTCTACGTCACTTTCCCTTGACGTGCCCCGGCATGCCTTCGGAAAAGTTCCTTGATGAGAACGAAAATTCGGCAAAATCTGCTTCCATCGAGGTTTGAAGACACGCCCTAGAGAAAATAGATATGGATATACATTTAATTTCTCGATCTTATAGGTTTTTACGCGATCTTTCTTAAAATAAGTGTACGAGAGCACTTATTTCGATACCCTTTGCCGAACCAGGAGTTCGACGCCGCTGGATACGTTCACACCCTTGCGCATGGATCTGCTGGGTCCGTGAGTAGCTTTATAAGCCCGGACATAATCTCCCAAAAAACTTTTTTCAATATCGAAATGCGATAACGATTGATACGGATCGCGCGTTAATAGACGGGAGCAATCACAATCCAGATCAAATTCGGGAAAAAGAACAACGAAAAGAGGGTTTCACATGAACACCAAACAGACAAACAAACGAAAAAACACGACGATTATCGGCTTGAGTATCGGATTTCTGTTGTTCGGAGGAACGGCCGCAGCTTCTTCATCGGGGCTAATCGGACAAAAAGTGACGGCGCTGCTGGCGGTGGAGCGCGGCGGAACGCCGGTTGCCGAAGCGATCGCCGTGCAAGGCAAAGCTTATGTGCCGGTTCGCTCGTTGCAAGAAATCGCCGGCGTGAAATATTCGTTGACGGAAAACGGCACGATCAGCTTATCGGAGTCGCCGGATACGATCTCCGGGCAGCTCAAACAGCAAAAACTACGAGCGGAAAGTCTGAAGCGCAGTATAGAATCAACCGAGCAGTCGATCAACAAAGTGCGTATCTTGATGGGAGAAAAGCTCCAAGAGCCGGAAAATGAAACTACGCTTCAAACCGTGATCGACATGGAAAAAAGTCTGGCCGAGGATCATGCCGAGTATGATCGAACGCAAACGGTGATCTCGGTGCTTGAGCAATTGGAAGCCGAACGGAAATCGGCGAATCGTTAACGCTGTTCGATATTGATGTCAGGTAAAATCCCACTGCTTAATTTCGATTTGCAAAAGCCTTGCCAAACGGGGACGCCTCGCGCTTCCGGTTCAAGGCTTTTTTTGCGTATGTAATTTAGGGTTGAAGTTGTACGTACAACACGATATGATTAATCAAAGAATTATATATAACAAATTAATTAACTATTATATTAACTTAAATCAGAAATCTATTACTGATAGGAGAATATTCATGACCTCTTTCCGCGATCAACTCATTGCATGGTACAAGTTTGACGAGTCTTCGACGATCGGGCGGGACCATTCCGGCCGAGAGCAGGATGCGAGACCTTCAGGAAGTCAGCTTCCAGTCGTCTCTAACGTTGCGGGCCGACCTGCGGTAACGTTCGGCGGGGGCCGCAGCGGGTCCTCTTACCTGGAGCTGCCTAGCAATTTGCTCAAAGATGTAAGCGATCACACCGGGGTGACGGTAAGTGCCTGGGTTCGCTTTGACGCAGGCACCAGCGTGTGGGAACGGATATGCGACTTTGGCAAAAGCGAAGGTGCCGCTTCCTTGTTCCTGACCCGTGCCATGCGCGCAACGCTGTCCGCGAGCGGCGATCTGGTTGCCGATCCGGGACGCGGATTCGTGCGCGGCGAATGGATGCACGTGGCAATGAGCGTCATCGGGACGGAAGGCGGAACGCTCAGCAGCGCAGGTCCGATCGTGTACGTCAACGGCGAAGCGGCGGCCGACGGCTCGATCAGCCAGACGTCGAGCGGGAATTATGCGCAGCTCCGTCGTTGGTTCGATACTTTTGCGGAAGAAGGCAACTACACCCGCAACTATATCGGACGTTCGCAGTTTGCGGCGGACGATGATTTCGCGGGTTCGATCTCCGATTTCCGCGTTTACTCAGCAGGACTATCGGCCGACGAAGTGATCGAAGTCATGTGCGAATCGTTGACGGATGAAGAAATCGTACGCTTGGCGGCGGATAAGTATCTGGCGTTCCCGACAAGCATTTTGACTAGCGATGTGTCTTTGCCGACGTCTCTGATGGGTGGGAAAGTCGACGTGAGCTGGACCTCCGATCAACCGGAAGCCGTATCGGACGAAGGCAAAGTATGGCCGCAAGGCGTAGGAGAGCCGCAAGCCGCAACGTTAACCGCCATGTTAACCGTAGGCAACCGACAGGTGGAGCGCAGCTTCGACGTTTCCGTGCTTCCCGCCGAACTTCCGCCGTATACGATCACGGTGCACGGCGGCGAACAGATTGCAGGCGTGGTGGACGTTAGCGAAGTGATGTACGGACTTTTTTACGAGGATATCAACAATGCGGCCGACGGCGGAATTTATGCGGAAATGGTGCAAAACCGTTCGTTTGAAGCTTTCGAATTCGATACCTACTCCCATGCTTCCGGCGCTTGCGGCTGCTCGACCGGACGCAATCGCCAGCCGCTGCTGTGGTGGTACGGCGATATCGATCAGATGACGCCGCAGAATGCGGATACGCTCGGACAATTCCTCGGTTCCTCCGACCCGGACGTGAACAGCTATTATGTCACCGTAGCGGACGGCGCGACGATCTATAACCGAGGATTCAACGATACCAACGGCGGCTACGCAATGAATATCCGTCAGGGTGCCAAGTACGACTTCACGGTCTGGGCCAAAGCCGAGCAAGAAGGGGTTATCACGCTGCAACTGCAAGATCCGTCAGGCGAAGCCGCAAGTGAGATCGTTACCGTGAAGATCGAAGGCGGCGGTACGTGGAAAAAGTACGGCATCCCGTATCCGGCAGGCGGCGTTACGACTTCTACATTGGCGCTTACCGGTTCGCAAAACGTTCTCGGCCAGCTTGCGCTGACCTTCGAAGGCGAGATTTCGATCGAGCTGGTGTCGCTTACGCCGCGAGACGTATGGGGAGCGGACGAAGAACCGGATTCCCCGTCCGCGCACGCCAATTACGTCGGCAATCCCAACTACCGCCTGCGCCGCGATCTGGTCGAAGCACTGGCGGGTCTGCATCCGAAGTTCTTGCGTTTCCCCGGCGGCTGCATTTCCGAAGGTTCGTTTATTTGGGACAATGTGTACGATTGGAAAGACTCCGTGGACACGGTCGAGCTGCGCAAAGAAAACTTCAACGTCTGGGGCTATATGATGACGATGGGCCTCGGTTACATGGAGTATTTCCAATTGGCCGAAGACCTGAACGCGACTCCGCTTCCGGTCATGGCGTGCGGCGTGCTATGTCAGGCCCGTTCCGACTATGCGCATCCGGCTGGTGGCGAGCTGCGCGAAACGTACATCCAAAACTTCACGGATTTGATCGACTTCGCGATCAGCATGGACTTTGAAGGCAATGAATGGGCCGACATGCGCCGGAAAATGGGTCACGAAGCGCCGTTCGACCTGCGTTACCTGGGCGTGGGCAACGAGAACTGGGGCAACGAGTTTTTCGCCAACTTCGAAGTGTTCAAGACGCGGATCGACGAGTATATGGAAAAACACTACCCGGAGCATGAGCTATACGTCATCTCAACGGTTGGCGCGCAGGCCGACGACGACGCGTATCAACAAGGATGGAAGTTCCTGAGCGGCAATCTGGAAGGCTCGGCAGAGGTAGAGTTTGCGGATCGGGACAAGGTGATTGCGGAACAGGTGAGCTGGTACGCCAAGCAGCCGAATTACATGGACACGATCGCCGACGAGCATTATTACCGTTCGAACGATTATCTACTGAACAACGTCGATCGCTACAATTACTACTTCCGTGCGCAACAGGAGGACGGCAGTATCGATTGGCGCGAGACTTCGAAAGTATTCGTCGGCGAATACGCGTCCACGGATAAAAATACGCTGGCGGGCGCGGTGGCGGAAGCGGCGATCATGACCGGATTCGAAAACAACGCGGACGTCGTGCGTCTGGCCGCTTACGCGCCGCTGTTCAACAAAGTGCTGACCGACGGCACCTACCGCTGGACGCCGGACTGCATCTGGTTCGACGACGAAAGCGTCTGGTTCACGCCGAACTATTACGTGCAGCAGATGTACGCGAAATACCTGGGCGACAAGGTGCTGCCGACCTCGTTCTCGACATACCGTGGCGGCAAGCCGACAGATCTGATTCCTCGCGGAGGGATCGAGATTGCGGCGGAAGACGCGGAGATCGCGGTGAAAAGCGTGAAAGTGATTTCGAACGCCGACGGCAAAGTGCTGTTGGATTTTGATTTCAGGGAAAACGTGTTCGATACGGGCAGTTCGAATGCGCGCGAAGATTGGGAGACGCCGTGGGAATTGATCCCAGGGTCGGCCGACTATCGTATCACTGAAAAAGACGGTCTCATTTTGCGGGCGGAAGGAAGCGGATTGAGCGGCCTGTATCTGCTGAACCCGGAATGGACGAATTATACGGTAGAAGTGAACGCCAAGCGTCTGTCCGGTAACGGCGGTTTTTACGTCGGCGTCGGCCTGACCGACATCACGCCGGATAACAAAGACGTGCTGGAATACGCGATTGGCTACGGCGGCAGCGCAACTGGCGTGAAGGTGCACAAGCAGGGGATCGAAGGCTACACGCTCGGCGATTATTCATCCAGCACGGCAGCAGGCAATCTGCGCGCAGCCAGCTATGAAGCGCTTGAAGACGGCCGCGACTATGCCATCACCGTCAACTATGGCGGCCGCGACGGTCGTCATCTGATCTGCTCCTATGCCGATCCGGCAAGCGATTGGACCAGCAAAGTGCTGGATTACAAGCTGGAAGCCTACAACCGCGACGTCTTCCACTCGGTAACGGCAGATGCGCGGCATGTCTATATCAAGCTGGTGAACGCGGACGGCGTGGAGAAACAGACGCGTCTGAATCTCGATGGATTGAACCTCTCCGCCGAAGCCAAGCTCGTGACGCTGACAGGCGACGCTTCGCTGCTTAACGTGCCGAACGTGAATAAGAAAAACGCGGAGCAGGTTGTGCCGGTGGAGAGCGGGTTTATGCTTGAAGCCGCGACGTCAGGCCGCACGGCGGTGCTGAACCTGCCCGCGAATTCGGTGAGCGTGGCGGTGTTGGATCTTATCGGCTAAAAGGTCGGCGCCGGTGAGAGTTTTCCGCTAACCGGAATACGCGCGATAGAAGGTTAGGCAAGGTCGCGCGCAGAAATCCCGGCCGCTCCTCGGTTTTTCCTATATGATGTTCAAGCGCGTCAAAAAGAGCTGTCTCCGAGCCGGAACGCAACCCGGCGCGGGCAGCTCTTTTTCATGTATGTTGGACAGTCTGTTCCAGCTTAAATAAATGCTCAAATGCAACTAATTTGCTCGGATTCCGTCGTTTCGAACAAATAGGTGCGCAGATGCAACTAATTCCGGCTTTTTTCGCGATTTCGCGTTTGGGGCATCGAATAAGTGCATCTGCGCACTTATTTTCTTTTTCGCCCCGATTTTTCGCAAAATAATTGCAATTCCGCACTTGTTTCGTCGTCCTCATTTTCCCCGCTCTCGGAAAAAGACCTTTTTGGCTCCGGCGGCATCGTTTTGGGTTTCTTTTTCATATAAACGCGCTGGCCGAGACGTCCGAAATGTTGCTTCGTTTTGTTCCAGCGAGCCTTTTTCCTCTGCAAAACGGGATCTTGATCCTCATGCTCCCGAATCGCTTCCATCTCTTGTGCGTACAACTCCTCACTCTCGCTGGTCGAAGGAAGAAACGGCTCATGGTTGTAGTCGGTTCGGCGTCCGTAGCGCAGCATGTCGGATATGATCTTGCCGTTATTGGGCTTGCCGTTGGTGGTGCGCATCGGTACGATATCGAACAAGGCGTAATAAAACGCATAAAACACCAGCCGATCCCAAAACGTCTCCCGCCAGTCGATGATCCCGTTGGCCAGCAGCATATTGATCACGAACGCCAGCGTTAAATTCGCTAGGATCGGCCCCGCATACAGGCAGATATAAGCAAAGCGGCTTTCCCGTTTCAATTCGTCGTACGAGAACCAACTGTACAGATGATAATAGCGACGCACGTCGAGGATGCCGATTTTGAACAACCGCGGCCCGGAACCGAGCGTGATCCGCGGATTCACCGCACCGAACAACACACTGCCGAGCAGATACCCCGCTTCCCGGAAAAACACGACGACAGGCAAAATGATAAACGCCGATACGATCAACGAGAGCAGGTCGGACAGTCCGAACATCTTCTCCACTCCTTTTCGTGACAAAAGCTTGTATCCATAACCGGTCTAAAGGGTAAAATACCCGATCACCCATCTTATGAAAAAAAGTGCCGCACGATTCCGTCTGTTTTGTTCGCAAACGATGTTCAGATCGTTCGCGAATCAACGTTAGCGGTTCGGCAGCACTTTTTTCTTGTCACTTCAATCCCGACGAGCGCAGTAATCACATAAGCTGGGAATCTGCATATTCACCTGATCCATCCCGCCAACTTCCCACTCCGATCATACGCTCCACGATAAATTTCGGACGCGCTTTGGTTTCCAGATACGTTTTGCCGATATACTCGCCGATCACGCCGATGCCAAGCAATTGCAGCCCGCCGATCGCCCAGACCGAGATCGCGATCGTCGTCCAGCCCGGCACGGTGCGACCCGCGAAATGGAGAGACAGGAAGTATCCCAACATGACGAGACTCACCGCGAAAATCAAAAAGCCCAGCGTCGTGATCATCCGGATCGGCTTGATGCTGAACGAGGTTATGCCTTCGAGGGCGAACGACAGCATTTTTTTCAGCGGATACTTGGATTCTCCCGCGAACCGTTCGTTGCGTTCATATTCGACGACAGCGGACGGATAGCCGATCAACGGCACGATGCCGCGCAAAAACAGGTTCGTTTCGCCGAATTCGGCAAGTCCTTCCAGCGCGCGGCGGCTCATCAGGCGATAGTCCGCATGGTTGTAGACCAACTCGGCACCCATCAGACGCATCAGCTTGTAAAAGCTTTGGGCCGTCGTGCGCTTGAACCAGGAGTCCTTTTCCCGCATGCGGCGCACGCCGTACACGATGTCGAACCCTTCGTCATGCCGCGCAACGAATGCGTCGATCGCATCGATATCGTCCTGCAAGTCGGCATCGAGGGAAATGACGGCATCCGCATGTGCTTTGACCTGCATCAGACCGGCCAGCAGCGCATGCTGGTGTCCGCGATTGCGTGCCAGATGGATGCCTGCAAACAAAGCGTCCGACGCATGCAGCTGCTCGATTAGGGTCCAGGTCCCGTCCTTCGAGCCGTCGTTGACGAACACGATCCGGCTGTCGGAAGAGATGCGGCCGCTTTGGATAAGCATGTTCATTTTCTTCTTCAGTTGCTTGGCGGTCTCGCCCAGCACCTCCTCTTCGTTAAAGCAGGGAATGACCAGATACAGCTTATTCACGACGACTTCCTCCTGTGAGTGTTCCGTTTTTCGATCAATCTTGATCTCTTATCCACCACGGTACACCTCCGGCATCGTCCGTGCAACACAACCGACAAAGGGTGCAGCCAAAAACCTTTTCGATAAGATGATGTAGAATAAAATGAATATAAAAGTTAATTTAATTTGAATATATCAAAGAAAATGCGATTAAAACTGAACCAATAGGCTTATTTAGTTAATATTTTTGTTATTTATTTTTAAAAATATGAAGGAGAACGAAACGTTATGGCGAAAAGGATAGATGCAACATTCCAATTTCAAAGGAGGAACCGACTATCATGAAGCAAGGCAAGTTCATTCGCAGCTCTTCGCTGTTATTGTCTCTTGTATTACTCGCTCCGCTGGCGTCCGGCTGTGGAAGCGAAGTCAGTGCGGCGGCATCCGACACACCACCGACCTTCTCGAACGTCTCTGTCCATGATCCCTCGATTGTCAAAGACGGCGATACGTATTATGTATTCGGCTCGCATATCGCGGCCGCAAAATCCACGGACCTCATGAACTGGACTTCTTTTGCAAACGGTTACACGACGCCTGGCAATACGTTGTACAGCGATCTATCGAAAAATCTGGCCGGCTCGTTCGAATGGGCGGGCGAAAACGACTCCGACAGCAAAGGCGGATTCTCCGTCTGGGCACCGGATGTGTTCTGGAACAAAGACTATGTGAACAAAAACGGCTCCAAAGGCGCGTATATGATCTATTACAGCGCTTCTTCCACGTATATCCGTTCGGCGATCGGGTACGCGGTGTCGCAAAATATCGAAGGTCCGTACGAATACGGCGGCACGGTCGTCTACTCCGGCTTTACGGAAAACGAAGCGTACGACGCCAACAGCACGGTCAACAAAAAATGGACGAACACGGGTATCGACGAACTGATCGGCGCAGGCAAGCTGAGCGGCGAAAATGAAAACTGGTTCAACGCGGACGGTTCGTACAACAACCAACAGTACCCGAACGCGATCGACGCGGCGTTGTCCTATGATACGAAAGGCAAGCTGTGGATGACGTACGGCTCGTGGTCGGGCGGCATTTTCCTGCTGGAGATCGACAAAAAGACCGGCGAACCGATCTTCCCGGGCAAAGACGGCACTACGAAAGACGGGCGTATGATCGACCGTTACTTCGGCACCAAAATCGCGGGCGGCTACGGCAAGTCCGGCGAAGGCCCGTACATCGAATACAACAAAAGCACGAAATATTATTACCTGTACGAAACGTACGGCGGACTCGGCGCGAGCGGCGGCTACAATATGCGCGTCTACCGTTCGAAAAATATCGACGGCCCGTACACCGATTCGCTCGGTCAAAACGCGGTGCTGCCTGCCGGAACGGAAAACACCGAATACGGCAACAAGCTGATCGGCAACTTCCTGTTCGAGCGCGAAGCGGGCGATCCGGGCACGGGCATCGGCTACGGCTATCTGTCGGCGGGCCATAACTCGGTCTACACGGATAGCAAGACGGGGCAGATGCTGCTGGTGTTCCATACGCGTTTCCCGCAGCAAGGCGAGACGCATGAGCTGCGCATCCATCAGATGTTTATGAACAAAGACGGCTGGCCGGTGGTGGCGCCTTACCGCTACGCAGGCGAGAAGCTGTCCACGGTGAAAAAGGATGATATCGCGGGCGATTACGCCTACGTGAATCATGGCAAAGCCTATTCCGGCGATATCGAAGAAACGCAGTTTATCCGTCTGAACGCGAACGGCACGGTCAGCGGCGTTTTGGAAGGAAAATGGCGCAAAAACGCAAGCAATCAGGCGAAAATCACGATCGGCAAAAACGAGTTCGACGGCGTATTCCTGCGTCAGTGGGACCCGGTTTCGCAGTCGAACGTTATGACCTTTACCGCGGTGTCCGGCTCCGGCGAAACGGCTTGGGGCACGCGTCTGGCCGATCTGAGCGACGAGCAGGTCGTCGCGAATGTCGTATCGGGCTTAACTTTGGGCGATACGAGCAAAGTGACGGCCGACCTGACGCTGCCCGCGACGGGAAGCCGCCATGCGCAGATCACATGGAGCAGTTCGAACGAGAACGTCGTGTCGGCTGAAGGCAAAGTGACCCGGCCGGAAGAAGGACAGCCTGCCGCGACGGCTACGCTGACCGCGAAGATCGTCAAAGGCAGCGCGCAAAAGACGGTAACCTTCGAAGTGACGGTGCTGCCTTACGCGAGCGCGAGCCTGACGGCGCATTACGCGTTCGAAAATGACCTGACCGACGGCGAAGGCGCGTTCGCGGCGGGCGGCGCCATCGGCGACCGCATCGGCAAAGAAGGCGGGAGCCTGAGTTACGCGGCGGGCAAAAACGGTCAAGCGTTGGTGTTCGACGGCGTTTCCGGCGTGAAGCTGCCGGACAACCTGATCCAAAGCGCTTCGTATTCGGTGTCGCTCTGGGTGAAACCGGAGCAGTTGAACACGTACACGACGACGTTCTTCGGAGCGAAAGACGACGCGCATTGGCTCAGCCTGATCCCGAAAGGCCCGGTCGAAGACCAGACGATGCTTTGGTCCGGCAACGCGAACTGGTACGATGGCGTGACGGGCGTCAAAATTCCGGCCGGCCAATGGTCGCATCTGGCGTTCTCCGTCGACGAAGGGACGCTGACCGTTTATGTGAACGGCGAGCGCAAATTCTCGGGAACCGGCTTCCCGGACCTGTTCGCCGCAGGCGCAACCGGCACGTTCGCGCTGGGCGTGAACTGGTGGGACGCGCCGTTCAAAGGGCAGCTCGACGAGCTGCGCGTGTACGAAGGGGCGCTGACGCCGACGCAGGCGGCGGAGTTGGCGGAGTAGGACAAGGCGTCAAGCCATGCTCCGTAGAAGGGATAGGAGCGATGTGGAAATTGATTATAAGATTGGGGAGTCTAGGCCGTTTTGCCGGCTTTTTTAGCGGGAGAAGGGCTTTTTTTTGCGCTTTTTTTAAAAAATAAACCAATCTACCCAGGGGGTAGTGTTCACACAATCGTAACCGTTGTATGCTTGCAAAAAAGCAAGCTATTTGTTCAAAACGGAGGGACGAGCAGTGAAAGAAAAAAGAGTATGGAACGGCGCAATTCGCATACTGCTGGTACTGATTCTGATATCAGGGACTTTATTGGCGAATTTCGCGGCGCCGCGAAACGCGGAGGCTTCGTCTTCGGATGAACCTTATTTGGGTGAGATTCGATTGTTTCCTTATGGATTTGTTCCGAAAGGGTGGGCTTACAGCGACGGACGTATTCTTCAAGTTAACTCTAATTTAGCATTGTATGCTTTGATAGGGGAGAAGTACGGCGGTGGCGGAGGTCAAACATTTGCTTTACCGGATTTGCGCGGTGCTTCTCCGACCCCAGGTACCGCATACTGTATTGCTTTGACTGGTCTATGGCCTAGTGAAGGCTCTTCAAATTCCGATATAGCAGCAGGTGCGTTCACGGGAGAAGTAAAATTATTTCCTTATGGAAGAAAAGACTTGATTCCCGCAGGCTGGCGATTGGCCGATGGACAAGCGTTGAGCCAAACGGAATATCCGGCTTTGTATGCTACGATCGGTAATCGGTACGGAGCGACGGAATCGCATTTTCAGTTACCTGATTTACCTGCTCCCATATTAAACAAGGAATTTTCGAATAGCGAAAAACTTCGCTACATGGTAGCGGTAAAGGGAGAAGACGACCCTGATCAAATCTGGGACTATTTCGGAGCATTAACCTCGTCGCTGTCTGCTTCCCCTCCAAATAAAAATATGCGTATTGCAGAAGGGAAAACGCTGTACAATACATCCCAATATCAAGCTCTTGCCAGTCTGTTATGGAACCGGTTCGGCGGTGATGGCATGACTACTTTTTCTTTGCCGGATTTGAGTTACAGTAAAAATAATATGTATTATTATGTTAATTTTATAGGCGTTTATCCTCAGCGTGACGGAGATGCTCCTTACGAAACGTACGCGGTAAACGACAACTACGAAATGTCTGCGAATCGAACGCTGTCTATCGAATTTTCAGAAGGCCTTCTTGCCAACGACCGCTATGCCAATTCGGTTTACGTAATAAGTCCGCAGCACGGTAGATTCATATTTTGGCAAGGTAATGGTTCGTTTACGTACGTTCCGGACAAAGGTTTTATCGGTCAAGACTCTTTCAAGTATCATGCGATCGGACAAAGAGGCGTGACTTCTACGGCTACCGTCACGATTCAAGTCAAACCGGCACCGCCGGAAATTACGGGTGTGACGCAAGGCGCGATGTACAACAAAGACGTCAAGCCTGCTTTTACGGATGGTACAGCGTTGTTGAACGGGCAGCCTTTTCAAAACGAAAGTACAGTGTCAGGCGAAGGCTTCTATACATTGACCGTGACTAACGCTCAAGGCACCGCGACCGTTTCGTTCACGATCGACAAAACGCCTCCCGTCATTACAGGGGTTACGAACGGCGAAACGTACGGTAACGTTCCTTCGATCACGTTCAACGAAGGGACGGCGAAGTTGAACAAGGAAGCGTTCAGCAGCGGCAGTCCGGTATCGGCGGAAGGCCAGTATGAACTGGTCGTGACCGACCAAGCGGGTAACGTCTCCAAAGTATCTTTCACGGTCAATACGACTATGAACGTATCGTTCGATACCGACGGCGGAACGTCGATCGTACCGCAGAAGATCGGGTACGGCGGGAAATTAACCAAACCTGTTCAGCCGACTAGGGAAGGCTATACTTTTTTGAATTGGTACGAAGATGCCGAGCGCGCGACCGTGTTCGACTTCGATACGAAAACGATCATCCGCGATACGGTTTTGTATGCGGCGTGGACGATCAATCGCTACGACGTTTCTTTCGAAACGAACGGAGCGGGAACGATTCCTGCGCAGGACGTGACTTACGAATCCAAAGCGTTGAAGCCTGACGATCCGCAAAAAACGGGTTACTCGTTCGGCGGCTGGTACGCGAATTCCGAGTTGACTCAGCCTTTCGATTTCGCTGCGACGCCGATTCGCGCCGATACGAAACTGTACGCCAAATGGACGATCAACCGCTACGCGGTAACGTTCGAGAGCCAAGGCGGGACGCCGATCGACGCGCAGAATATCGATTACGGGCAACACGCGGACGAGCCGACAAGCAAGCCGACGCGAACCGGATATGCGTTCGGCGGCTGGTACGCCGACTCCGCCGGAACCCAACTGTTCGATTTTGCGGGAACGCCGATCGAAGCCGCCACGACGTTATACGCGAAATGGACGATCAATACGTACCGGGTGACGTTCGATAGCCGCGAAGGCACGAAGATCGCTGACCGGAATATCGAACACGGGCAAAAAATCGCCGTACCGGAGCCACAGCCGACGCGGGTCGGCTATGCGTTCGGAGGCTGGTACGAAGACGAAACGTTGCAGCAGCCTTTCGATTTTTCGGGAACGGAAATTACGGGCGACAAGACGCTGTACGCCAAATGGACGATCAACACGTATACGGTGGCGTTCACTACGGGCGAAGGCAGTAGTGCGGTTAATTCTCAGTATCCGAAGCACGGCGACAAGCTGCAAAAGCCTGACGATCCTCTGCGGACCGGGTATACCTTCGCGAAATGGCATATGAACGTCGCTTTGACGCAGCCGTTCGATTTTGAGCAGATGAGAGTGACGGACAATCTGATCCTGCATGCGGAATGGACGATCAATTCGTATCCGGTGACGTTCGACAGCGGCGGCGGAACGCCGGTCGATACGCAAAACATCGATTACCGGAAAACGGCGTCGGAACCGAAAAACAAACCGACGCGAACCGGGTATACATTCGACCGTTGGTATGCGGATGCCGACTTGACAGAGCCGTTCGACTTTGCGAAAACGCCGATTCAAAACGCTACGACGTTATACGCCAAATGGACGATCAACCGTTATGCCGTGACGTTCGATACCGGAAACGGGACGTCGGTTCCGGCACAAACGGTGGACTACGGCGGGAAGGCGGCCGAACCGGCAGAGACTCCGACCCGAACCGGCCATACGTTTGAAGGATGGTACGCCGATGCTTCGTTCCATGGCCGATTCGACTTTGACGCGCCGATCGAACAAGCGACGACGGTGTACGCGAAATGGAGCGCGAATACGTACACGGTCACGTTTATGGGCGATGAGGCGCATCCGTGGAGTACCCAACCGGTCATATACGGCGAACAAGCGCTGAAGCCGCTTGATCCGACCCGGCCGAACTACGCGTTCGCAGGCTGGTATAGCGACGAGAGATTGACGTCGTTATTCGATTTTATCCAAACGGCGATTACCGAAGATTTGACTCTGTACGCCAAATGGGCGGATAACCGCGCGCCGCAGGTCGAACTGAGCAGCACGGCGGGAAATCCGACGAATCGTTCGTTCGAAGTGATCGCAGCGTTCGACGAGGATGTTACCGGATTCGACGATCGCAAAGTCGAGGTGACAGGCGGCGTTGCGGGAGCGGCGCGGACGGTAAGCGAGAACGTATACGCATTCGACGTGACGCCGATCGAGCAAGGTCCGGTG
Source organism: Saccharibacillus sacchari (assembly GCF_037722395.1). Lineage (GTDB taxonomy): Bacteria > Bacillota > Bacilli > Paenibacillales > Paenibacillaceae > Saccharibacillus > Saccharibacillus sacchari_A. The sequence continues at coordinate 154,384 of NZ_JBBKAR010000046.1, read as the reverse complement.
ACGGTCACACTGCAAAAAGGAACCGTTGTAGACGCGGCGGGCAACGAAAGCACGGCTTCGCAACCGTTAAGCCGGATCTACGACGTCACCGCGCCGACGCTGACGTTGAACGGCGCGGCGCGCATGGCGGTCGCGCTGGATTCGACCTTCGTTGATCCCGGCGCGACCGCGCAAGACGGGCAAGGCGGCGATTTGACGGGAGCGATCGCGGTGACGGGCGACGTGTATACCGATGCGCCCAACACATACGAGCTGACGTACCGGGTCAGCGATCCGGCGGAAAATGTCTCGACCGTCACGCGCTCCGTGTACGTGATCGCTCCGCCGACCGTCCTGCTGAATGGCGATGCGGCGATCACGATCGAAGAAGGTACGGCGTTCGCCGATCCGGGCGCTACGGCGTCGGATACGTTCCACGGCGACCTGAGCGATCTGATCGTCACGGAAGGCGGCGTGGATTCCGGTACGCCGGGCGTGTACAAGCTCAAATACACCGTCACGAATTCGATCGGGCAAAGCGCGCAAGCGGAACGCCAGGTCACCGTAACGAAAAAAGCGGAACCGCCGATCGTCGAGCCTCCGGTGACGCAACCTCCGGTCTCGAATCCGCCGACGGAAACTCCGGTCGCGCAGACACCTACGGTCGTCTCGCCGACCGTACCGACGCCTTCCGTTACGGCTTCTTCGACCAACGGTAGCCTGACGCTCGCGGCGGGACAAGCCGGAGCCGTCAGCCTGGGTAACGAGGTTCGGCTGCGAATTCCGGCAGGCGCGACGAATCAACCGATGCAGATTCGCATGAACGCGTTGACCGCGGCCAATAACGGCCTGACCGCCGACGCCAAGTCGCTGAGCACGGTGTATCAGCTTACCAAGACCATGCCGGGCAACTTCCTGCGTCCGGTCAGTCTGACGCTCTCGTTCGATTCGTCGAAACTGGCAGACGGCGAACAAGCCGTCGTCTTTTACCAAAACGAAGACGGCAGCCCGTGGGTACGGATGGAAGGCGGCATGATCGAACAGGGCCTTACCGTCCTAGGCGCAACCGATTCGGCGAGCGCCGTCATCACCGTGGACACGGATCACTTCACGCGCTTCGCGGTGCTGGCGGTTCGGGAAGCGGAGTCTTCTCCGGCGATCGACTTCGCCGATCTACACGGGCATTGGGCCGAAGCGGCGGTAAATGTCGCCGTTGCCAAAGGCTTCGTGCACGGCTACGGTGACGGAACGTTCCGTCCTGCGGCGCCGGTCACGCGCGCGGAATTCGCCGCGATGCTGGCGGGCGCGCTCAAGCTGCCTGCGGCGTCCGGCTCGCCGGACTTCGCGGACGCCGCGAAGATCGGCGTCTGGGCCAAGCCTGCCGTCGCGAGCGCGGCGGAGGCAGGCCTGATTCACGGCTACGGTGACGGAACGTTCCGTCCGAATGCCGTCGTGACCCGGGCCGAGATGGCGGTGATGCTCGCCGCGGCGCTCGGTTTGCCCGCCTTCGGCGGGGAAGCGGCGTTCTCCGACGCCGCTTCGATCCCGGCCTGGGCGCTCGGCGCGGCCGAAGCGCTGCGCGCAAGCGGCCGGATGCAAGGCAAATCCGGCAACCGCTTCGATGCGGGCGGCCAAGCCAGCCGCGCCGAAACGGTGCAACTGCTGGTGAACGCGGTCGGCACGGATTGACGCAAGCGGAAAAAGCGGGAGCGATCGAAGCTCCCGCTTTTTCTTTTTGTAAACATCAAAAAAATGCTTGCCATCTTCGCGCAAGCATGATATATTATTTCTTGTGCTCGCGAGATAATCGCGAACATCAAGATATGCGGTCGTGGCGGAATTGGCAGACGCGCACGGTTCAGGTCCGTGTGGGCTTACCCCCGTGGAGGTTCGAGTCCTCTCGACCGCATCTTATATTGCCATTAAGGCCCGAGTTTCTGACTTTGATCAGAGGCTCGGGTCTTTTTTCGCATACCGAAACGTTGAAGCGACCCAAAAAAATTTAGCGATCGGAAGAAAGTTGTCACGTTTGGGAGGAGCAAATGGTCTTTAGAGGTAAAGGCATCTTTTGCCTGGGAAGGAGAAAAAGCCATGCCGACTAACGCAGCCTCGCAGTCGATGCGGGAACAAGAGACGGACAAAGCCCGAAATACGCAACGGGACAAGACCGGTTCGAACCGGGCGGAACGCTCCGATTCCATGCTGCCTGCGGAAGAGTGGTACATCCGATACCGCAAGTATGCGTTCGCGATCGCGTACCGCATGTTGGGATCGGCGGAAAGCGCGGAAGACGCGGTGCAGGATTGCTTCGCGGAACTGCATCGGCGCAAGCCGCAGCATGTCGAACATATCAAAAGCTATATCGCCCGCATGATCACGAACGCTTGCCTCAATATGCTGAACTCGGCCCGCTACCGGAAAGAAACGTATCTCGGCGAATGGCTGCCGGAGCCGATCGGCGGCGAAGACGGCGATCCCGAAGCGGTTGCGGAGCGGCGGGATATGTTAAGCTATGCTTATTTGGTGCTGCTGGACCGGCTTTCGCCCGCTGAACGTGCCGTGTTCGTGCTGCGCGAAGCTTTCCAATACGATTACGCGGCCATCGCCGGAATGACGGACCGAACCGAAGCCGGATGCCGCCAAATTTACAGCCGGGTCAAGCGCTCGCTTCAGGCCGAACCCGCCGTAACTGCTGCTCCTTCGCGCCGAAGCGCGGATTTCCGTGAAGCTCGCGCCGGATTGCTGCATCGCTTCGCCGAAGCTTTCGCCGCGCATGATGTCGACGGCATGCTGCAATTGCTCGCCGAGCAGCCCGTTTTCACCGCCGACGGCGGAGGCCGGGAGCTGCGTACGATCGCGCGCCCGATGGTCGGCCGCAAAGGCGTGCTGGCGTTGCTTACGTCCCGCCGCGTTTTCGCGAGTCTGCGTCAGTGGGAATATGCTTTCGAACCGATCGGCGGCGAACCGCAACTCGTTTTCCGTCACCGGGATCGGGTCATGGCGACGTTATGTTTTTCGCTGGATGAATCCGCCGAAGGCGACCTTCGTATTCGCGATCTGTTCCTGATGCTGGCCGACGAAAAATTGAGCCGTATCTGACCGTAAGCCGCACAGTTGCCTATAAGCTTTGACAGATCGTTATAGCACCTAAAATTCCGAAAAGAACTTGCCCACAGAATTCGTGGCAGGTTCTTTTTTTATGCTTAGACTCTTGACAGTTAGAACTCTAACAATTATAGTAATCGCATAGTTAGAAATCTAATAGTTATACACTCAAACAAAGGAGCACTATGTATGTCTGACAACAAACAACAAGAAGCAGCGCCGAACGAAAATTTTCAAGAAGTCGACGAACGTCAACGCGTAGCCACCCCCTACTCCAATCTGTTTCGCGATATCGCGATCCGGATGCGTCCTTCGGCGGACAATCGGCTGACGGAACTGGGTCTAAGCCCTCAGCAAGGCCAGATGCTCGGTTACATTTACATGTTCCAGGAGCGCGGCATCATCCAAAACGACTTGGCCAAGCGCTTCAGCCGGACAAATGCGAGTATCACCAGCATGCTGCAAGGCCTGGAGAAAAAAGGTTACGTCAGACGTGTCGTACCCGAAGGCAACGAACGCAAAAAGATGGTCTATGTTACCGAACAAGCCGCGCCGCTGATCGCCGAGTTCGATAACGTCTTTCTTGAACTGGAGCATCGGGTAACAGCCGGCCTCACACCGGAAGAAGCCGACACTCTGCTCCATCTGCTGGAGAAAGTCCGCGATAACCTGTAAAAACAACGCGTGGAATCGGCCCGTTCAACCATTCGATGCAACTTCCGACAGGATGCCATGAATGATGGATCGGAGCGCCGAGCCCACCGTTTCTCGAATATACATGAATAATTGCGCAAGTAATCATTTTAGATTAACACCATCCAAATTCAAACGGAGGCATTCGCCATGAGCACGACAGAAACCACAGAAGCTACAAATGACAAAAAATCCAACCAATACTACCTGGAAAAATCGCCGATCGGCCGCGCCGTCGCGCATCTCTCGATCCCGATGATGCTCGGCATGTCCGTCGGCACGGTCTATAACGTCATCAACGCCTACTTTATCGGACTGCTGCACAATACGTCGATGCTGTCCGCGATCACGCTTGGGCTACCGATCTTCACCGTACTGATGGCGGCAGGCAATGTGTTCGGCGTCGGCGCAGGCACCTTTATCACTCGGCTTGTCGGAGGCGGAACACCCGAAAAAGGGAAAAAGATCGCCGGTTACGCCTTTTACGGAAGCCTGATCGCCGGACTGCTGATCGCGTTGATTTCTTTCCTGTTTATCGTTCCTTTGGTTAACGGACTCGGCGCGGACGCGTCTACCCACGACTACACCAAGATCTACGCCATGACGCTGATCGGCGGCGGCTTCGTGATCGTCATGAACTTCACGCTGGAACAGCTTGTCCGTTCGGAAGGCGCCTCCAGACAGTCGATGTACGGCATTTTTATCAGCACGGGGCTGAGCCTGATTCTTGATCCGCTGCTTATTCTCGGACTGGATATGCACGTCATGGGGGCTGCTCTCGCCATGATTCTGGCTAATGCGGGTTCGGCGCTTTACTACGTTTACTTTTTACAGAAGAAAAGCGATCACTTGCGAGGCTTCATGAGCCACTTCCGCCTGTCGATCCGCGATCAGTTGGAAGTCTACAAGATCGGCGTGTCCGAGCTGTTCCAGTCCGCGTTCATGATCGTAACGACGCTGCTGTTCAACCATTATATGATCGAATACGGTTCGCAGGTGCTGGCCGGGGCGGGCATTGGACTTCGTATCGTGCAGATTCCGGAATTCCTCGCGATGGGACTGTTTATCGGCATGATTCCGTTCTTTGCTTTTAACTACGCCGGTTCGAACATCGCTCGTTTCAAAGCCGGATTCAAAGCCGCGGCAGGCATCATCGGCGGCGTGGCGGCTGTGTTTGTCGGGCTGGTCTATCTGCTGCGGGAACCTGTGTTGCGATTGTTCTCCGCTGATCCCGCCGTGCTTGAAGTCGGATCGTACATTCTCGGCGCGATGCTGATTTCTGCGCTGTTCAACGGCTTTACCGGACTGTTCCTCACGTTGTTCCAGGCTTCCGGTCAAGGCACGCCGACGATGATCATGTCGATCACGCAGGGCGTGCTGTATATTCCGACGATCATCATCCTGCACGCGTCGTTCGGTCTGCACGGCGTGATCTGGTCGATGACCGTGACGGAGCTGATTACCTGCCTGCTCGGACTGATTCTCTTCATCCCGTTCAGCCGCAAACTCAATGCCCGCCAAGTGGAGCCGGAAGTTCTTCCGGCTTAACGGGTTCGTACGCCGTCTGATTTGCTGCGGCTAAAAGCAACCTCGGCATCGCCTTGTCTTTTCCAATGAATCGTGATATATTGGCGGACGTGGCGGAACTGACAGAACTGACATAGGGTCGAAAATGGCTGTAACAAGCCTATTCGGTACTTGAGTCGCACCCGCAAAGATTGAACGGAACGATTACGATAGTCAGCCACGCTCTCCGGTCTAACCAACCGCGCAGGGCGTTTTTTGTTTTGCGTCGAGAGATTCAAAGTCGGATATTTAGCATTTTCATATTTAAAATTCAGGGAAAAAGAAGGGTTGGAGATGGCAGAAAGCGGCATACGAACGAAGTGGGGAAGCAGGTTGCTTGAGAAGTATTTATCGGGCAGATCGATTGATTACCGGCAGATTATCGCGCTATTTATTCCTCTGTTGGTCGATCAGATCTTTATCGTGGGGTTGAACCTGATCAATACGGCCATGATTAGCTCGGCAGGGGTGGACGCGGTCAGCGCGGTCAATATGGTGGACTCGCTCAACGTGTTCCTGCTCAGCATTTTCGTGGCGGTCGCAACAGGCGGTACGGTCGTCGTGGCGCAGTACAAAGGCAGCGGCAATTCGATTATGGTATCCAAAGCGACGGCAGGCTCGGCTTCGGCCGTATCGCTGCTCGCGGCGGTGATCGGGATTACCATGATCGTGTCCCACAACCCGTTGCTGAACGTGCTGTTCGGATCGGCGGAACCTGCGGTGATGGAGCTGGCGCGCACGTACATCATCGGCAGCGGGTTGTCTTACTTAGGACTCGCGTTCGTCGAAGCGGTCTGCGGCGCGCTGCGCGGCATCGGCCGTTCCCGGGCTTCGCTCGCGCTGTCGCTCGTCATGAACCTTCCGTATGTCGGGCTTAACCTGCTGTTTATCAACGTGCTCGATATGGGCGTGTTCGGCATGACGTTGTCGGTCAATATTTCGCGTTATTTTGCGGCGGCGTGCGCGGTGTATTACCTGATCAAGATCGATGCCGAGCTGCGGATACGCATCGGGGACTTTTTCACGGTCGGCTTCGATATGCTCAAACGGATCTTCACCATCGGCATGCCGTTCGCGGCGGAACAGATGTTTTTCAACGGCGGCAAAATTCTGACCCAGATCTTTATCGTCAGCATGGGCACGTACGCGATCGCGACGAATGCGATCAGCGGCGCGTTGGCGGGCGTGATGCAGATTCCGGCCAATGCGCTGTCGCTTACGCTGATCACCGTCGTCGGCCAATGTATGGGACGCCGGGACGTGAAAGACGCGAAAAAATTGACCAAATCGTTCGTGATTCTGGGCTCTTTTTTCTACGTGATCATGGGGCTGCTTATTCTGCCGTTATTCCATCCGCTGATCGGAATGTTCAATCCTCCGGCGGAGATCGTGGACGACATCTTCCTGATCGTGCTGATCAATACGATCGCGCAGATCCCGCTCTGGTCGATCAGCTTCATGATTCCGTCGGCGCTGCGTGCGGCAGGGGATGCCAAGTTCACGTCGCTGATCTCCATGCTGTCGATGTGGCTGTTCCGCGTCGTGCTCGGTTATCTCCTCGGCATCGTGCTGAACATGGGCATCCTCGGCGTCTGGCTGGCGATGAACGCCGAATGGGCGGTTCGCGGCGGCATCTTCATCTGGCGGTTCGCGGGAAGGAAATGGTATCGGCATAAATTGATTTAAGAAAACGGATCGCATCAACGAATCACATGATCGGATACGGAAAAACAGCCATGCGGAGAGATCGCGACGATCTTTCGGCATGGCTTTTTGGTACGGTCGGATATAATGAATCAGACAACGATTTCGGACGCATGGCTTTCTGAGGCCATGCCGCGTTCGAATCGTCCCATTATTCTCTGCGAAAAGAGGAACCGCCATGACGCGCAAAATAACGCCGCCGCAAATCCGGCCGGAACGGCTGGAACCGGAAACGGATCTCTATATCGAATCGAGGAGCGAAATCACGGATTGCTTGATTGAACAGACCGAGCTTGCCGGATTGGACGCCGATCGCGTTTCGTTCGACCGCACCCTGTTCCGACAAGTTACGATCGCCGAATCGACGCTGCGCGAAGCGGAATTTACGGATACGGTGTTCGAGCGCTGCGACTTTTCCAACGTGAATTTCGCGGACGCGTTTCTCAACCGGGTCACGTTCAAAGACTGCAAGCTGATCGGAACCGACTTCGGCGGCGGACGGATTCAACAGGCGCGGTTTACGGATTGCGTCGCGGACTACGCGAATTTCAGATTGGCGAAGTTCAAGTCCGTCCTGTTCGAGGATTGCTCGCTGACCGGGACGGATTATTACGCCGCGACCGTGCAGCAGTTCGGATTCCAAGACTGCAAGCTCGATCGCGCGAACCTCTCGGAAGTGAAGCTGAACGGCGTCGATCTAAGCACATGCGAATTCGATACGCTGATCGTGAACCCGGAAGATCTGCAAGGGTGCAAAATCGCGCCGAATCAGGCGTCTGTTTTCGTTGGCCTGCTGGGGTTGGTTATCAAGTGAGCGGCCAATCTTGCGAAAAAGCAAGAATTTAAGCCCGGACAGTCCTCGCCCAAATAAAAACCGCACCGCCTTCACCGATCTGTACAAAGGTGAATAGCGGTGCGGTTTTTTCATTAGAACAAGTCGTAATAGTAAGCTCCGTACACCGCGGCAGCTACCAGTACGATGCACATCAAGGTGAATAGCGTGATTTTCCATGGGCTGCGCGGAACCGTACCGGAGACGAGACCCGTTTGGGCATTGACCATGTATTGATAAGGTTTGCTTCGATACGAGTAGGCTGCGCTCCAAACAGGAAGCAGCAGATGCTTGTAGGTCAGACCGAAGTAGCGAGAATTGATGTTGAGTTGACTGATTTCGTCGCCGCCGATTTGCCGTTTAACCGAAGAATCGATCCAGGAATCAATTCGGCTTCGTGCCCGGCGCCAGCCTGCATTGCGACCGATGGTATAACGCTCGGCGACGTAGCCACTCAAGTATTCCGGCTGATACTCGCGAAGCTGACTCAAATTAAAGTTGCTCAGTTCCTTAAGCAGACTCTCGTCGTAGCGGTTCGATGCCGGAATCAATACGTCATTGTACCACTGGGCATAGCTTCCGCTGACTGAGGTCCATACCGTATAGCGAACCTGAACGGTATAGGTTTCCGTTTTGCCGTCGACGGTGCGTGTACGCGTCTCCGTTCGGTAATGGTAATCGCCGCGCTGCGCCGTATATGAAGAAGCGGTATCGGCATCGAATGTCCAGTAGGGAATGTACACCCCGCGCAGAGCCGAATCGACATGGCCGTTTTTAAAAGCATTCGGCACAAACCAGCGTTTCTTTTTCCAGTCGCGGAACGAAGTGAGGGCCTGCTCCATGGATAGTTTGAACGGAATGATGGTCTCGGGTCGAATGCTGCCGGCGTTTTGCCGATTGATGACTTTAGCTGATGCGCAGAACGGACAGATCCCGGCGGTTACGGCTTCCGGAACGATAAATTCACCGCTGCAACTGTCGCAGTGCAGGGTGAATTGCCGTAGTCCCCAGTCCGTGTTGCCGACCAGATGGTCGTCAGGTTCGGATGGATCAAAAGCATGCTCTATCGGCACATGTCCAGCATTCGCAATATCTTCTTCGCGACCGCAGTACAAGCATTTCAGCGTTTGAGTGGCCGAATCGAATCGCATGGAAGCTCCACAACCTTGACAAGGAAACGATTCGGCAGATCCGGAGGTATCCGGTGTACGGGGAAGAGGCATGTTCATCGTCGCCTATACTCTCGTGCCGCATTCGGAGCAGAATTTGACTGCTTCGGCTAGCTTGGCACCACATTCCGAGCAGAACTTTTTGACACCGGGAGTCGGAGCATTGGTCTGATCCTGAGCGTTCGGATTAGAAGTGGAAGCTCCTGCTGGATCTGACGAATCTGAGATTTCCGTTCTGGGGTTGGCACCGTTCTGCGCTCCCGATGTTTGAGGATTCATCATCTGCCCCATCATCTGAGCCATTGCCATTCCCGCGCCGAGACCGGCTCCCGTGCCTGCTGCGCCGCCGCTTGGATTATTTGCCGCTTCGCGAATCGCTTCGGCGGTCTGATACTTCATATATTGGTCGAGATCGCCCGCGATGCCCATCGAGGAACGGCGGTCGATCGCCTGTTCGACTTCGGGCGGTAGCGACAGATTTTCAATGCGCAGCATCGACAGCGACAATCCCATGGCATTGAAATGCGTCTGAATTCTCGCCGAAGCTTCGTTGCTCAACTCTTCAAGAGAAGAAGCCAGATCGACGACAGGAATCTTCGACTCGCCGATCAGATCGCTGACGCCGGTCACGATGATCGACTTCAGGAAATCCGCGATCCGCTGCGGGTTGAAGTCGGAATTCGTGCCGAACAGCTCGCGCAGGAAGGCGGCCGGATCATTGACGCGGATCGCATAACTGCCGAATCCGCGCATGCGTACCGGGCCGAACTCCGGATCGCGCATGATGAACGGATTGGTGGTTCCCCAGCGCAGATTCGTAAAATTAGCCGTGCTGACGAAAAACACATCCGCTTTGAACGGAGAATGGAAGCCGTGCGGCCAGGATTTGAGCGCGGTCAACAGCGGCATGTTTTGCGTAGAAAGCGTATAGGTGCCCGGTCCATATATGTCGGCCAGCTTGCCCTCATTGACGAAGACCGCAGCCTGCGACTCTCGTACGACCAGTTTAGCCCCCATTTTGATCGCGTTATCGTAGGCCGGAAACCGGTACACCATTGACCCTTGGCTGCCCATTCCTTCCATCCACTCGATGACTTCAATAAATTGCCCCTTTAGAAAAGAAAAAAAGCCCATTCCATGTCTCCCCCTGCTTCTCGGATTATTCACGTAAGCTTTATAAAGCAAGCCTACTAATCACCTTCATTATAGCGTAATTTCCTGTTTCATCATGTAAAAAAATAACGAATAAAGTCCATGCAGGAATGAGTTTGCGACATCTGGAAGGCTCAATATTTTGCAACAACGTATGTGATTCTTTTATCTGGATTATGCTTGGCTTCGGTTGAGCACGGCAGGAAGTCAGCAGCGACACGGCACTCTCGCTTTTTTATAGTAGAATATAGAAAAAGAAAAGCTTGGCTGGAGGGAGAAATCTTTATGTACCATTTCATTTTCGATATCGACGACACGGTCTACGACCAGATCATTCCGTTTAAAAAAGCGTTCGACCGAAACTTCGCGCAGTATGCCGGATTGTCGCTGGACGAGCTGTATCGGCATAACCGCCATTTCAGCGATGAAGTCTTCGAGCAGACCGTGCGCGGCGAGATGACGCTGGAGGATATGCACGCTTACCGGATCACGGAAGCTTTTCGCGCGATGGGCATTGATATTTCAAGAGAAGAAGCACTGCAATTCCAGCAAGATTACGCGGCGGCGCAAGGAGAGCTTGAGCCAACGCCGGATATGCGGGCAGCACTGGATTATTGTCGGGATCAGGGACTGAAGTTCGGCGTCATCACCAACGGTCCGGCGAAGCATCAGCGTAAAAAAGTGCAGCAGCTCGGCATCTACGACTGGATCAAGTACGAGAACGTCGTCGTATCCGGCGAACTGGCGTTTATGAAGCCGGATGTGCGGATTTTCCGTCACACGGAGCAACTGCTGGGGATCGAAGCGGAGCAAACGTATTATATCGGCGACTCCTACGCGAACGATATCGTCGGCGCGCACGGCGCAGGGTGGAAGTCGATCTGGATCAACCGCCGCGGCGCGCAGATTCCGGAAAATGGCGTTCAACCGAATGTGACGCTTAATAGTGAAGATTCGATTACGGCGGTTATTCGGGAGTTGTGCGAAAGTCGCGAACGATCGGAGCGAACGTGAAAAATGCCTACTCGAACCGTTGTACGAAAAAATGTTGAGGTTTTGAACACTTTTTGCGCATAAATCGGCCTTGTTTGAGAAAATGTGAGCATAAAGTCAACATTTTTATCAAAAATAAGCCGAAATCCGCGGTAAGCTCGAAAAATATGCACGAAAAGTCAACATTCTGCTTCAAGTCGCTAAAAATCCGGAAAAATGTGAGCGTCACGTCAACATTTTCCGGATTTTTTATGCGATCTGGCATATTGGTTTCGTTATGCTTGCCGAAAAGCCGTTCATCCTCGGCGATAGGCGGCTTTTCGGCGTGGCGTTTATTGGAATGTTCAACCTGCTTGATCTATTCGAAGTGCTCGCTCCGCGCCCGCTCGGCTACTTGCCGGCTTCCGCGTTGCCTGCAACCGCTTGAGTCGCTTTGCGTCCGCTTTTCCGCCCTGTCGTGACAGGAGCGGCGGTCGCCGGAGCCTCCGCTTCGACTTTGCCCGCGAGATCGCTTTGCGTTTCCGCGTCGTCGTCGACGCTGCGAGCTGCCCGCTTCTCCGCGATCTCCCGCTCTTGCTCCTGATTCTCCAGCACCGAAGTCAACAGCGCCAAAGCCAATCCTTGACCCCAGCCCTGCGCCCATTTGCGGTCGATGCCGAGGTAGCCTTCAATATCGTTCATGACCGCGGTACCGCCGGAGACGTTCAGCACGCGCCCTTTGTCGGTGATGTTCGCGACCACGCCTTCCAGCGCTTTTTGCACGTATTTGCCATGCAGCGGGTTGCCCTGGGTGATCATGGCGGCGGCGATCCCGGCGGTGGCGGACACCTCGCCGTAGGCGCCCGGATGATCGAGGATCGTGCCCCAGAGGCCGTCGTCTTGTTGCAGCTTTTTGATCGCCGCCAGTTGGTCGCGCAGCGAGCTCCAGATGTGCATCATCGGCGGATAGAGATAAGCTTCGGGCAAGCCTTTGGCCGCTCTGGACATCGTGTACGCGCCCCAGGCATTCGCCCGCGCCCAATGCAGACCGGACATATGATCTTGCTTGATGTTGTTGTAGCCGTGGTACCACAGACCGTTTTCTTCATCCTGCAAGTAGTTGATATGCCACAGATACTGATGCAGCGCGTCGTCGATCAGGTCTTTGCGCTCCAGCATCACGCCTGCGCGCAGCAGGAAATAAGCGGCCATGAACAGCGTATCCGCCCAGGCCTGCTCGGGGAAATCGTTTTTCGCCGACACCGTATGCTGAAGCACCCGATCGCCGAAGCGAAGCGCGTCTTTTTCCAAATACTCGATTTTGCTCAGGATCAGGTCCAGGTATTTCTGTTCCTTCGTCTCGGCGTACAGCGTCAGCAGCATATGGCCCATCGCGCAGGCATTGACCGTCCAGACCGGAGGCAAGCCTGCTTCGGTATATTCGTCCACCCACGCGATCATGCGCTCCAGATAACGTCGGTTGCCCGTCGCTTCGTACGCCCGGCTTACCCCGTAATACGCGACGCCGCACGGCCAGTCCCAGGTGAGATCCATATCGAGGGTGTAGTCGGCCACGCGTTCGATCAGGACGTTCAAATCCAACTTTTCCGTGTTTAATTTCATTCGCTTTTCGCTCCGTTTTCGTCAAATTTGAGTGAGGATTCGTCAGTGATGTAAGCGTTCTTATATGCGAATATCGTAGCACAATGAACTGTACATATTTTGCGGTTTTATCTGAAATCTTCTCGGATCTTGCGCTCTTGGCGAAGTTGATTATAATGGAAGAAAAGTGCACACCGGAGGAAGGAACGCGTCTATGGATGAGCTGTATTACGACAACGGCAACGAGACTTTTTTGGTGCATTACCGCAACGGGCCGAGCTACCGGATGACGACCAGCCATTTTCATACGACGTACGAGTTTTTTTATATGATGGACGGACAACGGACGTTTTTTATCAAAGACCGTACGCTCGTGATCGAAGCCGGGGATATCGTGGTCGTCGCGCCGAATGTGCTGCACCGGACCACGAGCGCGGAGACGCCGGATTACGAGCGCTTGGTCGTCAACGTGCACGAGAGATACCTGACCGCCGACGGAGCCGCACGGGCCGAGGTGCTGCGTCCGTTGTTCGAGCGGGATTATCTTCTTTTGAAAAAAGGGACGTATGTGTCTGCCGCGATCGACGCTTTGGCGGAACAGATGGTGCGCGAGGTGCAGGAGGAGCGGCCGGGGTACGAAGAGTATGCGCGGGCGCTGACCGTTCAACTGCTCATCTCCTGCTGTCGCCAGCTTCCGGTGGGCGGTGACGAGCAGCCTGCGGCTTTGAGCCCCATGCACGAGCGGATCTTCGAAGTGGTGCGGTATATCAACGAGCATTATATGGAGGAATTGACGTTGGAACGGCTGGCGGAACGGCTGTACGTGAGTCCGTATACCATCAGCCGTTCTTTTAAAGAAGCGACGGGGTTTACGTTCGTGGAATACGTGAACAGCGTGCGGGTAAAAGAAGCGATTGCGCTGCTGCTCGGGACGTCGCTCAAGGTGAATGTGATTGCGCGAAAAGTAGGGTTTGGCAGCGTGACGCATTTTGGGCGGGTGTTCAAGGAAGTGACGGGGCGCGCGCCGCTTTTTTACCGGAAAAGAGGGTAGGTCGCTCGAAACGATAAGCTGGACATCCGGCAGACAGTCGTTTATAATAATCAACTGTAATCGTATAACTTCCAAGGGGAGTCGGAATTGGCCGACCGAGAGTGTGTCCCGCAAGACGCAGACCCTTTGACCTGATCTGGATCATGCCAGCGTAGGGATGGAGAGTAGCGGCTATGCTTTTAGGGCATACGTCCGATTCTTTCCGTTTGTATGCGTCCAGATGACTGGGCGTTTTTTTATTGCTCGAAAAAGGCGTGCGGGATTTCCAATTACATAAGTTCCAAGGGGAGTCGGAATTGGCCGACCGAGAGTGTGTCCCGCAAGACGCAGACCCTTCGACCTGATCTGGATCATGCCAGCGTAGGGATGGAGGGGGAAGCGGTAAGACTTCGGTTAAGGCCTATTCTTTTTCTATCTGCATGCGTCCGGACATCCGGGCGCTTTTTCTTTTGCCCGTGTATTCGTATGACGGTGATTGTTATTGAAAAAGGAGAGAACGAGATGAAAAACAGCAAGCGTGCAGGATTATCTTGGTTGATGATCTGTGTTCTGGCACTCGGAGGATGCAGCGAAAAGATTTCGGAGCAGGGCGTGGAAAACCAAAGATTAAGAACGATTAAAGTGGTTTTGGATTGGACGCCGAACACGAATCATACTGGCCTTTATGTTGCGGCAAATCAAGGGTTTTACGAAGCGGAAGGTCTTCAGGTGGAAATTATTCAGCCTGGAATGGCGGGTGCGGATATGATCGTAGCCGCGAACGAAGCGCCTTTCGGTGTGTATTTTCAAGAAGGAGTGACTCAAGCCAGAACGCAGAACGTGCCGCTTGTTTCGATTGCTGCGGTTATTCAACACAATACGTCGGGATTTGCGGCCCCTGTCGATCGCCATATCCAATCTCCCGAAGACTTCGAAGGTCGGTCCTACGGATCTTGGGGATCGGAAACGGAAGCGGCCGTGATGCAATCTATTATGGAAGAGGCCGGAGCGGATGTATCGAAGGTGAGTCAAGTCAATATCGGAGATTCCGATTTCTTTGCTGCAATGAAGCGAGGGGTAGACTTTTCGTGGATTTTCTATGGATGGATCGGAATCGAAGCTGAATTGCGCAATGAGCCGATCGACATGATGTACGTGAAGGATTATGCCGAAGAATTGGATTATTATACGCCGGTGATCATCACCAACGAGACTACGATTCAAGACGACCCGGAACTCGTGCGTTCATTCATGAAAGCGACGACCGAAGGCTATCTATATACGATCGAACATCCAGAAGAAGCGGCGAATATCTTATTGCAGGCAGAACCGGAACTGGATCAGGATTTGGTCGTCGCCAGTCAAAAATGGTTGAGTTCCCGATATCAGGACGATGCTCCGCGCTGGGGTGAACAAAAAGAAGAAGTCTGGCAAAATTACGCGGATTGGATGTACAACAAACATTTGCTGGATCGAAAACTCGACGTTTCCAAAGCGTATACCAATATCTTTTTGCCCAAATAAATAAAAAAGCGACAAGGAGGAACCTTTGTGTCATTCATGCAAAAAACGATACAGCGCGCGATGCCGTTCTGGGAGGCTTGCGTCGAAACGCCTTTTATTCAAGAGATGAAGTCCGGGCGTCTTCCTATGGACAAGTTCAAACATTATATTATTCAAGACAGTATTTTTCTCAAGCATTATGCTCGTGTCTGCGGAAAGGCAATGTACCATGCTTCTTCTTTTCGCGATATTCAATTTTTATATTCGATTCTCCGGTTTGTCGAAGAAAACGAGAGTTCGATTCGAGTGATCTATTTAAAAAAGTTGGGGTTAAACGATGAAGAGATTAACGTGTTGCAGCCTGCGCACGCCAATCGAAATTCGATTCGTTTTCTGCTGAATATGGCGGAACAAGGAGACACGGATCGAATCTTGATGGCTCTTCTGCCTTGCTTGTTAAGTTATAGCCATATTTTTCGAACGATCGCGGCCGCAAAAGAAATCGAACAGTCCGACTACAAAGACTTCATCATCGATTATGCGGACGAGGGTTATGCGCAAGACTGTTTGTCTTGGATTGCTTTTGTCGACGAACGATTCAGCGATTGGCCTGAAGACAAACAAAACGAATTAGCCACCATTTTTGAAGAGGCCAGTTCGCTAGAAGTGGACTTTTGGCACATGGCCTATCAAGGATAAGTACAGTGAGCGCAGACACTCGGCATCTGGATGGAAACGGGGTAAAATAAAAGAGTATTCACAAATACGGGAGGAAGATGAATTATGCGCCTACAAATGGACGATTACACGGAAAATCAAATCAAAGCCAAAATCGGCGAACGCCCCGGCACGTTGCGGCTCGTCTACGATACGATCAACTGCGGCTGCAACGGCGTGGTGACGCTTCAGATCGCGGACAAACCGTGGGACACGGACATCGCGGTGGAGTCGGAGCCGTTCGAAGTATGGACCGACCGCCAGCAGGAGCAGCAGTTCGATCCGGTCATGAAGCTCGAAGCGGACCGCGATTACCCGTCGTTCAAGCTATCCAGCGACGGAGCGGTGTTCAGCCGGAACATGCGGGTGACGGACGTGCGGGAAGCGTAAACGTCATAGGAAAAAGAAGACCGGCGTTCGCCCTAAGAGGACGAGCGTCGGTCTTTTTGTTGGGCATGCCATGTCGGAAATGCTTCCGTTCAGCGTATAAGCTGATATAACATCCAGCCCGTAACCACTACGATCGCCGCGATTGTCGCGAAAATCTTTATCCTGCTGCGCGGCACGTCCCCGGCGACCGTGCCGTTTTGCCCGTTCACGAGACCGATGAAGCGCCGTCCGCGATGTTCGTGTTCAAAAGCGTAAAAAGGCAACAGCACGCGTCGAAAGCGAGGTCCCGCGTAATCCGTTTGAATCTTCAGATCGCGCACGGAATCGCCGCCGATTTTGCGCGTGATTGCGATTTTCAACAAAAGTCCGATCCGCGTTCTTCCGTTTTCCCAACCTTGAGAAAAAGACACATCCGACGCCGCAAGCACGCAGCCGCGCGTATATTCCGGAAGACACGGAGTAAGCGCCGAAAGATCGAAGCCGGCCGATTTTTCTAGCAAAGACGTATCGAAACGTCCGGAGGCGGAAACATGCAGCGCTTCGAAAATCTGTTCGTGAGTGCCGTCTACCGCATGGTAGTTCGTCACCCTGGTGCTTTCCGTATACGTTTCGGTGTTGCCGTCCGAGTCGGTTCGGGTATTGGTAGTCTCGCTTGTGCTGTCATCGCCGCGTTCTCCTTTGTACGTCGACTGGGTGCCCATCGAAAACGACCAGAACGGCAGATAAATCGGTGTCGGAGAGCGATGACTCGTGCCGCGAACGAAGAAATGAGGCGTAAACCGTCTGCTGCCGCGCCAAAGACGGTATTGTTCTTCGGCCTGCGCACCGGAGAGCGAGAACGGAATTAGCGCATCGGCCCAAGGCTGTGCGTGATTAGGCAAATCCGGCGTATCTTGCGGTCTGGCCGGGTCGAAGCGATGTTCGGCTGGGAGGTGCATGCAATCATCCTTTTCAAAAATAGTGGGATCGTAAGCTATACCCGAATCTGCACTTCATATACCGCTTCCTCCGAGTGCTCGGTCAGCGAAATATCGACTTGAATAATGCTCCATGCGCCGCTTTTGGCTTCCAGTCCTTCGGCATGCAGGTAGCGAAGCAGCTTCTCCAATCCGTCTACGTAATCTTCGAAATCATGCCCCGTATAACGCGTGCAGACGTAATCTCCGGCGGGAGCTTCCTGCGCCCCGGCGCTTCGCCGACTTTGAACGAAAGTAAAGATTGCGCTCGCACTTGCGATTTCAGAGGGGCTTAGAGGAAAGGCAAGAGCCGAAGGCTCCACAAAAAAGCCGAACTGGTTACCTGCAAGAAACGGAAGGGTATCATGCAATCTTTTTTCCAATTCCAAAAATCCGTAAGATACCGCCTCTTTATTTTGCATATCGACCTGATCCGGCAGCACCCAGAATTTGCGTTTGGGCAGCTTGCGGACGATAAAGTCGGACTCCGCATAATCGGTCTGAAAAGACTGAATATGCTGAATCCGGCTTTTCAACGTGCGCGAAATACGCTTGAGATCCGCAGCCTGACGATCGATCCGCTGCACGGCTTGCTTCAGCAATCCGATCGATTGATCGAGATGGCGATTCTGCATAAATGCACGTATCTCCTCAATCGAAAATCCGACCCGCCGAAGCTCCACGATCGTGCCGAGCACTTCGGATTGCAGAATGGAGTAGTAGCGATACCCGTTGTCCGGATCGGTGTACAGTGGACGGAAAAGTTCGATTTTATCGTAATAACGCAGCGTATCGGCAGGGACGTCGCAGTATTCGGACATCTCGCCGATCGTTAATTTTTCTTCCAGCACTCGATCTCCTCCTTGAACAAATCCGTTCGAAAAATCCGCTTGACCTTGGAGCCGCTCCAACCTTTACGCTTAATGTGTACCTCGTCGACGGGAAAAAATCAAGGAGGCTTCACCTCATGGCAAACGCAAAACGCTGGCTGATCCTGGCGATCGTGTCCAGTGCTTTATTTTTGATCGTAATCGATATGACCGTGCTTTATACCGCGCTTCCGACTTTAACGAGAGCGTTGTCGGCGAACGCGTCGGAAAAACTATGGATCGTCAACGCCTATCCGCTCGTCATGGCCGGCCTACTGCCGTCTATGGGCGTGCTCGGAGATCGGCTTGGACATAAAAGACTGTTTAACGTGGGCTTGAGCGTATTCGGCGTGGCTTCGCTGATCGCGGCGCTTTCGCCGGTTCCGCTTGTGCTGATCTCGGCCCGCGTGCTGCTCGCCGTCGGCGCCGCGATGATGATGCCGGCAACGCTGTCGATTATACGGCTTACGTTTACGGATGAAAAGCAGCGGATGCTGGCGATCGGAATGTGGGCGTCGGTGTCGTCGGGCGGAGCGGGACTGGGACCGTTGGTCGGCGGATTTTTGCTGGAGCATTTCTACTGGGGATCGGTGTTCCTGATCAATATCCCGGTCGTGGTCGTCGCGCTGATCGCGTCGCTTCGGTTCGTGCCGCAAACGAAATCCGCCGCGCGCCGAAAATGGGACTTCGCTTCGTCCGCGCTTATTATGCTGGGGCTGACCGGCGTGCTGTACGCCGTCAAAGAAATCGCCAAGCCGGATGGCTCGATCGCGATAGCTGTGCTGGCTGTCATCGTCGGCGCCGTTGCTTTGATCGTATTCGCCAAACGTCAGAAAACGAGCACCGCACCGCTGATCGATTTTAGTTTGTTCCGCAACGGACGCTTCAGCGCCGGAGCGATCACCGCGCTGCTGGCCTCGTTCGCGCTCATCGGATTGGAATACGTGCTCACGCAGCGGCTTCAACTGGTGATGGAACTGTCTCCGCTTCAAGCCGGGTTGTTCATTTTGCCGTTGCCGATCGCCGCTTTCCTGGCCGGTCCGCTTATGGGCAGCCTGCTGCATCGGATAGACTTGATCAAAGTCCTGCTGTTGTCGCTGCTGCTTGCGGGAAGCGGAATGGCGGCGTATCTGCTGCTGTTCGACTCCGGCCGGATCTGGCAGGTAGTCTGCATGATTGTGATCGGCTTCGGTCTGGGAGCGGGCATGTCTTCGGCATCCAGCGCGATCATGAATCAAGCTCCGGCGGAAAAGGCAGGCATGGCCGCTTCGATCGAGGAGGTGTCGTTCGAACTCGGCGGCGCGGTCGGGATTGCTGTACTGGGCAGCCTGGCGTCGTTCGCGTATACGGCTTCGCTGTCGCTTCCCGAGACGCTGCGCGATGCAAAAGGCGCGACGGACAGCCTGGACGGCGCATTGATCGCGGCCGAGCGTCTACCTCAAGCGAGCGGAGAACTGCTGGTTCGTTTGGCGAAAGAAGCCTTCGAGCAGTCGTTCTCGGTCGTGTTGGCTTCGGGGGCGGTTGTGTTGATCGGAGCTGCTCTGCTTATAAAAAGAATCGGTCACAAAGCGTCTTCGTCGGCGAAAAACATTCATTCGTAAAAAAACAGGAATCGTCCGCTTATTGCGACGATTCCTGTTTTTGATTGCCGTAGCGTTCCAGTCTGGCAACCCACTCATCGGGCAAATCGACCTCGCTTTGTAGCGAGCCGCCGCCCGGAATATGAACACCTTTGGCAGCAAGTCGTTCGACTTGCGAAGCCAAGCGATCAGAAAAGCTGGGGTCAAGAACTTTAGGGTCCAGCATCACCATAAATAACCCCGCGCCAGGCGATTCGCTTCCTTCGTCAAAAGCAGGCGCGTCCAACGACCAGTTTGCGCCGGTTACGCCTGCGGCGAGCACTTCGACCATCAGCGCGATATTGGCACCGCGCGATCCGCCGAAGGCCAGCAACGCACCCTTGATCGCTTCGCGCGAATCCGTCGTATGCTGACCCCGCTCATCAACGGCCCAGCCTTCGGGAATCGAATCTCCCCGTTCTGCGGCTCCCCGTACCTTCACGAATGCCGTAGCGCTGGAAGCTTGGTCGAAGACCAGCGGAGCTTTACCTTGAGTTGGCGCGGCAAAAGCAAAAGGATTGGTACCGTACACCGCTTCGGCGCTGCGTCCTGCGGCCAACAAAGCAGGTCCGTTGGTGGCAGCCAACGCGATCAAGCCTTGTTCGGCCATTTTGCGCGCGTAATAGCCCAGCTCGCCAGCCGTGTAGCTATCAGTGACGGAAAACACGGTCACGCCGTAGCTTTTGGTTCTGGCGAGCAATTCTTCGAAAGCCTGATCCAAACAGAGTTGAGCAATTCCGCCTTTCGCGTCGGCCTGCACGATCGCGGGCGCCGGATAAGAGAGTTCAGGCTCTGCCGTCCCCGAAATCCGACCGCTCAACAAGCCTTCCAAGTAGTCGAAAAGGTGCGCGAACCCTACCGAATGCCGACCGTGCCGCTCGGCAGAGATCGTAGCTTCGGCCAAAGCATTCGCCGCGGCCGGAGCTGCTCCGACCGCAAGACAGGCGCGAACTGCGAGGTCTTTTGCTTCATCAAGTGAATATTGTATGGAGACTCATCCTTTCCTGAGGCATTTAAAACCAATGAATAGTATTATGGTATAGGAAAATGGATCAAGCAAGTTTGAAGGAAAGGAGGAGGTTTATATGCAGTGGTATTCGCGCGTTCTCCATATCGTAGGACTGCTTATCGCGATATTCATGCTTTTTATAGTCGAAGATCGAAGTCTATCTACTAATATTTTTGGTACAGTCATTATGATTATGAGTCTATACGGCATATATGTAAGTTGGCGGAAACCGTATCAAAGCGACTCAGAACAAAATCAAAGACATGAATCCGACTGAAATAAAAAATCAAGGGACAGTTTCAAAGCCTTTATAGGGCAGAGACAGTCCCTTTTATAGTTACTATCGATAATTGGTTTCCATGAAAACGAAAAAATACTGTAGAAGTTCAACTTGTCGAGAAAATCTAATCTTTTTCTCGGGGTTTTCTCGCTTCCCGCGCCCATGTAACTTTCTCGACAACTCGCCCTTATTTTATTTTGAAAACAAATTTCGATCACCTATCCACAAAAAACAAGTGAAATCAAAGAATCAATACGTGGACAAACCAGAGGATCATAAATTAATATATAAGGGAGTCATTAACAAAAGCAATTTTGTAAGCGTTACCAAAAAGTTAATCAAGCTATTCATGATCGGAGGCGACCCTTTGAAACGTTTCCCGATGACCCTACAGTTGGCCTGCATTTTATTCATCGTGATGGTCATTCCTGTCAGTATTCTGACTTGGTATAGCAGTGAACAGGGTTTGCGCAATTCCGAGCGAGAGATCGCGGAGTCGTCACTCGCCGAACTGGTTGCCAGCCGAAGGCTGAACGAGAGCGCGCTCAACAGCCTGTCGCAAGACACGGTTCGTTTGTCGGCTACGGGGACGTTTGACCGGATCCGTCCGTTTCCTACCTACGAAGCATTGAGCGCCGACTATGGCAATATTAGCCGCGCGATGGCGATCATGCGGGAGTTGACCAACCTCAACCGCCGGGCGGAAGGGGTGGCCTCGTCTTTTTTCTATCTGGAAGATTCGGATTATGTGGTATCGACCGACCGAAGCATCACGACCTTGAGCCGATACGAATCAATGGACTGGCTTGAAGACGCGCTGGAGGAACAACGGGGCATCGAAGGGATCTGGTATCCGCGCAAACTGGAATCCGGCGTACCCGTCGTTTCCTACGTGCTTCCGCTGAGCCGATTATCGACAACGACGAGGGGAACGATCGTCGTCAATTTGCGCGAGAGCCAGTTGGAGGACTATTTGTCGTCTTCGAACGAAGCGAGTACGGACTATGCGCTGATCGACTCCAAAAACACCGTGATCTCCCATGCCGACAAAAGCCTGCTGCTGCAAAATGCCGACGTGCTGCCTTTTTTTAACCAGCTGAAGCAAAAAGTCTCGGTAGATGGCTATTCGTTTGGCGAAACGGGTGGAGATCGGGTGCTATATGCCTGGACGCATTCCGAGCCGTTCGGCTGGACGCATCTCAGTACGTATTCCGTGCAGGAATTGTTAACCCGAACCCATACGCAGCAACGGGGGATCATCGTGCTGACCGTCATCGTGATCTTTATCGGCACCTTCGCCACCTTGCTTCTGGCCGCATGGTTCTCCAAGCCGGCCCGTGAGTTGGTACGTACGCTGACGCTGCGCGGTTATCTGGGCGTGCCCGGTCAGAATGAATTCGCGTTTTTGGAAACGGCGTTCCGCCGCATGCAGGGTGAAGAAACCAAGTTGCACGAACTGCTGCGGGAGCGGGAACGGGATGCACGCAGCTTGACCGTTCAACGGTTATTGCGGGGAGAGGTGGACGAAGCGGCTTCTTATGTGTTCCCGTATACGTATCTGCTTGTCGCCGCGATCTCGATCGACGGCTATCGCGGCTATTCCAGCAAGCATAATTCCGAGACCCGAAGCTACCACCGCCATCTGCTGAACATGTACTGTGACAGTTTGTTTGAAGATGGGTTGATCGGACAGTTTTTATATCGGGGAGAAGGCTATTTTACGCTTGTTCTGAACGATAGCCACGAAGAAAGCGACCAGCGGAATAAGGAAATCCATGCGTATATCGAGCGGATTCGGGAAAAAGCGACCGAGCTGCTGGAACATACCGTCACCATCGGCGTCAGCCAGCGCGCCAAACGAACGACAAGTATCCCGGATCTGGCCGCGGAAGCGCTGGAAGCGGTCAAAAAGCGCATGATCGCGGGCAGCGGAGGCATTCATTACTACCGGGCGGAAGAAAATCGCGAAATGAAGTATCTGTATCCCGATTGCAGCGAGCGGCGGATTCTCAACTTTCTTGATGCAGGCGATCTGGACAAAATGGATGCGGAGCTGGAGCGAATCGCTGAGGAGATCCGCTCTGCCGACTATATTTCCCACGATAACATTCTGTTCATTTATAACCAGTTGGTCGGCGTGACGATCAAGCATCTTCAGGAAACCGACAGCCGCGCCGCCCGAACCGTAGCGGGAAAAGGCAGCGTCTATTCGACAATCGCTTCACTGGACACGTTGAACGACTTGCAGACGTATATCCATGATTTTTATGCCGGGATCGTCGGAGCGATGAAGCCGGCAAACGAAGAAAGCCAGTCTCACGCCGATCGGATCATGAATTATTTGCGCGAGCATTATTGCGAGGATGTCGTATTCGAGGATATGGCGAAGGAGATCGGAATCAGCTACTCGTATATGCGAAAAATCGTGTACGAAATGAACGGTTCCAGCCTGATTGACTCGCTCAACAAACTCCGAATCGAGAAAGCCAAGCAGTTGCTGCTGGAAAACGAACGGACGATTACGGAGATTGCGGCCGCTGTCGGCTACGAAAACGCACGCAGCTTCAACCGCTTTTTCCATAAATACGAGGGGATGGCGCCGAGCGTCTACAAAGCCCAGTATCGCACGTCTTGAGACCTGCTTTTACTTCCTGAATTCACGTTTCCCCAGGTGTCATTTTTGATTCTCACCTCCAGAAATGATTGGTTCAACCCTTATTTTCCCTGGAAAACCGGGGGTTCGATCAAAAATGACCGCCAGCATCAACACTCGTCGTTTACCGATCCCGGAAGCCGCGGCTATGATGGGCACATGTCCGGCGACGGATCGAAAAAAGGAAGACGGGAGGTGGAAAGGTGAAGGGAATCAGTATCGCCAAAAGCAAAAATGAAACCGCTTTACTGAAAGAGAGCCGTTACGGTCCTCTCTATTATCTGCGACGCGATTGGCAATTGTACGTGCTGCTGCTGCTTCCGCTGGTGCTGGTGTTGCTGTTCAAATACACGCCGCTCGCGGGACTGGTCCTCGCCTTTAAAGATTACAAGATCGCGAAAGGGTTCTGGGGAAGCGAATGGGTCGGCATGGAAGTGTTTCAGGAATTGTTCGCCAAGCCGGATTTCGCGAGAGCCGTGCGCAATACGCTGTTATTGAACATTCTGGATCTGCTGTTCAGTTTCACGGTGCCGATCTTCCTCGCCCTGCTGCTGCACGAGGTCAAGAATATTCTATTCAAGCGGGTCAATCAAACGCTGCTTTATCTGCCGCACTTCTTGTCCTGGGTCATCATCGGGGCGATGGCGTACCAATTGCTCGGCGAAGGCAACGGGATGATCAACAACCTGCTCGCCACGCTGGGTGCGGATCGGGTGCCGTTTCTCCAGCAGGATACGAATTGGCTGATCAGTTATCTGTTAATCGGCATCTGGCAAAGCATGGGCTGGGGCACGATCATTTACCTGGCTGCCATGAGCAGCATCAACCCGGAGATGTACGAAGCCGCAACCGTGGATGGAGCCAGCCGTTGGCGCAAGATGTGGAACATCACGCTGCCTTCGATCCGTCCAACCATTGTCACATTGCTTATCATGAGTCTGGGCGGCGTTATGGGCGGTTCGTTCGAACGGATCTTCTCGCTGCTTAACCGGGCTACAACCGAGTTTACGACCACCATTCCGGTACTCGTGTATCGGTGGGGGATCGAAGGCGGAGACATCAGCCGCGCGACCGCATTGGGACTGTTCCAGGCGCTGATCGGTCTGGTGCTCGTACTGGCTGCCGACCGGATCGCCAAAAAAATGGGCGAAGACGGCCTGCTGTAAAGGAGGAAAAAGATGAAAGCCGTAAGCAACGCTCCGGTCGGCAGCAAAAAACGCTTTGATGTCTGGGGATTTATCATCCACGCGGCGCTGGTCGTCGTTTCCCTGGTCTGTTTGCTGCCGTATCTGCATATTGTCGCCAAGTCGTTCAGCGAAGATGCTTATGTCATCGCGAACAAAGTCTATCTGCTGCCGAAAGGCTTCTCGATCGAGGCCTATACGAAAATTTTCGCCGACGCCAGCATTTTGCGCTCTCTCTATGTATCTGTGATCGTGACCGTACTGTTCACCATACTGGGGATGATCGTGACGATCTGTGCGGCGTATCCGCTGTCGCGCCGACAATTGAAAGGCCGCTCGACGCTGACGTTCATTTTCTTGTTCACCATGTATTTCAGCGGCGGGATTATCCCGGAATATATGCTTATCAACAACCTGGGCATGCTGGATACGCTATGGTCGCTCATATTGCCGTTATCGTTCAGCGCATTCAACTTATTGATCATGAAAACGACGTTTACCCACAGCGTGCCGGTCAGCCTGGAGGAATCCGCGCGGATCGACGGAGCCGGTCACTTCCGAATCCTCTGGAGTATCGTGCTTCCGCTGTCCAAACCCATTTTGGCAACCCTGTCGCTTTTTTACGCGGTAGGCCGCTGGAATGCTTATCAGGACGCACTGTTTTACATCAAGCACAATGTCGATCTGCGTCCGCTGCAATTGAAGTTGTATTACCTGATCGTTCAGGCGAGCGAAAGCTTCCAGTTGGAAGCGACGCAAGTGACGCTCAGCAATCCGGAGGTCATGAAAGCCGCCGTCGTCGTGTTCGCCACGCTTCCGATCATCTGTATCTATCCATTCGTGCAGAAATATTTCGTTCAAGGCACGATGCTCGGCGCGGTAAAGGAATAATACGGTTTTTACACACAAAGGGGGACTGGGAATGGGTCAAAAGAAAAAAGCTTCGTTATGGGTAACCGGACTTGCTCTTGTCGGTTTGTTGGCCGGATGTACGGGCGGCGGTGGCGGCACAAGCAATGAAGCAGGCGGCTCCGCGACGAACGAAGGCGATACGCCGACGGCTGCTGCGGAAGGCTTCGCGGATTACTCGAACGGGTTTCCAGAAAAGGTTCAGCTGGATATTCCCGTGTACGAGCGCGCTTTCGAAGGCTGGAACGTCACGGACAACTATTATACCCGGTGGATTCAAAAAGAATTCGGCGACAAGTATAATGTAAGCGTTAACTTCGTGCCGATTACCCGTGCTAGCGAAGTGACCGATTTCGAGCAGTTGCTGGCTTCGCGCAAAGCGCCGGATATCATTTTCCACTACGATATGCCGCAGGCTTTGGCTTATTACGGCGAAGAAGTGCTGCAAGAGCTGAACCACGATGAAATCAAAAACTACGCGCCTACATACTGGGCGAATCTGGGCGAGACGATCGAGCAATACGGCACGATCGACGAGAAACCGACCTTCTTCTTCGCTTCGCGTCCGAACGTGGACAACTTTACCACCATCATCCGCAAAGACTGGGTAGAAAAGGTGGGCATGAAGATGGAAGACCTGACTTCGCTCGAAAAGTACAACGAAATGCTGGTGAAATGGAAAGAAGCGGGTCTCGGCACCACGGGCGGCAGCCTGATCCAGAACTCGTTCAACTTCAACTATCCGTTCCGCGATTGGCCGTTCGACGAGAAGTACCGCGCGCTGTATTCCGATCTGTCCGTGGCGGACCTGACGACGGCGGACACGGAACGTTATCTGCGCAACTTGAACTATCAGTACAACAACGGCCTGATCGACCGCGAGTTCTACCTGCGTTCCGACGAGCCGAAGATCAAAGCGGAATTCGTGGCCGGTAAAACAGGCACGTTCGGCACGTACTTGACCAACAATACGGACGTGATCGCCGCCACGCTCAAAAACAATCCGGATGCCGAGTTCGCTATCATGCCTCCGTACGCGGGCGTGCCGGAAGGCCGCGAACCGCAAGGCCGCGCATACTGGCCGTTCGGCTTCATCATGGGCATCAACTACGAATCGACCGATATGGAACGCGCGGCGGTATGGATGTACTTGGAATGGATGAGCCAACCGGACAACCTGTTCTTCCTGCAAAACGGCGTCGAAGGCGAAAACTACACGCTGGACAAAGAAGGCGTTGCCGTGCGCGATCCCGACTTCAAAGGCGAGTCGGTGCTGGCGCAAAACAACAACAAAGACTATTGGGCGCTCGTGACGGAAACGGCGCAATATCCGGACCCGGCAACGACGCTGGCCGCCAACAAACGCAACTGGTCGCCGCCGGGCCACGAATACCTGGCGGACGACATGATCAAGTATTACGACGAAGTCGAAGAATTCCGCACGCCGGACGCGCTGTATACGGTCGTACTGGACAGCGTCAACGATTACAAAGCCGATCTGAACGTTTTGTTCCAGGAGCTGTACCTGAAGATCGCGCTCGCGCCGGAAGATCAATTCGACCAACTGTACGAGGAAGCGAAAACGCAATACCTCAACGCAGGCTATCAAGAGATTCTGGATGAGAAACAGAAAGCGATCGACGCGGGGCAGTATAAGTAACGATAACGGGTGGGGCCGTTTCGCAAGCAAGGTGCAAAAATGGGGAGGAAGCGCGAGAAATTGCGCTCCTCCCTGTTCGTGATGAACGGGAAGAAACGGAGGGATTTATGCCAATGTCAGCGAGAACGGAAGAGTTGTACGGATATTTATTTGTCCATTTTATAGGGGAAAGCGACTTGAATGGGGAGCAGGTCTATTTTGCTTTGAGTAAGGACGGGATGCAGTGGAAGGATCTCAATCGGGAGCAGCCTGTGTTGACATCTTCGGTCGGTGAACGCGGCGTACGCGATCCCTACTTGCTGCGCGGCGCGGACGGAGACCGCTTTTACCTATTGGCGACGGATCTCAGCATCTACGGACGCGGAGGCTGGGGCTTGGCCGAAGCGACGCTGACCGGCAGCCGGTCGCTCGTGATCTGGGAATCGGCGGACTTGCTGAACTGGTCGGAGCCTCGACTGGTCGGGCTTGCGCCGGAAGAAGCAGGCTGTGCTTGGGCACCGGAAGCAATCTACGACGAGGAAAGCGGAGACTATCTGGTTTTCTGGGCTTCAAGCCGGGATGCGCAAAGCGGCGGCGAACGTGGCTTGCATATCTACAGTAGCCGCACCGTGGATTTTCGAACGTTCACGCCTGCCGAACCTTATATCTCGCGCGGGGAAAATGCGAGCATTATCGATACCACGATCATTCGGGTCGGCAATCGGTATTACCGGGCTTCCGGCGACGGACAGATCACGATCGAACGCGGCAGCCGTCTGGACGGCGAGTGGGAGAAGCTATCGACGCTGGAATCGCTGGGTCTGAAGTTGACGGGAAAAGACGCGGAAGGCCCGCAGTTTTTTAAAAGGAACGGCGAGGAAAAGTGGGTGCTGCTGGTGGATCGCTACTCGACGCAAGGCGGATACCTGCCGATCCTCACTACGGATATCGGCGACACGACAGGAACGGCCTGGCGGATCGCCGAGCCGGGCGAGTATGACTTTGGCGCGTTGAAAAAAAGGCACGGTTCGGTGCTGCCGATTACGCAGAAGGAGTATGAAGCGGTGGAGAAGCGCTGGGCTGCGGAGGCGGACGAGACAAATATCGTGCGGAACGGGTAAGAAGCAAGAAAAAGCGGGAGGATCAGAGCTTGGCTCGATTCTTCCGCTTTTTTTATCGTGGCAAGGCTAAGTGTGCGATTAACGCCGAAACGATATCGCCAAAACCAAAAAAGATATAACGGATCGTATGTCCGTTACATCCCTTTTTATCGCGTTTGGTTGAGCGTAACGGACCGTAGCGACGCTTAGCCGTTGAGATCGTAGCCGAAAGGGCGGAATCCGTGTTGTTTTCGTCTTTAAGCGTCGCTACGATCCGTTAAAAACGAGAAGCGTTCGATTTTTCGCGCTAAGGTGCAGCTCGATCCGTTAAATCCGAGCTGTATTCAAATATGCGGTGTTGTGCGGTGTTCAGCAGCTCGCGAAGCGTTCTTTTATTCGATCCACTGAATTACCGAATCGTATTCCCGTCTGTTTTTGATCCGGCTCGGTTCATCGACCCGGTAACCGAAAGCGGCCATCACGGAAGCCTGATACGATCCATCTTCAAGCAATCCTTCGTTGTCGAGAATTTCATTCACTTTTTCATAATTGAAGCCTTCGATCGGGCAGGAGTCGATGCCGATCTGGGCGGCGGCCGTCAGCATATTGCCGAGCGCGATATACGTTTGCTTGCTGGCCCAGTCGAACAGCGCGCGGTCGTTTTCGAATAATCGCAGGTCGTTTTCCTGGAAATTCCGATAAGCTTGGGTCATTCGCAGAAGCGTGTCGCTTGGAACCTTTTTGGTGTCGGTCATCAGCTGCTGGACATAATCGCTATCGGTCCGGGCGTTGCTTTTGGCGAGAATAATCACGAAATGGCTGGCGGTGGGCAGTTGTCCTTGGGCACCGAAGCTGACGGCTTTGATCTTTTCCCGTAATTCTTTATTTTGAACGATCAAAAATTTCCACGGTTCATAGCCGAGAGAGCTGGGAGAAAGTCTGGCCGTTTCCAGGATGAAATTGAAGTCGTCGTCGCTGATCTTTTTCGAGGGATCAAAAGATTTCGTGGCGTGTCTGTCATTGAAGGCTTGCAAGATATCTTTCTTTTTTTCTATTGTATTCATGAGGATCGACCACGCTTTCTGTTTACTAGTATCGTCGACGTATATAGTACTATAGAGATATCGAAGCCGAGAAGTACGCACAATTTTGTGGGATAGTATCTATTTTGATCCTGAGAGAATGGGGTTTTGATCTATGGAACCGTGTAAAAAAGAATCCGCGACCCCGTACACTTGTCCTGTGGCGGTTACGGTGGACGTGATCGGAGGAAAATGGAAAGGGATCGTGTTGTACCATTTGATCGAAGGGCCTGTGCGGTTCAACGAGCTGAGAAGAATGATGCCCGAAACGACGCAGCGAATCCTCACTTTGCAGTTGCGGGAGTTGGAACGGGACGGCGTGGTTCACCGGGAAATTTATCGTCAGGTTCCTCCCAAAGTGGAGTATTCCCTGACCGAATTCGGCCGTACGCTGATCCCGATCATCAATCTGATGCGCAGTTGGGGCATGGAGCATGAGCGCGAAATTTTGGATCGGCGCAATCCGTAAGGAGGAGACGGCAAAATGAACCGGAAAGCCGGAGAATGCGAGACGTCGCCGCAAACGCAAAGCGCGGAGCGAACAACCCCTTTGTACGTCACAGATGAAGCAGACGGGAGGGGAAACGAAAACCGGGAAGAGTCCGAGACGGCTCCCGGCCCCTGCGAACCAAACGCGGCGGGCATCGACCTGAACTGCGATCTCGGCGAAAGCTTCGGAGCGTATACGCTGGGACGGGATGCCGAGATTTTGCCGTTTGTGACATCGGCGAATATTGCTTGCGGCTTCCATGCGGGCGACCCGTCGGTGATGCAGCGAACCGTAAAGCTGGCATTGGAAGCGGGGGTCGCGATCGGTGCGCATCCGGGCCTGCCCGACTTAGCCGGGTTCGGTCGGAGAAACCTCGACGTCTCGGCGGGCGAAGTCTATGCCATGACGATGTACCAGATCGGGGCGTTGAACGCGTTCGTGCGCGCGGAAGGCGGAACGTTAAAGCATGTCAAACCGCATGGAGCTTTGTATAATATGGCGGCTGCCCGGGCCGATCTGGCGGAAGCGATCGCCGAAGCCGTTTACCGGGTCAATCCGGCTTTGACGTTATTCGGCTTGGCGAAAAGCGAGCTGACCCGTGCGGCCGAGCGAATCGGCTTGCGTGCCGCGCATGAGGCGTTTGCGGATCGAGGATATCGGGCGGACGGTTCGCTGATCAAGCGAGGACTTCCCGGCGCCTTGATTGCCGATGCCGGGACGGCGGCGAAGCGAGTGGTTCGGCTTGCGCTTGAAGGCCGCGTGTCCACGCCGGACGGCGAGGACATCGAGCTGCGCGCCGACACGATCTGTTTGCATGGAGACGGCGAGCATGCGTTGGCGTTCGCACGCCATATCGTGGAGGCTTGCCAGGCAGCGGGAGTCGCCGTGAAGCCTTTTGAATGAAATCGCGGTAGCGGTACAACATATTGCCGGGAGGTGAACGGGATGGACGGGAAGGAACAAGCGGGGACGGTGAAACCGATAGGGGATTCGTTGGCGGAGAAGCCTCATGCCGTGCATCTGCCATTGATAGAGCCGCTTGGCGAAACGGCAATTCGGGCCGTATTCGGTACGGATATTTCGCCGGAAACCAATAGCAAGGTTCGCAAGCTAACCGATTATCTGGAACGTCAACCGCTACCGGGGATGATTGAAGCGGTGCCGTCTTTTGCGGTCGTGACGATTTTTTACGATCCGTTGAAGGCTGCGCAGCAATGGCCCGGTGTTGGACACGGCACGGTTATGCAGAGCATGGCGGAATTGCTTCGGAGTCTTCTCCTGACGGACATTGTTGAAAAAGAAAGCACTTCGCGCGTGATCGAGATTCCGGTGCTGTACGGCGAAGAGTACGGGTCGGATTTGAACTTCGTTGCCCGGCATGCCGGGATGAGCGAAGAAGAAGTGATCGCTATTCATGCGGCGCGGGAATATCCGGTATATATGATCGGCTTTGCGCCCGGTTTTCCTTACTTGGGCGGCATGGACCCGCGGATTGCGGCGCCCCGGCTTGAGACGCCGCGCTTATCCGTTCCGGCGGGAACCGTTGGAATCGCGGGCGCTCAGACCGGCGTATATCCCTTGGCTACGCCCGGCGGCTGGCGGATGATCGGGCGGACGCCGACCGCGCTGTTCCGGCCGGAACGGATTCCGCCGAGCTTGCTGCGGGCGGGGGACCGGGTTCGATTTCGGTCGATTTTGAGGGAAGAATATGACCATTTGGCGAATAGTATGGCCGATGAAGCAAAAGGCTTCTTAACAGCTCGCGAAAAAGGCTTTTCGATCGAAAGGAAGAAGGGTCGAAAAGAGCATGAGCGAACATCGGATGGAGTGGGGCGGGGAGACAACGAAGACTACAGGGAACGGGATACTTCGATCCTGTCGGTTACGGTATTAAAACCCGGTCTGCTGACCACGCTGCAAGACCTCGGTCGTCCCGGTTATCAGCAGTACGGCGTCACCGCCGGAGGCGCGATGGATGCCTATGCGCTGCGTGCGGCCAATCTAATGGCAGGCAATGCCGAAGGCGAGGCCGCGTTGGAGATCACGCTGGCCGGACCTGCGCTGCGCTTCGAGCGCGAGACGCTGATCGCGCTCACCGGCGCCGATCTGGCGCCTTCGGTCGGCGGCGTGCCGCTGCCGATGTGGCGGCCCGTCCGTATCCGGGCCGGGGCCGTGCTGGAATTCGGCCCTCCGCGCGCAGGTTGCCGCGCGTACCTCGCGCTGTCCGGCGGCTTCGCCGCGCCCGCGGCGCTGGGCAGCCGCGGCACCGATCTTCGAGCCGGCCTGGGCGGGCTCGAAGGCCGGGCGCTTCGCGCCGGCGACGTCCTGCATGCGCGGACGTCGGCAAGCACGGCGCGCACAGCCGAGCGCGCCTTCGGCCCGCTGCGCGGCATCGCGCCCGGGGCGGACTTCGCCGCCGCGGCGTGGCACGCCGCGCACGGCTACGTCGCAGGCCGCCCGGATTGGGGCGACCTGCATCGTTCCGGCTCCACGCAGCCGGAAGGACCGCCGACGGCTTCGCGATCGTCCGTCGCCGCTTCGGCCGCCGCCGATTCCGTTGCCGTCCGCTTCACGCGCGGCTCGCATTTCGCCCTGTTCGACGCGCCGAGCCGCGAAGCGCTGCTGACCGCAGCTTTTCGCGTCACTCCGCAGTCCGACCGCATGGGCTGCCGCCTTTCAGGTCCCGCTCTGCGTTTGGAGCAGCCGCAGGAGCTAATCTCCGAAGCCGTCGCTCCGGGAACTGTCCAGGTTCCTGCCGACGGCAATCCGATCGTGTTGACCGCAGACCGGCAGACCACGGGCGGTTATCCGCGTATCGCGCAGATCATATCCGCAGATCTGCGACAGATCGCTCAACTCCGTCCCGGGCAGGCATTATCCTTCGCGGAAGTGTCTTTGCGAGAAGCGGAAAGGCGATATATCGAGCAAGAACGGGAGCTGGCCCGCCTTCGCATCGCACTGCGTTTAGGGAGAAACGGCTAGGGCGTGTCTTCAAACCTGCCAATGTGCATCTTTTGCCGCCTTTTCGTCCTCTGCGGATATCGACTTGAAGCGTGTCGCTATCCACCAATGGCTTCGTCACTTTCCCTTGACGTGCCCCGGCACGCCTTCGAAAAAGTTCCTTGCCGAGAACGAAAATTCGGCCAAATCTGCTTCCATCGAGGTTTGAAGACACGCCCTAGTACTCTGTATCAGGTCAAATAGTGGGTTTACGTTTGGCCGAAACGCACACGGGTCTAGTGCGTTTCGGACGAGCGTAACCTTACCTTCTATTGATACAGAGTACTAGGGCTCTGTACCAGATGGAGGTCTCTTTTTTCGAATGTGTGCAAAACGTCAACAATTCCGGTTCCATATCGTGCTTTTCTCGCAAATGCTGAGGTTTCGGCAACATTTTTGCCTACTTCCTGCTCGAATCGGCGATAAAAAGCAAATTTGTTGACTTTTTATCAGCATTTTTAAAAATGAGCCGTTAAAAGTCGTAAAATGTGTGCAAAATGTCATCAATCCAAGACAAGCTACGAGTACTTTGACCGCATCCAATCCAAGGTTTGCGTTCATCGGAAACACGTACGGTTCAAGCGGGTTTTCGAGGAGCGTAACCTAACATCTTGAGCGGTCATGGTACTATTCTAAAACGAAAAGTGCCCAGCCTATGCCCTACGGCTTCAAACAAGCATTCCGCGTCGAGGTTTGAAGACATGCCCTAGGCGCTATTCCGGCAAGCTCGATTCCACACACGCTCGAAATGACGTTAAAACATACGTAAGATCGAGTCTTTGACTATCCGCTTGTCTTTTTTCCCAACCAGCAAGAGAGAAAATCTATTGACAGACGAATGCTGTCGAATTATAGTGGAAACCATATTTACGTAATGTCGACCATTAAAGTCGGTTATAACGAAATTTGAACGTTGCCCGGTTGCGATGGACAAATTTTTTTGCCCAATGAAATGGTTTAAGGTCTATACCTTATATCTTTTTGGATTAAAGTGTTGAAGGAGACGCTTCGGGAAGGATGTGGAACGGTGCTGATCAAGCCTGCAATGAATCTGGAGCAGGTATCACCCAAGAAAGTCAGCGATTTTATCTTTGATCGGCTGGAAGAAGCCATCATCTTGAAGGAGTTCATGAGCGATGAGCAGCTTCCGGCGGAGCGGGATCTGGCGACGATCTTCAATGCCAGCCGGATCACCGTACGCGAAGCATTGGCCCGTCTGGAATCGCTCGGCCTGGTCGAAAAGCGCGTCGGCGCCAAAGGCGGCACCTTCGTGCTTCCGATTACGCGCAACTCGCATCTGCGCAATCGCGACGAGATGCGTCGGAATTGGGATTCGATGATCGAAGTCTTCGAATATCGGATGGTCGTTGAGCCGGGAGCCGCTTATCTAGCCGCGCAGCGTATCGGAAAAGCAGAGCTTCAAGAGCTGCGCAATTACGTGGCGGCCAGCATCGAACCGGACTGTACCCGCGAAGCCTTCCGCTCGATTGACGTCCGTATCCATCTCAGCGTCGCCCGGGCTTCCGGCAATGTGTACTTCGACCACGCGGTCCGGCAAATCCGAACCAAGATCAACCCGGCGCTCGATCTGATGCCCTACAGCGATCGCGTCAAAGCGAACAACTACGAGGCTCACCGCGACCTGATCGCCGCCCTCGAAGCCGGCGACGCCGAGCGTTCAAGGGACATCATGTACCGGCATATCGAACACTCCGCCGAAGCCATCCGAGCCCGCGTTTTCGCCGACGAAAGCTTCGAAGATTAACAGGACGCGCAGCGCACCCGAGGATCAGCAACCTCCTTGCCTATACGCCCTCGCACCGCCCCTTTGCCGGAAAAGGAGACGTCCACCGCCTCTTTTTCCGGCAAAGGGATTACTGCAATCTAATTCACACTAAATTCATCAACATACTTACAAGAATTGTTTTGGACAAAGTTGCGTCAACGCGTCTACCCGGACAACATACCTTGAAATATTTAAAAGCAAAGCGCCATCAGTTATTACGAAGCCCAAATCCCGGCGAGTAAGCCTTGCCCACTTGTACACCCCGGAAAGCCCTATTCTTTGACAGGAAAGCCCAGGCGAAGGGAGAAATTCAGTGAACTACAGGCTTTCGCAGAAAGCCTGCGGTAACATACGTTGAGATGTTGGCCTTTGAGTTCGGAAAACTTCCTGCTTAAATTTCATTCGGTTTTCCGAGCGAGACAGCGCCTTGTGAAGCATTTCGAAGAAATGCACTTCGGAAGCATATGCTTGTAATTTCTCCCGTAGCCCCAGCTTTCCCAAAAAAACGAATAGGCCTTTCCCCCACTCATTAAGGAGGACTTAACTCATGAAAAGCGGACTTATCAAAACATTCGCAGCCTTACTCACAGCAGCATTGGTCGTAACCGGCTGCGGAGGCGGAGGTAACGCAACCACTTCCACCGATACCGGCACAACGACTGCCGCGCCGGCAACATCCGACGGCACGCTCACCATCGCCAACGGTACCGATATCGAAAGCTTCGACCCGCAAAACAATAACAATACAGCGAGCGAAGCGATTCTCGTCAACGTATTCGATTACCTGCTCAAAAACGATAACGAAGGCAACAAAGTTCCGGCTCTCGCCACGTCATGGGAGCAAACGGCAGACAACGTCTGGCAGTTCAAACTGCGCGACGACGTGAAGTTCCACAACGGCGATCCGTTTACCGCGGCCGACGTGAAATACACGTTCGAACGTCTGGCAACCGACGAAGCGCTCAAGCAGCATTCGTATTTCAAAACGATCGAAGAAGTGCGCGTCGTCGACGACTACACCGCCGAATTCGTGACAACGGGACCCGATCCGCTGCTGCTGAACCGTTTGTCGAAGATGGGCGCGGGCATCCTGCCTTCGAAATATATCGAAGAAAACGGCCTCGACGCTTTCCTCAAAAATCCGATCGGCACAGGCGCCTACAAGTTCAAATCGTGGGCGAAAGACGACCGCGTTGTTCTCGAAAAGAACGACGACTATTTCGACGGCGCGCCGAAATGGAACGAAGTCGTTTTCCGCGTCGTTCCCGAAGCGTCGACTCGCGTATCCGAGCTGCTGACTGGCGGCGTGGACATCGTATCCGGCGTTCCGTCGACCGATATCGAGCGCATCGAACAAACCGAAAACCTGTCGGTCGAGACCACTCCGATCAAGCGCGTGCTGCAACTAATCGTGCGCCAGACCGAAGGCACGGCGACGGCCGATCCGAAAGTACGCGAAGCGATCGACCTGGCAATCGACAAGAAAGCCATCGTGGACAGCATCGCGGGCGGCAACGGCGTGCTGACTCGCACATCCGTCACGCCGGGCAACTTCGGTTCGGACGAGAGTCTGTACGAGCAATCGCTGTACGATCTGGAAAAAGCCAAAGCCTTGCTGCAAGAAGCGGGCTACGGCGACAAAGGGCCTGAACTTTCGCTGTCTTCGTCCAGCCAATACAAAGAGTATGCCGAAGTCGTGTCCGCGATGCTCACGGCTGCCGGATTCACTGTTAATCTCGACATTTTGGAGCCAAGCGCGTTCAGCGAAAAAATGACGTCCAAAACGTTCGGCGAACTGTACATGATCGGCATCGGCAACTCGATGAACGACGCGTCGAACAACTACAACCGTTTCCTGGCTTCCGAAGCCGCAGGCGAAACCGACTACAACAATGCCGAAGTCGAAAAGCTGCTGCAATCGGCACTCGTGAACATGGACGAAGATTCCCGCGCCGACGAGTACAAACAAGTGCAGCAGATTCTGGCCGAAGAACGTCCGGCGATCTATCTGTTCCAAATGAAAGGCGTCTACGGCGTCAACGCAAGCGTAGACTTCGCGCCGCGTCAGGACGAAATGTTCTACGCGCAAGACATCGCGCCTGCCCAATAAAAAAAGGAAGCGAAGGCGACGCCCTTTACGCAGGTCTTCACGCAGGCCGTCCCGCGATTCCTTTTATGAGATCAGCAAGTTTGTCCTTTGCGCTCGGCCGATACAAACGGCCGAATCCGCAAAGGACCCTTGCGTTTCTGCGCGTATCTGTGACCAAGCAACGTTAACTAAAGCTTTGTTGCCCGGTAAACGTTTCACGCATGGGAATCAACGCTTTCTCGCGACCTCATGCTCATGCGGAATGTAGATGTACCCATTATTCGTTTCCCAGGCGGCCGGCTGCTCACACTCCGGCCGCTTGCTTGCGAATTTGGATGATGCTTTTTAAACGACTTTCGATTCTACTTTGGCAAGGAGGGATAAGCCGTGGGCAAATATCTCGTCAAATCGCTGCTGCAAATGATTCCGGTACTGCTGCTGATCTCGCTGATCGTGTTCATTCTGGTGCGCGTGACCGGCGATCCGGTCGCGCTGATGCTGCCGGAGTCGGCAACCGAAGCAGACCGGGCGACGCTGACGCGGGAGTTGGGATTGGATCTTCCGCTGTATCAGCAGTACGGTATCTTTTTGACCAACGCGATCCAAGGCGACTTCGGCACATCGTTCCGCTACGGCGAATCGGCGCTGCCGCTGGTGCTGGAACGTCTTCCGGCGAGCTTTGAACTGGCGTTCGCCGCGATGGCGCTGGCTGTCGTGATCGCGATTCCGCTCGGCATCTGGTCGGCGGTCAAACGCAATACCTTTATAGATGTTTTTATATCCGGTATCTCGGTACTGGGCAAAGCCATGCCGAACTTCTGGATGGGCATCATGCTGATCTTGCTGTTTTCCGTCATGTTGGGCTGGTTCCCCGTATCGGGACGAGGCGGACTCACGCATCTGATCCTGCCCGCGATCACGCTCGGCGTCAGCCTGGCGGCCCAGATGACGCGGCTGATCCGCTCCAACATGCTGGAAATCCTGAATCAGGACTATATCCGGACCGCCCGTAGTAAAGGCATCTTTGAAATGTTCGTCATCGGCAAGCACGCTTTTCGCAACGGACTGATTCCTGTGGTAACGATCATGAGTCTGCAATTTACCAGCCTGATCGGCGGCACGCTGATTACCGAGACCGTGTTCGCGTGGCCGGGGTTGGGACAATTGCTCGTATCCGCGGTCAACACGCATGATATGGCGATCGTGCAGGCGGCGGTGTTCGTGATCGCGATCTTCGTCATTTTAATGAACATTTTGACGGATCTGGTCTACCGGCTGCTCGATCCGCGCATCAAATACAGTTAAGAAGAAGAAGGAGGAGACGCTGTGGCGACTTCTACAGAAAGCGGCGCGGGGACGCTCCCGGTTCCGCCGAACAAGCGAACGGAAGCACGCGGGTTGAAAAAAGGGCTCCGGCAACTGCTCCGCAGCAAAACGGGTACGCTCGGCGCGGTCATCGTGTTGATCGTATGTCTGATCGCGATCTTCGCTCCGCTGCTGGCGACGCATGATCCGAACGCCGTGGCTCCGATCGATCGGCTGAAGCCTCCGGCTTGGCTGGAAGGCGGCAGCGGCGATTACTTGCTCGGCACCGACAACTTGGGACGCGATATTTGGAGCCGGATCGTCTACGGTTCGCAGGTGTCGCTGATCGTCGGGATCGGAGCCGTGCTCGTGTCCGGCGCGATCGGCGCGGTACTCGGCGTAACGGCGGCGTATTACGGACGCTGGGTCGACGCTGTCATTATGCGCTTGGCCGATTCGCTGCTGGCAATCCCGACCATTTTGCTCATGCTGGTCGTGCTGGCGGTCGTCGGACCGGGCATGTGGACGCTGATCTTTGTGATCGGGGCGACCAACTGGGTCTCGTACGCGCGCGTCGTGCGCGGCGAGGTGCTGAGTCTGAAAGAACGGGATTTCGTCAAATCGGCCCGCATGATCGGCGCACGCAGCGGACGGATCATTTTCCGGCATATTTTGCCCAATGTTATGTCTTCCTTTATCGTTTTGTCCGGCATGAACGTGGCGACGACGATCATTATGGAGGCATCGCTCAGCTTTCTCGGACTCGGTATCACGACGCCGGATGTCTCTTGGGGCGGCATGTTGAGCGACGGCCGTCAATACGTTGCCACAAGCTGGTGGGTCGCGACGTTCCCCGGCATGGCGATCACGATCACGGTGCTGGGCGTCATTTTCCTCGGCGATTGGCTGCGCGACGTGCTGGACCCCCGGATGAAGCTGAAAAACGGATGATGCCGCGTCACCGTACCGGCATCCTTTTCCGAAAACCAAAACGATGCTCATTAAGAAAGGCGGTGATCGAATGAGCTTGCTTGAAGTCAAAGAACTGAAAACGTTTTTCAACACGGCCGAAGGCACGGTTCCTTCCGTCAACGGAGTCAGCTTCTCGGTCGAAGCCGGGGAAACGCTGGCGATCGTCGGCGAGTCCGGCTGCGGCAAAAGCGTCACGTCGCTGTCGATCATGCAGTTGGTGTCCGACCCGGGCGAGATCGTGGGCGGCGAGGTGCGTTTTGAAGGGAAAGACTTGTTGACTCTGCCTAAAAAAGAAATGCGCAAATATAGAGGGAACGAAATTTCGATGATTTTTCAGGAGCCGATGAGTTCCCTCAACCCCGTGTTCACGATCGGCAATCAGGTAGGCGAGGTGCTGCGGCGACATAAAGGCTTGAGTCGCGGCGAAGCGAAAAAGCAGGCGGTCGAGATGCTGAAAAG
This sequence comes from Saccharibacillus sacchari, assembly GCF_037722395.1. GTDB lineage: Bacteria > Bacillota > Bacilli > Paenibacillales > Paenibacillaceae > Saccharibacillus > Saccharibacillus sacchari_A. The sequence goes on along the minus strand of NZ_JBBKAR010000046.1, from coordinate 114,569 downwards.
AGTCGGCATTCCGCGCGCGGAGCAAATTGCGGGCAATTTCCCGCACCAGCTTTCCGGCGGTATGCGCCAGCGCGTCATGATCGCGATCGCGCTGGCCTGCCGGCCGAAGCTGCTGATCGCCGACGAGCCGACCACCGCGCTCGACGTGACGATCCAGGCGCAGATTTTGGATCTGATCGGCAAGCTGAGCGAAGAAGAAAATACGGGCGTGATCCTTATCACGCACGATCTGGGCGTTGTCGCCGAGATGGCCGACCGCGTCGTGGTGATGTATGCGGGCGAAGTAGTCGAAGAAGCGCCTGTGTACGAGCTGTTCGAGCGCCCCGGCCATCCGTACACGATCGGCCTGATGGGCTCTCTTCCGAAAATGAGCGAGCAGCGCGACCGGCTGGACTCGATTCCCGGCGCGGTTCCGAATTTGCTGGACATGCCTCCGGGCTGCCCGTTCCACCCGCGTTGCCCGTTTGCGATCGAAGCGTGCACGCAAACCAAGCCTGCGCTGGACGAACAACAACCGGGCCATTACGTGCGCTGCTTGCGTGCCGGGGAGGTGGGGTAAGATGAGCGGTTTCAAAAAAAGCGGAGAGCACCCAGCCGAGCAATCGGAAAAGGAACAATTCGTGATCGGCGAAACGGAGATGACTTTGGCAACCGCGGCGAAGCCGGACGAGCTTATGCTTTCTTCGTCCGAGGCTGCGGCGGCTAAGGAGGCGCAGGTGTCGGGAAACGCTGGGACGTCGAAAACAAGCGCCGCCGCTCCTTTGCTGCAAGTGCGCGGTCTCAAAAAGCATTTTCCCGTAGCGAAAGGTTGGTTTTCCCGCAAAAACGACTACGTTCGCGCGGTCGACGGACTGGATTTCGACGTGATGCCGGGCGAGACGCTGGGTATCGTGGGCGAATCCGGCTGCGGCAAATCGACGGCGGGACAGATGATCGTGCAACTGCTGGAACCGACCGACGGACAGGTTATTTTCGACGGCACGGATCTGGCTTCGCTCAGCGGCGAACAGGTTCGGCGCGCGCGGCGCGACCTTCAGCTCGTGTTCCAGGACCCGTACTCGTCGCTCAATCCGCGCATGACCGTCTACGATCTGGTCGCCGAGCCGCTGATCGTGCACGGGCTGGCTTCGGGCAAGGCGCTCAAAGCCGAGGTTATGCGCCTGCTGGAAGCGGTCGGCCTCGGCCCGCAGCACGCGGCCCGTTATCCGCACGAATTCAGCGGCGGCCAACGGCAGCGGATCGGCATCGCCCGGGCGCTTGCGCTCAAGCCGAAGATGATCGTCTGCGACGAACCGGTCTCCGCGCTCGACGTGTCGATCCAGGCACAGGTGCTGAACCTGCTCAAAGACTTGCAGGAGCAGTTCGAACTCACGTACATCTTTATCGCGCACGGGTTGCCGTCGGTCAAACATATCAGCGATCGGATCGCGGTCATGTACCTCGGCAAAATCGTCGAGATCGGCTCGCGCGAAGATTTGTTCGCGTCGCCGAAGCATCCGTACACGGAAGCGCTGCTCGATGCCGTTCCGGTGCCGGACCCGCGCCTACGCCGCAAACGCGAACCGCTGTCCGGCGAACTGCCAAGCCCGGTGAACCCGCCGTCCGGCTGCGCTTTTCATCCGCGTTGTCCGTATGCGCAGGACATCTGCCGCCAGCAGGCGCCGGCGTTGGAGCAGAAGGCAGAAGGTCAATCGGCGGCGTGCCATTTTCCGAGGCATATGGATGAAGCGAGCACGGCGTCTCGTTGAGGAATAGAGTTTTTCAAATGTAAAGGTAGCTTGTAGCTTGGGGACGCTTGCGAACGCGAACGAGTTGCGGCAAGCGCTCCGTATCTTTTTTGAAAGGGGAATGGCTTGATGAGTGATCTGAATCAGATCGGGAATATCGGAGAAGCTTCCGGCGATAAACGTATCAAACTATCGATCCCGGTCGGCATGCTGCTGGAAAACTGCCGCAGCGGCGGATTTTCGGACGACGAGATTGCGGATATGCTGAATGCCCGCGATTACTCGAAGCTGCCGGAACGCGTGCGCGAGCCGGAGATGGAATTCGCCGAACGCTTCGCGACCGCGGAAGAGATGGGCGAAGACTGGGAACGCGCGCTGCGCGAAGGCTATACGTTCAAGTTCTTGCATGTCGGCGCGCTGCGTCGTTTGCTGCTTTTCCGGCACGGTCTGGTCGTGGAGCGGGATTACGTGCAGGACGAGCTGGATCTGCGCGGCGTGCCGTTGACGACGGAAGAAGCCGAGCAATTGCAAGCCACGATCGTGCGGCAGTGGGCGGTGGAGCCGGAGCAGGGCGAAGGGGCGAAGCCGGGGACGTATCGGATCGGGTTGAAGTTTCGGGATTGAGCATGACGCATGACAAGCTGACTGATTATTTTTGTGCAAAAGGCGCTGCTTCCGTATTGAGACGGGATCATCGCTTTTTTGTTTCCATAAAATAAAAGCTGCAACCTTAATCGGCGCAGCTTGATCACGTATTCAAATATCTTTTCAATTCTTCATAAAAGTTTTCTCGGGTTCCGGCTAAAACCACAACCACGATTTCGCCTTCTTCATTTTCTTCAAGCCGATAGGCTAATTCGTAATTCGTACCTTTATAAAATACATCGTATCCGTAAATACCTTTGAGATCACCGCTTTTCGGTGAGCCGCAGAAAGGGTCCGTTCGAATCGCTGTGATTGCTTCAAGGTATAAAATCTTCAGGGGCTTTTCGACTAGTTTTTTAAAATAACGTGCGGCAGGAGGCAGATACGCGATAGGTAACATCTAATCCTCCATCACGTCACCGAACAACTCTTCGGTTTGGTCTTTTTTGTGGTCGAGAGCAGCTTGCTTGGAGTCGGCGATGATACGTTGAACGGCTTTGGGCATCTGCGCTTGCTTTTCGCGAAATTTAGCCAATAATTCGTCTCCTGCATATCCTTCGTGGATAAGATCGGCGAGAATCAAATCCGCAAATTGATCGCTTCCTGTTTGTTCTCGAACCGGGCGGATGATTATGACGTTGTCTTGTACAGAAAATTCGACTTCGTCTTTAATTTGGAGTTGTTCAAAGAATTTTTGCGGAATCGTGATTTGTCTTTTGCCTGATACACGACCGCGTTTCCATTCTGCGGTTATCATGGCTTGGCGGTTTATACTCATCGTAAGTTCTCCTTTTGTTATGAAGTCATGGAATCAAAGAATCTTTGATTTTTCTTTCTTTATTATACATGAAAATTGAAGGCTAGTGAAGAAGTAAGTCGTGAATATGAATAACTAGATATATAAATTGTTGGCCGAGCCGATGTTGAACAAGGGGTGGCGTTTACGCCGGAGGGCTTGCTTCCGCCCGGCGTGTTGACGATTGATGCACGGGTGCAGTAGGTGTATGAGCATTTTTTGAATCAGCCCAACGATCTACATAAAAATATTGCGCTTAGCGATCTGGTGCACGCGAAGGCGCTTTGGTTTAATCAGGTACTATTTAGCTTATAATTTTCAAATTGATATCACCAAACTTTTAATAAAAAACCATTCCCTACCTTATTAAATAACGGTTATCATTTTTATAACGTTATAATCTGACTAAACTCGTTATTTGAAGAAAGGAATGCTTTATGGAAGAAGAACAGTATCTAGTAATTGTTGACGGTCAAGATAAGACTATCGAAATTTTATCTTGTAAATCTGTAGGTAGAAACTTGCAGATTATTTATAAAAGCAACACTAAGAAATCTTTTAATTACCCTTCGGCTAGAGCCATAATGCTTGAATCTCCTAATATCATTGAAATCGAAGAAAATCAGACTGTTTATATGCAAAATATACGGACAGTAGGCGTAAAAAGAGTGATGGACTTCCAAAGCCATGTTAGATTTGTTTTCGAGGATAATAGCCGACAAGTACATGTTGCTAAAGGACTTGAGATAAAAAAGAAAGAGGCTTCCACAAATGCGATTGAGCATACCGTTCGATATTGGCAGACTATTGCTGAAGAGTTGCGTCTTCCTGATAGTCGCGGTGAAGAGCAGTCTTTTTTAAGAAAACAAATGCGTCATTTAAATTCTATTAATCAAGAGAGTCCTTTGTTCACCTACTTGTTAAAAAGCCCAGTCTTTTCAGGTTCCAATGAAGAATATGAATCTATTTTTCCTTTTCGATTTAATTTGAGTCAGTATGAAGCTGTGAAGCAAGCCTTAAATAGCTCTATCTCTGTAATTGAGGGCCCGCCCGGAACAGGGAAAACACAGACAATTCTTAATATTTTAGCTAACTTAGTTATTAAGAATCAGAGTGTTGCAGTTGTTTCAAGCAACAATGCTGCTGTGCAAAATGTAAAAGAAAAATTAGAGGCTGCTGGATATGGATTTCTTGTCGCTTCTTTAGGCAATCTGGAAAATCAAAAGAAATTTTTCGGTGCACTACCAAGCATTTCATTTGATGCCTACCAAGAATTAGCAGAGAACGAGGATATTAATAAGTTAAATAAGCGGCTTCACGAAATTTCAATTCAAATTCGTCGACTGATGGAATTAGAAAACGAAAGAGCTCTTCTTAAACAAAAAGTTGAAGGTTATCGATTAGAGTATAAGCACTTTCAAAACTATTTTGAAAAACAGGATATTGAACAAATTGGGAAGCTCTCGTTTTATCAGCAAACTTCCGACAATGTTTTGAAGTTTCTTGTAGAAAGTAAAATATCGAGCGAGCGAGGAAAGTCTGATAGCTGGATAAGAAAATTCAAATTGGTGCTATTTCATGGGTTCACCAACTTTAAAAAACTTAAGCAAAACGAGATGGATATTCTATTAGAGTATCAGCTGGCTTTTTACGAATTGAAAATCGAAGAATTAAACAGAAAAATCATAGAGATTAGCCAACGATTGAAAACAGAGAATTTTAAAAATCTAACCAACGAACATCAAAATATATCTGAGAAAATCTTTAAAATTCGTCTACTACAAAAATACGAGAAACACGAACGAGTAGAGGAAGAGTTAAAAAAATACAAGCAAAATTTAAACCGCTTTATTCAAACTTATCCTATAGTACTCAGTACAGCGCAATCACTTTTGAGTTGTACTAATCCTAATTTTCTTTTTGATTACGTTATTATTGATGAGTCGTCACAAGTTAATTTGCTTGAAGGAGCACTTGCGCTATCTTGCTGTAAGAATGTAATCATTGTAGGAGATACTCGACAGTTGCCACAAATCGTAGATCGTAAACTTGAGCAAAAGTTTGCTGAAATAGGAAAGAAAGTTGATCCGGCCTTTCGATATTTTGATCATAGCTTGTTAACTTCAGTACTTGAAATTTATGCGGAATCTGTTCCGAGAACGATGCTTAGAGAACATTATAGATGTCATCCCCGTATTATCGAATTTTGTAATGCAAAATACTATTCAGGAGAGTTAATTGCTTTTACGGAAAGTAAAGAAGAGGATATCCCATTGCTTATTTATCGAACTGCACAAGGTAATCATATGAGAGAAGTGACTAGAGGAAAAGGTGTAGGCAAGTTTAATAGAAGAGAGCTTGATGTAATCGAAAAGGAAGTCCTTGTTGACTTGGACCAGGCTGCGCGGAAGAATGCCGATCTTGGCTTTGTTACACCTTACCGAAAACAAGCCGATCACGCAAACGGACAATTTGATGAAGAAATCGAGTCTGATACCGTACACAAATATCAAGGCCGTGAAAAAGGTACAATGATCATGTCAACCGTAATCGACAAGACCAAACAGGGTAACATGGGATTGAAGTTCGTTAATGATCCACAAATGCTGAATGTTGCTGTATCACGGGCACAGAATACATTCATTTTAGTTACCGGACATGAGATGTTCTTAGAAAAAAGAAGTGAAGTCGGCGATTTAATCCGATATATGGAGTACAACACAATGGATGAACATGTTGTCGAAAGTCAAATTGTTTCTGTGTTTGACCTATTGTATAAGGATTACTCAGAAAGATTAAATTCTCTTGAGTCCAGACTGCATGGAAAATCCCGTTTTAAGTCGGAGAAAATCATGAACACGTTATTGTCAGAAATTCTTGCAGAAGACGAGTACCTTATACTGGAGTACACAGAGCAGGTTTACTTGAAAAATTTGTTTGAAAATGTGCAGAAATTAAAAAAAGATGAACAGCAATACATCAAAAATAGAGCTTCAGTTGATTTTGTTATTTATCATAAGCTAGACAAGAAGCCGTTACTGGCTATTGAAGTCGATGGATTTGCAAGCCACGATAATAATCCGTCGCAACTTTTGAAAGATAAAATGAAGGACCGCATTTTTGAAAGTTATTCTTTAATGTTAAAAAGATATAAAACAAATGAGATTTGCGATGAAGCTTCAATTCGAGCACTATTGAATAGAGCTTTTGAGACATACGAAATGAAGAAGGGAGAAACATAATTTGTTTAACATCCTGAAATCTCTCTGCATAGCTGCAAGCATAACTGGGGTTACTGCATCATTGTCTGCCTATACTTCGCTTATACAAGCGAATGAAGCTACAGGAGCAGAAACCATCGTCGAGATACCGTTATTATCTGCATCTATCTCCACACCAGCTGAATCCTCAGCCTCTCCGGCTTCCCCCGCCTCGAACGCCGGCACGTCGTCGCCCGCCGCTGCGCGGGCGGACGCCAAGCCCTATTACTACGTCGCGCCGGGCGGCAGCGACACCACCGGCACGGGCTCCAAAAGCAGCCCGTGGAAGACCGTGCAGCGCGCAGCCGATGCCGCCATGAAGACCGGCGGCACCGTCTACCTGCGCGGCGGCGTTTACAGCCAGCAATTGAAGCTGGCCGGAACCCCGGGCGCCGCCGGTTCCGCGGCGCGCCTCACCGTCGCGAGCTATCCGTCGGAGACGGCGGTGCTCGACGGCAAGGGCCTGTCCGTCCAAGACACCGGCAGTCTGGTAGAGCTGCATAACGCCAGCCGCGTCACCGTCCGCGGCCTGGAACTGCGCAACTACAAGACCGCCGCTTCCGGCAGCGTGCCGATCGGCATCTATGTCCACGGCTCGGGCGCAGGCGTCCGGCTGCTGGACAACAAAGTCCACGATATCGGCAACACGTCTTCGCCGAAAGGCAGCGATCTTGCAGGCCGGGACGCCCACGGCATCGCCGTATACGGCACGGAAGCTCCGGCTTCGATCTCCGACCTGACGATCTCGGGCAACGAAGTGTGCAACCTCACGCTCGGATCGAGCGAAGCGCTGGTCTTGAACGGCAACGTCGAGAAGTTCACGGTGGCGAACAACCATGTCCACGACAACGACAATATCGGGATCGACGTCATCGGCTTCGAAGGCACATCGCCGAACGCGAAGTACGATCAGGCGCGCGACGGCGCGATCGCAGGCAATCTCGTTACCGGCAGCACGTCCGTGCGCAATCCGTCTTACGGCCGCAAAGTGCCGAACGGCAGCTATTCCGCGGGCGGCATCTATATCGACGGCGGCCGGGATCTTATCGTCGAACGCAATCGGAGCGAAAGCAACGATATCGGTATCGAGATCGCTTCCGAGCATGGCGGACGTTCTACCTCGGGCATCGTCGTGCGCAGCAATCTGGTCGTACGCAACGCGCTGACCGGCATCGCGATGGGTGGCTACGACGAAGAACGCGGCTCGACCACGGGCAGCACGATCACCGGAAATACGGTAGCTTACAACGATACGCTGGAATGGGGAACCGGACAGCTATATATCCAGTTCGATACCCGCGACAACGTGATCCGCAACAACATTTTCGCCGCTTCCGGTTCCAATGTGCTGATCGACAACGAATACACCGAGAACACGCGCAACACGATCGACCATAATCTGTACTTCGCGCCCGATAAGAACGCAGCCGTATGGATTTGGAAAGGCAAAACCTACACCGGCTTCGCCGCTTACCGCAAAGGCAGCGGCAACGACGCCGACTCGCTGTTTGCCGATCCGCAGTTCGTTGATGCAAACAGCGATTACCGCCTGAAATCCGGTTCTCCCGCTTCCGCATCCGGCACGCCCGACAAAATCTTATCCGCCGCACCGGATCTGGACGGCAAGCCGCGCGGAAAGTCCGCAACCGGCAAGCCCAGCCGAGGCGCTTACGAATAAACGTTTTCGATCCGCGAGCGCCATCTTCCGTCCCGATTCATTTCACGCAACACAGACAATAAACGCTCGCCAGTCCCACGGGTCGGAAACTTCGATTCCCGGTACAGCGAGCAGCGGAGGGAGAAATTCAGCGAAAGACGCTTTTGAACTCGGAAAATATCCGATAACCTTTCTATCGGCTTTTCCGGGCGGGACAGCGCGTTGAGCGAATGGCTCCCGCCGCGCCAGACTTCTCCAACCAACAGGACGTTTCCGCCGCCCGCACCGCCGAATAACGACTTTAACAAAAAGACCCCTGGAGGAACACACCATGACAAAAGGAATCGATTCTCTCGATACGTTGGCAGCCGTCATCCCTTTGCTCAAAGCAGCGCTCCCGGTTGAAGTCTCTATTGCGTTATGCGACAACGAACAGTTTACGGCTTATTGGCCGGGCGCCACGATCGACTTGAACATCAAAGCCGGGCAGCGGCTGCAAGAAGGCGAGCCTTTGCTAATGGCGATCCGCAACGACGAACCGCTGCGCGCCGAAGTGCCTGCGGAGTTTTACGGATTCGCGTTTACCGGAACCGCTACGCCCGTAAAAGACCCGAAAGGTCGCGTTATCGGGGGCATCGCGGTGCAGGTGCGCAGGCATAGCGAGTTGATCGATATTGCCGACCGGATCGCGGGAGCCTTGTCCAATGCCAACGAACGCATCACGCAGATCGCCGAAGGTTCGGGCGGTTTGGCCGACGCATCTGGCGAATTGTTGGAGCTGTCCAAGCAAGCCGAGCAGAATGCCTACGGGGCGGACGGCGTCGTGCGGATGATCAAGGAAGTCGCGGACCAGACCCATATGCTCGGCATCAACGCGGCGATCGAAGCGGCGCATGCGGGCGAGAAAGGCGCGGGCTTCGGCATCGTCGCTTCCGAGATCCGCAAGCTGTCCGGTCAGACGGTGACGTCGACGAACAGCATCCGCGACACGCTGGGCACTTTCAAAAAGCTGACGGCGCAAATGAGCGATTCGATCGAACGGGTGGCCGAAACGGGGCAGAATCAGGCGCAGTCCACCGAGCAGTTGTCGTCGATGATCGAAGAAATCCGCGAGATGGCGCTTAAGCTGAACGAGTTTGCGAAGCAGCTGTAAGGAACCCTTTTCAAACGCAAAAACTCCCGGAACGACGGCGCTCAAGCGTCCGTTGCTGCGGGAGTTTTGCATGCAGTCGTATTAGATTCGAAGTCACCCTTTTACCGGAAAACCAGGTCCTGACAGCACCCGGTTCACCAGTTCGCCCATCCCGTCCCACGACTCTTTCATGAGGAAATCGTTTTGCAGCGGAAGGTTCCACGGACGCGGGATACCGATGGTGCGTTTGCCTGCGTCGCGCGCGGCCAGCAGATTATGCGGACCGTCGTCGATCAGCAGATCGAATTCCAGCAGGTATTTGCGCTTGGCGACGAAGAAATTTTCGAACGGGATAAACGGCATATGCTGCTGAAGCCAGTTCCATTTTTCCGGTACCGCCGAAGGACGGGCCGCCGTGACAATGATGACGTCGTGCTCTTCGCTGATGCGGCGCACTTCCTCGATCGTATGCTCGTCGAAAATTTCGAGTTCTTCGTACAGCTTGGGCCGACCGAAAAAAATCTCCTCGTTGCAGTCCGGGTGCCAGATGCTGCTTAGATCGAAACTGCTCACCTGGTCGATGCTCAATTGAAGATCCGGGTACGCGGCGTTATGGTAATGAATGGCCTTCGGCACCAGATGACAGATCGTGTCGTCCATGTCGATGGCTACGATTTTTTTGCTCATGACATTCTCTCCTATTGCTTGAAAAAGCGTTGTTGATTTCCTGAAAACGCGGATATCTGCATTGTAACGAACTTGACGCGGAATGGCAAAAAAATGGACTTTAGCGAACGGGATCGGCTTGCTTTTTGCAGGGAAAACGGGTATGAACAATGGAGCGCAACATAAGCGGAATACGCAGCACAAAGAATTGGAGGAACGGATTATGACATCACCCGAACAGCGCAATCCGCAAAACGGAAATCCCGGCGGCGGGCCGAAGCGAAGTCTGCTCTCGATTATCGCGACCGTCGCGGTATTGGGACTGCTTCTTTTTACCGGGCCGGGGCGGGAGCTGCTGGGCAACCTGCTGGATCAGGGCGGAACGGCGACGCAGAGCGATAACACCGCACAGGATGGGCCGACGCAAACGGCAACGCAGGAAGAAACAGCGACTTCGGTCGACGGGCGCGTCAAAGCTTCCGTGGAGCGGACCGTCGACGGGGATACGTTTATCGCGATCCTGGAAGACGGCAGCCGCGAGCGGGTGCGTATGCTGCTGCTCGACACGCCGGAAACCAAAAAGGAAGGGACTCCGGTGCAGCCTTTCGGCCCGGAAGCGAGCGAGTATACGAAAAAGCTGCTGGGCGGCCAACAAGTTGAGCTGGAGTTCGACGAGGAGCAGCGGGATCAGTACGGCCGGATGCTCGCTTACGTGTATCTGAACGGCGAAATGGTCAACGAAAAGCTGCTGGAGCAAGGCTTGGCACGCGTCGTGGTGTATCAGCCGAACGATAAGTATATCGACGGGTTCCGCGAGATTCAAAATAGGGCCAAGCAGCAAAAGCTGGGCGTGTGGAGTATCGAAGGATACGCGGATAATCGCGGCTTCCACCCGGAAGTCGCCGAGTGATTTCGATCTTGGTCGGAGCACTGGACGGGATAGATGGCTGTTTTGCATGCCGGATGGGCAGCCCTGCGGTTGTCTATTTGTGACTTTGAGGTGCTTAGGGAACTTTGAAGTGCGTACTGTTCAGTTTCTTTTCGGACGGACAAAATGGAACAGAGCCGAAGGTCGGCGCCATTTTGGAAAAACGGAAGGAGCATGAACATGAACGCGACAGAAAAGGATAACGCGAAAGAAAAGGACAACCTCAACGAAAAGGAACAGAAAACGGCGCTGGTGATCGGCACGAACGGCGTGATCGGGCGCAATCTGATCGACCATCTGGCGACGCTGCCGGATTGGAACGTGATCGGCGTTTCCCGGCGCGGCGGGGAGGCGTTTGCGAACGTACGTTATATTTCGGCGGATCTGCTCGATGCGGACGCCGCGCGGGAAGCGCTCGGCGGCTTGAGCGAAGTGACGCATCTGTTTTACGCCGCTTATCAAGACCGTCCGACCTGGGCGGAGCTGGTGGCGCCGAATCTGGCGATGCTGGTCAACGCGGTCGATGCCGTCGAACCGGCGGCGCGTTGTCTTCGGCATATCAGCTTGATGCAAGGCTACAAAGTCTACGGCGCGCATCTGGGTCCGTTCAAAACGCCCGCCAAAGAAAGCGACGACCGCCATATGCCGCCGGAATTCAATATCGACCAGCAGCGGTTTTTGGAACGCCGGTCGCAAGCGGGGAGCTGGACCTGGTCGGCGCTGCGTCCGTCGGTCGTTTGCGGCTTCGCGCTCGGCAACCCGATGAATCTGGCGACGGTCATCGCCGTTTACGCTTCGATCTCCAAAGAACTCGGCGTTCCGCTGCGTTTTCCCGGCAAGCCCGGCGCATACCATAGTCTGCTTGAGATGACGGACGCCGGATTGCTTGCGCGGGCGACCGTCTGGGCCGCCACCGATCCGCGCTGCGCGAACCAGGCGTTCAATATCTCTAACGGCGATCTGTTCCGCTGGAATCAGCTATGGCCGAAGATCGCCGCTTATTTCGGGCTGGAAGCGTCCGATCCTCTTCCGATGCCGCTGAGCGAAGTCATGGCGGACAAAGAACCGTTGTGGAACGATATGGTGAAGCGCTACGGTCTTGCCGACCCTACTTATGCGGAAGTGTCCTCTTGGGGCTTCGGCGATTTCGTGTTCGGTTGGGATTACGACTTTTTTGCCGACGGCAGCAAAGCGCGGCGTTTGGGCTTTCATGAATTCGTCGATACGGAAAAGATGTTTTTCGAGATCTTCGACGATTTCCGGCTGCGCGGCATCATTCCGGCTTGACGGACGAAGCGAAAGGATCGGAAGAGTCGCGGGCATCAGGGTGAGCGGCCGGTACCGGAGAAGAAGCGGACGACGCGGACGGCGAACCGGCCGCCAACGAAGAACCGGGCGAAACGATCGCCGCGCGATCGCCGTAAGTCTGTTCGACGTGCTGTTCGCCCCAGCGGCAAAGCGCGTGGAGGATATTTTTGAGGCTCCAGCCGTAATCCGTCAGCTCGTATTCCACTTTCGGCGGAACGGTAGGGTGCGGAATGCGGCGCACGATCCCGTCGCGTTCCAGTTCTTTGAGCTGTTGGGTAAGCACTTTTTGCGTGATTGCGGAGGGCAGCAGCTTCATCAGCTCGCCGTTGCGCTTTTTCCCGAACGTCAGCACGAACAGGATCACCGGTTTCCATTTGCCGCCGATCACTTCGAGCGTCGCTTCGACAGCGGTGTTGTACGTTTTCACAGGTTGCATTGCAGGTTCCTCCTTCGGAATTCGATCGCGATCGGGTCGGCCGATAGACGTGTCTTCTGATTGTACCTCTTGCGAAGGGCGATGCCCAGACAAGGGAAGATTCGCCGTAGAGTCTTTTTGAAGCGGAAAGCGGGGATCGAAATAAAAACTTCCGGCGATCGCGGCAAACTTGACCCCCGACCCCCGTTGTGTATAATGGAAGGAACAATCATATGAACGAATGTTTTCTAGGGTTCCGCAGCCGTGCAGGTTGGACAGGTCCGAGAGAAAACTCACGGTTATGCCGTGCCACGGAGGGAAAAAAGCCCGGGAGATGAACTGCGATCGCGCAGTTTATTCTCCCGGGCTTTTTTGCGTTCATATGCGTTGAAAAAAACAAGAGGAGCGAAAAAAGATGAACGAGAAAACGAACAAAAAGATGAACGGAATTTGGATGTCCGTCGTGATTGCCGCGTTGTTCGAAGTCGGGTGGGTGATCGGGTTGAAACATGCGTCGGGCGTATGGGAATGGGCGGCGACGGCGGTCGCGATCGGGGTCAGCTTCACGCTGATGATCGCCGCGTCGCGCACGCTGCCGGTGGGAACCGTCTACGCGGTGTTCGTCGGTTTGGGCACGGCCGGCACGGTAATCGCGGAGATTGCGTTGTTCGGAGCCGATATCCAATGGGCCAAACTTCTGATGATCGGCACGCTGCTGCTGGGCGTCGTCGGCTTGAAGCTGCTGAGCGCAAGCAATCCTCAACAAAAGAAAGGAGTCTGACGAAACATGAACTGGACATTTTTGATTTTGGCGGGAATTTTCGAGATGGTTGGCGTGCTGATGATCAACAAACTGAACAAGGATCGCGATCTAAAAGCTTTTTCGCTGATGGCAGGCGGCTTCGGTTTGAGCTTCGTTTTCCTGACGCTGGCGATGGACACTCTTCCGATGGGTACCGCTTACGCGGTCTGGACCGGCATAGGCGCCTCCGGCGGCGCGATTCTCGGCATGATTTTTTACGGGGAATCGAAAAATTGGCTGAGGGTGTTGTGTATCGCTTTGGTGCTGGGTTCGGCGGTCGGATTAAAGCTGGTGAGCGGGTAAGGGGAGGTGCGTGTAGGTAAGTAGGTGAGTGAGCGGGAATGTAAGTCAGTAGGTGCGTAAGTACAGAGTCAGCGAGGAAAAAGGACCTTTCCGGAAGTCTGCGATCGAAAAAACCGGCTTCGGAAAGGTCCTTTTTCGACGTTTCGCGAAGATTTGATCGTTTCCGGGGATCGCCAACTGAAATAGGTGCGGATATGCACTTAATTTCCGAAATCAGGATCGTTTTTTTGAAATAAGTGCGGATATGCAATTAAATTCTGCTTTTCGTGTTCGTTTGGAGGGTTTGCTTTTAAATAGTTGCATTTGCGCACTTATTTCTGGATTCGGGGTCAATTCGTGAAGATTAGTTGCATTTGCGCACTTAAATATGCTGTAGCCTGGCCGAAAGCAAAAAAACGGCTCTGCCCTGTACCTGCGTACGAAGGGAGAAACCGTTTTGCGTCAAAAAATCAAGATTGCGGCTGGACTTGCTCTTGCTCTACCTTAATCCAGCGGGTCGCCCAGCCTTGAATATCGTCCATAACAGGAGCCAAATCCCGCCCCATATCCGTCAACGAATATTCGATCCGCACCGGCTTCTCCGGGTATACGGTGCGAAGCACGATGCCTTCTTCTTCCAGTTCTTTCAGTCGTTCCGACAGCACTTTGCCGCTCAGGTTGGACAAGGAGCTTTCGATGTCCACGAAACGGCGGGGGCCGTCCATCAATCTATAGATGATCAGGGTCGTCCAGCGTTTGCTAAGGACTTCGATCGCTTTCTCGAATCTGGGGCACAGTTGGGTCAGCTCTGCGGCCAATGGTATCACTCTCCATTATATATTTTATTGTTATCTAATTAACGATAATAAACCGATCTATAAAAGATAAGCCCGAAATTCCAGGCGCTGAAAGGGTTGCGTCTGCGTTGTTGCTTCTTCAGTATACATGTGGTGATTAAAATAAACAAGCTTACAATTCGTAATAATTAATACTTGACTATGATGTATTAAATAAATATACTTGGTTACATAAAGTAATTTTGTGAGTTAGTCGTCTTGACTACGCGAGCAAAGCGCGCGTTCAAGACGACGAAGTTCGAAGCAAGCCCAGCGCCGCTTCGAACTTCTCTACGAGGTCTTGGCTACGCAAGCCCAGCGCCGCTTCGAACCTACTCTTGGAACGCGAACGAAATCGGAGGACAGAAAGATGGAACGACATACGGAGATTTGTATCGCGGGTGGAGGCCCGGCCGGCACTTTGCTGGCGTGCCTGCTGGCCCGTCGCGGAGCGGACGTTGTGCTGGTCGAGAAACAACCGGTACCCGGACCGTCGTTCCGCGGAGAAATTATAAATGGCGACGGCGAACGCGTACTGAAAAAGCACGGCATCCTGAGCAAAATGAATCCGGAAGCGATGTTGCCGTTGGTCCGGCTTGAATATTGGGACCGCCGCCAAGTCGTCAAAACGATTCTGCCAGATACAGTGGACGGCAATGTGGGCATTCATATTCCGCAAGCGGATTTGCTCCATGCCTTATTGGACGAAGCCAAGCAATATCCAAACTTCACGTATATGCCGGGCACAATGGTACGCGGTTTGCTGCAAGGTGAGGATGGCCGCTACACAGGCGTAAAAGTCCGTACTTCGGAAGGCCGCGACCTGGAGATTCACAGCAATATAGTTGTCGGAGCAGACGGTCGGTATTCCTCGGTACGCAAATACGCGGGAATCCCGGTGAGCGCCGAAGGACACGGCTACGATCTGCTGTGGGCGAGAATTCCTGCGCCGGAAGGCTGGGAGCCGGTGATGTGTTCCACTATACAGAACGGCCAGCAGCTTCATCTGTTCACGCAGGCCCGCGGCTATGTGCAGGTCGGCTGGAATATTGAAGAAGACTCGTACAAAGAGCTGCGCAAGCGTCCGTTTGAAGAATTGACGCAGACTCTGATTGATGCTTTTCCAAAGCTTGAAACGAGCGTGCGGAAGCATATCACATCCTGGCAGGACTTCGTTTTACTGGACATTTTCAGCAGCAAGTCGGAGCGTTGGGCGCAGCCCGGTCTGGTGTTGATCGGCGACGCCGCGCATACGATGACGCCTACAGGAGCTTTTGGCCTGAACGAAGCGTTATGCGACGCGGACGTATTGCATGAAGAGCTGTTGACGTGTCTGGAACGCAGGCAGGATACCAGCGAGCCGTTGGATCGATTGGAACAACGCCGTCGCGGCGATGTAGAGCGCAGACAGCGCGAGCAGGTTGATATGGAATTAAGTTATGCTCAAAATTTTAATATTTAACATTCAAAGCGACGATAATATACAGATAGACATTACAATGAAAAGCATTGCCTAAATAAACGTAACCCAAAAATGATCCGAATTGACTTGGGCTGCGAACGTATAAGTAGCCAGGATGCGGAACCGACAGGTTCTGTGTCCGTTTTATCGAGAAACCGTACACGGTCCGCCACAGGAAAGTAGCTTGTTTTAGAGAGAAAGACGCATGACATACAAGTGCCTGCTTGGCGGCTTGCCCGACTTAACCAATACGAAAATAAGGATGTGCCATCATGGTGAACAACAGTGCAGCTTCCATACTCAAAAACAGCATTCATAATATCCCGTCTCCTCAAAACGCCGAAGAAGGCTATGTGCTGGTCGGTCCGATCAAGCTGCCTGTTAACCTGGAAGGCGAAACGATCGTATTCCGCTGGTACAGCTGGATGAAGCAACCCGAAGGCGGAGAGAACATGTCGGCCGAGGAACTGATTCGCAGCCTGCCGACGATGAATCTGGCCGAAGGCCAGCAATCCAGCGTGCTCGTTTACGGTGATTTCGAAAATTCGCCGGACGCGCTGATCCGTATGCACAGCATCTGCCACACCGGCGATATTTTCGGCAGCAAACGATGCGATTGCGGCTACCAGTTGCACCAGTCGATGAAAATGATCGCGGAACATGGTTCGGGTGCGCTCTTTTACCTGGCAAACCACGAAGGACGCGGCATCGGCCTGTTCAGCAAAGCAATGGCGTACATTCTGCAAGAACAAGGCATGGACACCGTGGAAGCGAATCTGGCACTCGGCTTCGAAGACGACACTCGCAACTACGACGGCGCGATCGGCGTGTTGAAATTCCTGCGCGAGCAACCGGTAACTCTGATCACGAACAATCCTCGCAAGCTGGAAGCGTTGAGAGCAGCGGGTATGAACGTGTCCGGACGTACGCCTCTGTGGGGAGACGTATCCGAGTTTAACGAGAAATACCTGCGTACCAAGGTCAATCGTTCCGGTCACTTCGCGACGCAAAATCCGATCGAAGGCTTGTCGGAGCTGCCGACGGCCGAAGGAGGAGACTGACGAAGCATGAGCGAAGAACGGTCTATCCATGAAAAATACATGCGGCTTGCGCTGGAAAATGCGCGTGCCGCGAAAGGCCAGACGGCACCGAATCCGCTCGTGGGTTCGGTCATCGTCAACGACGGTCGGATTGTCGGTATCGGCGCGCATTTGAAGCCGGGCGAGCCGCACGCGGAGATCCATGCGCTGCGGATGGCCGGAGAGCATGCCAAAGGCGGCACGATCTACGTGACGTTGGAGCCTTGCTCCCACCACGGTCGCACGGGCCCGTGCGCGGAGGCGGTGGTCAAGGCGGGTTTGGCGCGCGTGGTAGTCGCCGCGCCCGATCCGAACCCGCTCGTCGCGGGACGCGGGATCAAGATTTTGCGGGATGCGGGCATCGAAGTGATCGAAGGCGTGCTGCGCGGGGAATCCGAACGTTTGAATGAAGTGTTCAACCGCTATATCGTGAGCAAACGTCCGTTTGTTACCGTGAAATCGGCTACTACATTGGACGGCAAAATCGCGACGCGCACGAGCAGCAGCCGCTGGATCACCTCCGCCGAAGCCCGCGAGGATGTGCACCAACTGCGGCACGAGAGCGGCGCGATTCTGGTTGGCGTACAGACCATTCTGCATGACGATTCGCAGCTCAACACCCGTTTGCCGAACGGCCGCAACCCGCTGCGCGTCGTGCTCGACAGCACGCTGCGTATTCCGGAAGATGCACGCGTCGTAACGGACGGTGAAGCGCCGACTTGGATATTTACCGGATCGAACGCCGATGCGGCCAAGCGACAACGGCTGGAAGCGGCGGGCGTGCGCGTGATCGAGACGACAGGCGAGCGAGTGGATCTGGAGCAGGTGCTGGATACGCTGGGAGAAAGCGAAATCTCGTCGTTGCTGGTCGAAGGCGGCGGACAGGTCATCGCTTCGTTCGTGGAGCAGGGCCTTGCGGATAAGCTGGTGCTGTACATGGCGCCGAAGCTTGTAGGCGGGAAGGACGCTCCGACCTTTATCGAAGGCTTGGGAATCGCGGATATGAACGATGCGGTCGGATTGACCGGACTTCGAGTCGAGCAGCTGGGCCCGGATTTGAAATTCGAAGCGTATTTTCCAAAGCGTTAAAACTGAGGTAAGCTACGATTGCGAGATTTCGCCTACGGGATCAACCTTAATTTGCTTCGATATACAAAAAACCGGCTTCTCCAAAAAGAGAGCCGGTTTTTTGACGTGGTTGACGCGTCGAAGATGATCAATCTTGCGAATAAGCAGAAATGCTAGTTCTTTTCCACTTCCGCTTCCCGCCGCTTCCAGCTCGTTTTCCCGTCGTCTTCGACGATCGCAATCGCGGCGTCCGCGATATCCGGGTCGGTGGTGAGATGCTGCTGGATACGGATCTTGATATCGTCGGCGTCGCCGAGCGTCAGGCCGGTGCGCAGTTCCACGACCGCGTCGACATGGTAATAACGGCCTTCCTGAATGATACGCATGCTTTCGATATCCCGTACGTCCGCGTCTCCGAGAATAGCGGCAGATACTTTGTCTTCGACGTCCTGCGGCGCCGATACCCCGATCAGACCGATCATGTTATCGTAGCCGACACGGAACGCGACCGCGATCATCAGGAAGCCGATCAGCGTCGTCGCCATGCCGTCGATCAAAGCGAAGTTCGTCAGCGATACGACAACGACGGCAATCAGGGCGAAAAAGGCGCCCAGCACGGCCACGATGTCTTCATAGAACACGAGACGCGTCGGAGGAGCGGCGCGGCCGACGTTTTTGAACGCCGCCGGCAACAAAGCCAATCCGCTTGCTTTGGGCGCGCGCGCTTCTTTCAGAATTTCTTTCGACGCTTTGATCAAAATCGCGCCGTCCACCAAGATGTTCAGCAGCAGCACGCCGACATTGATCCAAAAGCCTCCCGCCGCTTCCCCTGGGTGCTGAAGCAGATGGATGCCTTCGTGGATCGTCTCGTAAGCCATGATCGTGACGACGATCACGGCGATCATGCAGAAAATGTTGATAACGCGCCCGAACCCTACCGGGAACCGGCGGCTTGGCCGCTTTTCCGACAGCACGCTGCCGACGAATACGAAGCCCTGGTTCACGGCATCCGCCAGCGAGTGCATCGCCGAAGCGAACATCGCGCCGCTGCCGGTGAACAAAGCAGCCCCGCCTTTGGCGGCCGCGAGTACCGCGTTGCCTGCCATAGCCACGGCGGAAGACGTATTTCCTTTTTTGATCAGCGATCCTAATGTTTCTTTCTGCCCGTTATCGGACGGATGGGCTTCAGCCACGAACGACGCCTCCTTGAAATTCAGGTTGGATAAAAAACGATGCACGCTATGTAGTCACTTGCGTCTTGCTCTTGTTGGTCGGTCAAGCCGGCAACTATAGCATATGTACCCGGAATCGGCGGTTCGGAACAGGTCCGCTGCGTCGATTCCGGCAAGATGTCCGCTTTCGCGTTTGTTTTTCGCAGCGGATTTAAGACCGGTTCCCGTATTCTTCCGTGTACCAGTCGATAATTTTGCGCGCGATACTGACCTTCGGCGGGATATTCGGCAGCTCGCCTGGACCGAACCAGTCCGCGTGCTCGATCTCTTCGCCGTCGACCGCGATTTCGCCGCCCGCGTATTCCGCCACGAATCCGATCATCAGCGAATGGGGAAACGGCCATTGTTGGCTGCCGAAATAGCGAATCTCGCCCAACTCGATGCCGACTTCCTCCATCGTTTCGCGTCGAACACAATCCTCCAGCGTCTCGCCAGGCTCCGCAAAGCCCGCAATCAGACCGTACATATTGTCCGGGAAATGCGGCGCATGGGCAAGCAGAATTTTCCCGTCCTTCAAAATTGCGGTGATGACGGCGGGAGAAAGACGCGGGTAATGGCTGAGGCCGCAATTCGGACAGACTTTGGCCCGGTCACGATCCGCCAACGCCAGCGTCGTGCCGCAGCGTCCGCAGAATCGATGGGTATCGTCCCAATTCAAAATTTGAAGCGCACGTCCGGCCAGGTGGAACAGATCTTCATCCAGACGGTCATATAACGGTCGCAACGGTAAAAAGTCGTATCCGTTTGGCGCTTTCGTTTCTTCCGGTGCTTCGGCCGTATAACAAGGCGCGCCTTCCAACGTACCGAGATACAGCGAGCGGATAGGTGTGAAGCTGAGCTCTTCAACCTGGGTCGCCACGGGTAGCGCAGCCAAGCCTTCTTGTTCATTCAGCAGCAGCTTTCCGGTATCCGCGAGAAAGACGAACCAATAAGCAGGCTGATCCGTAGGCTCCGCGTACAGTGCGGGCATGTAGCGATCGTAAATGCTGGGTTTCGATTTTGGCATGGAAGCAGAACCTTTCGGAGTGGAATCGTAACCTCTTTATTATGAAAGGATGACTCGCCGGGGGCAAGGGGGTACAATCATCCTAGAAGAACCGGACGGCGAAGCCAAAGCTGCTCCGGCCAAAAGGAGGCGTTTCCCCATGAATCAACCTTTGACGTTAGGCGATACGTTCAAGCAAGCCGAATATCGGACAGCCGGTAACGGGCCGCGCGACGTGAACGTGCTGCTTGAAGCGCTGCAAGGCGTAAGCGGCGATACGCCTAGCGATATGTACGGACGCGGCGAGACGATCGAAAAATTCGAACGCAAGCTGGCGGACATGCTGGGCAAAGAATCGGCTGTTTTTTTTCCGAGCGGTACGATGGCCCAACAGATCGCGCTGCGCATCTGGAGCGATCGCAAAGGCAGTCAAAGCGTCGCTTACCATCCGCTCTGCCATTTGGAGATTCACGAGCAGGACGGCTTGAAGGAGCTGCATCATCTGGAACCGATTTTGCTGGCGGACGAGGATCGGTTGATCGCGCTGGACGATGTGAAAAAGCTGCCGGAAAACGTCGCTTGCTTGCTGCTGGAGCTGCCTCAGCGCGAAATCGGCGGCGAATTGCCGGATTACGCAGAGATCGAAAAGATTTCGGCTTACTGTCGGGAAAAAGGCATCGCGCTGCATCTCGACGGAGCCAGACTGTTCGAGATTTTGCCTTACTATGGGAAAACGGCGGAGCAGGTCAGCGCGTTATTCGATAGCGTGTATGTGTCGTTTTACAAAGGAATCGGCGGAATCGCGGGTGCGATGCTGCTCGGCGACGCCGACCTGGCCCAGCAATCGAAAGTGTGGAAAAGACGGCACGGCGGCGATCTGATCAGCTTATATCCGTACATTCTGAGTTCAGAGTATTATCTCGATCTTCGCTTGCCGAAGATGGCGCAGTATTACGAGGAGGCAAAAGAACTGGCGGCGTTGTACAACGAGCAGCCGAACATTCGCACAAGGCCGGAAGTACCGGTGTCGAATATGTTCCATTTGCACTTGAGCGGTCTGTCTGCCGAAGCGGCCGCGCCGATTATCGCAAGCGTGCAAGCACAGACAGGCGTTGCATTGGTTGCTTACCTAAAAGAAATCGGCGACACTGCCTGTGCGACAGAGATTGCGATCGGCGATCTATACGAGTCGGTGCCAAAGGAAAAGCTGCGTGAGGCGATCCGGCTGTTGGGCCGACGGCTTTCAGACGCACAAGGATAGAGGGTAGGATTCGGACAAGCCAAGCATCGGAAACGGACAAAAGAAAGCCATCGCGGACAGGTTAATCACCTGCTTGCGATGGCTTTTGCATGATCTTAACCTTTACCACTCGAATTGTAGCTGTTGATCATAGAGAGGAAGCTGAGCCTTTTTTCTCCTTCATCCCCTGTTTCCAGCATCAGATCCGCGATAACCCGGAAGTCTTCCGGCGTGATCTCGAACTGCCCGAAGCGAAAAGCCTGACCCCAGCTGCGGCGGCCTTTGGTGAAGGATAATCGTTCAAGCAAACCCGCGATGCGCACCGGCTTTGCAGGCAGATAGTGCATGTCTCGCCGATACGGAATAAAGGTGTCGCTCATCTTGTAGCGGTACACCCGATCGTCGGCAACCTGTCCGATCGCCGTAAAAGCTTGCAGCGGCGCGCCGCTATTCATGTCCGTGCGCGGCGAATAATAGATCAGCCAATCGCCGGGCTTCATCCGGTTCAACGATTGGGCTTTGCCGTGACAGGTCTGCGCGATGCCTTGTTCGATAGCGTGATCGACATGGGAAGCGGAGACGACGCCGACCCAATAGCGAAGTCCGGGAAGCACGAGATCGGCCGAAGGCGAGATCGGGGAACTTGTATTTGTCATGGAGAATCCTCCTGTAGATGCGAGATGTTTGCCTCCATAGTATAGAGAAGTGCTACTGACAACTTAGTGTCAGTAGTCAGTTTGCCGAGAAAGTTACGTTGATGCGAGAAGCAAGAAGACTGCGAGAGAAATTCGTTCAATCCGCTGTCTCACTTGGAAAACTAGAATGAAATTTGAGTGGTTGTTTTCCAAGTTCAAAGGCGTCTTTCACTGAATTTCTCTCTCCGTCTTCTCGCTTCCAGTTACGTTTGATTTTCTCGACACATTGCCAACTAACACCTTATTGTCAGTAGTTTTTTTACATCAAAAGTCGGAACTCTTCCCGGTAAATCCGCTCCACGTTTTCCAATACGCGCTTTGCCTGATCGGCGAATTTCAACTGCACGATACCCTGCTTATCAATTAACACGCCTGCTTCGCTGTTATATTGCCCGAATGCCGCATCATGCAGACGTCCCGCTCCTTGGCTTGGCGGCGCGAAGAAGAATCGCATCAAGTAATTGACGGGGAAGGGTAGGCCGGATTTTTTGCCTTTACGAATCGTATTGTTTGGCCCGGGATCGGCGCTGCGCAGCAGAATGCCGTCTTTGGCTTCGCCCGGAGCCAGTGCTTGCGTCCAGAGGGACATCGCGAGTTTGGTGTCGGCATAAGCTCCGGTTAATTGCTTGAAACGCTCGGGACGCGCAAGGTTGTCGGCGTTGAACGTTTTTGTATAGTTGAACGCGTTCGAAGAAGTGCCGATAACGGTCTTGAGCGAACCGCGCAGCAGCAACTCCTTCAGCTCGCGGTAAAGGATATAGGGCACGACCGTTTGCAGCTCGTAATGCATTTCGCGCCCTTGCGGAGAAAAGCGCAGCTCAGGCAGGCTTCCGCCCGCGTTGTTGAACAGAACGCCGATCGACGTTTCGGTCGCCTGAATCTTTTGAAGTGCGGCAGCCAGTTGCGTGAAATCGGTCAATTCCGCGGTGTAAACCCGAAGCCGGCCTTCGCGAATCGCACCAGCCGTAATCTCATCTTCCGTAGAAAAAGCAGAGCGAATCAATGCCGCGACATGCCAGCCTTCCGTCAAAAGACGGCGTGTTAATTCCAAGCCGATGCCGTTATTGGCACCTGTAATCAAAGCCGTGCGTGCAGCCGGATAGGTAACGGATAAAGTGTTCATGGGCAAGCCTCCAATGTGTGAATAGCGAGAGTATCTCGCGGATTGGAGACAGTGTATAACTTGGAGCCGGCTCCAAGTCAAACCCTAAATTCGAAGTTCTTGACTTGGAGTTGACTCCAAGCAGTATACTTTATTCAAACAATGCGAGCGATAAGCCATAAGCGAAGGAGCGATCACCGTGGCAAAGCAAGAACTTGAATACATGAAAATGACGCCTAGAGCCGATACGGCCAATGTCGAAACCATGGGATATACGATCAAGCAAACATCGGAGTTGACCGGGCTTCCGGAAGATACCATTCGGTATTACGAAAAGATCGGCCTGCTGCCGAGAGCGAAGCGGCGCGCCAACAGTCATCGAATCTATGCGCCGGAAGACGTGCAGACCATGAAACTGATCGTGTGTTTGAAAAAAACGGGCATGTCGCTCGACGAGATGAAGCCGTACCTCGACATGTCCCGTCAAGGCGATCTGGCCGCGACGCCGGAAGCCTTCGAGCGCATCCGAGAGTACCGCGCGAACGTGCTGGAGCAGATCTCCTCGCTGCAAACGGTCGTCGATTTTATCGATCTCAAGCTCGCGCAAGGCACGCTGATGAACAAACAGGACTGCGACGCCGATCCGCAGGAAGGACCGGGGCTTCCCGCGAAGCGGGATCGTCGGTTTCGGTAAGCTTCTGTACGATCCTGATGCTGGATGCAATAGATGCAGTAGTTTGCAGCAGCCAAAAGACCGGACAGAGAATTTCTCTGCCCGGTCTTATTTTCATTCATTTAGGCCGTTACATTTACTTCACTTCAATGATCAAAGCCGCCTCGAAATATTCTCCCGGCTCCAATCCTACCGCCAGTTCTTTATCTTTCAGCTCGCCGTCGAATTTGTCCGCGTCCGCCAAGCCGTGCCAAGGCTCGATGCAGATAAACGGCGCGTTTTTCGGCTGCCACACGCCCAGGTACGGGAAGTTCTCGTAAGCCACGCTAACGCTGTGCGCGCTTTTTTCGTTTTTCAACGTCACGCGGTCCGACTTCACGTCACGGAAGATCATGGCGCCTTCCTCGAATTGCGCGCGCGTCAGCGGCAGCACGGTTCCTTTTTCCAACACGATCTCGGACTTGTCCGGAATCTGGATATTGCCACCCGTCACGAAAAAGCGCTCCAGCGTTTCTTCCTGATCGAACTCCAGCACGTAATCCTCGAACGCCCCGTCGCCGCCGATCGGACAGTTGAACGCGGGATGCGTGCCAAGCTGGAAGTAGATCGTTTTATCGTCGTTATTGTCTACCCTATACTGGATACGCAGGTTCGAACCGTCCAACGTATACGTGAGCGTGAGCGCGAATTTGTACGGGTACATCGCCAGCGTCTGCTCGTCCGCGGACAGATGGAACACGGCGCGCGTTTCTTCTGCTTCAACCAGACGGAACTCGCGGTTGCGCGCGAAGCCGTGGTTTTTCAGCGTATATTCTCCGCCTTCCGTCCGCATCACGCCGTCATACACCGATCCGACGATCGGGAAAAGCACGGGCGAGCGTCCTGTCCAAAACTCCGCGTCGCCGCTCCACATATATTCGCGTCCCGTGTCTTTGCGTTTGAAGCTGATCAATTCAGCGCCGAGCGGCCGGATCTCGACCGTGGCGGACTCGCTGTTCAAAATGGCATTCATGGGCTTTTTCCCTCCGGTAAATGGATTGTGGAACGATTTCTGTGTTTAGTGTAGCAAAAAAGCGTTCGCCGAAGAAAGGTTCCCGCAGGCGAGACGGTATCGAATTAGCTATAATGAAGAAAAAGGGAGGCGATGGCATGAGCAACGACATCGAGCAAGGCCAAGTATCGGCGGAAATCCGCTACGTACCCAATGAAGAAGGGCCGACCCTCGGGTTGTCCGCTTCGTCCGGCGCGAAGGTGATCGAGCAGGACGGTTTGTTTTTCAAAGACCATAACCGAAGCGGAGTGCTGGAGCCTTACAAAGACTGGCGGCTGTCCGCCGAAGAACGTGCCCAAGACCTCGCTTCCCGCATGACGCCGGAGCAGATCGCGGGACTCATGCTGTACAGCCGCCACCAGTCGATCCCGGCAGGCAGTACCCATTGGATGTCTTCTACATATAACGGCAAGTCCTACGAAGACAGCGGCGCGAAGCCGTGGGATCTGACCGACGAACAGCGGGACTTTTTGGAAAAAGACCATCTGCGCCATATCCTGGTGACCACGGTGGAGAGTCCGGGAGTCGCCGCGCGCTGGAACAATCTCGTGCAGGCGTACGCGGAATCGGTCGGCTTGGGCATACCGGCGAACAATAGCTCGGACCCGCGCCACGGTTCGGATTCCAGCTCGGAGTTCAATGCGGGTTCCGGCGGGAAAATCTCGATGTGGCCGGAAACGCTGGGCCTCGCCGCGACTTTCGATCCGCAGCTTGTGCGCCGTTTCGGCGAGATCGCGGCCAAAGAATACCGGGCGCTCGGCCTGACCACGGCGCTGTCGCCGCAGGTGGATATCGCCACCGATCCGCGCTGGTTCCGGTTCAACGGCACGTTCGGCGAAGATCCGCATTTGTCGACCGATCTCGGCCGCGCTTACATCGACGGGTTCCAGACTTCGGACGGCGAAGACGAGATCGCGAACGGCTGGGGCCGTACCAGCGTCAATGCGATGGTCAAGCATTGGCCGGGCGGCGGCTCGGGCGAAAGCGGACGCGACGCGCATTATGCCAGCGGCAAATACGCGGTGTATCCGGGCGGACGGTTCGACGAGCATCTGAAGCCGTTTACGGAAGGCGCGTTCAAGCTGCACGGCGCGACCGGGCAGGCTTCGGCGGTCATGCCGTACTACACCGTGTCGTGGGAGCAGGATACCGCAAACGGCGAGAATGTCGGCAACGCCTACAGCAAATATCTCATCACCGATCTGCTGCGCGAAAAGTACGGTTACGACGGCGTAGTCTGCACGGATTGGCTGATTACGGCGGACGAAAACGGGGAAAAAGATTCGTTTTTGAGCGGCAAGCCGTGGGGCGTTGAGCACTTGAGCGTCGCGGAACGTCATTACAAACTGCTGTTGGCGGGCGTGGATCAGTTCGGCGGCAACAACGAAGCGGGTCCGGTACTGGAAGCGTACGAGATGGGCGTAAAAGAGCACGGCGAGAAGTGGATGCGTGCGCGTTTCGAGCGTTCGGCGACTCGGCTGCTGGTCAATATGTTCCGGCTGGGGTTGTTCGAGAATCCTTACGTGCAGCCGGAAGAGAGCGAACAAACCGTGGGGCAACCGGATTATATGCGGGAAGGGTACGAAGCGCAGTTGAAGTCGGTCGTCCTGCTGAAAAACAAAGGCGGCGTGCTTCCGTTAGGCGTCCGGGCTCCGTTTGAGCACTCCCGAGACGAAAACTCTGCGGCTGAGCCTTCCGTGAGCGAACCGTCTGCTGTCGAACAGTCTTCTATGGCTCAACCGTCTTCCTTTTCGCGAAAAAAAGTCTTTGTCCCGCGCCGTTATATCGCTCCGGGCCGCGACTGGTTCGGCAATCCGACACCGGAAAAAACGGTCGATCCGCTGAATCGGAACGTCGCCGCGAAATATTTCGACGTGACGGACGATCCGGCAGCAGCCGATTTCGCTCTGGTCTGTATCGAAAACCCGGATTCGGGCATGGGCTACAGCCGCGAAGACGCGGAGGCAGGAGGCAACGGCTATGTGCCGATCAGCTTGCAGTATCGCCCTTATACGGCAGGGATCGGACGCGAGGTCAGCCTGGCGGGCGACCCTCGTTCCAGCGACGTGCTCAACCGTTCGTATCTGGGCAAATCGGTACGTACGCGCAACGAGTCGGATCTGGATCTGGTGCTCGATACCCGTGCGCAAATGGGCGAAAAGCCGGTGATCGTATCCATGCTGCTGTCCAACCCGGCGATCGTGTCGGAGTTCGAGCAGGCGGCAGATGCCATACTGGTCAACTTCGGTTTGCAGGATCAGGCACTGCTGCAGATTTTGTGCGGCGAAGCCGAACCGTCCGGCCTGCTCCCGATGCAGATGCCGGCGGACATGGACACCGTGGAACGGCAAGCGGAAGACGTGCCGCGCGATATGGTCTGCCACGTCGATACGGAAGGGAATACGTACGACTTCGCGTATGGGTTGAACTTCGGCGGCCTGATCGACGACGAGCGGGTACGGAAGTATCGGTGAGATGCGTGTCTAGCTTGAGCGTCTGGTTAAATAGGGGGAAACAGGGGCGCAACCGCAGGACATGAGAGCTAGAGGCGCAAAACAAGCTACTAGGTCCGCACGTTGCCGAAAAAGCAAGCTAGGATACGTTTGGCCCGGTCAGTCTAGGCTACATTGACAGATAAGCAGCCTAGACTACCTTTTGCCGAACTCATTGCCGGATTTTATTCCTCTACGTTGCCAAATCGTCAATCTAATAGAGCGCAATAGCACGTATTCTCTCTGTAGATTGCTTAAAAAGCAGCGTAGCCTCTCCAAGCACTCCAATCCAAATGCAGCAATGCAAATGCAGCAATCCGAAAGGAGCGATCCTATGAGCCGCGAAAAATTGACCTTTGCCATGGGCTGCTTTTGGGGACCGCAAGATCGCTTTTCCCGTATTCCCGGCGTAACGCGCACGGAAGTCGGTTATTCGGGCGGCGAAGCCGAAAGCCCGACCCACCGCCAGTTGAACGGCCATTCGGAAGTCGTCGAGATCGAATTCGATCCGGATCAAGTCACGCTGGAAGAATTGCTGGAACGGTTCTGGAGCAGTCATAACCCGTCGACGATCGAAGGCTACAAGCCCGAAGATTCCCGCTACCGTTCTCTTTTGTTTTACCGGAACGAGCAGCAGCGAGCGGTCATGGAACGCGTGCAGCGAAAAATGACCGAACAAGGACTCTCCAGCCAGGCAACAGACCTGCAAGCCGTTCAACCGTTCTATCCTGCGGAAGAAAAGCATCAATATTACGAAGAAAAACAGCGGAAAAAGAAATTCGGTTTCGGACGCCTTTGAACTCGTGAAGCGGCAAGCTTTATCGGCGGGACAGCGTCTATAGCGAATTTCTTTGTCCGCCCGCGACCGTAACGAATAGGACTTTCCCGCCATCTGCGTTACAATCGGAGCATAAGGAGAGGAGGGTATCCGCATGAACCATTTTGACAAAGGCCTCGACTGCTATCGCCGAAAAGATTTCCCGAACGCCGATTTTCATTTCAAAAAAGCGTTGATCGAACAAGGCTTGCAGGCGGAAACCCTGGATTACCTGGCCCGCTGCCGCTTGATGCTGGGCGACTCCCGGGGAGCGTCGGAGCTGCTTGACCAGGCTATGAAAATGAAGCCGACCTGGGAAAAGCCGTACGAAGGCAAAGCCCGGCTGTATGCCGACAGAGGCGAATACGAGCAAGCCGAAGCGTTGGCGCGCCGCTCGCTGATGCTGAACGCCGAACACGCGGACGGCTGGGCGATCCTGGGCTATGTGTGCGAACGCACGGTAAGGCTCAAAGAAGCCAAATCCTGCTATCTGCGTGCGCTCGAACTTAACCCAAAGCTGGAAGAAGCGCATATTCATCTCGCCGTCGTCTACTACCAGACATGGGAGCCGTATTCGAAATGCCTGGGGCAATTGGATCGGGTGCTCGAACTCAATCCCCGCTCGACGGAAGCATTGTTCAATAAAGGCTTGATCTACAAAGATCTGCGCCGTTACGGCGCGAGCAAAACGGCGTTCGAGAAGCTGCTGGCGATCGATCCGCAAGACCGGGAAGCGAATCTGGAACTGGCGGAGCTGTATAAAAGGGACCGCCAATACAGCAAAGCGGAACAATGCTTGAGCCGCGCCCGGACGCGCAACTCCAACTCGTACGACGGACGAGGCGGCGGCTTGAATTGACGGCAAGCGCGGAAAGGAGCACATAATGAACGAACGCGAAAATAAGGAAGCGCCGAAGCCGATGTCGCCTGATCCGGCTGCGCCCGAGCCGCAGCTTCGGTTGGAAGCGGAACAGGCGAAGGGCTTAGCGGCCGAAGCCGATCCGGCCGCCCTCGGAATAGAGACGCGGCGGATCGAATACGGAAGCGACGAGTATCGGCTATCGCTTGCGCTGCGCGACGGCGTGCTGCGCAAGCCGCTCGGCCGCAGCATCGCGGACGACGATCTGTCCGGCGACGCCGAAGCGCTGCTGCTCGCGGCTTTCGCCGGAGAGCGCCTGGTCGGCACGCTGATGCTGCGAACCAAAAGCGGCAACTTGCTTCAAATGAAGCAGGTCGCCGTGGACGAATCGCTGCGCGGCATAAATATCGGCCGAAAATTGGTCGTATACGCGGAGGCGGAAGCGGCACGCCAAGGTTGCTTCGAGATGATGCTGCACGCCCGCGAAGTCGCGGTTGCCTTTTACGAAAAGCTGGGATATGCGCGCGACAGCGAAGTCTTCGAAGAAATGGGTATTCCGCATTACGTGATGCGCAAAAAGTTGTTATAGAAATGTAGTCTCGCCTTTTCGACGGATCATGTCAATAACGACTCAAGTCAAAAACCGCAGCCTTCCCGACGGAAGGCTGCGGTTCTTTTGCGTTACAATCGGTTACTCCAAATACCCTTTCACCAAACCCGTTTTCAACGGTTTCGGCTGCTCGCAGTTCGATTTCAACTCCACGTAGCTGCCACTGTCCGAACTTTCGTGGAACGCGTGCATGATCTCTAGCACGTGATTGGTCAACTCGCCGTTTGCGCGCGGAGTGCCGCCGTTCAGCACGCAGTTCGCCATATCGGACACGCCGATGCCCCGGCTGTTTTCGGCATATTGGTGGACGACGGGAATTTCTTTGAACTCCGTCGCGCCGGCGGGGCGCAGAGAGATCGGGCCGCCGAAGTTGTTCGGGTCCGGCACAAGCAACGTCCCTTGCGTGCCGTAGATTTCGATCGGCGGCAGCGTGCTGCTCCAGACGTCGAAGCTCGTAATCATCGTCGCGACCGCGCCGCTTCGGAACCGCAGCGTACCCGCGATATGCGTCGGCACTTCCACGTCGATCTTCTCGCCGAACTGCGGCTGGCTGGTAATCGTGCGTTGCTCGAACGATTTGGCGGTCATGCCGGCTACCGTCTGCGCGGGACCGAGCAGCGAAACGAGCGCCGTCAGGTAATACGGTCCCATATCGAACATCGGGCCGCCGCCCGCCTGATAATAGAAGGAAGGATTCGGATGCCAGCTTTCGTGACCGTGACCGAGCATGAACGCCGTCGCCGCGACAGGTTGGCCGATATAACCGTCGTCGATCAGCTTGCGGCACGTTTGCAGTCCCGCGCCGAGAAACGTATCCGGCGCGCCGCCGAGCAGCAATCCTTTTTCCCGCGCCAATTCGACCAGCTCGTGCCCCTGTTCCGGGAGCAGCGACAGCGGTTTTTCCACATAGACGTGTTTGCCGTGTTCCAGCGCCAGTTTGCAAAACTTGAAATGGTCGCCGGGCGTCGTCAGGTTCACGATGATTTCGACGTCCGGGCTGTTCAATACTTGCTCGGCCGTCCATTGGTTGGGAACGCCGTGCTTTTCCGCCGCCGCTTGCATCCGTTCTTCGCTGATATCCGACACCGCGAACACTTCCGTATTGGCGAACGTGCGCGTCAGATTTTCCAGATAGATGCCGCTGATATTGCCGCAGCCGATAATGCCGATCTTCACTTTCCGCATTCCGATTTCCGCCTCTCTGATCTGATTTCGCCTGCAAAAAAGGTTTATTTCGCCGCCCACAGCATCCCGCGCCGCATCAGTTCTTGCGCTTCGGGTATATCGAAAATGTTCGCCTGATGGCCGAGCGAGTTGTAGAACACTTTGCCCGCGCCCCAGCGCTTGGTGTACACGACGGGCATCACGATCTCGCCGTTGGCGGAATGCGGGCCTTCGCTGATCCGGAACGTCGTCGTAGCGAGCACGTCCACGACGGGATCGACGTGCAGGTAATACTGCTCCGACTTCACCGTAAAGTCCGGGATGCCTTCGATCAGAGGGCTGGACGAAGGACGCTTCATGCGCACTTCGTACTCCACGCCGTCGTTGAACGGGTGCGCTACCCATTGCGATCCGGTCAAAAATTGCCATTCGACGCTGTTACGGAACGAATCGCACATCCCGCCGTGGCAGCCTGCCATGCCGACGCCGGATTCGACCGCTTTGAGCACGGGCTGGAGCTGTTCGTTGCTGATCTCGCCCATCGTCCATACCGGCACGATCAGATCCAGCTTCAGCAAACGTTCTTCGTCCAAAAAAGCGTCCAGCGTATACGAAATCTCCGCCTCGAAACCTTCTCGGCGCAGAATATCAGCGAAAATATCGGCGACTTCTTTCGGCTGATGGCCGTCCCACCCACCGCTTACGATCAAAGCTTGCTTACTCATTTCATCAGACTCCCATCCTGTAGGTTGAATAGAATACGCGCTTGACGTTTACCCCCACATTGTACGGGAAAGCGTTCTCTTTTTCGCGTCATTTTTGTTGTGGAAGTGGACGATTTTTGCTAAAGTCTAGCCATATCGAACAGCGATAGGAGCGAGGCTCATGCGTGCTTTTCACGAAAATCGGATTTACGGCAGCGGACTGCCCGTACAGATCTCCCGCGTGCGCAACATGAACTTTTTGGCGCATTGGCATCACGATCTGGAATTCGTTTACGTGCGGGAAGGCTGTATTCAGATCGGGATCAATTCGGAAACGAGACTGTTGACGCAAGGCGAGTTCGCTTTTTGCGGCAGCGGGGATATTCATTACTACGATAGCGGGAAAACGGAGTCCGAAGTGCTGATGATTATTTTCAATCCGCGCCTGATCGGCAGCCCGGCGGGGTGGCCGGAGGAGGGAGGCGTGCTGTCTTCGTTTATTCCGTATGCCCGGCAAGCCGACGCGTCTGCGTTCGAGCGGCAGGCGCTGCAAGATCTGGCGTCGGTCATGGAGCGGATCAGGGAAGAAGGAGAACGGAGGGCCGAGCAATCGGATACGGTGATCACCGGATTGCTGCATATGCTGTGCGGCTTGACGCTGCGTTACGTGCCGGCAGGCGCGGCGGAACCGAAACGCAGCGCGCGTTCGGCCGCCCATCTCAAAACCATGCAGGAGCTGCTGGAGTATCTGGAACGTCATTGCGAACTGCCGCTGACGCTGCAAGACGGAGCGGACCGGGCGCGGATGAGCGTGTTCCATTTTTCCCGCTTTTTCAAAAACGTGACCGGCATGAATTACAATACCTACATTAACGAGCTGCGGATCGCCCGCGCGGAACGGCTGATCGCCGAAAGCCAACATAAGCTGATCGACATTGCGCTGGAATGCGGCTTCGGCAATGTGCGCACGTTCAATCGGGTGTTCCGGCAGCTTCGGGGATGTGCGCCGTCGCAGATGAGGGGGAAGCGATGAGAGAGGAAACGTAGGGGGCTGCGGGAGAAATTCGTTCAATGCGCTGTCTCACCCGGAAATGGATTGGAATTTTCAGTAGAAGATTTCCGGGTTCAAAGGCGTCTTTCACTGAATTTCTCCCTCCGCTTCCTTTGTTTCATTCGCTTCGCTTGGAATAGGGGGTAGAAGAGAAAAGAGAAAAGAGATTAAAAATCGGCGTCTTTTCGGGGGCGGCGATTTTTTTGGCATAAAATTCGGATTTTTAAAATCGTTTTGGGCGGTTGGATCGTCTGTAGTGTGAGTCTGGGGCGGAAGAGGGCTAAAAGAAAAGAAAACGAGCAGGATAAAATGAGAAAAAAAAGAATTTGAGGAAAAATCAAAAAAATGCGAACCGTTCGGGAAAGTTAACCGTCCCTTTTACAGAATGTGCGGAAAGAGCGCGTCAACAAAGCCCGATCGGCGCCGCGCATCATACACACTTTCAGGAGGTAGCGACGATGAAGTCTCGATTCAAACCGGCCGTTTTCGGCATGGCGATGGTGGTAGGGTTGACCGGCTTGGGAGCGGGAAGCGCTTTGGCGGCTCCGTCGACGAGCGAGTTGGATTGGAAATACGACGTACCGTACGGATACGATCTGGGTAGTTCGTTCGCGGAAGGCATTTTTGCGGGAGATAACTTGTATGTGTACAACAGAGGAACCAGCGACAATGTCGTGATTCAGGCGTTCGACCAGGATCAAGGCGACAAAGAGAACTGGGGCTACGACTTTAAAGGCACGGCCAAAGGGCTGACAAGCGGCGATAGCATCACGTACGACCAAGAAGGCAATTCTTACTTTTTACGCAAAAAGGCGGGCGACAAACAGTACAAGCTGGAAGCGGTGGACGCGAACGGCAAGCTGAAATGGTCGAATCCCGTGCCCGGCGAAGGCGGCAAGTCGATCGTTCCGGATTCCGTGATCGCCAAAAGCGTCGTGGGCGAAAGCGGCAAACAGTTGCATGTGCTCGGTAACGGCGATATTGTGGTCAGCCATCAGACATTCCCCAAAACCGGAGAAGTCTATCAAACGTTCTATACGTTCGGCAAAGACGGCAAAGTAAAAAGCACGAAAAAAATAAAAGGGTCCGAGTTCGGGAGCAAAGGCGGAGCGTTAGTCTTCCTGCCGGATGACAAGCTGATCAATACCGCGTCGAAATTCCAATTGTTCAAAAGCCTCAATGATCTGAAAAAGCCGATCGTGGAATATACGCTGCCGAAATGGACTTCGATCGACTTGGGCTTCGCCAATTCGGATTCTATCCATTCCATCTTTTCGTTCGGCGGCGGCGAAACATTGATCGGATTCCGCGTGGACGATTACAGCCAAACCAGTCAAAAGCCGGGCGGCTCCGACGAGATCGATATCAGCAACCTCAAAACGTCGAAATCGCTGATCCTGTTCGATGCCAAAGGCCAAAAGACATGGGAACGCAACTTGGCGAAAAACGCGGTCGTTCTGCCGACGGCAAACGGATTCGTGCTGCAAACCGGCAACAAACTTGAACTGTATGGCAAAGACAACAAGCTGAAAACAAGCAAAACGCTCGAAGGCAGCGCGCTCAAACTGTCGCAAGCCGAAAACACGGACGAGATCGTGGTGACGGACGCAAAAGCGGGAACGTTCCTGTCGCTGAATCCCAAAGACCTGAGCGTCAAATACGAACTGGATCTGAGCGAAACCGCAGCGGTGAAATCGACCTATGCGTTCCTGTATGAAGGCGCCGGCGAGCTGTACGTGCACGCGGTGGATGATAACGTGAACAAAACGGTTTCGCATTATAGCTTGAAATAACTTTATATTCGGCCCGATCTTGAGTCGGAGCTGAAAATATGGATTCGACTGTACTTTTCAATCTTTTTGAGACTGATGAAATTTAAAATATCTGTTTACGGATAAAATCAGAGGAGGAATATCATTATGAAAAAGACATTCAGACCCGCAGTATTGAGCATGGCCGTCGCGTTGGGCATTACCGGGGTAAGCGCCGGAGGAGCCTACGCGGCACCGTCGGCAAATCCGTCGACAAGTCAGTTGGATTGGTCGTATAAAGTACCGGACCAGTTGGATCTCGCCAGCACTTTCCGATTCGGCACGTTCGCCGGAGACAATCTGTATCTTCAGGCCGTCGACGGACACAACTCGCAAATCGTGCAGGCGTTCGACCAGGAGAACGGCGGCAAAGACAACTGGACGTACGACTTCCAGGGCGACGCGAAGCAACTGACCAGCGGAGGTTACGCGATTCAGGACAAAAACGGCAATTCCTATTACGTGCGGAAAAAAGACGGAGAACAAACCTACAAGCTGGAAGCGGTCGACGCGAACGGCAAATTGAAATGGAACAAAGACGTGGGCAGCAAAGCGATCGAAAGATTGCAGGTGCTCCATAACGGCGACATCGTGGTCAGCGGCAGCGTCGCGCCTACCAAAACGGTCAATAGCCATCAGGTCTTCTACGTATTCGGAGCGGACGGCAAAGTGAAAAATACCCAAAAAATCGACGGATCGGAAATCAATAACTCAGGCGCTTACATCAAACTGCTTCCGAACGGTCAAGTGTTGGCGATCTCTCCGAAGCTGCAACTGTTCAAAAGCTTGAATGATCTCAAAAAACCGATTCTCGAATACGAACTGCCGGAATGGAATTCGATCGACTTCGATGTCCGTGGCGGTAACTTTGGAGAAGCCGTCTACTCGCTGAGCGGAGGCAATACTTTGGTCGTGCTGCGCGAAGAAGACTACAGCGCCGTACCGTTCAAAGAAGGCGCGCAAGAAATCGACCTGAGCATCGTGAAGCAAAGCAAGTCGGTTGTGCTGTTCGATGCCAACGGCAAAAAGAAATGGGAACGCGAGCTTTGGCAAGACGCCGCCATCGTGCCGACCGCAGACGGATTCGTTTTGCAAAAAGACAATAAAATCGAACTGTACGGCCAAGACAATAAGCTGAAAACCAGCAAAACGGTCGAAGGCGACGACGTATGGTTGGCCAAAGCCAAAACGACGGACGAAATCGTGCTGACCAGCAAAGAAGCGGGCACGTTCCAAGCTTTGGACCCGAAAGACCTGAGCGTGAAGTACGAGATCGACATGAAAGAAACCGCCGGAGAAAAAGCCGACTATTCGTTCCTGTACGAAGGCGACGGCGAACTGTACGTGCATACGATGGACTGGAACGTCAACAAGTCGATCTCCCATTACAGCTTGAAATAATCGCTTATCCGGTTCGACTGTAAAAATAATCCGTTTGACCGTTCTTTTAAATCTTTTTAAAGGTTTAAAAGTCTTAAATATATTTTTAAAGATAAAATTAGAGGAGGAATAACAAATGAAAAAAAGATTTAAACCTTTGATGCTCAGCATGGCGATGGCGGTAGGCGTAGGCGCGAGTCTGAACGCGGGAAGCGCGGCTGCCGCTACCAATCCGACCGACAAACTCCCGACGGCCGATTGGAAATACGACGTTCCCGCAGGGCATGATCTCGGCTGGGTATTCGATTCCGGCAACGTCACCAAAGACCGGTTATACGTCACGCTGTTCAGCGAGAAGGAAGGCGGACTGCAAACGCAATCGTTCGATCGCAAAAACGGCGCGAGCAACTGGGTTTACGATTTCCAGGGCGGTGCTGAAAATGTGAACATTTTCAGTTCGCAGGTCGTATCAAGAACGAACGGAGACGTGTATTTCGTAGGCAAAAAAGACAACGAAAAATCGCAGAAGCTGTATGCGGTAAGTTCGAGCGGCAAACTCAAATGGAGCAAAGCAATCGAAACCGGCTTGACCGGATCGCTGGAAGTTTTGTCTAACGGTGATCTTCTGCTAAGCAGCATTTCGTCGGACCAAAAAACGACGCACGTATACCAATTCGCCAACGACGGCAAATTGAAGAAAAAAGATACCGTAGACGGAAGCCAAAACCTATCTGTGCTGTCTAACGGCGAGGTCGTGAACACGACGAACAAAAAGATTGAATGGTACAAAAACGTCAATACGCTGAAAAGCCCGACCCTTTCTTACAAATTGCCGGAAAACACGACCGTAGCCAGCAATTTCAGATCGTGGGGCGGAAGCAGCAAAGTGGCCCCGGCCGTGTATCCGTTCAACGGAGGCAATCTGGTCGGACTGGTCAAAGAAGAATTGCCGGAACGAAAAACTCCGGGCGTCGAAATTCTCGATCCGTCGATCGACAACCGCGAGTTCACGTATGTGCTGTTCGACGCCAAAGGCAAAAAGGTATGGGAGCGTAAAATCCCTAAAGGCGCCTTCGTGATTACCGCCGGCGAAAACCTGCTGGTCAAAGACGGTTTGAAACTGGAACTGTACGGTCCGGACAACAAGCTGAAAGCAAGCAAAACGTTCGAAGAAAAAGACTTCCTCGTCTACAAAGCGCCGAACGAAGAAATCGCGGCGTTCGACAAAGTAAGCGGAGAGTTTTATGCGCTTAGCCCGAAAGACCTGAGCGTGAACCATCACGTTTCGCTCGATCCTTCGACGAACGGCAAAGCCAAATACGGCTTCCTGTACGGCGGAGAAGGCAAACTGTACGTTCACGACACGCAAGGCGAAAATCAGAATACTGTATCGGCGTATACCTTGAAGTAATATCCGGTTGATTCCGAAACCAAGACGGTGACGGGTCTAAACGGAAGTCAGGTTTGCGTTCGTCCGGGATTTCGCAGCTAACCCCCGCATGCGCGACATTCCGGGCGGAAACGGACCGAAACCGTACGCGTTGCGCACTCTCGCAGCCCCGAATCACAGCGAGACAAGCGACCGTTAGCTTGACCCGGTGAA
Source organism: Saccharibacillus sacchari (assembly GCF_037722395.1). Taxonomy (GTDB): domain Bacteria; phylum Bacillota; class Bacilli; order Paenibacillales; family Paenibacillaceae; genus Saccharibacillus; species Saccharibacillus sacchari_A. The sequence continues at coordinate 77,037 of NZ_JBBKAR010000046.1, read as the reverse complement.
ATGTAAGGCTTGACGATGTATCGGTAGATACGAAAATGCGTGATTTGCCGAATTTTCCCCTCGTTCGTTCGGCAGAAAACCAAATAAAAGGATGCAAAACGGATGGTTGGTAAAAAAAACGCTGCGGCTCGGCCCGCAGCGTTTTTTGCGTATAAAGGAAAAGCGGCATGATCGGGGATTCAAGCAAGGAATCGGCGTATGCTCAAAAAAGAGCGCAGTACGAGTCTGCGCGATCCATGAGCGCGTCCGACGAAGGGCGCTCGATCGCGGCGGCGATGTAGAGCTGCCGCAGCATGTCGTCCGGCTGCGGATTGCCGCCGGACAGGTCTGCGCCGACGAACGGGGTCGGCGCTTCTTCGCGCTCGGCGACCAGCGTCGCCGCCGCGCCGCGCACCGCGCGCAGCACCGCGTCCGGCGCGTAGCGGACCGGCGGGTGCGGCGCATAGCCGCCGGCAAGGTCTCGGCTGTTCATTGCCGAGACGATATGCGCGTCGGAGCCGTGCGCCGACGTCCGGGCGGCGATGCCGCCCAGCAGGCCGGCCGCGCCGAGGCCGAGCAGCAGCCGCGCGCCGGCGCGGCGCGCTTCCAGCGCCACGAGCAGGTCGGCCAGCGCGCCGCGAAGCAGCGCGTACTGCGCGGCATGCCGCTCGCGGGCGCCCCAGCGGTCGGCGGATACCGCTGCCGACGCTTCTTCCGGCGTCAGGCCGCGCAGCCGGCCGAAGCAGGCGCTCCAGCGCACCAGATCCGCCGGGGCGAAGCCTGCGGAGATCAGGCAGACGCCGAATCCGGCGGCGGTTCCGCACGACAGCTTGAGCAGGCCGTAACGGCGCACGGTTTTGCGCGGCTCGTTTTCCCGTGCTTCCTCTACTACGTCAAACGCGAACATCTCGATACCCGACAACTTTCTTTCGTTCATTCTGCCTGTTCTCCTCCTTGGCTCAGCCTGTATTTTGCATCGCAATGCAGCCGTTCCTTCCGCCGACAGCAGTGTCGGCATCCGGCAGCCTATCGCGTTCCTCTACATCAATCGGCATTTCGGTCCGGGATTTGAATAGAAAAAGCCCCACCCCAAAAAGTTTTTTGCGCAACGGTGAACGCTCTTTGCCGCGTGGCGACCGATAGCCGCTTTTTGCAGAAACGTTGACGCATCCGACGCCGACAGAACGCAAGAACTGCTGCCGGAAATTCTGTGGCTCACTCCTCTTTTTTCACCTGAGCCGCATGATCGAACCGTGCCACTACCAACAGATCCATATGGCGTGCGGTCCGCAGCAGTCTTCGGGTCAACGAACCGAATAGCAGCCGGTACAGCCTGGATCGCCGCGACTGGCCGACGATCAGCTGCGTGCAGCGTTTTGCGTTGGCGCGCATCAGTAGCTCTTCGTGCAGCCGCCTCGCGGATACCCGTTCGCCGAGATCGAAGCTGCCGCCGAGCCGCCGGGTCAGGCGCCGAAGCTGCTCGATCCGTTCCTGCTCTTGTTCGATCGGGCATTCGCCGTCGGGGATGTAGCAGACATGCCACGGAGCTTTGAGCCGGTACGCGATCCGAAAACCGCGCCGGATCAGCCGTTCGGCGTTATCGCTCAGCGTGACCGCGACGAAGATGACTTCTTCGCGCCGCCACGGCCCGCGCAGCGACGTTTTGCGTTCCCACGATTCCAACCGCTCGTCCACGTCGTCCGCGATCTCGCGCAGCGCCAGTTCCCGCAGCGCGATTAAATTCCCCGTTTTGAAAAAGTTGCCGAGCGCCTGATCCACCTTTTCCCGCGCATAGATCCGTCCGGCCCGCATCCGTTCCTGCAACGCTTTGGGCGTGACGTCGATCAATTCCACTTCGTCCGCGAGACTCAGCAGCGAATCCGGCACCGTTTCCCGTACGCGCACGCCCGTCAGTTGTTCAACGTTGTCGTTGAGGCTTTCCAAATGCTGCACGTTAAGCGTGGAAATGACGGAAATGCCCGCGTTCAGCAAACGGATCACGTCTTCGTAACGCTTTTTGCGGACGCTGCCCGGCACGTTCGTATGCGCCAGTTCGTCCACCAGCACGACTTCGGGGTCGCGGGCGATGATGGCGTCGGTATCCATTTCCTGAAGCTGTGCGCCTTTGTACGATACGACGGCGCGAGGCACCAACTCCAGCTCGTTCACCTGTTCCTGCGTTTCTTTGCGTCCGTGCGTTTCCAGCAGTCCGATCACGACGTCGATATTCTTTTTGCGCAAAATATTGCCTTCCCGCAGCATCGTATACGTTTTGCCGACGCCGGGAGCGGCTCCGATATATACTTTGAACCGTCCGCGCCGAATCTCCTCGATTTTGCGTCCCGCCTGTTCTTCGCTCAAGCGCCGATACGGGCCTGCCGGGTCTTGCAGCGGCTCTTTGCGTTTGGTCGGCAAGATGCGCTCGCCGCCGCCCGCCGAACGATCCGCGACGACGAACATGTCCACGTTACGCATACATTTGACCATTTCCGCGACGATCGATCCTTTGAAAAATTCCTGCGACCGCGTCTGGTTCGAATGCCCGATCACGATCCGCGACACGTTTTGTTCCAGCGCCAGACGGACCAGCGTAGGCGGAATATCGCGCCGCGAGCGGATTTTGATCTCGTGCAGCGTCGCGCCGATTTTTTCGCACAGCTTGCGGATCGAACGGCGGAACTCTTCGCGCTCCGGCCCGAGCTTTTCGCCCGGATTGACGAACGTGACGACCGACAATTCGCCGCCGAGCCGCTGCGCGATCTGCTGGCCGCGGCGGATATGGATCGAGCCGTTCCAATGGTACTGCGCCGATACGAGGATATGCTCGGCCGTGCCGGAAGCGCCTACGTAGCCTTGTTCGTCGCGGTATTTGAGCAGCGTGCCGTTGACGCCTTCGGCGACCAGCCGCAGCGTCAGTTCGCGCAGCACGCCGATATTGCCCCGGCTGAACAACGTTTTGTCCGGCACGTTTTTGAGCAATCCTTCTTCGATCCGCGCCAACAGCGCTTCGGGCGTGACGTCGATCAGCCGCACCTCGTCCGCCAATTCCAGCGTGTCGGCAGGAACGGTTTCGTTCACTTCGATCCCGATCAGCTTGCGTGCCATTTCCGTGATTCCCTGAAGCTCGTACACGTTGACGGTAGCGATTACGCTGATGCCTTTTTCTAGTAAACCGCGAATGTCGTCAAGCCGAGTTGCGTTCACAGCGCCGGGACGGTTGCGATGCGCCAGCCCGTCGGTCAGCAGCACTTCGGGATTGCGCGCCAGAATGGCGTCGAGATCCAGGTCTTTGCGTTCGCTGCCGTCGGCGTGCCGCCAATGGATGCTCGGTACGCGCTCCAATCCTTCAAGCTGCTCCATCGTTTCCGGGCGCTGCATGGTGGACACGGCGCAGAGCACGACATCGACGCCTTGGCTTTTCAACGTTTGGCCGTCGCGCAGCATATGGTACGTTTTGCCGGAACCGGAGATGGCTCCGATGATGATCTTGAGCCGTCCGGTGTAGAGCGCGTGGATCGACTTCAGAATTTCTTCCGGCGATTTGCGTTTAAAGTCGGGCATGGACGTTCTTCCTTTCGTTTGAAGCGGACAGGCGTGTCGCGGGACGTCGGGAAACGGCGAAATAACGAAATAGTGAAATAATGAAATTGCCGCCAGCGGTTGTCTATGCTCTAAAGGATCGCATGTCCGTTACAAGCCCGATTCGGTGGCATGCGGAAATGTAACGGATCGTACAGACGCTTAGCTGCGAAAAAGCGGGAAAAAGGGCGCGAAAACGCTCTGTTTTATCGGTTAAGCGTCACCTCGATCCGTTAAAAATCCGAAAGCGTCAAATACGTACGCTAAGCGTCATCTCGATCCGTTAGATTCGGCAGCGGCATATTCGGAGGGTCAGAGCGACTTTTATCGGAGCAACGGAAAGCGCGTCTGCCCGCCTCGGCGGTCAGCTTATGGACGTCGTTTTGCACACGCAGCTTGCATGGACGCGTCGGACCGCGACATTCGTCCCCGATTCGTTCAAGACGAGCCGGCTCAACGAGATGCCTGCACCGCCAGATTCAGCTCCAGCACATTGACGGCCGGTTCGCCGAACAGTCCGAGCGAGCGGCCTTGCGTATGGTCCTTAATCAGCTGTTGCAGCTTGTCCGCCGCGATGCCGGTTGCCGCGCTGACGCGCGGAACCTGCGCTTCGGCGGAAGCGGGGCTGATATGCGGATCGAGGCCGGAGCCGGAATTGGTGATAAGGTCGATCGGAAGCTCCGAGACCGGAACGTCCGGGTTTTGGGACTGCCAATCGGCAATCGACTGCTCGGCGCGGGTCAGCAGTTCCGGGTTGGACGGCGCATAGTTGGGCGTGCCGGAGCCGTTGGCGTCGTAGTCGATACTCGATACGCGTCCGTGGAAATAACCGGGATCGGTGAAGCTTTGGCCGATCAGCGAAGAGCCAATCACTTGGCCTTCGGCGTTCTTGACCAGGCTGCCGTTCGCTTTGTCCGGCGCGGCGGCCTGAGCCACGGCCCAGACGGCGATATTGTAAATAATGCAGCAGACGATGGCCACGGAAAAGGTAGTACGCAGCGTCATCCAGATGATTCGCATAAGTAAGTTCCTCCATTTTATAAAAAGACGGTTGATACAAAGCGGCGCTCCACCGAGCGGAAATCCGCAGGTCAGATGAACACCTGAACTGCCAGGTCGATCAGCTTGATCCCGACGAACGGCGCGACCAGGCCGCCGAAGCCGTAGATCAGCAGGTTTTTTCCGAGCAGGCGGCTGGTGCTCATCGGCTTGTAGGCGACGCCTTTCATCGCCAGCGGAATCAGCAGCGGGATAATGATCGCGTTGAAGATCAACGCGGACAAGATCGCCGACAGCGGCGAATCGAGCCGCATGATATTCAACGTCTGCATCTGCGGGATGGCGACCATGAACATCGCCGGGATGATGGCGAAATATTTGGCGACGTCGTTGGCGATGCTGAACGTGGTCAGCGCGCCGCGCGTCATGAGAAGCTGTTTGCCGATCGCGACCACTTCGATGATCTTCGACGGGTCGGAATCCAGATCGACCATGTTAGCCGCTTCTTTGGCGGCGACCGTGCCGCTGTTCATGGCGATGCCGACATCGGCTTGCGCCAGCGCGGGCGCGTCGTTCGTTCCATCGCCGGTCATGGCGACGAGCTTGCCTTCCGCCTGCTCGCGGCGGATGACGGCGATCTTGTCTTCGGGTTTGCTTTCGGCGATAAAGTCGTCCACGCCCGCTTCGCGGGCGATAGTCGCCGCCGTCAGCGGGTTGTCGCCGGTACACATGATGGTCTTGATGCCCATGCGGCGCATCTGTTCGAACCGTTCGCGCATGCCGGGCTTCACGGTGTCTTTGAGATGGATCAAGCCGTAGATCCGGTTGTCAACGGCTACGGCCAGCGGCGTGCCGCCCGCCGTGGCGATCGCGTTGCTGCCTTCGTCCAGATCGGCCGGGATCGTTCCGCCTTGCGAGCGGACCCACTGCTTCACGGAGTCCACGGCGCCTTTGCGCACCTGGCGCCCGTCCGGCAGATCGATGCCGCTCATGCGCGTCTCGGCCTGAAACTCGATAAATTCGCCGCCTTCGCCGAGCTTTTCGTCGTATGGCAAACCGTTCTTTTTCATCAATTCCAGTACGGAGCGGCCTTCCGGCGTTTCGTCTTTGAGCGAGCTGATCGCGGCCCAGTAGGCGATTTCTTCTTCGCGGATCGCTTTGACTGGAACGAATTCGCTCGCCATCCGGTTGCCGAACGTGATCGTACCCGTTTTGTCGAGAATGATCGTGTTGATATCGCCGGACGCTTCGACCGCTTTGCCGGACATGGCGAGTACGTTGAATTGCGTGACCCGGTCCATGCCCGCGATCCCGATCGCGGACAGCAGGCCGCCGATCGTAGTCGGGATCAGGCAGACCAGCAGGGCGATCAGGATCGGGATTTCCATCTGAATGCCGAGAAAGTCTGATAGGAACGGCAGCGTGACGACCACGATCAGGAAGATCAGCGTCAGGCTGACCAGTACCGTATTGAGTGCGATTTCGTTCGGCGTTTTTTGGCGCTTGGCGCCTTCGACGAGCGAGATCATGCGATCCAGGAACGATTCGCCGGGATCGGCGGAGATCCGTACTTTGATCCGGTCGCTGACGACTTTCGTGCCGCCGGTCACGGAGCTGAAGTCGCCGCCGGCTTCTTTGATAACCGGAGCGGATTCGCCCGTGATCGCCGATTCGTCGACGGAAGCCAGTCCTTCGACCACTTCGCCGTCGCCGGGAATGAGTTCGCCCGCTTCCACGACGACGAAGTCGCCTTTGCGCAGCTCCGAAGCCGGCACGGTTTTGACCGCGCCGCTGCTCGATACTTTGTTGGCGCTGATATCCTGCTTCGTTTTTTTGAGCGAATCGGCCTGTGCTTTGCCCCGCCCTTCGGCCAGCGCTTCGGCGAAGTTCGCGAACAGCAGCGTCAGCAGCAAGATGACCGTCGTGACGATATTGAACCAGCGCGGCACGGTGCCGCCGAACGCGTCCGGCGCGAAGCACAGCAGCAGCGTGACCAGAAAACCGATCTCGACGACGAACATGACCGGGTTGCGCATCATGATACGCGGGTCGAGTTTCACGAACGACTCCCGCAAAGCGGCGCTCGCGATCTCGCCGCTCAGCATGGTCTTTTTCTTATCCATAAATCAGCGTCTCCATTCGTTGTGTAAGGTGTATAAACGTTCCGGTTATAACGTCAATTGTTCCGCGATCGGGCCCAGCACCAGTGCCGGGAAGAAGGTCAGCGCGCCGACGATCAGCACGACGCCGACGAATACCGCGCCGAACATCGCCGTATCCGTACGGAACGTGCCGGACGATTCGGGAATCGGCTTTTTGGCAGCCAGCGACCCGGCCACGGCCAGCAGCGTCACCATCGAAATGTAGCGGCCGAGGAACATGACGATCCCGGTCGAGACGTTCCAGAACGTCGTCGCGTCGCCCAATCCTTCGAACCCGGAGCCGTTGTTGGCCGCGCTCGACGTGTATTCGTACAACGCTTGCGTCAGCCCGTGGAAGCCGGGATTGGAGATCGTGTCCGGATTCGTCGCCAGCGCGATCGCCGTCGGCACGAGAATCAGAAACGGCTGCACAAGAAGGGTGACGGCGATCAGCTTCATTTCTTTGCCTTCGATCTTGCGTTCGAGGAATTCCGGCGTGCGCCCGACCATCAGGCCGGACAGGAACACGGCGATGATCGCGTACATCAGCACGTTGACGAAGCCCACGCCCATCCCGCCGAATACGGTGTTGAGCATCATGTTCGCCAGCGGAACCAGTCCGCCGATCGGGGTCAGCGTATCGTGCATCGTATTGACCGCGCCCGTCTCGGCGGCGGTGGTGATCACGGAGTAGAACGCCGATTGCGCTTCGCCGAAGCGGACTTCCTTGCCTTCCATCGAACCTTGTTCATGCTGGATGCCGAGCTGGTTCAGCACCGGATTGCCCGCGCTTTCCGCCGTGAGCGAGATACTCGTCATGATGATGAGCATCATGAGCATGGACACGAACAGCACGCGTCCCTGCTTGATCGAACCGGCCATTTTGCCGTAAGCGAAAGGCAGTGCCGACGTCACCAGCAGCATCAGCAGGATTTGCAGCAGATTGCTCAGGCCGCTCGGGTTTTCAAAAGGGTGCGCCGAGTTGACGCCGAGAAAGCCGCCGCCGTTGTTGCCGACTTCTTTGATGGCGAGGAACGAAGCGATCGGCCCGCGGGCGATCGTCTGCTGCGCGCCTTCGAGCGTGGTGGCGGTAGCGGCCGGTTCGAACGTTTGCGGTACGCCCATGAACACGAACAGCAGCGCCGAGACGAACGCAACCGGCAGCAGCACGCGGGTCAACGAACGGATCAGGTCGACGAAAAAGTTGCCTGCCGCCCGGCCCGTCAATCCGCGGATAAACGCCATGACGAGCGCAAGGCCCGTCGCGGGCGACACGAACATCGCGAATACCAGCACGCTGGCCTGCGACAGATACGAGACGCCGCTTTCGCCGCTGTAATGCTGAAGATCCGTATTGGTCATGAAGCTGATCGCGGTGTTGAAAGCGAAAGACGGCTCCATATTGGCGATGCCCGCCGGATTCAGCGGCAGCATGCCTTGAAAACGCAGCACCAGGTACACGATCAAGACCATGACGGCGTTGCTTCCGATCAGCGACGCCGCATACATTTTCCAACTTTGATTTTCTTCGCGAATGCCGTTGATTTTGTAAATGAGCCGTTCGAACGGGCCGTAAATCCGGTTCAGCCGGTTCGGCGCGTAATCGAACGCCGCCGCCAGGTACAGGCCGACCGGCTTCGCCAGAAGCACGACGATCAGCAGGGTGACGAATATTGCGAGGATACTGATTGTGGTCACGAAATTCCCTCCATAATTAGAACTTTTCCGGGTTAATCAAGGCGTAGCACAGATACAAAAACAACAAAGCGACAACGGCTGCGAGCACGGCGATCATCGGTCGTCACTTCCTTCCGCGACGACCTTGCCGGACCAAAGCGATAGCCCCAGCACGGCCAATGTCATCAATGCGATCAGGCCAAGCATCAAAATATCGGTCATGTTAACCTTCCTTCAACTGTAAAATGGGATATCGCGTACCGCTGAAGCTTCGCGATTCATGTGACGTATCTTAGCCCCGAAGCAGACAGGTGTAAAACGTTATAAAGGCGCGAAACGGGCATTTTTGAACCTTTTCGGCTATTTGAACGGAAAAAAGATTTGTATGATTCCGTTTAGTATTGAATACGCCGGTTATCTCGATTTTTTATTGATTTTTACGCTATTTTTACACCTTTTCACCAGATATTTATGCTTTTTTTATAGGCTTTGGAAGGGCGGATTTGGCTATTTTCGCGCCCGGTGATTTATACTGGACACACAGAAGGAAATCAGGGCCGTCGGCCGGGCAGGAGAGCGGAAGTGAGCGACTTGGAGAGAAACGGGCTGCGCAGAGGCAAATTGACGTTGTTTATGGGAGCCGCGCCCGGCGCGGGCAAGACCCAGGCCATGCTCCGTGCGGCGATTCGCGAGGCGGCGGCAGGAACAGGGGTGTGCTGCGCGGTATCCGGAGCAGAAGCCCGGTATCCCGATACGCGGGCGCTGCTACGGAGCTCGGGACTTCCCGGAGCGCCGGAGCGCGGAGGAGAGTTGGACGTCGAGCAGCTGTTGGAGATGAAGCCCGGACTTGTGGTGGTGGATAGGCTGGAAGCTCGCAATTCGCCGCAAACGCTGCGCGATAAACGGTATATGGATGTCGAAGCGCTGCTGTTGAACGGAATTGATGTCTATGCGGCGCTGAATGTGGGGCATGTGGAGAGTTTGAACGCACTGGCAAGCCGGATACTCGGACAACCGCTGCCGGAGACGGTACCGGATGCTTTCGTCGAGCAAGCCGATACGCTGCGCATCGCCGATGCCCCGCCGGAGGAGATGATCCGCCGCAGCGGTCAAAGCCCGTCGGAAGTCGGTGCGTTGTCCGCGATGCGCGAAATGCTGTTCCGATATGCCGCCGAGCGTACGGACAGCCGTCTCGACGATTATTTGCATGGCCGACGCACAGCGGGAGGAGGAATCGCGGGTCCCTGGCCGGTTGCGGAAAAGGTGATGGTGGCGATCGGCCCGGCGCCTTCGACGGAGGAACTGCTTCGAATCGGAAGGCGTACGGCGGCAGCGCTTAAAACAGGCTGGTTCGCGGTCTATGTGCGTGTTCCGGAAGGCGCTGTGGATACGGGAGTTCAGCGACAGGCAGATCCCGAACGGAACTTACAACTGGCAAAAGAACTGGGCGCGCAGGTCAGCGTGATCGAGGGACGGGATGTAGCGGTTGAGCTATTGCGCTTCGCGGAGCAGCATCATGTGAAGCAGTTGCTGGTCGGTGAAAGTATTCGCCCCCGCTTCGGTATACGCTGGGGCGCTACGCTGGCCGAAAAATTGGTTCGGGCGAGCCGGGACGTTCATATACGGGTCGTGCCGAGTAGGGGACAGCGCGAGGATTCCTTGCCGGATCGCAGTTTGCAGCATCCTCGCCCAAGCTTGAGTCTGAAGTCGGGAATGCTGCCGCGAGGGTCCGTTTATGGACTCATCACGCTGTTGACCGCCGTTCTGACTCTAGTGATGAGCCGATACGCGGAAGAGTTGGAGATCGTGAATATCGCATTGATCTATCTGTTCCCCGTGCTGCTTAGCGCCGTCTACGGCGGACTTCGCCCGGCCCTTTTCGCGGCAGGCATCGGGGTATTGGCACTGGATTTCTTCTTCGTCGCGCCGCAGTTGAGCTTTACGGTCTCGGATCTGCGTTATCTGATTTCGTTCGGCGTCTACCTGTCGGTAGCGGGCCTGACCGCAAGCATGGCCGAACGGCTCAAGCGCCAAGCCGTGCAAGCCCATCAGCGCGAAGCCCATACCGCCTCGCTGTACGCGTTCAGTCAGCAGATTGGCGCCGTCTCGGACGTATCTTCGCTGCTGGATGGCGTGACCAAGCAATTGTCGCAAACGATCGGGGCCGAGACGGCGGTCTATTTGCCGGACGAATCCGGTTCGCTCCGCCGCGTGCATGTCTCGTCGGCTGAAGCGATCGAAGGCGGCGAGCGTGTTCGTGAAGAAGAAGTCGTAGTGCGCATGGTTTACGAAGAAGGCGAAGAAGCCGGACGGGGTTCGCGTACGCTGCGCGAGCTGCCGGGACGTTATTTGCCGCTTCGGACAGAAGACCGGACTTACGGAGTATTGGTGGTTCGTTTGGCTCAAGACGACCAAAAACCGAAAAAAACGCTCACCGGCGAACAGCAGCGGCTGCTTGCGGCGTTATGTGGCCTGGCTGCTGCGGCGATTGCGCGGTTCAAGTTGGCCGAAGAGGCCAAGCTGGCGCATCTGACCGCCGAATCGGAACGCCTGCGGTCGGCCATTCTCGATTCGGTGTCGCATGAGCTGCGTACGCCCCTGGCTGCGGTGATCGGCTCGGCGACCGGATTGATCGAGAATGACGAACTTTTTTCCAAGCAGGACCGTATGGAGTTACTGGAGACGATTCGCAGCGGGGCCATGCGCATGAGCCGTCTGGTGCAGAATCTGCTCGGTATGGTGCGACTGGAGAGCGGCATGCTGCAATTGCGGCGGGAATGGTGCGATATCCAGGATCTGATCGGCGTGTCGCTGGCCCAGATCCGGGATATTCGCGGTCGCCGCAAGCTTACCGTGAATCTGCCTGACGACCTGCCGATGGTGCGCGGGGACGAGGTGCTGCTGGAGCAGGTGCTGGGCAACGTGTTGGGCAATGCGATCAAGTACAGCCCGGATGGCAGCGAGATCGTCATCGAAGCGCGCGCAACCGGGAACCGGCTGGTGCTGAGCGTTACGGATGAAGGACCCGGACTGCCATCGGGCGAAGAGCAGCGCGTATTCGAAAAGTTTTACCGCTCCGACTCGACCCGGCACGTATCCGGCACGGGACTGGGTCTGGCGATCTGCAAAGGGATTGTTGACCTGCATGGCGGAGAGATATCGCTGGCGTCCAGAACGGATGGGAAAAATGGGGCGATCGTCCTGATCTTTTTGCCCTTGCCTGAGCGTACGGGGATGAACGGACAATCGTCGAATCCGGCGGTAAACGACGAAAAGAGCCGATAAAGAAAGGAGTGACGCACATGACGAACGAAACGGCGGCAGGAGCGCGGATCTTGGTCGTGGATGATGAACCGCAGATTCGGAAGCTGTTAAAAGTCACGCTTGCCGCGCACGGTTACGCCGTACATGAAGCGGAGACCGGGCAAGAAGGCGTGTTGCAGGCTTCGATGGTCCATCCCGATCTGATTGTGCTGGACCTGGGTCTGCCGGATCTGACCGGAATGGAAGTATTGGAGCGTATCCGGGACTGGTCGGGCATCCCTGTCATTGTGCTCACGGCGAAAGACCGGGAAGAGGACAAGATTGCCGCTCTGGACGCAGGAGCCGATGATTATGTGACCAAGCCGTTTGGCATGGGTGAGTTGGTGGCGCGCATTCGCGTGGCTTTGCGTCACACGGCCAAATCGGCAGAAGAACCAGTGATTCGCAGCGGAACGCTGACGATCGATCTGGCCCAGCGCATCGTCGAATCAGGCGGGGAGCGGATCAAGCTGACGCCGACGGAATACGATCTGCTCAAGGCTTTGGCGTCCAACGCGGGCAAGGTCGTGACGCAGCGCCAGCTTCTCCAGCAAGTGTGGGGAAACCAGCATGACGAGGGAGATAGCCATTATCTGCGGATCTACATCGGGCATCTGCGTAAAAAGTTGGAGGAAGATCCTTCCCAGCCGCGCCTGATCGTAACCGAACCTGGAGTTGGATACCGTTTCCTTGCTCAGGAATGATATAATAAGAAACGTTTCAACGTTTAATACTGCAAAGCGGAATAGGGTGATGGGGATTTGGACGCTTTGGATGTAAAGATTCTTAGTTTGTTGCAGCAAAACGCAAGGATGAACGTCACTTCGTTGTCGCAGGAACTGGCGCTTAGCCGTCCCAGCGTAGCGGAACGTCTTCATCGGCTCGAAGAGCGGGGAGTGATCGAGGGCTATACGGCTCGCGTCTCTCCGCAGGCGGTCGGGCGGGATACCCGGCTCGTCATCCAGATTTCGGACCTTCGGGTCACGCCGAAGCAGTTCGAAGAATGGGCACAGGGGGAATCGGATATCGTCGAATGTCATCGCGTGACGGGAACTGCAAGTCATTTTCTTCAGGCCACCGTTGCGGGAACGCAGGGATTGCGCGAGTTGGTCGACCGGCTGATGGATTTCGGCAATGTGCAAACATCTGTCGTGCTGTCTTCGCCCGTGGCGAACCGGCCGATTTTGCCGCCGGAAGAATCGATGAATTGAACGGTCATCCGGATCTACGGAGAACAGTCGAAATCGGCCGACAAAAAGAATTTGCTATTGTGATTGTTGTGTCGCTTGGCTGTTTGAGACGGAACGGATGAAAAGGAAAGTCGAAGTTTGGCTCGAAAGAGTCGGCTTCGGCTTTTCTTTTGCCTGCTTTCAAATGTCTTCTTTTCGGGGTATGGTACACTGAAGTCATAGATTCGCTGGTACCTTGTCAAGGCTGGCGGAAATTCAAGGATACGGGTGATCATCATGAAGTTGCTAACGCTGAATACCCATGCCTGGCATGAGGACGAGCAGGAGAAGAAGATTTCGCAATTGGCGGACTTCATTAATGAACGGGGCTTTGACGCGATTGCGTTGCAAGAGGTCAATCAGTTGGCGACAGCCGAACAAGCAGGAGCAGAACGCTTGACCCAATACGCGGAGGCAGAGCCCGGTGTCATCGTTCGAGCGGATAATTATGCCCTGCTGCTACTGGAACAGTTGGATACGCCTTATTATTGGACCTGGCTGCCGACGCACGGCGCTTACCACGGCCGTTATGACGAGGGGGTAGCCGTGCTGACACGCGAGCCGATTACGGATACGGTATATGGTTATGTCTCGGGTCTTCGCGATTATTTGAATTACAAGACTCGCCGGTTGCTTGGAGTAAAGACGACTGTTGGCGGACCGGATTCGGAGCCGATCTGGCTGTGCAGCGCCCATTGCGGCTGGTGGCACGACGAGGAAGAACCGTTCCGTCCGCAGTGGGATCGGGCGGAAGCCCTGCTTAAGCCTCTGCGCGATGCCGGAGAGAAGGTTTTCCTGCTGGGTGACCTGAACAACGTGGCGCAGATTCGCGGCGAAGGCTACGATTATGTGATGCGGCACGGTTGGTGCGATCTGTACACGTCCGCGTTGGAAAAAGACGAAGGCTCGACGGTACTCAAAGCAATCGGCGGCTGGGAAAATAATAAGCAGCCGCTGCGAATCGACTACATTCTGTCCAGCAGCCACATTACGGCGAAGAAGTCCGAGGTTGTTTTGGATGGTAAAAACGGCCCGGTTGTATCCGATCATTTTGGGGTTGCGGCGGAAGTGTGAGCATGGACGTACGAATTGGAACGTGATAAACAAACTCCTACAAATAATCACGTATATCCAGTTATTGTTTTCGGATTTTATTTTCAGTGCAAATAAAAAAAATTATAGCCGATTCTTTTTCTAATAGCTCTGCAATTGAGAATAAGAGGATGTCTGGCGTGCAATTTGCCAGGTATTTTTAATTCAAATCGGTTCTCAAAAATCATCAAGCTATCCTTCTATTGCTAAGCCATTGTTAATTTTAAGAGCTATGATACGATAAAAGCGAGCTAGTTAGATAAAATGCTATCTTTTCATATAGCGCTAATTGATTAGAGATTAGAATCTGTCTGTTAACTCTAGGCGGAATAATGCATCTCCAATGGCTCAAAATAAATGCGGAAAGGTGAAATCACTTTGTTTCCAATTAACGAACCCAATTTAGATAGAATTGTACGACCTCTAAACATGAAGCAGATCGATGGGTATTCAATACCAGATGTGTTTGATGCATACAAAATGATGTTTTGGAATCTTCATGACGTAACTTCTATTTTGAAAGCCTATAATATGGTGCAATGGAGCAAGTACATTGATCATTGGTCACGCACGCATGGTCAAAGATTTACTACGCCTTATCAACGCGGAGAAATTCTGATGGTGGATCTTGGTGCCATGAATTACGGCTTTGAGCTCGCCTATTCACATCCAGTGGTAGTGTTATATTCAACACTAGATATGCTGTTTGTTATACCGGGTAGTTCCAAGAGATTTGGATGTGGGAAAAAAGATACCATTGATGCTACTAGTGCTAATGATGGATTCAATAAAAATACGGGACTTTTATTGAATCATATGCGATGGATTCATAAGAATAGAGTAAAACAAACAACTGGAACACTGACTAGTTCACGAATACTTGAAAAAATCGAAAAATATAACCTAACATTGAATGAAGAATACCACAAAGAAGTTGCAGATCGAGCTCGGGTGACTAGACAATTAAGAGCAGATAAGTTTAATCTTGCTCAGCAAGTCGAGCAACAAAAGCAAGAAATTCTAAACAAACAATCTGAAATTAGTGAGAGTCAATTAGAGCTTGAAAATTATAAAAAAGGTATGGTAGAGGGTCTTGAAAAATTAAAAGAGCAGACATCAGATGAAACTGCCTTAGAGTTGATCAACTTGCTATTGTTGCAAAAGAATTGAATGCCTTTGTATTTTTTTTGACAAAATTAATTTAAAGTGATATAGTAAAACTAAGCAGATGAGGCTGCAAAACAGCTAAACATCGAAATGGCCCGAAGAGGGTAACCAAGAACAAAGAGAATCCGCTCAAAAAAGCGGGTTCTTTTTTTATTAATTTTAGCATTTCAAAATATATCTTCTGTGCCAAGAAGATTAAATTAAATAATTTGCGACATTGTGATTCTGAAGAAGGATTCAGATTTATTTATAGTCTTAAAAAGACGACTCAGCAGATCAAGTATTTCTGCTGAGTCGTCTTTTTTTACTTTGAGTCTCAGTGCCTGATCTTCATTTGCTTTTCGCCAACAAATACAGGAAATACGGCGTGACCGCGATCGTAATCACCACGCCTGTCGGAATATCCGCGCCCAGACTGACCGTTCGGGTAAACGTATCGGCAGCCAAAATGATCAGTGCGCCGACAAGGCCCGATACGGGCAGCAGTACCTTATGATTGGGACCGACCAGGCGCTTGGCGATATGCGGAGCAATCATTCCGACGAAGAAAAAATTGCCGCCGAGCGCTACGCTGCCCGCCGACAAGGCTACGGCTGCGAGTGCAAGCCCGATGAATTCCCGTCTGTAAGGCAATCCCAAACCATGCGCGGTCTGGGTGTTCAGGTTCAGTACGTTTAACGTCCGAGCCTTATACAGCACATAAAGCCCAATCAGCAGCGTCCAGGGCAGCAGGATCGCGAGATATTTCCAATCCGCTCCCCATAGACTGCCCGCCTGCCAACGCAGCGCAAAATCATACTGCTTCGAATCGAGCCGCAGCGTCATCAGCAGCGACAGCGCGCCGTATCCGCTGCCGACCGCGACGCCCGTCAAAATCAGAGCGGTCGGCGAGATTTCCCGGCCTTTGCGATAAGCGAGCAAGAAGATGATCCCTGCCGCCGTCAGCCCGCCTACGAATGCCAGCGCCGGAAGCAGCAAAGGGAGCGACGACATCGGAACAAGTCCCTGCGCGGCAAAGATCGAAATATAAGCAAGCACGAACAGACCGGAGCCGGAGCTGATTCCGAGCGTGCCCGGACTTGCCAGGTCGTTTCGAAGCAAGCTCTGCATAATGCAGCCCGACAGTGCCATGCCGAAACCGACCAGAATCGCCAGCACGATCCGCGGCAGCCGGAAGTCGAACACGACGAGCTTTTGCTTATCCGTGCCCTGGCCTGCAAGAACTTGAAGCACTTCGATAGGCGAGACGTTCATTTTGCCGACATTCATGCTGAGCAGTGCAATCAAGATCACGAGCATGGACAAAATACCGGCCATAATCACACCGGACGACACTTTGGCTCCGGCAAAAGGATGCTTGCGAAGGATTCGGATCATGCGAACTCCCTCCTCTGCTTGCGTACGAGATAGAGAAAATACGGCACGCCGACCAAGGCGAAAATAATGCCAAGCGGCGTCTCGTAGGGCCGATTGATCATACGTCCGAGCAGATCGGCCGCGACCAGGAAGATGCCTCCGTACATCATTGATGCCGGAATGATAAACCGATAATCGACCCCGACCAGATAACGAACGATATGCGGCACGACAAGCCCGACGAAGCTGATCGGTCCGACAATGACGGTAGCCAGCCCGGTCAACACCAGCACGACGACCGTAGCCGAGCCTATGACACGTCCCGCATTCAGACCAAGTCCGCCCGCCAACTCTTCGCCAAAGCTAAGGATGGTGATTGACGGTGAGATGGCGATCGACCAGAGCAGTCCGACCAGAAACAGCGGCGCCGTATAGGCGAGCTGTTGCCAGGTGACGGTAGCGGTGCCTCCGGCGGTCCAAAAGTCCAGACTTTGACCAATATTGAAGCGAATCGCCAGATAGGTGCTGAATGAACTGAACAGCATCGAGATCGAGATTCCCGCCAAGACCAGCTTTTGCGGAGTCATGCCCCTTTTACCGATCGCAGCCAGATAATACGTCAATCCGGTTGCGAGCGCGGCGCCCAGGCAAGAGTACAGAATCGTCTCCGTATAGGTACGCTGCGGCAAAAAAGACATGCAAAGAGCAATCGCGAACGTTGATCCGGCGCTGATGCCGAGCAGTCCCGAATCGGCCAACGGATTTCGCGTCGTGCCTTGCATAACGGCCCCGCAAACAGCCAAACCGCAGCCGACCATAAGGTCAGCTACGGTCCGGGGCAGCCGGAAGGTGCGGATAATCTGATGTTCTTCGAGCGCAGGGTTAAAATGAAAGATCGAGCCCCATGCCAGGCTTAGGCTCATATCCGCGGCTCCGAACGAGATCGAAGCCGCAAAAGCGAGTAGCAGCAGCGCAAGACCGACGGTCATCACAATCGTAAAACGAACGGCGCTTCCGCGTTCATTCGAGGTCGGAGCGTTATCCGAGAATACCGCCGAATGGCTTTTTTCCATATCGCAACGTCCGTTATTCGACTTCCAGCAAGCGGCCGACGATGTAATCGAGTTGGCCCGTCATGCTGGCTACGTCGTCATAGTAGAACAAGCCGAGGTAGTTCGCCGGAATTTCGATAACGTGACCGTTTTGCACGGCCGGAATGCTTTTCCAGATATCGGATTTGGCATATTCGGAATCATAGTCTTCCTGAAGGAACCACAGCACGTAATCGCCGAAGTATTGCGAAGCGACTTCATACGACAGGGAGCCGCGGCCTTCGCCGGATTCCTCGATCAGTTTCTCCAGCTTCTCCGGTTTGCTCAGGCCGAGATAGTCATACAGCAGCGTGCCGCCGCGCGACCCGCTTTCGTAATAAATGCCGTACGATTCGCGTCCCCAGTCTTCCAGGATGCTGAACGTTTTGCCTTCAAAAGCACCCGATCCCAGCTTTTCTTTGGCATCGGCCAGCTTGTCGTTGAACGTGTCGATCGCCGTTTGGGCTTCGGTTTCGCGGCCGAGTGCTTCGCCGAAGAATTCGAGCCGGTCGAGAGCGGTTTTCCCGTCTGCACTGCCTTCGCCATACACGAGAACCGGTGCGATTTTGGAGAATTTCTCGTAATCCTGCGGGTCGTATGTAATGATCAGGTCGGGATCGTAAGCGAGCAGGTCTTCCTGTTCCCATTTATCAATAACCGGAATCTTCGAGAGCTGGTCATAATAAGGCATCGTTTCCTGCGCCCAGCCGCTGATCGCGACCGGCTCGACGCCGAGCATCAACGGTTCGATCACGTACCAGTTGACGATGACGCGCTGCGGGTTGGCGGGAATTTCCACATCGCCCATCTCTGTTTTGACGATGCGGGTTCCGGATTGTTCGGCTGCTGTCGTATCGGTTGCTGCTTCGTCTGTTTGGGCTGCCGGTTCGGTCGAGCCTGCCGCCGCAGCGGTTTCCTGGGTTGTTTCTTGAGTTTGCGAAGCCGTCGAGCTGCCGTTGCCGCAGCCTGCGAGCAGCAACAACACCATAACCAGCGCCAACATAGGCAGAGCGCGGCCCAAAAGTTTATTTCTGTTCAATTCCTTTTCCCCCTCGGTATGTATAAGTCCGGTCGCGGGAAGCGTACCGGCTTGTCGTAAAAGATAATGATAATCATTATCATAAAAAGGATTTTAGAATTCCATCCGGAATTTGTCAACCGCTCCGGTCACATTTTCGGAATAACGGGACTTTGGGCGGAAGCGGAAAATCACTCATTGAAGCGGCATAGGGCGTGCGGGATTTTGAAGCGGATATTCAGGGAGGAAAAGGACGTTTGTCGCGGAAACCCATACAAAAATCCCGCTCTCGAAAGTCTCGAAAGCGGGAGCGGGACGACCGTTTGCGCAAAAAGGCTAGGACTCGCGCGGAAGGCTCGGGCGGTACATGCCGATCGAAGCCGGAGCCGTGTCGACAAAGCCGAAGTGTCGATACAGCGCGTCCGCAGGCGTGTCGGCGATCAGGCTGACGAATGAGCGAGGAGGGACGTTGGCGTCCAGGTATTTTTCGATCTCGGCCATGATTTGTTTGCCGAGACCGCGCCGCTGCATGGAAGGATGCACAACGATATCGGAGATGAGGTAGGCGCATCCGCCGTCGCCGAGCACGCGTCCCATGCCGACGAGCTTGCCTTCTTCGCGTAAGGTTACGGAGAACAGCGAGTTTGGCAGACCCGTGCGTGCGGCTTCGAGCGTGCGGGGACTCATGCCTGCCACGACGCGGAGTTCGATATACTCCTCCGGCTGCGGGATTTCGTGGGCAAGAGTCAGTTTGGAGCGTTGTTCGTGATCGTTCATGTAGGTCTCCTTCGCGGGCGTACTGATTTTAGGGTGAACAGCGTAGCAGAACGGAGCGTACGCTCTTGTGATCGTGTGCCTTCTGCGGAAACGGATGTGCGGAAAGCTATCGGTGTACGATGCGCATTCCGGGTATGATGTGTTGGGCTTTTATTTTTATTTGCCGCAAGCAACAGCGAGTACGGATGCGCAAGTCTCCATAATTAAGGGGTCCAGCCGATTTGGCTCACGTCGCAGGGAATGTTGA
The DNA here is from genome assembly GCF_037722395.1 of Saccharibacillus sacchari. Classification (GTDB taxonomy): domain Bacteria; phylum Bacillota; class Bacilli; order Paenibacillales; family Paenibacillaceae; genus Saccharibacillus; species Saccharibacillus sacchari_A. Next base: position 57,382 of record NZ_JBBKAR010000046.1, on the reverse strand, counting down.
CGATATGCGCAGATTTTAACATGATTTTTGCCGATTTTGAAAAAATGCTGACTAAATGTGCATATTTTTGAGTGAAATCGGTTGTTTAGGCGGATTGAGAGCGAAAATGTTGACGTGATGCACACATTTTACTCGAAACGATCTTTTTATTGCAAAAATGTGTTCGAAACGTCAACATTTGCGGACAGCGACGACAGCGACGACAGCGACGACAGCGACGACAGCGACGACAGCGACGACAGCGACGACAGCGACGGAGAAAAGGGCGGCGCGGCTGGCGCGTCCGATAAAGAAACGTGCCCGCCGCGTCCGTTCGGCCTGATCAGCCTTGTCTCAGCGTAAACAGGTCGCGCAGCGCGGTATCCGACAGCTCGGTGATCCAGCCTTCCGAGCCGGCGATCACGCTGTCGCTGAGCTGCTGTTTGCTTTCCAGCATATCGTCGATCCGCTCTTCCAGCGTGCCGATCGAAATGAATTTGTGCACCTGGACGTCTTTGGTCTGGCCCATCCGGTACGCCCGGTCGGTCGCCTGGTTCTCGACGGCCGGGTTCCACCAGCGGTCCACGTGGAAAACATGGTTGGCCGCCGTCAGGTTAAGGCCGACGCCGCCCGCTTTGAGCGACAGGATGAACACAGCGGTCGTCTCGCCCGCAGGCTGTTCTTTCGCCTGGAACTGCTCGATCATGCGCTCGCGCACAGTGCGCGGCGTGCTGCCGTTGAGGTACAGCACGTTCTCGCCGAGTTCTTCGCCCAGCACGCGCTGCATCATTTCGCCCATGCCGATGTACTGGGTGAAGATCAGGCAGCGCTCGCCTTCGGCGCGCAGCTCTTTGACCATCGCGACGAGCCGCGACAGCTTGGCCGACTGCTCGATCAGCGTATCGAGATCCGGCGTATCGTCCGGATCGGCCGCGCCGTCGGCTCCGGCGGTCAGCGCCGGATGGTCGCACAGGCGCTTGAGCTGCGTGAGCGCCGACAGGATCGCGCCTTTGCGCTTCATGCCTTCAAGCTGCGGCATTTCTTTGAGCAATTGCTTGACGACCTGCTCGTAGAGCACGCTTTGTTCCGGCGTGAGGTGGATATACGTTTTCATCTCGTTTTTTTCCGGCAGGTCGAGCTGGATATTCGGGTCTTTCTTTTTGCGGCGCAGCATGAACGGCTTGACCAGTTTTTGCAGCTCGACGATTTTGTCTTCGCTTTGTTCTTTTTCGATCGGGTTCGCGAAGCGTTCCTGGAACGATTTCGGTCCGCCGAGATAGCCGGGGACCATAAAGTCGTAGATCGACCATAGCTCGGCCAAGCGGTTCTCGATCGGCGTGCCGGTCAGCGCGATCTTGTGCAGCGCGCGGAAGCTGCGGATCGCGGTGGACTGTTTGGTCTGCGCGTTCTTGATCGTTTGGGCTTCGTCGAGGCAGATGGTCAGCCAGTCGAAGCCGCGCAGCAGGTCTTGGTCGAGCGCCGACGTGGCGTAGGACGTCAGTACGACGTCGGCGTCCGAGGCCGCGGCGGCGAACGCTTCGCCGGTTCGCCGGTTGCCGCCGTAGTGCAGCATGACGCGCAGGTCGGGCGCGAAGCGCGCGATTTCCTTCTGCCAGTTGCCGAGCAACGAAGTCGGGCAGATGATCAAGGAAGCTTCCAGCGGATAGGAACCAAGGCGGATGATGCCGTCGTCCTTGGGCAGCCATGCGGGAGCGGCGGATGGGCCGCCCGGCGCGGCAGCATTCGCCGCGGCGCTAGCGCTGGCGCCGCGAGCGCCGCCGGAAGCATAGCGGCCGGGATCGCCGCCGCGCAGCGGCTGCCCGGCCGCGAAAGCTTCGGCGCGGCTTTCTTTGACGTGCAGCAGATACGAGATGAGCTGCACGGTTTTGCCGAGGCCCATATCGTCGGCCAGGCAGGCGCCCAGCCCCAGGCGGCGCAGGAACGCCAGCCAGCCGAAGCCTTCGCGCTGGTAATTGCGCAGCTCGGCGCGCAGGCCGCGCGGGATCTCGACTTCCGGCCAGGCTTCTTTTTGGCCGAGCTGGTCGATCAGTGCGGAGAGATGGCCGCTGAGCTGGACTTCGATCTCCAGCCGGGCCTGAAGTTCCGCTTTGGCATGATCTTCGTCTTCGCCTTCCTGTTCTTCTTTTTTCAGCAATTGAAGCTGAATGATATCCTGGAACGACAAGCCGCTGCGCTTGTCCAATCCGTTCATCGCCCGGCTGATCTGCGTCAGCAGCGCCGGATCGAGCGCGACCCATTCGCCGCGGAACTGCACCAGCCGCTCGTTGCGTGCGGCAAGCTCCATATATTCTTCCTCGCTGAACTCGGCGTCGCCGATCGCGATCCGCCAATCGAAGTTGAGCACGGAATCGAGGCCAAAAACGGATTTGCCGCCTTTTTTGCCGTCGCCTTCTTCTTCGTTGACCCGCGCTTTGAGCTTGGGTTTCTTTTTGCTGGCGGCCTGCCACCAGGCCGGAAGCAGTACCCGCCAGCCGTTATCCAGCAGCCTCGGGCTGTCTTTCGTCAGGAACTGCCAAGCGGCAGGTCCGCTCATGCCGCGTCCCAGGATGTCCGTGCCCGGCTCCACGCGGGAAGTCGGCAGCCCGGTCCGCAGGCTTTTGAGCCATTCCGCGCTGCGTTCGCGCACATGCTTGTCCCAGGCGTCCGGCCATTTGCCGGCCGCGATTCCCGTGTCCGAGAGCGTGATCGGCGACAGCGACGTCTCGTCTTTTTTATCTTGCAAAGCCAGTTCCAACCGCCAATCGGCGCTGTCTTCGTCCGGCTCCAGAAAGCGGACGACCGGACGGAAAGGCATGGAGTCCTCCCTCCAGCCGACCGCGACCAGCCAGGCGTCTTCGTCCAGTCCGGCCGCGGACGCGCCGCGGTCGAACAATCGCGGATGTTCGCGCCGCAGGTCCAGTGCCGCATGTTCCGTGCCGTAGCGGCGCTGGAATACGGCTGCCGAATACGCGGCGCGCAGCCCGGCGAGGAACGTTTCTTCGGCCGTAACCTCGTCTTCATCCCGCCCGCCGAACATCGCTTCCTCGTACGCTTCTTCGTTGCTTTGCTTTTTCCGCGCATCCTGCGCTTCGGCTTCCGCGTTCGCCGCCTGAAGCTTTCCCCGGTCCAGCGCCGCCAGCACCGAAGCATATTGCCGTTCTTTCAGCGCATGCCGGTCCCATTTCCATTGCAGCTTGCCCGAGCGGTAAGCGCCGAAATCCGGTTTGAACGCGCGCTTGGCGATGCTTGCCGCGAGTGCCGGGGCATGGCGCGCCAGCAGCTCCGCGTCTCCGTCGAAGCTCCAGTCGATCGATTTTAACAACGGTCGGTCCGCGAAAAACGACAGCACCATTTCCGCAGGCAGCAGCACAAGTTCCATATCGCCGCTGTTTTGAATCTCCAAGTCTGTCCCATAAAACGACTCTGCGTGCCGCGCGAACAACAATTGCTTGAAATACAACCCCGGTACCGCTCCGTACGTCGGCTTGGTTCCATAGATCAGGGCATCGCCGTACTCGCTAAGCACGGCATGCACCGTAACCGTCTCCATCACTGCGTTCATAGCATCAGCTTTCCTTTCTTCAGTTCTTCCTGAAGCGCGCGAAGCCGTCCGTAACGGGCGTTAAAAGAAGCCATAAAAACGTCCCACCGCTCTTCGCGCTTCAGTTTTTTATACAATTTCTCCAATCGCTTGAGCAGCTTTGCCGCCCGTTTGTAGCCGTCGCGGTTGCGCTGCTCCACGAACCGTTCGACCGCCTGGTGGTAAAAAGGCAGCAATTGCTCGGGCGCGTTTTTTTCGATCGGGGCGAGGTCCGTCACTTTGAAGTTGGCAGGCTCGGCGCCCGTCGACAGTTGGACATCCATCCAATCGTCCCAGCGTTCGTGCTCCAATAACTTGGCTTCGTAAAAGTCCGACGCATACGGGAGCATTCCGCCAAGCGTTTTCCACATGATCGCTTCGGCCTCCGGCCGCTGTATCAGCATCTTATCCCATAGCCGGCCGTAATCGGCCAGACCGGCACGCGCGCGCTCCAACAGGGGACCGAAAGTTTCCAACCAGCCGATCAACCGATCCCATTCTTGGCTTTCTTCGAGCGGAACAAGGAAGTCGGGCAGCTTTTTGAGAGAAAAATAGGGCTTGTCCGCGGCTTCGTTCAGCAGGATCTTGGCTTTGTCGTCCTGTTTCAAGCAGAACCGGCTCCAGGCGTTGGCTCCGAGCCAGGCTTGCCGATTCAAAGAACGTCCGAGTTCGCGCTCTTCGTCCATCAGATATTGAAGCTCGGACTCGTAGACATCGTCGCGTTCGGCCGGGCTTGTGGCTTGCAGGGGAGCGGCCCAAGCGCGAAGCAGCGAATAATAGGCTTGCGAAAAAGCGCTCTGCTCGCGGTCTTCGGTCAGCATCTGCCGCCGAGCCAGCCGGATCGTCTCGTTCAAACGTTCATTCACCTGGGCATCTTCGCGATCAGCCAGCGGCGCAGCCAGACAGGCTTGCATCGCGGCGGACGTGTCGGATACGGCCAGATGCGCATAATATCCGGTCGAAGAAGACATCATCGTTTTCAAAACGAACAGATGCGCGTTCAAGCGATACAACTGCTCGATGCCCGGTCTGAAAGGAGGCATATGCTCGAAAATCCCGGCCAACGTCAGCTCGGCGAACTTGGGATTGCGGGTTCGTCCAGCCAAAGCGGCAGCGGCTTGTTCGAAGCGACGGTGCCAAGCCGAGATGCCGGAAGAAGCGAGCAGGGAAGCTTGTTCGATGCTGGCTTCCCGGGCTTGTTCTTCCTCGGTGACGTCTGACGCGCTTGTCATCCGGTCGTTCCGATCTTCCGCATGGGCGGTCCGGCCGTTCGCAGCACCCATAGCCCGACTCGGCTGCTTTCCCGTATCCGTCTGTTCGCGGTTTCCTTTGCCCGTCCCCGAAGATCCGTCTTCCGGGACTTGAGCCGCTTTTGCGGAAGAGGCGGCCGCAGCGTTTGCCAGCGCCGAGACCGGACGCCCGTGCAGCCTGGCCAGTTTCATGAGAGCGGCGGCTTGGTGGCGGCAAGGCTTCCGGTCCGTGCAGTCGCAGCTTCCTCCGGCGGGAAAATCCAAAGCAAGCTCGACCCGGCGAATCCCGTCGCTTTCTTTGATTTCGGCTTCGAGACGTCGCTCTTCGGATAAGGCCAACTGCTGAACGCCGCCGATCCGCTCCAGCATAAAGCCTCTTTTTAACGTCAGGTCGTCATAAGCTTCCGCGACTCCCTGCACGAGTGTATTCCATTGTTCGTCGGTGAATGCTATATTTCCGTCCATGCCGTTATCGTCTCCCGTTCCTCTCCCGTAAGGGCAGTGATTGCAATGTCCGCCTATTATAACACGGGTAAGCGAACGTCTGTACCCGGTGTGTGCACGCGTTTCTTTGCAAGCAAAAAAGACTCTCCGGAAAATAAGCGCTGTACCGCGGACATTTCTTTATACGGAAGACGCAGCATCCAGGCTCCCGAAAACGATTCTAATCTTTGTGTACGCCCACGGTGGATAAAAAAATTCACAAAAAACGTATGCAATATATTGCATGAAGGTTTTTGAAGGTCTATAATGAACGAATCTTGTCATGACAATGTTAGCTATGAAGGAGGCCGTTATGCCGATTCCAGCAGGATTTTCTACACCCAACCGACTCTCGGCGAAACAGCGCGCCTTCCAGCAATTGCAGGAATGGATCATCGACGGAACGCTGAGGCCGGGCGAAAAATTGAACGACGCGGAGCTTGCGGGCGCGCTTGGAGTGAGTCGTACGCCTGTACGCGAAGCGCTTCAGCTTTTGAACGCAGAAGGCTTCGTCGAGATGAACCCGGGCGTATCCACGCAAGTGACCGAAGTGGATGGCGAGGATATCACGAAGATTTTGCCGCCGCTTGCCGCGCTGCAATCGTTGGCTTCCGAGCTTGTAGCCACGACGATTGCGCCCGAGCAGATCGAAGAGCTGCGCCGGCTCAATGCGGAGTTTGGCGAAGCGCTGGGCAAAGGCGATACCGCCTATGCGCTGAAGCTTGACGAAGAATTCCACGGGGCGATTGTCGAGCTGACGGAGAATTCGTACATTTCCAATACGATCTCCATGTTCCAGGCGCATGTCCGCCGTTTGTTTTTCCACAACTCGATCATTCTGACGCAGGATTCGATCGAGGATCACGAACTGCTGCTTCAGGCTTTTGAACGAGGCGATCGTGAGGAAGCCAGATTGATTTCCCGTCGAAATTGGCTGCGTGCGGTTGATATTTACCATGCCAAATCCATATCGAGACTTTAATAAATCATTTACCGTTTCACTGAGAGGTTGACCGCATGGGCACTTTGACTTTGACAAGGTACTCACTCGGCTTCGCATCAGGTGTTACAACTGGAGGATCTATCATTATGTCGAAAAAAGCGCCTTTGTCGTTTGTCATCATACTCGGGGCCATGTTGTTCGCTCTGTTTTTCGGAGCAGGCAATCTGATCTTCCCGCCGATGCTCGGCCAGATGGCCGGATCGAATGTTTGGTCCGCTAACGCGGGCTTCCTGGTAACGGGAGTCGGTCTGCCGTTGATCGCCGTCGCTTCGTTCGTGTTCTCGGGCGAGCGCGATCTACGGGGCATCTCCAATCGGGTAAACCCGACGTTCGGACTTATTTTCACCATCGTATTGTACTTGGCGATCGGTCCATTTTTCGCCATGCCGAGAACGGGCAGCGTCTCGTTCGAGATCGGCGTGAAGCCGCTGCTGCCCGCCGCCGACTCGCACCATCTGGCTTTGGCAATCTTCACGGTTATCTTTTTTGGCCTCGCGTGCCTGCTGTCGCTGAATCCGACGCGGATCATCGACGTCGTGGGCCGGGTGCTTACTCCGCTTAAGCTGACCTTTATCGGGGTGCTCGTGGCTGCCGCGCTGATCTACCCGATCGCCAAGTTCGAAGCCCCGGATGCGAGCTACGCGGCGAATGCCTTTTTCAAAGGTTTCCAGGAAGGGTATCTCACGCTGGACGCACTCGCTGCGGTCATTTTCGGGATCATCATCGTCGGCGCTTTGAAGGACCGCGGCGTAGAAGGACGCGGAGCGCTGATGAGCGCTTGCGCCAAAGCTATCCTGATCGCGGCCGTTCTGCTCGCCTTCATCTATACGTCGCTGGCCTACATGGGCGCGTCGAGCGTCGGCAAGCTGGGCGTGCTCGGCAACGGCGCCGACGTGCTGGCCGCGGTATCGTCGCATTACTTCGGCGCTTACGGCTCCGTTTTGCTCGGCCTGATGATCACGGTAGCCTGCATGACGACCTGCGTGGGCTTGATCACGTCCTGCTCGGCGTTTTTCCACGGACTTTTCCCCAAGCTGTCTTATAAAAAGATCGCGATCGCTTTGGCGGTCTTCAGCGCGCTCGTGGCGAATATCGGTCTGAACGGACTGATCAAAGTATCCGTGCCGGTGCTGATGATGCTGTATCCGCTGGTGATCGCGCTGGTGATTCTGACTTTCCTGCACCCGCTGTTCAAAGGCCGGAAAGAAGTGTATCAAGGCGTGATGCTGCTGACGTTCCTGGTCAGTTTGTTCGACGGGATCAAAGCGGCGGGCATTGAATTGACTTCGGTCGAGCGTCTGTTTGCCGAAATTTTGCCGCTGTACGGCGTAGGCCTGGGATGGCTGCTGCCCGCGATTGTCGGAGGCATCGGCGGATTGCTCGTCGCCAGATTTACCGGCAAGCCGGAAAGATTGACGGCGCGCGAAGGTTCATCGGAACAATCTTCGAAACCGGCGACGCGCGTCAACTCGGACAAAGGCACTTCCGCAGGAGATTGATCGGCATCCGTTGCGCGAATATCGGACAAAACTTTTCAAAACCGGAACCGGCTTTTGTCGGGCTTCCGGTTTTTTTTGTTGTGTTCGGCGATCGAAATTTCAAATTTGATCTATTCCCAATGGGAAACGTTGCACAATGGGCAATGAAATGATATAGTCATTTTCAGAAGTTCGAATCAAAGTTTCAGCAAAAGAATGAAAAACGTCAGCGGGGAAAGGAGCGGAGCATGAACAAACAAAGCTTGCGGGATATGAAAAAAGAAGAAACGTGGCATGTGCTCGCCCGCACGTCGTTCGAATTGGCTTTGGAAAAAGGGCTAGACGGCTTCACGATCGAGGATGTGGTGCAGCGCGCGCATTATTCGAGAAGAACGTTCGCCAACCATTTTTCCTGCAAAGAAGAAGCGGTGGCGATGGCGGTCGTTTCTTTGAGCAGCGTAAACGGAGAGGAGCAGCGCGAAAACGTGTTGAAAGAAGTCGATTCGATTCCGGAAAGCTCGCCGGTCGAAGCGCTTCAACATTGGCTGCGCATGAATTTCACGGCCAACCTGCTGCGCAAACTGCGCGAGCTGGTCACGTTGTCCAAGTCGTATCCGACGCTGGAGCCTTACGTGCTCAACGTGCTGCACCGTCTTCAGGACGCGGCCCATATCGAATTGAAACGGGTCTGCGGGGAGCGTTATCCGCAAGGGTATCCGCATCTGCTGGCCGGAGCGGTATTCGGCGCGGTGCTGTCGATCCTCGAAGGCGAGATCAAAGTGCGGCTGCCGGGCGAAGAATCGCGCGAAGAAGCCGACGCGATCACGTTCGACGCGTTTTTGGAAATGACGTTCGGCTATTTGAAAAACGGATTTTGAGGAGAGAAAAATAAGTGTCCAAATTTTTGTACAGATTAGGCAAAACGGCTTATAGCAAGCCCTGGTTGTTTATCGGGGGATGGGTTGTCGTTCTGGCGATCGTGATCTCGATGCTTGGCATCAACGGAGTCAGCGTCAGCTCGGAAATGAAGCTGGAAGGCACGGAGTCGCAAAAGGTGCTCGACCAGTTGGCGGAAGTTCAACCGGAAGCTTCGGGCGGGCAAGGCAGCGTCGTGTTCGTCGCCCCCGAAGGCGAAAGTCTGAATACGCCTGAACGCCTCGCGGCGATTCAGGAAGCCGTCAACGAAGTGTACGGACTGGATCAGGTGTTGAACGCGCCCGAATTGGCCGCGCAAGCGATGGCGCAGGCTCAAGCGGCGCAAGGCGCAGCAGGCGCGGGCGATACGTCGGCTGGAGCGGCTCAAGGCGCCGAAGGCGCGGCGCAGCAGGGCGCAGAAGGTGCGGCCGGAACCGACGCCGATGCCCAGCAGGGCGCGGGAATGGCCGAGCCGGGCGCGGCGGGAACCGATGCCGATGCCCAGCAAGGAGCCGGCGCGGCGCAGGAAGGCGCAGCCGGAACCGATCCAACCGCAGGAGCGGACGCTGCTGCCCAGCAGGGCGCGGCGGCAGGTTCGATGGAGTTGCCGCCGTACACGCAGCTCGTCGTGGACGGCGCGCCGGTGATCGGCGTGACCATCGCGAACGACGGCAGCGCGGCGTTGTTCCAATTCCAATTTACGGTACAGCAATCGGCAATCTCGGATGAAGTCAAAGAATCCGTCGTCAGCACGGTTGAAGACGTCGCGAATCAAACGGGCATTCAAGCTTTGCCAAGCGAATCGCTGTTGCCGCTCGATATTCCGATCGGCACGAACGAAGTGTACGGCCTGGTCGTCGCCGTGATCGTCCTGATCATGACGCTCGGCTCCGTCGTCAGCGCAGGTCTGCCTCTGGTCGTCGCGCTGTTCGGCGTTGGCATCGGGGTGGGTGGCGCGTATGCGCTCTCGACCTACCTGAGCATGAGTTCGATCACGCCGGTATTGGCATTGATGGTTGGTCTTGCGGTCGGGATCGACTACGCGCTGTTTATCATCAACCGCCAGCGCCGCCTGATCTTCGATCAGGGACTGAGCGCGAAAGAAGCGGCCAGCCGTTCCATCGGTACCGCAGGCAGCGCCGTGTTCTTCGCGGGTCTGACCGTGATTATCGCGCTTTGCGGTCTGCTTGTCATCGGTATCACGTTCCTCAGCACGATGGCGTTGGTCGCTTCGGTGACGGTGCTGCTTAACGTGCTGATCGCGCTCACGCTGCTGCCGGCGTTGCTCGGCCTGATCGGCGAGCGTATCTGCTCCCGCAAAGCACGTGACAAAGAAGCGGCAAACCAGGCTTCCCGTGCGCAAAAGCAAGCGAAAGCGCGCTGGATTCACGGCGTGATCAAGTTCCGGTGGCCAGTGATCCTGCTGATCGTCGTGATTCTTGGCGTAGCGGCAATTCCGGCTTTGAAAATGGATCTGGCGATCCCGTCGGCGGCTTCGGCCGATTTGGATACCTCCAAGCGTCAAAGTTATGATGCCATCTCGAAAAGCTTCGGCGAAGGCTTCAACGGTACGCTGCTAATCGTTGCCGAATCGCCAAACGGCGAAGACGTGACGCCGCAAACGCTGGGGGCGCTCACGCAGGGCATCCAGCAAGTCGATAACGTCTCTGTCGTATCGCCTCTGGGGATCAGCGAAAACGGCAAGTTGGCCTTGTTCAGCGTGATTCCGAAAACGGGTCCGAACGATGAAGCGACCAAAGACTTGGTGACGACGCTGCGCGACGAAAATGCCGCTTTGTCCGCCGACAACGGCGTCACGCTGGGCGTTACCGGCATGACGGCGGTCAACATCGACATGTCGGCGAAACTGGCGGAGGTATTCCCGATCTACGTCGGCATCATCGTGGTGCTGTCGCTGATCATCCTGCTGCTCGTGTTCCGCTCGATCGTTGTGCCGATCAAAGCGACGGTCGGCTTCCTGCTCAGTATTCTGGCGACGTTCGGCCTGACGACGGCCGTGTTCCAATGGGGCTGGCTGCATGACCTGTTCGCGTTCGATACGGCGGGGCCGATCTTGAGCTTCATGCCGATCATGGTTACGGGTATTCTGTACGGCCTGGCGATGGACTATCAAGTGTTCCTCGTTTCGTCCATGCGCGAATCGTATGTGCACGGGCATCGCGGCAACGACAGCGTGATCCACGGTTACGGCCAGGCCAGCCGCGTCGTGTTGGCGGCCGCGGTCATCATGGTCGCCGTGTTCGCGGGCTTCATCTTCACGCATGACATCATGATCAAACAGATCGGTTTCGCGTTGGCGATCGGCATCCTGATCGACGCGTTCGTTATCCGCATGACGCTCGTACCGGCCGTTATGTCGCTGTTCGGCGACAAAGCCTGGGCGCTGCCGAAATGGCTGGATCGCATCTTGCCGAACCTGGACGTCGAAGGAGATAAATTGATCGAAGAGTTGAAGGCGCAGGAAGCGGCCGAAGCTGCGAAAGGGCGTTAATTGTTGTTCATTCATGTAAAATAATCACAAGCGAAGGCTCCTGTCGATAAAAAAGATACTGGAAAAGTTCTGTAAGTAGATAAAATGAAAACACGAGCTCATAGAATTGATTCTACAGCTCGTGTTTTCGTTTTTAGTCTTATTTACTTTCTCAAAATATCTTTTTGAGGATGTTTTATTATCTTCATGATAAAAAGGGGTTTGCGCATAGGATTGTGTTTTACAAGATCAATTTTTAAAATTGTTATACAGCAAGTATGTCTTAAGTATTACGATTTTTATAAGCATCTGTTTTTCTTAAGATAATATGAGTTAAAATCGCGAAAATAATGAATGTGAGATATTTGTAATCATTGAACGTGAAGTATACAACCACACTAAGCAATAAGTAAATTATACCCAAGAAAATAAAATTACTATTAAGCTTATTTAATACATACATTATTGCTCCTGCTATGATTCCCATAATAACAATTTGCATAAAAATAATAATCATTAATTTCCTCCTTTGATTAAATTAATTTATAATGGTTAATGTTAAATATACCAAAAAAAGGAGAGTGTTGTATGTCTATTAAAAAAAATATGCTTTACGGATCCTTGGTTTTGATGTTTTTGTCTCTACTAGTTATTTACCCAAAACTATCTCTAGCTGATACTTTTAGTGATGATTTTGCTGAAAACAGTAAGTATACTGAAATCTCAGAGAGAATGCGTGAAGATGGAGCTTCTGAAGAAGATATTCAAAATGTAATTACCAAACTCAAAAAAGGAGAAGTCTTAGACTCGGAAAAACCTGTATCAAGTAACAAAACGATTAGTCCTTTTTCATTGCAAGAAACGAATGAAGTTCAGCCGGAATTAGCAGCAACTCTGGATAATCCTGTGGCAGTTCAAAGATTTCCTGATGGATCTTATAAAAAAGTAGGTATAGAGCTTGAGAAATCGGAAATTAGTGTTATGTCCAATACAACAAGTCTTTACTTCAATGTATATGGTACAAGTCCAACAGCAAGAGCTTCTTACAATACCTCTGCCGTAATTGATACACATCTAGGAGCTAGTTATATTACAGGTGTATCGGGTATTAATATTATTGCTTACGGGGGAAACTTCCTTAATGAAAAGCTCAGCATTATAAGAGCTACCGAAATAAGAAGTAAAAGTATTCCAGCAATAGCTGAGTTGTACTTTAAGGAAACAAACTTTGTAGGGACTAATGCTTCAAGACGTTTGACGGTTGAAATCGGTGATCACATTGCAGATCGCTATGGAATAAAAGTCAAATACGACGACCCTAATGCTGCTACCGCAGGCTATAAATAATCTCGAAATACAAAAAAAAGAACTGGTGTGCCGGTTCTTTTTTTATTGATTTTAAAAAGAATATACCTAATGGATTTGTTGAGGAATCAAATAACTTGAACTTAAGAATCTTGTGAATTTTAAATGAAAATTATCTTTATTAAGAGTATTGATTGGAATTTTAGACGTATTATTCAAATATTTTATTTCAAGACAACCAGCACAACGGATCATTCACTATTGTTCAAAACTCGACCATCCCCGCCTCCTCCATAAACCGCGACAGCGCGGCGCTTTTGTACGTATCCCGCCGTTTGATAAACATCGTAGGCACGACCCGGTAAGGGTCTTCCAGCGGATAGGCGTTCAACCGGCCTTCCATCCTCGACTCGATCATCGACATCGGGAGCACGGTAACGCCCAGCCCGTATTCGACGCATTTCAGGACGCCTTCCAGCGTGCCGTACTCCATCACTTTCATCGGGGCGTATCCGTTGTCGTCCAACCAGCGCTGCCAGCGTCCCAAATAAATACAATGTTCGAACGAAGAAAGCAGCGGCCGGTCCAGAATCGACGCCAACGCGAAAGGTTCTTGCGAATAACCGGTAATCAACACAAGCGACTCTTCCAGCACCGGATATTCGATAATGTCGGGATGCCGAACAGGCCCGTCCACGAACGCTCCGTCCACTTTGTAAGCGAGAATGTCTTCGATCTGATCTACCGTGGGCGCCATGTACATGCTTAATTCCACCTGCGGGAACTTGTCATGGTAACGGGCGAAAATAAGCGGCAAATGCGTGGACGCCGTCGATTCCATCGCGCCGATGCGAAGCGGTCCGCGCGGCTCCGAAGAAGGATTGACGGCTTCGACGGCTTCTTCGAAATCGTTTAACAGCTTGTTGGCATACCGCAAAAATTCGCGTCCGGCAGGCGTCAACGATACTTTTTTGTGCGACCGCTGCAGCAATGCGACGCCCAATTCTTTTTCGAGACGCTGGATTCTGGCGGTCACGTTGGACTGCACGTAATTCAATTTTTCTGCCGCTTTGGTGATGTTTTGTTCGAGCGCTACAGCTTTGAAGATTTCCAAAGATTTGATGTCCATGCCGGTTTGGCTCCTTTTGCATCGCGAAATGTGATAGTGAACGTATATTTTTATGATTTTACGCGATGCAACGCGAAGTGTAAACTTGAGGATACCAAGCAAGTCAATACAAACAAAAGGCGGGATACGCGTGGATTACCGAGCGATCAATTTGAACGAAAAATTTTCTTTGCTGCATGAACAATGGTCTCCGCGAGTGATCGGCGAGATGAACGATTACCAATTCAAGATCGTCAAGATCGAAGGCCATTTCGTCTGGCATGTGCATCACGATACGGATGAAGTATTCGTGGTTATCGAAGGCGAGATGGCTATTGATTTTCGCGACGGTCAGGTCAAGCTTGCGCAAGGCGAGGTGTTCATCGTTCCCAAAGGCGTCGAGCACAAGCCGTTCGCCGAACGCGAATGCCGCGTGATGTTGGTCGAGCCGAGAGGGGTGCTGAACACCGGCGATACGCAATCGGATCGCACCGCTGCGAATGATGTCTGGATTTAATTAAGTCGTAGGCGCAAACTCAGCCTGATCTGCTCCCGGCGGAGTTTGCGTGCATGCTTTAGCAGGTTTGCTGCCCTTTTTATCGAAGTTCTTCTATACCGAAAATGGTCATGCCATAATCGGATTCGGAATTTCGAGGAGGACGCGCCCATGAACCTGAGCAAAGGCCAAAAAGCCGATCTCACGAAAGGACGTGACGTGCGGGAGTTGAAGCTGGAACTTGGCTGGACGACTGCTTTTGCGGATATCGAGATCGACGGCGCGGCTTTTTTGTTGTCGGACCGGGATATTTGCGAAGAAGACGCGGATTTCGTGTTTTACGGTCAGCCTGTCCACGCCAGCGGCGCCGTGCGGCATGAAGGCAAAGAAGGCCGGCGCGAGACGCTGACCGTGCTGCCGCGATCCATTCCGGATCGCGTGCACAAGATCGCGCTGACGCTGACGATCCACGAAGGAGAGGAGAACGGACGCTTTTTCCGCGACGTCTCCGACATCTACGTCCGGGCGCTGGACGCGCACAGCGGGCAAGAACTGCTTCGGTACGGCTTCGGCGAAGAGCTGGATCGGGAAACGGCGATCGTCGCGGCGGAACTGTACCGGCATAACGGCGAATGGAAGTTGGCGGCGATCGGCAGCGGCTACGACGGAGGGCTTGAAGCGTTATGCCGAAGTTACGGTCTGGACGTGGCGGAAAACGAACAGTCGTCCGAACCTGCGCCGCCTGAAACCGCCGCTTCCCCGGAAGCTGCCGTGCCTGTGCAAACGACGCCGAAAGGGCCTTTGAGTGAACCGATGCCTACGCCCGCCGACGTGCCGTCTGCGGTTTCGCCGAAGATCGAACTGTCCAAGCCGTCCGCGTCGTCGGTCGTGCTGCAGAAGATCGAATTATCCAAGCCGGGCAGCATCTCGATCCGCAAATCCGCGTCCGCGTTGGCGATGCTGGTCTGGGAAAATCCGCGCAAAGACCTTGACCTGTACGGTTTCTATGTCACCAAAAGCGGCGAATGCGGCAAAGTGTATTACAAAAACCGCGGTTCCGGCAAGCGCGCGCCTTATATCGAGCTGGATCAGGATGCGCGGGGCGCGGGTCAGGAAACGATCAGCATCTACCGGACCGATGAACTGAAATACGTATTGTTTTGCGCGTACAGCGCCGTGTCGAACGGCTTCGGCAGCTTCAAAGCGATGAAAGCCCGCGCCGTGGTCGACAACGGGGAAGGCCAACGCGTCGAGACGTGGCTGCAAAAGAAAAACGCGTTCGCGTATTGGGTCGCGATCGCCAAAATCGACTTTACCGGCGAAGACTCGATGGAGGTTAGCCAAGTCGAGACGTATTCCAAAAGCGGAGTCGAAAATTCGCCGCTGCTCTATGAGGACGGACGGTTCGAGATGAACGTGGGACCGATCGAATTCAAAGACCGCTGACCGTCGACGCAGGCGGTGTGTTGCGCGGCGACAACCCCAACAGAAAAGACCTTTCCCCGAAATAGGCCCGGAGGAAGGTCTTTTTTTCAATGCTTGCCGCTTTCGAGTATCGCGCCGTACAGAAAAATCGCTTTCAAGTTTGTTCCGAATAACCGACTCGCGATACAATCAAGACGACAACCAACACGAAGGAGTGACTTTCATGATCAAATGGGGAATTCTTGGCGCGGGCAATATCGCGCATCGCTTTGCCGCCGCCGTAGTGCACGAGCCGAACAGCACGCTATATGCGGTCAGCGGGCGAGACGAGGGTAAGCTGAAAGCTTTTACCGCAAAAAATCCGGCCGACAAGCTCTATCTCTCGCATGACGAGCTGCTGGCCGATCCGGATATCGACGCGGTCTATTTGGCGCTGCCGCACCAATTGCATCATGAATGGGCGATTCAAGCGATCCATGCGGGCAAAGCCGTCCTGTGCGAAAAACCGGCATCGCTCAACGCGCGGGAAATGCGGGAGATCGCCGAAGCGGCCCGCAGCCGAAACGTGCTGTTCATGGAGGCCATGAAGCAGCGGTTCGTGCCGCTGTACCGGGAACTGCGGCGCCGGGTGGATGCGGGCGAGATCGGCAAGATCGCTTCGGTCTACGCGAGTTTTTGCAACGAAATACCGCAAGGCATGACCACCTACCATGTACAGCCCGGCTATGGCGGTTCGCTGCTGGATGTCGGTACATACTGCGCGAGCTGGATCGAAGATTTTGCGCCCGGCAGCATCGAATTGCAAACGGTAGCCGCCAATCAGCAGGATTCCGTCGACTACTATATCGACGCCGAGCTGCAAGCGGGCGGCGTCAAAGCGAGGCTGGAATGCGCGTTCGACCGGCAAAAAGAACGCGTCGCGGTGCTGCAAGGCGAGACCGGGCGCATCGTTGTCCATGATCTGCACCGTCCGGTAAGCATGAGCCTCTATCGCGACGGACAGGAGCCGGAGCAGATCGAAGTCCCGTACGAGATCGACGATTTTTACAGCGAAGTGCATCATTTTGCGGAATGTTTGCAGCAGGGACGCACGGAGAGCGACATCATGCCGTTATCCGCTTCCCTGCGCTGCGCCGAAATTCTGGACGCCGTTCGCGCCGGGCTGACTTATACGCCGGAGTGCCTGGATGTGTTGGCCGAGCAGGAGGAACTTCTTCAATATGAAGCGTTCGGATCGAAAGAAGCGTTGGAGCTGGGGAATACGATCGTGGAATTGGCCGGTGAGTACGACCGCGAGATTGCCGTGTCGATCTTCCGGGAAAGCGACGAATTGGTCATTTTCCAATACATCATGGACAGCAAAGCGGCTCGAAACGTCGGCTATATGGAAGGAAAACGCAGAGCGGCTTTGCTGACGGGACATTCCAGCGTCTGGATGCACGTCGATCATGAATTGAACGGAGCATGGAGCGAAGCCATGGCGAATATTCCGCACTACGTGCCGTCAGGCGGGGCTTTCCCGATTCGCGTCAACGGGGAATGGGCGGCGACGCTTTCTTTGAGCGGACTTCGCGAAGGACGGGATCATGAACTGGTCATTCGCGCGTTAAGCCGGGTATTGAAACGCGAAGTTCCGGCGTTCCCGTGCGCGACGATCTGATCACGGCGTTCATCTTCTCGTCCCGGACGCGTAAGCTTCCGGCGTTACGCCGATCACGGCTTTGAAGTCTTTGATAAAATGCGCCTGATCGTGGTAGCCCAGATCATGCGACAGATGCAGCAGGTTGGGGCCCGCTTGCCCGGCGCCTCGTTCCAACGCTTCGGCCGCTTCCTGGATGCGGTGCAACCGGATCACCCATTTGGGACCGAGGCCGATCCGTCGGCTGAACAGCCGTTGAAGCGTGCGTTTTTCCGTTTGCGTATTTTCGCATAACGCGTCGACTTTGGTCAGTTCCCGATCTTCGGCGATCGCGGCAATGATCCGATGCAGCAGCTCCGTTTCGGTATCTTTTTCCGGGCAAACTTCCAGCAGCAAACGGTCGAGAAGGTCGCATAATCCGGCGTTATCCGTCGCGGTCAAGGCTTGTTCCAGCGCTGCGGACGTCGTGTTGAGGAAGACCTCGACTGGAAGCGGACATCCTGCCGATTCCGACAGCGATTTGCGGTAAAACGGATAAAAGCCTCCGGGCCGAAATTTCACGCCGAATACTTTGCCTTTTTCTTGAAGAAGATAGGAAAAGCGCGCAGCCGACGGCATATAACAAGCGGTGCGGCCCGGCTCGATCACGAGATTGGCGCAAGGATTCGGCACGACTTCCTGTCGATACGGCTCGCTCCCCCTCAGATCCCATTCGACGGTCCAATAATGGCGGACAAAGCTTGCCAGTTCCGGCGCGGGATCGTAGCGAAGCAGGCGGAAATGCGTTTTGCCGATCTCCGGATTGAGCACGCCGAGGCGAGGTTCGGACGAATCGAAAAAAGGGGAGCGCGGAGCGTGGATGTTTGACGTTACGCTGTGTTGGGCCTGTTCCTTTTCCGAAAAGCGATTCATGGAGGCCTCCTGTCTCGTATTCGAAAGGTTGTCGCGTTTTTACAATGCGAATACATGTTCCTTAAGTTAAGCTGATTGTAACACGGAAGCCGCAACGACGCGAGACGGCAATCCAGCATGAGCGGCGTTCCGTTCGACGACAAGGAGGGTATGATCATGAAGCTGGAATACGAGATCTATATCGGGGCCGAACCGGAAAAAGTCTGGGAAGCGCTGGTATCGCCGGAAGGCACGAAAGCCGCCTTTTTCGGATCGGAGCTGAAGTCTTCGTTTGCGGTCGGCGCTCCGTTCGAGTATGTGGGTCCGGGCAATGACGGCGACGCGACGGTGCATGTGTACGGAACTATCGAAGCTTATGAACCCGGGAAAAAGTTGGCTTATGTCGAACATCCGGGACCGTCTTACCGCGAGCGGCATGCCGAGCTGACGAGCCGGGTAACGTTCGAATTGGAAAAAGCGGGCACGACGACCAAGCTGACGCTGATCAACGACGAGTGGAGCGAGAACCATCCGGCTGCCGATAACGCGAGAGGAGCCTGGCCGATGGTCATCAGTTCGATCAAGAGCTGGTGCGAGACAGGCAGAACGCTCGATTTCGGGTGGTAAAAAAGGAACGCGCGCAGCAAGCAAAAGCATACAGGGAAGCCCGGCTATCGGCCGGGCTTTTCGGCGTTCCCCGGACATGCGAGGACGCCTTACAAAGATTCTCGATACCCGCTATACAAAAACGTGATTTTTACGAATTTGCATGTCGGGGTATAATGGGAAGATAGGCTTTTCGGGCATGTACCGGTTTCATAAGAAATGAGGAATGCGTAATGAGTGAAAGCAATGAATGAACAAACCGCGACGAATATCGCTCCGACCTGGCTTCGTATCGCGATTGCGGCGCTGGTCTCGCTGGCGGGCGCGCTGCTGTTTCAGGCGCTGAACCTTCCGGTTCCCTGGTTGCTCGGACCGATGCTCGCGTCGCTGATCGGCTCCAATCTGCTGCGCAAGCGGCTGTATGTCTGGCCGTCGCCGATGCGTAACGGAGCGCTGATCCTGATCGGGTACACGATCGGGCTTGCGCTCACCGGCGAAGCTTTGCGGCGTATGGGCACGCAGGTGCCGTACATGATCTTGATGACCTTTTTGCTTCTGTTGTTATGCGCGGGCATCTCGTTCGTGATCGGCAAACTGTCCGGCACGGATTTCAAAACTTCGCTGCTCGGCAGCGTGCCCGGCGGATTGTCGCAAATGGTCGTGTTGGCCGAAGAAACGAAAGGCGTCGATCTGACGCTGGTGACGGTCAATCAGGTCATGCGGCTGCTGCTGATTATCGTCGGCATTCCGCTGATGATCTACAGTCCGCTTTTGGCCGGGCAGACCGGCGAAGCGACAGCGGTCGCGGCGGCGCAGACGATTCCGTGGAGCGGCTTGTTCCCGAATATGTTCGTCTACGGGCCGTTATGCGTCGGACTGGCTTTGCTGGGCAAAAAAGTCCGTTTTCCGACAGCGTTCCTGCTGTGTCCGGCATTCGGCACCGCGCTGCTGCAAGCGACAGGCTTCCATGCGCCGGCCTTGCCGCATATGTTGACTGCCGCGGCGCAGCTTGCGCTCGGCACGTACGTCGGCACGCTGCTCAAGCCGGCGCAGATCCAAAACAAAGTCCGCACGCTGTCGCTGTCCCTGCTCAGCGGATTGCTGCTGATCGCCGGCGCTTTCGGTTTGACCGTGTTGTTGACGCGTTTGCAGCCTGTGACGGCGCCGACGGCACTGCTCAGTCTGGCGCCGGGCGGCATGGATCAGATGGGCGTGATCGCCCACTCGATCGGAGCGGATCTGTCGATCGTGTCGGGGTATCAGTTGTTCCGGACGTTCTTTATTTTCTTCGCGATTCCTTCGCTGCTGCGGCTGTTGTTCAAATATACGGATCGGAGAGAATCGGCGCGAAAAGATTCGATGAAAAAAACGGCATCCGCCGAAAAATCCGGATCTTGAAAACACGAATAGCTTGAATCATTGTCTAAAACGAGGAGCGTGCCAGATGCAGAAAAGCGATCCAAAGAGGTATCCGAACGAGATTGAAGATATTCGCAGCAGAATCGATAAGCGATATGCCGATAAGAGGTTCCGAATGTTGTTCTACGATGTCGAGAACAATATTCCGGACGATATGCTCGACCTTGCACGCGAAGTGCCGGAAGAACTGCAAGAGGAAGACGACGGCGAGTGGAAATTTTGGAAGCCTGTGACCTCGACGATTACGGAAGAAGAGTTGACTGCGCTTGAATCGCGCTTGAAGGCTGCTTTTCCGCCGGGATTTCGCGCATTGCTGCAAGCCTATCATCTGGTGAGCTGGACGTCTGCCGGAATAAGCAACGGTCAGGGCGGTTATGTAGGAGGCTGCCTGTCCTTTACGCTACCTGCGCTCACAACGACATCGAGGCTATCCGAATTGGAGCGACACGCCGCAGAAGATTGGGGACCGCTGATTGCGGCAGGTTATCTTCCGTTTGCAGTCGGTGAAGATGGTCAAGGGCCGGTCTGCTTCGATTTGGAAAAAAGAGACGACGCTGGAGACTGTCCGGTGATCTGGATCTTGCATGACGATCTGTTCGATCTCGGCGAAGCCGGCGTATCCATACGGGCAAAGGTAGAAACGCACGTGAGGCAGATCGCTGATTCGTTCGAGGATATGAAGGCGATTTTGCTCGGCGGGGAAGAGGTTTTGAGTGTTTGAGATCCGGTAAAAAGGTCAAAAGGACTGTCCGAAAGCCGTAACTTCACGGCAGGACAGTCCTTTTGCATACGAATGATAGGATATGCCTTATGCCGTTGCTTTGGCTTGAGCCATCGCCGCAGAGCGCTTATTCCCTCTGTAAATCAAGTACAGCGCCAATGCCATAAACCCGAGTGCCAAGATACGTTTGCCATCGAGATGAATTTCCAGGCTGTTAAACCAACCGAAATGGTCGATCAGCATCCCGGCGATCAACTGTCCCGCGATCCCCGAAATATTGGCCGCGATAACGCCGATTTTCGGAACGGCGATCACCGTAAACAGCAAATACACCGTGCCCAGAAAAGCCGCGCTCAATTGCCACTTCGGTGCGTCGAACAAAGCGCCCAAGTTCCCGTTTCCGAAAAACAACAAGTAAAGCGCCAGAAACAGCGTGCCGGTCACGAAGGTCAGCAGCGTCGTTTCGAGCGAACCCGCTTTGCGGCCCAGCGTTCCGTTGATCGACGACTGTGCGCTGAGCGTGATGCCGCCGAGCAGCGTAAACAAAATCATGAATGATCCCATAGAAGCCTCCTTTTAGTTGATCAGCAGCAGCGCGGCGATCATGGCGACGACCGCGAATATTTTTTCTTTATTGACCGGCGTCGGTTCGCTGCCGAGCCAACCGTAATGTTCGATCACCATGCTCATAACCATTTGGCCGATAATGACCGCAACCATCGTGACACCTACGCCGACGAAAGGCACGCTGATCACGATCGAAGTCAGATAAACGACGCCCAGCAGACCGCCGATCAGCGACCAGCGCGGCGCGCGCCGGATTTGGGCCATTTCTCCTTTTCCGAAAAACAGCCATAGCAAGCCGACGATTATCGTGCCCGCCGCGAAGTTGTAAAAGCTCGTTTCGACCTGTCCGATCGACTTGCCGAGTTCGGCGTAAATCGCCCCTTCGAAGCTGAGAGCGGCACCGGCCAAAAGAGCCAGCAGATAGTAAATGGGGCGCATGTCATTTCTCCTTTTCTGTATAACGGAATATCTAAAATAATCGATATAAAAGCCGGATAAACACGATTTTCCCCTGCACGCACGGCAGTCGGCCGCCCGGGTCCATAGCGCGGACGGCACATTTTAGATGTTCGTTCTAATCTCTTCGGCCAAAGCTTGAATCGTGTCTTCGTTCCGACGATAGTACGTCCATTGCCCATAGCGGAAAGACTCCAGTAACCCTGCTTTTTGCATCATGTTCAGATAACTGGATACCGTGGATTGGGATAAACCGGCTTTTTCCTGGATATCTCCGACACATACGCCGCCTACGAAATTTACGCCTTTTGGAATATGTGCGCCTTGTGCGGGGAAGTTCTTATCCGGTTCTTTTAACCAAAGCAGCATATTCAATCGAGTCTCATTGGCTAAAGCTTTGAAAATATCGATATTTTTCATAGCGCTATTGTATATCGGGATTTCTCGATATGTCAACCGGAGTTGATCATGGAGCAGAACAGGTCAAGCGCGGTTTTTCGCTTTACGCTTTACGTATCGCAGCTTCCTTTTCCGTTTGAGCGCCAATCGGGGCCGCGTCTTGCAGCACTTTTTTCCATGTCAGATAGACCTTCCACGCTGCTCCGTCATCCAGCAAAGGCTTCGCCGTATAGATCCCTTCCTCGACCGAATTCACGTTTCCCGCCAAGTGCAGACGAACCGCGGTATTCAGCAGCGTCTGATTATAATAAGCCATATGTCCGCCGCCTTGCAGAACCGCTTCGAGCATGTCCAGCTGCTTTCGCCCGGTCCAGGCGGATTCTTCTTCGGGCAATTCCGTATCCATACCGTACATTTCGGGGTCGAGCAGATCCAATTCGGAGCGCCCCTGTTCGACGGTATGGATACGGGTCGGCCGATGGATAAACACATCCTCCGAACCTTCTACACCCTGCACGATCAACGCTTTCCGATAGCCGAGCCTTGCGACCAGTCTTGCCAGCCGATCGATCACCGTATTATGGAACACGCTCAGTACGAGATAAGGCGAGCAGGAGTAATCGATCAGCTTTTCCGCCGTATTCAACAGTGTGCGCATGCCCAGCTCTTCGCGGATGCCGTGCAATTGGCCGAGCGGCGGGCACCATTTGGCAGAATCGGCAAACAGCACGCCGCCTTGTCCGCCCATGCCCATTGTCGCGCTGTGATCCGCCGCCGAGATAGCGGATGCTCGGCTTAACGCAATCGGATCGATGCCGGCAGCACGTAAAATGTCATGCAGCACCACACCGTACTTCGGCGGCAGCGGCGCGGAACCGTGCAGCGTAACCGGAACCCCCGCTGCCGCCACAACAAAAGCTGTCGGCAGCGAAGCCCAAAAGGTCTTTTGCCGACCGTCATACGGGCCTGCAAAGTCGATGCCCGGCTTGCGGCATTCCCGGTAAGCCTGTCTCCGGCATACGGACACGAATGCCTCCAATTCCTCGGCACTTTCCAATTTCAGCCGCTCCGCGATCAGAAAAGCACCGGTCTGGGCCGGAGTGGAACGTCCGCCGAGGATCGCTTCCGCGGCCTCCAACGATTCCCCGTAGTTCAAATCCCGTGCGCCGCGTTTGCCGCGGGCGACTTCTTTTAACAGATCGATCATGGCTGGGCCTCCTCAGGATGGTTCATGCAGCAATTGATAGACTTTCACGATGGATGTGGCGACGTCGACCATGCGTTTACGTTCGTTCATGGCCTGTTTGCGCAGCAGATCATAAGCCTCGGATTCGGAAATTTTTTTCGTTTTGGACAAAATGCTTTTCGCCATATCGATCCATTTGCGTTCTTCCAATCTGGCGAGCAGTTTTTCCCGTTCTTTGGTCCATTGAACCCGTTCGTAGCAGCGTCTGGAGCTAAAATGCAAAATCCAGTGGATCTCCGACGGCTGCATATGAGGGGAAAGGACGCCGTCGATCCGCACATCGTCTTCGCAGGCGGACACCGACAGAGTAGCCGTCTCGGATGTACACCACCAGAGGACAGGGACAGTCTTGC
Organism: Saccharibacillus sacchari; assembly: GCF_037722395.1. GTDB lineage: Bacteria > Bacillota > Bacilli > Paenibacillales > Paenibacillaceae > Saccharibacillus > Saccharibacillus sacchari_A. The sequence goes on along the minus strand of NZ_JBBKAR010000046.1, from coordinate 33,572 downwards.
GTGACATGAGTACGTCCGCCCAGTCGTTCATTTCGGTGATAGGAAGAGCAAGCACGGCAGCGTCCGTCTCGCCTACCCGCTCGAAGGCTTCGTCGCGAGTGCAGGCCGATTCGATGATATAGCCACATTCGCCAAGCAATCGGACAGGGTCGTTTTCGTGCATCGCCAAACCGGAAGGTGGATCGGAAGAATGGTGCACGATCAGTAAGCTGTGCATGAACGACGCTCCTTCTGCTGTAGAATCCGTTCGTTAAAAAGTATCAGGGTAATTAGCCGACAACTCCTGTACTTATTTTTATTTGTGTTAATTTTTATAACATGAATCTCGATGATTTGTCGATTATTTTAAAATCACAAAAATTAAATGTCAAAATTGTTGACACATAAATCATATTCCGGTATAGTCGGACTCAAGAAATGACGCGGATACAACGATGTGTCCGACTGAAGCGGCAATGGCGCCTGCTCACCTCAAACAGCAACGGGAAAAGCTAGTTTTCCGAAGCGGGTGAAGCGGGTTGTTTGTGTTTTCCGATACTCCCCTCTGATCTTGAAAGGAGCGATTCCGTATGGCAAACAAACGCAAAAAATTGGTGCTCGTCGGCAACGGCATGGCCGGTGTGCGTACGATCGAACATTTGCTCAAGCTGGCGCCGGACCTGTACGACATTACGATATTCGGTGCGGAACCGCATCCGAACTACAATCGCATCATGCTGTCGTCCGTGTTGGCAGGCGGCGCCAGTATGGAAGAGATCGTGATCAACGATCTGGACTGGTATCGGGAAAACGGCATCACGCTGCATCTCGGCCAGGCCGTATCGAAGATCGACAGCGACAATCGCCGGGTGTACGCCGAAGGCGGCATCGAAGTCGATTACGACGAGCTGATCATGGCAACCGGCTCCAACGCGTTCATCCTGCCCATTCCCGGCGCGGACAAAGAAGGCGTCATCGGCTTCCGCGATATCAAAGACTGCGTCGCCATGCAGGAAGCATCCCGCAAGCACGCGAAAGCGGCGGTGATCGGCGGCGGATTGCTGGGACTCGAAGCGGCGCGCGGCCTGCTCAATCTGGGCATGGACGTCACCGTTATTCATATCAACGAATATCTGATGGAACGCCAGCTCGACCGTCCCGCTTCCCTGATGCTGCAAAAAGAGCTGGAAGCCCAAGGCATGAAGTTCCTGCTCAAAAAGCAAACGGAAGCCGTGCTCGGCAAGCAGCGCGCCAAAGGCTTGTTGTTCAAAGACGGCAGCATGCTCGAAGCGGATCTTGTCGTTATGGCAGTCGGTATCCGTCCGAACGTCGTTTTGGCGGAGCGTAGCGGACTCGCCGTAGAGCGCGGAATTATCGTGGACGATTACATGCGGACCAACGTGCCGGGCATCTACTCGGTCGGCGAATGCGCGCAGCACCGGGGCATCGCTTACGGATTGGTCGCGCCGCTGTACGAGCAGGGCGCGGTATTGGCGAAAAGCCTTGCAGGCGTTCCGGTCGACGGATACGCAGGCTCGGTCACGTCGACCAAACTGAAAGTCTCGGGCGTCGACGTGTTCTCGGGCGGAATCTTCGTCGAACCGGAAGGCGCTCGGGCGCTTCGGTATCAGGACGAAATCGAAGGCGTATATAAGAAGCTTGTCATTATGGAAAACAAACTGATCGGAGCCGTGCTGTTCGGCGAGACGGGGGAAGGCGCTTCATTGTTTTCCCTGATTAAAAGCGGTGAAAATATCGCGGGACGCGAAAAAGAGCTGCTGCTCGGCTTGCCCGCCGACGCTCTTGCGTCCGGCAGTGGTGGAGGTAGCACGGCGCGGCTGGAAGCCATGCCGGTCGACGAAATCGTCTGCGGCTGCAACGGCGTCTCCAAAGGCGATATCGTGTCCGCGATCGAAGGCGGCTGTACCAGCCTTGGCCAGATCAAAGGCTGCACGAAAGCCTCGGCTTCTTGCGGTGGCTGTAAGCCATTAGTCGAAGGGCTACTGCAAATCTATGCGGGCGACGACGTCGTGACGGTCAAAGAAGGCATCTGCGGATGCACTGCCTTGAGCCGCGACGAGATCGTAGCCGAGATCAAGCGCATGGGGCTCAAAACGGTCAAAGAAGTCATGAACGTGCTCGAATGGAACAACGACGAAGGCTGCTCCAAATGCCGTCCTTCGCTGAACTATTACCTCGGCATGCTGTTCCCGGCGGAATACAAAGACGAGAAAGAATCCCGTTTCGCCAACGAACGCTACCATGCGAATATTCAAAAAGACGGCACGTATTCGGTCATCCCGCGTATCTACGGCGGCGTCACCTCCCCGACCGAACTGAAGCGGATCGCCGAAGTCGCGGAGAAATTCGACGTTCCGTTGGTCAAGTTCACGGGCGGACAGCGTTTGGATCTGCTCGGCGTGAAAAAAGAAGACCTGCCCGGCGTCTGGGAAGCGCTCGACATGCCTTCCGGCCACGGCTACGGCAAAGCGCTCCGCACCGTCAAAACCTGCGTCGGCTCCACCTTCTGCCGCTTTGGCACGCAGGACGCGATGGGCATGGGCGTACGCCTGGAAAAAGCGTTCGAGCGCATGAACGCGCCCGCCAAAGTCAAACTCGCCGTTTCCGGCTGCCCGCGCAACTGCGCGGAAGCGACCGTCAAAGACTTCGGCGTCGTCGCCGTGGACGGGGGCTGGGAACTGCATGTCGGCGGTAACGCGGGCATCCATGTCCGCGCAACCGATCTGCTGTGCTTCGTCAAAACAGACGACGAAGTGGAAGAATGGGCCAGCGCGTTCCTGCAATACTACCGCGAAAACGCGACCTGGAACGAGCGCACCGCCCCGTGGGTCGAACGCGTCGGCCTCGATCATGTCAAGCAAGTGCTCAGCGACGAAGCCGAACGCAAAGCGTTGCATCTGAGATTGCGCGACACGCTGGACCGCACCGTCGATCCCTGGAAACAAATCGTCAACGAACCGGAACTGCGTAAAAACTTCGAACGTCTCCCGGCCGCCGAAGTGCTGTCCGTATCGTCAACCGACCGCAACGGAAGCAAAGAGGAGGAATCCGCATGAGCCCACAAATCAAAGTAGGCAAGCTCACCGATATCGACCCGTTAGGCTCGCGCCGCCTCAACGTCAACGGTCTCGAAATCGCCCTTTTCCGCCTTTCCGACGGCGAGATCCTGGCCGTCGAAAACCGCTGCCCCCACAAGGGCGGCGTGCTCTCCGAAGGCATGGTATGCGGCCCGGTCGTCCACTGCCCTCTGCACGATTGGCGTATCGACCTCCGTAGCGGCGAAGCCCTCGACCCCGACAAAGGCTGTATCGAGACCTTCCCCGCCGAAGTCCAAGCCGACGGCACGATCTACTTGACCTTACCGGCATCCCTACTCTGCACCCCCGACGCCGACACCCATATCGCCTAATCCGAGTCGTTCCAGATATTCAATTCAGCTTTCGGCTAAGTACGATGCCTATTATCTGAACCAGATTCATGTAAGCCTTAGTTAAGGTTTGGACCGAGCGCGATGCTGAAAAAGGCACCTACTCACCAAACCCAATCTTTAAGAACTGAGAACTAAGAATGAGGAATCCAAAACAGCTTGCAGCCTGTCCCAAATTCCAACCCTACCCACTACCCAGCAGATCGTAAGCGTAGGGAGAAATTCAGTGAAAGACGCCTTTGAACTCGGAAAACATCCTTATTTAAATCCAATCCAGTTTTCCGGGTGAAACAGCGTCTTGAACGAATTTCTCCCGAAGCGCCACAATATGCTCCCCACCCCCCATTTCAGAAAGCGAGGAACCCACATGGATTACGTCAAACCGACCGAAGTGCTCCAAACGATGATCGACACCGGCAAAACCAAAGCCGAACTGACCACCGCACAACTGTTGATCCGCGGTGGACTGGCCGGAGCAATCCTCGCTTGCGCGACCACCCTGGCGATGACCGCTTCCGCTCAAACCGGTATTCCAATGGTAGGCGCCATCTTGTTCCCGGTCGGTTTCGTCATTATCGTACTGCTCGGTCTAGAACTGGTCACCGGCAGCTTTGCCTTGATCCCGCTGGCCGTACTGGAGAAAAAAACAACCGTCTCCGCGATGCTCAAAAACTACTTCTGGGTCATCGTCGGCCATCTGATCGGCTGCGGTCTATATGCCCTGGCGTATGTGCTCGTCGCGACCAAAGCCGGCACCGACATGTCCAATCCGTTAATCGCAACCATCGTCAGCACAACCGAAGCCAAAACGCTCGCTTACCAAGCGTTCGGCGCATCCGGCATGCTGCTCGTATTCGTTAAAGCCATTCTCTGCAATTGGATGGTTACGCTCGGCGCGGTCATGGCCATGACGTCCAAATCGACAAGCGGCAAAATCGCCGCGATGTGGTTGCCGATCCTGATCTTTTTCGGACAAGGCTTCGAGCACACCGTCGTCAATATGTTCGTGATCCCGACAGGCATGCTGCTGGGCGCGAACGTAAACGGCATGGACTGGTTGGTCTGGAGCGGCATCCCGGTGTTGCTCGGCAATTTCGTCGGAGGTGCTTTGTTTACCGGACTGCTGATTTATTGGGGACTCAAGCAAGGTCGAAGCAAGCTGGCTCCCGTGGCATCCGCGGAAACCGACAAAGAACCAGCGCGTCTGCCTGCTTTGGAGAAAAGCGTATGAGCCGGGGCCGGGGTAAAATTTCAATCGTCGGCGCGGGTCCGGGCGATCCGGAACTGATTACGGTCAAAGCGCTGCGTCGTCTGGAACAGGCGGATGTCGTATTGTACGATCGGTTGGTCAGCGACAAGCTGCTTGGGCATTGTCCAGCGGGCACGCTCAAAATCTACTGCGGCAAGGCTCCCGGACGCCATGCGCTGACGCAAAGCGAGATCGACCGTCTGATCGTGGATTACGCGAAAGTCGGCCATCGTGTGGTGCGGCTGAAGGGTGGCGATCCGTTCGTGTTCGGGCGTGGCGGAGAAGAGGCGTTGGCCGCATCGAGGGCAGGGATCGAATTTGAGATCGTGCCCGGCGTCACCTCGGCTTCCGGAGCGTCCGCATCGGCCAGCATTCCGCTCACGCACCGAGGCACGGCCGCTTCGTTCGCTGTCGTCACAGGAAGTCGCTGCGGTGAAGCCGAAGAGCCGGTACGCTGGGATTTGCTTGCACAGGGCGTGGATACATTAGCGATCTATATGGGGGTCTCTCGCCTGGAAGAAATCAGCAGCGAGCTGATTCGCCACGGCCGCGATGCCGATATGCCTGCTGCCTTGATCGAAAATGCGACAACGGAAGCCGAACGCGTGATTACCGGAACTTTGGGCAGCATCTCACGACTTGCAGTTACGATGAAAGTGGGCAATCCGGCCATGCTGCTTATCGGCGATACGGTAGGCATGCGAGAGATGTTGCGACCGTCGGAATGGGAAAATCGACATATCGTTTAAACAGGCTGTGCCCAAAGACCTCACACTTCGCATTGAAGCGAAACCGAGGTCTTTTTTTACATATGAGTATTAAAATAAATGCAGATATGCAATTAATTCGCTCCGGTTTATCAAAAATGAAGAAATAAGTGCTCAAGTGCAGTTAGTGGAGCCAAAAAAGTATCCAAAGCTCAAATCGTTCCAATTTAATTGCACCACAGCACTTATTTGTTCCAAACTGCGAAATACAAGCCTATTAATTGCATATCAGCACTTATTTGATTTTTCAAATCAATCCAAATCTCCAGCAACGGGACCTGCTTATACAACCTTATCCTTTCAAAAAAACAAACACTTGTTCCCACCTCTTTTTCCCGTTATACTAAAGGCGACGTGCATCCCCCAAAAAGAGGAGAAAATAACATGACCGAAGCTTTGCAAATCCGTGATCACTTGCTGACCGAACTTGAAACAGGCGTGCGTACCGGCGAAGCGTTGATCCGTCTGATCCGTCCGGAAGACTGGAATTACCGCCCGCAAGACGATATGCGCTCGCTACCTGAATTGGTTCGTCATTTTGCTTTGGTGCCGCGGAGCGATCTGAAGATCATGCAGGAAGGCAATGCCGAAGAAGTGGGCGCGGTCGAGAGCAGCCTGGACAACGAATCCGACCCTGAACGTCTGGCTGCCGCTTTGCGCGAAAGCTTCGAACAGTACAAGGCGTACATCACTTCGTTGAGCCTTGAAGATCTTATGACGCGCTCCACCAAAGCGTTCTACGCCGAGTCCGGACACACCCAGATTCAATGGCAGATCGAGACATTGACCCATCTGTTCCACCACCGCTCCCAGTTATACAACTATCTCAAGCAACAGGGACATGAGCTTCATTTTTCGATGTTGTATATGTAAGGCTCTGGGCATGAGAAGCCGTGCTATTGGAGCATGGCTTCTGCTTCGAAAGGCACTTTTTTACCCGGAAGGACGCGTGTATGTTTTTGAAGAAGCTCAAGTTGATGGCAGAAGAGATGAATCGCTAATCTTCGATGTGCCGCCCTGACCGATCTCCGTTGCCGAAGCGGAGTTTTTTTGTATTTCACGATCAGGGCTTGCCATTCTTGAATAATTCGCTATAATCATTAGTAATTGATCAATCACTAATTTTGAAAGCAAGGAGAATTCAATGGCTAGAAAACCCGCATCCGTGAATCGAAAAGAAGAGATCGTGTCTGCTGCTGTGGAGGTGTTTGCCGAGGTCGGCTATTATCCTGCAACAACCGCAAAGGTCGCCGAACGTGCAGGTATCTCGCAGCCGTATATATTTCGCTTTTTTGCGACGAAGGAAGATTTGTTGGCCGAAGCGCTTGTCGTATCTTTCCGTCGCATGGTCGAAGCGTTCACCGCTGTGATCGGTCAGGCCGAAACAGAGACGCTCGAACCGGAATTGGTAGGCGCTTATATACGCATTATGGAGAGCCACCGGAGTGAAATCCTGCTACAAATGCAAGCGCAAGCGATGGTAGAACCCCGTATTGTCGGCATTATGCAGGAAGGATTCCGCGAGGTACGCACATTGATCGAAGGCGCCTTTCGGCAGGCCGGGATTGATAAACCCAAGCAACGAACCCTTATATTTTTGGCACGCGGCATGCTTTGCAATATCTCCATGTCGCTCGATTTACCGGATTTGATGGAGGAAGAGGACGTCTAAGACGGCTCTTTTTTCTTAACATTAATAATTGATCAATCAATAATTAATTAAACAGGAGATGAATCAGATGAAAAAGGCATTGGTACTTGGAGCAACAGGCGGAACGGGGAAAGTGATTGCGCAAGAACTGGTAGGGAGAGGTATTCAAGTCGTACTGTTTGGGCGCACCGTCGAAAAGTTGGAGGCATTAAAAGCAGAGTTGGGCGGTTCGGATTTGGTGCGGCTGTATGCAGGGGATGTGTTTAATGCCGTTCATGTGGCTGAAGCGGCGCAAGGTACGCAGGTCATTTTCCATGCCGCATCGGTTCCTTATCACGAGATGGAGGAAAAATTGCTGCCGATGGCGCGTGCTGTATTGGCTGGAGCGGAACAGGCGGGAGCGAAGGTTGTGGCAGTCGACGGCATTTACCCTTACGGCAAACGGATATCGGCGCAGCCAATCCGAGAAGACTTTCCCAAACAGCCGCATACCCGAAAAGGACGCACCAAGCTTGAATTTGAGCAGTTACTGTTCGATCCCCGCTACGACGGCGTAGCGAAATTGATTGTGCGATTGCCCGATTATTACGGTCCGTCCATGAATCAGGCTTCTTATCTGGGGAAGACCTTTGAAGATATTGCGGCGGGCAAGCCCACTGTTTTTATCGGAAGCCAAAAAGTACCGCGCGAGTTCGTCTATCTGCCGGATGCAGGCAAGATGATCGTGGAGCTGGCTTTGAGAGAAGAGGCGTACGGGCAAAACTGGCATATTCCGTCAGCGGGGCCGATCGCTGGATACCGCTTGGTCGAGCTAGCGCAGAAATCGGCGGGTAGCGGAAAACCTGTCATTTCGTTAGGCCGAGCCTCGCTGTCGCTGTTGGGAGTGTTCGTGCCTGTAATGAAGGAAATCGTGGAGATGCTGTATTTAACGGAAAAGCCTTTGCTGCTGAGCGGAGCCAAGTATGAAGCGTTGATCGGGCCTATGCCGGTTACGCCATACGAACAAGGCGTCGCACGGACTATAGAAGCGATGCAAGGACGAGCGATTGAACGCGAAAGTAAATAAATAGTTTTGGACAGCACAAAAAGCGCGGCGGAATGTCGCGCTTTTTGAATATCCATAGAAAAAAAGCAGGGCAGAAAAGGTTACGTTTTGTCACCCGAAAGACCGTAGCTAGCCCGATAAAGAGTATCCGCTGCCCATTGGCCGTCGGTCCACTTTTTGTTGGCGCTGGCACGTGCCGAAGCTGCCGTACCCGGCTGCGGACGTCCGCCTGTACGCGGGCGTTTGCTGTCTGCTGCGTTGCGCGGGCCGTTTTGCGGCTTTTTCGCTGCCCGGTTACGGTTGGCTTCGCTGCCCGCTCCCGCTTGAGTCGAGGCCGGCTTATTGCTGTTTGCGCGTGCCGGTTGTCCGGCAGGGCGGTTTTTCGCTGTCTGTTGCGGCTTGGCATCGGCTTTTGCAGGAGCCTTGGTAGCGGGAGCTGTTTGAGCTTGGCCTGTCGCTTGCGGAGCATTGATTTTAGCTGCCGGTTTTTTCGGTGCGTTCGGACGAGTTGGGGCTTTGTCTGCTGGAGACTTCGCCGTAGCTTTGTTTCCGTTTTGCGGAGCTTTGGCCTTTGGCGTATTTTTGGCACCGTTTGGCTGGGTTTGAGCTTGACCTTGTGCAGACTGCGCGCCTCCGCGGCGGCCGCGTCCTTGCTGCTGGCCTTTTTGCGCAGCTTGCGGCGTCGCAGGTGTCTCGCCCGTCATCGGGTAGGCGTGGTCCGTGACTTCAGGAATACTTTTGCCAATCAGCTTCTGAATATCTTTCAGGTATGGCAGCTCTTCCGTTTCGCAGAACGAGATCGAGATTCCGTCACGTCCGGCGCGACCGGTACGGCCGATCCGGTGAACGTACGTCTCCGGAATATTCGGCAGATTGAAGTTAATGACATGCGACAGCTCGTCGATATCAATGCCGCGCGCGGCGATATCCGTAGCAACGAGAACGCGGGTCGTGCCGTTTTTGAAATTGTTCAATGCCGTTTGGCGAGCGTTTTGCGACTTGTCGCCGTGAATCGCCAGCGCCGAGATGCCGGCACGGTCCAGCAGACGAGCAACGCGGTTCGCGCCGTGCTTGGTCCGGGTGAAGACGAGCGCCGATTCGATGGAAGTATCTTTCAAAATGTCATTTAGCAGCTTCTGTTTATTTGGCTTATCGACCAGATAGACGGCTTGGCGAATACGATCAACGGTCGAAGAGACCGGAGTGATTTCCACTTTGGCCGGGTTGACCAGCAGCGAGTCGACGAGGTCGGCGATTTCCTGCGGCATGGTTGCCGAGAAGAACAGCGTTTGTTTCTTGGCCGGAACTCTAGCGATGATTTTTTGAACATCACGAATAAAGCCCATATCGAGCATACGGTCGGCTTCGTCGAGCACCAGGATTTCGATGGAGTCCAGATTGACGTGCTTTTGGTTCATCAGATCGAGCAAACGCCCTGGCGTCGCGATCAAGATATCCGTGCCGCGCTTCAGCTCGCGTTCTTGCGGAGTCTGCGAGACGCCGCCTACGATGACTTGGCTGCGCAGATCGGTATAACGTGCGTAAGCCCGGATATTATCGTAGATTTGAATCGCCAGTTCACGCGTCGGAGTCAGAATCAGCGAGCGAATCGGACGTTTTCCCGCAGTTGCCGGATTGGCGTTAGCGGACAGGCGTTGAATGATCGGAAGCGAGAAAGCAGCCGTTTTACCGGTTCCGGTCTGGGCACAGCCGAGCACGTCGCGACCTTCCAGGGCAACGGGAATGGCTTGCTGTTGAATCGGCGTTGGCGATGTATAGTTTTCCTTTTGCAGGGCTTTGAGGATCGAAGGGATCAGGTTCAAATCGTTAAATGTCATGATGGCTCCTTTTTATATGAAAAAAATCTATGGGATTCCGTGCCTTGGATACAGGCGCGGGAAAAGTTCGTTGGAAAATGACAGAGTGATGCAACTTACAACTTTAACATACAATCGAAGATTTAAACAGAGTCCTTTCGAGGAAATGAGCCGGAATCGCAATGTTCTTTTTCTGAATGATCGGATGCTTTTGATCGGTATCATGGTTTATAGTGAAGTTAATTGGCTTGCCGACTGGCTATTGCCAAAATTTTGACCGGAAGACGTTGTGAGTTTGCACCGTGAGGCCGGAACATCGAAGGAGGAACTCGCAATGTTGTTTAAAACGGCTGCACCCAATCCCGTCGCTTCGCTGCTTGAAGCAAGTCGGGAGCTTAGAAAATGGGCCGAACAAGGCATGATCGGCGGCAAATTGGATATACAGAATGCTTCGGACGAAGTACGCGAGGTTGCGGACAATCTCAATGTAGTGCTTGAACTCGCCCGCTTGCAGACGGAGGATGCCGAGCTTCGGTTGAATTTGGTTTCGAAAGCGATCGAGGTCGGACTGTGGGATATGACGGTCATCGCGGGCGATCCGGTTAACCCGAACAACACTTTTATGTGGAGCGATGATTTCCGTCGGATGTTGGGCTACTCGGGCGAGCATGATTTTCCGAATATTCTCGATAGTTGGGCTTCCCGCCTGCACCCGGACGAACAAGAAAAAGTAGTCGGCATTTTGGCGTCCCATCTGAACGATCATTCGGGCAAAACGCCTTACGATGTCCAGTACCGCCTGTTGTTGAAAAACGGCGACTATCGCTGGTTCCGCGCAACGGGCACGACGACGCGCGATGAGAGCGGCGTTCCGCTGCGCGTTGTCGGGGCTTTGTTCGATATCCATGAACGAAAGCTGCGCGAGGACGAGCTGGACGGTCTGGTGACGCGCTATGATCTGATCAATCAGGCGCTGACGGAATCGCCGTGGGACATGACGGTCATCGCGGGCGATCCGGTCAATCCGCGCAACGATATCTGGTTCTCCGATCAATTCCGCCGGATGTTGGGGTATCAGAGCGTGGAAGAACTTCCGAACGTGCTCGACAGTTGGGCCGCGAGGCTTCATCCGGAAGACGCCGAATCGGCGCAGCAAGGGCTTGCGGACTATTTGAATGATTACAGCGGCCGCGCCGATCTGGATATGGATTACCGCCTCCGCCACAAAGACGGGCAATATCGGTGGTACAAAGCGAGCGGGGCGACCGTTCGCAACGAAGCAGGCGTGCCTCTTCGGTTGGCCGGAACGTTGCGCGAGATCACGTTGGAAAAAAACAAGGAAGAACTGGTGGACCGGGTAGGCGAAAAAATCGCGATGTTGTCCCGGGCGATCGAAGAAATCGTGTCCGGCATCGATTCGATCTCGGAAGGCGCCCAAGCGATCGTCAGCATGCAAAACAAATCGACCAAAGCGGCCAACCGTGCCAAGCACAGTGCCGACGAGACGCAGAATATTTCCAGCTTCATCAAGGAAGTGGCGGAGCAGACCAATCTGCTTGGCTTAAATGCGGCGATCGAAGCGGCGCGCGCCGGCGAATCCGGCCGCGGATTTTCGGTCGTGGCCGACGAAGTGCGCAAGCTTGCGGTCAACAGCGCGGAAGCGACCGGCAATATCGGAAGCAGCTTGAACGAGATGAAAGAACAGATCGACCGGATTTTGAGCAATATCGGGGCAATGGCCGAATTGACCGGAGCGCAGGCAGCGATGACGCAGCAGGTTAATGCCGCGATCGTCGAAGTGCGCGCCCAAGCCGGTGAACTGGTGGAATTTACGGAAACGCTGAGATAGGTTTGGATAGGAAAATAATTCGCTTCAAACGCCTTCGGGCGTTTTTTTTGTGCCGTTTTTCAGTTATAGTGAAAGGAATACAGTTACTTACTCCGCGTAGCGGGAGGTGCGGAAATGGCAAGCGGCAATCGGAATTTTTTCAGTAATTTTGCTGAGGCGGCTGAACATGTCGTGGATTTGCTCAGCGATCGCATCAAGGCCGCTTCCATTATGGTCGTATCCAGCGCAGGACCGGTCAGCACGGTCATCAAGGTGTTTAACCGAGACAAGATCATCGTTACCGAAGGACAGCAGATTTCGTTTGACCCGGCTTATTTCACCAATTGGACCGGATCGCATTGGGACGTGCCGGTCGTGATTCCGCAGACTTCCAAGCATCCGTTGACCCGGCCTCAATCCCAGACGCGCGTCGGTACGGAAGCGTCGGGCGAATACGGATTGATCGGATTTCCGATCTCGTATTCGGACGGTCAAAAATTCGGCGGATTGGCTGCTCTGGGCGCCGAAGGCGCTTTCTCCGACGCCGATCTGGAACTAGTCACGTCGATGGCGCTGTTCCTGTCCTACATAGCGGAGTTGGAACGCAAAAATGCCGATGGCGCGCAAGATTTGCACCGGGTCGTCGAAGACAAAAAAGGCGTGGAAGAACTCGCGGAGACGTACCGCGGAGAAGCGCAGGCCGCTCGCCAATCCACGCAGCAAAAAGCGGATTTCCTGGCGTTCATGACGCACGAGATCCGCAACTCGCTCAACGGTAGCATCGCGATGTCGGATCTGCTGGCGACGACCTCGCTTTCGCAGGAACAGCAGCAGTATTTGGATATGGTTCGTTCGAGCAACGCTTTTTTATTGACGCTGGCGAACAACATTTTGGACTATAGCAAGCTGGAAGCCGGCAAGCAAAGCGTCGACGTATCGTTGTTCGACCCGGCTTCGACGATCGAAGACGTGGCTTCCCTGATGGCTCCGCGCGCGATCGAAAAGCATGTGGAGCTGATTCTGGACGTGGAAGACGGGCTTCCGGTATTCGTGCAGGGAGACGTCGGCAAGCTGCGCCAGATTTTGCTCAACCTGCTCGGCAATGCCGTGAAGTTCACGCATGCGGGCCAGATTCTTCTGTCGATCCGGCAGTCTCCGCGCAGCATGGAAGGGGAGATCCGGCTTGAACTCGTCGTGCGCGATACCGGCATCGGCATCACGGCGAGCAAGTTGGATAGTCTTTTTCAAACTTATCATCAGGTGCACGAGACGGGCGGCGGGCAAAACTACGGCGGCACGGGGCTTGGGCTTGCGATCACGCGCAACCTGATCGAGCTGATGGGCGGACAGATCAGCGTCAGCAGCGAACCGGGGCTGGGCACCGAATTTTTCGTCAGCTTGCCTTTCGCTCCTTATGCCGATTTTGATCTGGGGGCGTCTGCGCCGCTGCGTCTGGACGGGTTGCGCGTGCTGAGCGTCGACGACAACGTATCGGCTTTGTCGGTGCTCGAACGGTTGCTGAGCGGATGGGGAGTTTATTCGATCGGCGTCCGTACGACGGAAGAAGTGCTCAAGCAGTTGAAAAACGATCAGTTCGATCTGGTGCTGCTCGATGTTCATTTTATCGATTTGGCTCGGCAAATCGCGGCGTTGCCGTCCGCTCCGCCCGTCGCTTTGCTGGCTCCGCTAGGCACCGTGCCGGATTTGCAAAATTTGGACGACGTGCGCTTTACCGTATTCAAGCCGCTGCGCAGACTGCAATTGTACAGCGCTTTGTCGGCGATCAAGTAAGGCGGCCGCCGAACGGGAAGCTTGAAGGGGTCGGTCGCGAAGGCGGAACGTTCGACCGAACGGAAAAGACTGCTTTCAAGCCAATTAAGGCGTTGAAAACAGTCTTTTTTATATCGCTATTGATTTGTTTTTCTTTACTATCAGATCAGGGTTACGCTGGGCTGAAATGGGCACCTTTCAAAATGGTTTCATCCGGAGGCTTCGTACAGCGGTTAGATACGAAATCGTATGCCTGCGTAACCTTGCGACGGCTTGGCGCGGAGAGACGTTTGCGTAGAGCAAGATTTGTTGAAATAAGTACGCTTTTGCACTTATTTCGTCCGATTTGCTCTCGAATTTTCAAATAGGTGCGAATCTGCACTTATTTGAAGAAAAATCGCGTAAAAGAGTCTGAGACCGAGAAATTAAGTGTAGATTCGCACTTAATTTCTCCAAATCGCAAAATAAGAAAGAAATAAGTGCATATACGCACTTATTTCGGAATTCTCGATCAAAACACATCACGATCCGGGCTTTTTGGGCTTGGAATTTTCCGTAAGTTCGCCTATAAGTGTACAGCGTTCGCGTATTTGCTTACCTGCCTATCCGCGTAAACAATCATCGACGCGATTCAATGCGATTTGATTCAATTTAATTCAATTCGCATGCAATCACGCCGCCGTACCTAGCCTACTTACTAATTCGAGAAGTAAAGTTGCAGCCCGTCCGCGATCGCTTTGGCGGCGTTCTTTTGGTACTCGGTGCTGGAGATCGTTGCTTCGTCCGACGCGTTGGACAGGAAGCCCATTTCGAGCAGGACGGCCGGGACGCTATTTTCGCGGATGACTTTGAAGTTGCCAAAGGCCAGTCCGTTGCTGCGGATACCGGTGCCGCCTTTAAGAGGGGCTTCCATGGCGCGGGCGAGTCCCAAATCCTTCGACTCCGAATAGAAGCAGACCAGCGTCCCGTTGGAAGAAGCGCTCAAGGCCGAATTGTAGTGGATGCTGACGAATGCGTCTGCGCCCAGCGAAGGAGCCAGTTGCGCGCGGGAAGCCAATGAAGGGCGCTGTCCGTTCTCGGTCCGGGTCATTTCGACGCGGGCACCGCGCGACACGAGGTAGTCGCGCACGTACATTGCCGTTTGCAAATTCAATTCTTGCTCGACCAAACCGTAAGTGGTGCCGATCGTGCCGGGATCGTTGCCGCCGTGGCCGGGATCGAGCACGATCAGTTTGCCTTGCAGGCTGCCCGATTGAATATCGGACGTGCTGGCTTTCGGACTTTGGGCGGCCGCCGTGCTGACGTTGACGGCTTTTTGCGTTTGCACGGCCGCTTTGACCGTGGCGCTGCCTCCGCCTTGCAGATACTTGGTGGAGATCCAGCCGTAAGCGCCGTAAGACGTCTGAATGCGCGACCAGCCGCTTTGCTGATCCAGCACGGTTACGGCGTCGTTGCGGTTCGCCGAACCGAGCAGGTCGTGGCTTTTGCCGGGACCGCTGCGGATAATAACGGAATTGGCTGTTACCAGCGCTTTGTTGCCGGTCGAGACGCTGCTGGAAGCGGCGAGCGTTCCGACGGAGACGGAAGTCGCGGAAGAAGAAGCCGTCCGAACGGTCGCCGAAGCGGAAGAACCGTTTTCCCGTTTCAGGTAATAACCGGCTACCCAGCCTGACGTCGAAGCATTCTTCACTTTGAGCCAGCCCAGATTTTCGTCCGTGACCGTGACGACGTCGCCGCTGCGCAGCGAGCCGACGATCGGAGTATCGGGACCGGCCGTGCTGCGCACATTCAGCGAATCGGTGTAGACTTTGGCTTGATAGGCGTTATCCGCATGGGCTTCGCCGGGAGCGACCGCCAATACGGCGGCGCCGATCCCGGCTGCCAACGTCAACGAAGCCAGACCTTTATGGCGAAACGCGGAAATCGGCGCACCGGCCGTACTTGCGTTCACCTGAGTATCCCGTTTGATCTTTATCGGGCGTTTGATTTCATTCATATATGTACCTCCGCATCGTTCGTTTTCGTGATGGATGGATTGCAAAAAAATGAATTTGCAAAAGTCAGTATCGTCGATGTCCATAGTTTCATTTGATAGTACCCGTTTTTGCTCAAAAAGATGCGGTTTTCGGCAAAAATGAGTCGATATACTCAAAAAAAAGCATGTAAAAAAGGAGAAAGATTCGACTAGCTTCATGTAATGGGAAGTGTTGGTCGGATTTTTTGCTTGTCCAAAACAAAAAGTCCTACCGGCATAAAGCCGATAGGACTCGAAAGTCTGCGTGCACGGATACATCGAAGATCCGAACTTAGACTTGTTGAACTTTCATGACATTCGTGTTGCCCGTTTGGCCGATCGGAATGCCCGCGGACAGAACGACGGTATCGCCGGTTTTGATATAGCCCGCTTCGAGCGCGTTGTTGATCGCCACTTCGAACATTTCGTCGGTCGTCGTGACCGTTTCGCCTTTGACCGGAAGCACGCCGTACAGCAGGCTCATTTTCGGCAGCGTTTTTTCGTGTTGCGATACCGCGATGATCGGAGCTTTCGGGCGGTATTTGGAGATCATGCGCGCCGTGAAGCCGGATTCGGTCGAAATAATCAGCGCAGCCGCGTCGAGAACGAGCGAAGCGTTAACGGAGCTTTGGCTGACCACTTCGGTGATGTCGTTCGAGTGCAGGGCGCGTTTGCTGTTGAACTGCACATCGTAGTCGATCATCGTTTCGGCTTTGGCCGCGACGGCCGCCATCGTGCGAACCGACTCCAGTGGGTATTTGCCCGCAGCGGATTCGCCGGATAACATGACGCAGTCCGCGCCTTGCAGCACCGCGTTCGCCACGTCGCTGACTTCGGAACGCGTAGGGCGCGGGTTGACCTGCATCGACTCCAGCATGTGCGTTGCCACGATAACCGGCTTGCCGGCCAGGTTACATTTGTCGATCATCAGCTTTTGCGCGGCAGGAACGTCTTGTACCGGCACTTCAACACCCAGATCGCCGCGCGCGACCATGATGCCGTCGGAAGCTTCGATGATATCGTCGAGATTGTCCATGCCTTCTTCGTTTTCGATCTTGGAGATGATCTGAACGTGGTCGGCTCCGTTTTCGGTAAGGATACGGCGGATCTCGCGAATGTCTTCGCCTTTGCGCACGAAGGAAGCCGCGATAATTTCAACGTTTTCGCTCAGGCCGTAGTTGATATGCATCACGTCGCGTTCCGTTACGCCCGGCAGGCTTGTTTTGACGCCTGGCAGGTTAACGCCTTTGCGGGGTTTCAAGCGGCCACCGTTCAAGATCGTGCAGTAAATTTCGCCGCCTTCGATTTTCAGAACGTCCAGCGCGATCAGGCCGTCGTCGATCAGGATGCGGTCCCCGGCTTTGACGTCTTCGTTCAGCTTCGGATAGTTGACGCCGATACGGTCCGCCGTGCCGAGCACGTCCGGTTCGGTCGTGAGGATCAGTTCGCTGCCCGCTTCCAGTTGCACGAATTCGTCCTGGAACTTACCGATACGCACTTCCGGTCCTTTGATGTCCATCATGATCGGCACGAAAGTGTTCAGCTCCGCCGCGGCTTGACGGACTTTGCGAATACGCTCGCTATGGTCGGCCGGTTCGCCGTGCGCCATGTTCAGGCGGGCAACGGTCATACCGGATGTAATCATTTCTTTCAGCATTTCGACAGTATCGCAAGCAGGTCCCATGGTACATACAATCTTCGTTTTCATAGTCGGTAAAAGCCTCCTCGGGTTTTCTTGAGCTTGGGGGTTGTTGTTCCTCCCGAAGCTTGAAGATCATCGCGTGCTCGGCGTCGGGAAGATCAGTACGTCATTCGCCGAATGCTGCCTGATCAACGCTTGATTCAGAGGATTACGGTCGGCTGAAACGCAGATGCTTTTTTCGGTGCGTTTCAACCGGGCGTAACCTTACTTACTAGCGTTGACCAGGGAATAGACGGAGACAACGTACTGGATTCGCTCTTTTATTGTATACCCGTTATTCACGGATTGATTGGCGCTTACAACAACCTTTTAACGTTATTGTAACGCCGGGGCAAGCAGGATGAAATGACATATAGTACAATGTAGGAAACATAGTACGATGGGGTGAAAACGCGTATGCCAAAAGTGGAAGACGTGCATCAGGACAACGGGGCGGAATGGTACGAACAAGCCGAGACGGGAAAAGATTGTTATTTGCTTACACTGGCGACATACGGAAAATGTATCTACTGGGTGGACGGAGAACGAAATATTATGGAACGCGGCGATGTGCTGCTGATTCCGGCGCATACCCCCTATTACGGGAAAAGCGTACCGACGCTCACCCATACGAAAACGGTCGTCGGCTTCACGGTATCGGCGGAAGATGCGGGCGCGCTGCCTTTGCTTCGACATGATCGAGCTTATAAAAGGCGGTTGGGGCGCTACGAGTCGGTTCACGAACGAATTCGTATTTTACGTGAACAATGGAATGATCGGCCGTCGTACTATGAGCTAATGGCGCAGTCGATTCTCACGGAGCTGTTGATCGACATCAGCCGGGAATTCGATCGCGGCTTGATTCAGAGCGAGAAGCAGCGACATGTCGAGCATATGAAGCGTCATGTGGAGCGGCATTATCGGGAAAAGATTACGAAAGAAGTGCTCGGCGAGGTCATCAACCGCACGCCGAACTACGCCGCTTCGCTATTCAAGGAAGTGACCGGACGTACGATCAGCGAATGCGTGCATCGGCAACGGATGAAGCGCGCCGTCTATATGCTGGAAGAGTCCAGACTGAACGCGGCGGAGATCGCGGAGTTTCTGGGTTACAAAGACGTCTCGTACTTTTACCGGATGTTCAAAAAGATCACGGGCGGCTCGCCTTCGGCGTTGTTGAAAGATCGGCGGGATTAAAAGGACAATGCAGATGAAGCTGGCAGTTCGGCGATCGGATTCGTGCTTGAGCCGTATAACGTTCAAACAAAGGCAGAAATACAGTTAATTCGAACATATGGGATTTGAAAAACAAATACCTGCATATCTCCATTTATTTAGAGGCAGACAGCGTGATTTAGCGTAAAAAGCCTTATTTAAATGGAGATATGCTTTTATTTTATCTAAAAGAGCGGAAACGGGAAAAACAACTGGATATTTGCAGGTATTAAGCTGCCGGGTGCGGGCGTATGACAAGCTGTTTGTATCTTGCCAACGCTAAAGGCAAGATTACGTCCGCCTAAAATGCACCCAAAGCGTGTGCGTTTCAGGCGAACGTCAACCTCTGATTGAGAGCGGGTAAGCTCCTAAAGTTCCGGCTGCTCGCGGTAAGCCGTCGGCGATAGGCCGCAGACTCGCTTGAACATTTTGGAGAACAGGAACGGGTCCGGGTAGCCGACGGATCTCGCGACGTCGCTGACGGAAAGCGACGGATTGCGCAGCAGTTCCCGCGCGCGGCGCATGCGGTATTGCAGCAGGAAGGTCTGGAGCGGAACGCCATAGGCGTTCTTGAACAGGCTCGACAGATACGTCCGGTCGAGCCCCACGGCGCTGGCGATATCTTCCGCGCCGAGCTTGCGGCTATAGCCGTTCTCGATCACGGCGGCCGCTTTAGACAAATGCGCCTCCCTCGCTGGGGGAGGCGTATTGGCGCGCGCCGTTTGCTTCGGCGCGCTGGCGACCAGCGCAGCCAGCAGGCGGTACACTTCCGCCTGCGCCAGCAGGTCGCCGCCGGGCTGCCGGCGTGCCTCCAGCAGCCCGGCGTAAAAGCGCTCGAACGGCGACACGTCCGCCGCCGCGTATACCGGAGAACCGGCCGACAGCCCGGCCCGCTCAAGCAGCGCGCGGACATGCAGTCCGCGCAGCCCGATCCAGGCGTAGACCCACGGATCGTCGGGGTCCGCCTCGTAATGCACGAGCGTATCGGGCGCGATCAGGAAGCCTTGCCCGGCCGCGAGCGGATACTCGCGGCCTTCGGAGCGGAAAATGCCTTTGCCGCTATAAATGTAATGCAAAATGAAAGCATCGCGCAGCCCCGGCCCCCAGAAATGGGCGGGCGCGCACTCCTCGCGCCCGTAGAACAGCAGCGAAAGCTCGCTCTGCATGCGGGTCTCCTCGGGCGTATGCGTGAATTGTTCGGCGGGCATGGATGTTGCTCCTTTCGGTATCCAAATCAGGATCGGCACAGCAAGCAAGCAAGCGTAAAATTATGAGCAGAAGCAGAAGCAGAAGCAGAAGCAGAAGCAGAAGCAGAAGCAGAAGCAGAAGCAGAAGCGTCCGTAAAAGCGAGCCGAAAGTGCGACGCACCGAATATTGACTTTTCGTCAGCATTTCTGCGCATTTTCCGGAAAAATAGAGCAAATGTTGACCATATGCACATACTTTCGCTGAAAAACGTCGATTTAAAGCCAATTCAGAAGAAAATGTGAGCGAAAGTCAACATTTTTGCTGAAGGAGCGAATTCGGATCGAAAATGTGAGCGTTTGGTCAACATTTCCGATTCGTTTTTTTGCCAAACCGCCTCATCAGATCGAAACTTCTTTTGAAACGGCAGATTGAACGGCAACTATTCAGTAACCCTTCCAATTCATTTGCCGACTTCGACCGAACCCGCTCCCGCGAAACGACCCGAAGCCGGTTAAACCGTCCGACTTTCGATCCTCTTCATTCAAAGTCGCTTATGGGAGTTTGACGAAACTATCATATCTTGCATTATAACAAACAATCCTTCCATTACTCCATGTCTTCCTGTAAGCGTTACCGTTATAGTGGAGACATCCAATAATCACCAACAAGGAGGCGGAAGGAAATGAATAAAATTACTTTTATCGGCGCGGGGAGTACGGTTTTCGTACGGAACGTTTTGGGTGACATCATGCTGACTCCGGCGCTTCAAGGGTTCGAGCTGGCGCTGTTCGATATCAATCCGCAGCGGTTGCACGAGTCCGAGACCTTGCTTCGTGCCATGAAAAATACGGCGAACAGCCAATGCGAGATCCAATCATACACGGATCGCAAACAAGCGCTGCAAGGCGCGAAATACGTCATCAACGCGATCCAGGTCGGCGGCTACGATCCGTGCACGATCACCGACTTCGAAGTGCCGAAAAAGTACGGACTGCGGCAAACGATCGCGGATACGCTGGGGATCGGTGGCATTTTCCGCAATCTGCGCACCATCCCGGTCATGCTGGACATCGCCGCCGATATGCGCGAAGTCTGCCCGGACGCCTGGTTCCTGAACTATACCAACCCGATGGCGGTGCTCACGAACGTGATGAACACGGCGGGCGGCATCAAAACGGTCGGCCTGTGCCACAGCGTGCAGCAGTGCGTGCCGGGGCTGTTCGAAAATCTGGGCATGGACGCGACGAACGTTCGGGCCAAGATCGCGGGCATCAATCATATGGCGTGGCTGCTCGAAGTGACGCGCGACGGCGAAGACCTGTACCCGGAAATCAAACGCCGCGCGGCCGAAAAACAAAAAGAAAAGCATCACGATATGGTGCGTTACGAGCTGATGAACCGGTTCGGCTTTTACGTCACGGAATCG
This sequence comes from Saccharibacillus sacchari, assembly GCF_037722395.1. Taxonomy (GTDB): domain Bacteria; phylum Bacillota; class Bacilli; order Paenibacillales; family Paenibacillaceae; genus Saccharibacillus; species Saccharibacillus sacchari_A. Next base: position 12,494 of record NZ_JBBKAR010000046.1, on the reverse strand, counting down.
TCCGAGCATAACGCCGAATACCATCCGTACTTTATCAAAAAGAACTATCCCGAACTGATCGAACGTTTCAATATTCCGCTGGACGAGTATCCGCGCCGCTGCGTGAACCAGATCCGCGAATGGGGCGAAGTGCGCGACGGCTTGATGCAAAGCGAATCGTTGGCGCATACGCGCAGCATCGAATACGCTTCGCATATTCTCGAAGCGATGGAGACGGACAAGCCGATCAAGATCGCGGGCAACGTGATGAACAACGGCCTGATCACGAATCTTCCGCAGGACGCGTGCGTCGAAGTGCCGTGCCTGGTCGATGCTTCGGGCGTGAATCCGACCTATGTCGGCGCGCTGCCTCCGCAGCTTGCGGCGCTCAACCAGACCAATATCAATACGCAGCGACTGACGATCGAAGCGGCTCTGACGGGAAAAAGGGAGCATGTCTACCACGCCGCGCTGCTCGATCCGCACACCGCGGCCGAACTGTCGATCGACGATATCGTAGCGCTGTGCGACGACCTGATCGAAGCGCACGGCGATTGGCTGCCGCAGTTCGGCGATCGCCGCGAAACGGCATCCGCGATTCGGTAAAAAGCGAAAAGCCTGCCCCTGCGCAGGCTTTTTTGCTTTTTCCGACTGATTTTCCGCAACGTCTTTGGTAAACTAGGGTCAAATCTACAGAAGGCTTTTGTTCGAACCGACCCGTCTTCACAAATCAATCCGGAAACGAGGACCCTATCCACATGAACATCGGCAAAAAAATGTCCCTGTCCCTCCTGGCGATCTTGCTGCTGTTGCCGCTGCTGGCTGCTCCCGGCACGAACGCCGTCGAAGCGGCGTCCGCAAGCGCCTCGGCCAAAAACAAAACCGTCATCGGCGTCTCGGTCGCCACGCTGTGGAAATCGCCGGGCATCGCGCGCAAGCTGGATGCCCCTTCGCTGACCGCGCCTGCCGACCCGGCCGCCTGGACCGCCGCGATGAACACGACCGAAAAGCGCAGATGGCTCACCGGCAAGACCGAGACGCAAGCGCTGTACGGGCGCGAAGTCAAAATCGTGCAAACGAAAGGAAGCTGGTCGCAGGTCGTCGTCACCGATCAGTCCACGTTCAAAAGCCGCTACGGCTATCCCGGCTGGCTGCCCACGGCGCAGTTGAAATCCGTGCCCGCCACCGAATGGTCGCGCACCTCGGGCAAAGAAGCAATCGTGAGCGCCAAGACCGCGACCCTGTTCAAAACGGACGGCAAAAGCAAACTGCTCGAGCTGAGTTTCGGCACGCGTCTTCCGGTAACGTCGGAGAACGGCGAATGGGTCGAGGTGCGGACGCCGCAGCACGGCATCGCCCGCTTGTCCGCCGCGGACGTGAAGATCGCGACGATCGGCAAAACGGACACGCAGCCGACCGGGCAGCAGTTGGTGGAGACGGGCAAAATGTTCCTCGGGCTTCCTTACTTATGGGCGGGAACGTCGGCGTACGGTTTCGACTGCTCCGGCTTTACGGGCGCGATCTACGCGTATTACGGCATTTCGCTTCCGCGCGACGCGTCGGAGCAGGCCGTAGCGGGTAAAGCCGTAACAAAGGCGGATTTGCAGCCGGGTGACTTGATGTTTTTCGCGCATAACAACGGCAAAGGCAGCGTGCACCACGTCGCGATGTATATCGGAGACGGCAAAATGATGCACTCGCCCAAAGCGGGCAAAACGGTCGAGATCATCCCGATTTCCACGGCCGGTTACGCCAACGAGTTTTCGGGCGCCAGACGTTATTTGAACGATTAAATTAAAATTTTACGGAAAAAGAAACCGAATTTCGCGTACTCCGTAAAAGAAAGCATGAAAAGTCGCGATGATTTCTTTTCACAGGCGCAAACGAAGGGATCGGCCGATTCGTACTTCGTATCCGCGTCCCATTTCATGATAAAAGGAGAGGTTGCATATGAAAATTTCTAAAATTTTGTTGTTGGTCGGCGCGGTGTTCGAACTGCTGCTGGCGATTCCGGTGTTGGGCGGCGCTTTCGTGATCGGAACCGGTTATACGGCGCTCGGCTTTATGTTTGTGTATCATTTGGTCACGTTGGTGTTTGCGGCCCGCGAACGCGTGCCGGTGTACGGACCGATCGTAGGTATGGTCACGGCAGCGCTGGCATGGATTCCGATTTTGGGCTGGATCATGCATTTGGCGAGCGGCATCGTGTTGTTGTTCAACGCGTTGAGCGGGCAGCAGCGCATCAATTCCGATCGTTCGGACGCGCAACGCCGTTTCTACTAAGATTGCCAAACGAACATTACCGAACGAAGATCGCCAAACGCTTCTCCACACGGAGAAGCGTTTTTTTGCGCGGATATGAATAAACTCACAGGAGGCAAGCGCGGAATATGGCACACTGGAAGTATAAAATGTAAAAATTTTCATAACGAAATTTGCAGCTATTCGAAAGGATGACCGTCCCATGTCCCGTTTCTTTTTTCGCTATACGTTACAAAACAAATCGCTGCGGCTGATTGTGGGCGTCACGGCGGGCTTGTCCGCGTTGATGCTGCTGGTGGCGCTGTTCTCATACAACCATTACCGCAAAGCGCTGGATCAGGAGATCAATACGCCGAATGTCGAGCTGCTCCAGATCAACGCGGACGTGACCAACAGGGAAGTTCGGGCGGCCGACAACGGCGCGGTGGACGCGTCGTTTCATGCTTCGGTGATCGCGCTGCTGAACGCTTCGGCGTCCGATCAAGCGTCTTTGGCGGGTGCGGCGCTCGATTATTTGAAAACGTTATCGCTGCAATCGGACATCCGGGGCATCGCCGTGGTCGATTTCGCGCACGGCTCGGTGCTGTCCAGCGATTACGGGTACCGAGCGGATTGGAACGCGGCGCCGGATCGCGGATGGACGCCGTGGATACGCGAAGCGGAAAACAAGCCGCTGCTGCTCAAACGCCGCACGGCCGAACCGGACGGCGCGCCGCCGCTCGAACTGCTGTCGATCGTTCGTCCGGTGTCGGATCAAGGGCGGGTCGTCGGCGCGGTCGTGGTCGATCTCGATTATGACGCGTTGTTTTCCAAAATGTATCTGCATCCGAACACGTACCAATACGTCTACGATCTCGACGGCCATCTGATCTATCCCAAGCTGGACAATCCGCTGCCGCGCGGCGAGATGGACAACGTGCTGGCGCAGCTCGACGTGCGGCCGTTCGAATACGTCAAAGTCGACGGACGCGATTATTTGGCGAATCAGGCTTTTTCGGACGTGACGGGGTGGCGGATGATCTCGCTTGTCCCGATGGACGTGCTGCTCAAAAACGCCAAAACCGCGCGCAACGCCATGCTGTCGCTGGCCGTGATCTCGGTGCTGGCGGGCGGCGCGGCGGTGAGTTTTTACAGTTTTGCCGCTTTTCGTCCGCTGAAGCGGATACGCAGTCTGGTCGCTAGCGAAAGCGGCGGCGGATTATCCGCGCCCCGCACGCTGGACGAATTGGAGCCGGTGATCGGCAAGCTGATGGGCGATTTGTCCGGCGGCGCTTTGGCGGCAACGGCCGGGCTGCCCGAGCTGCGTTCCAAATACGTGCAGGATCTGTTGGGCAGCCGGATCGGAGCGCGCGAGATGCGGGCGAAATGGGAAAGCCATTTTCGCGATTGGACGGCGGAAGGACTGTATATCGCCGTTTTTTCGATCGACCGCTACCGGGAATGGGCGGATCGGTACGACGAGGAAGATCGGCGGCTGCTGCATTACGCGATGGAAAATATTGCGCTGGAGCGGCTCGGCGGCGCCTGGCGGACAGCCGGGACGAGGCGGGAGCGCGACAGCCTGATCCTGCTCATGCAGCCCGTCGATGCCGAATCGCCGCCGATCGACGACAGCGCTGCGGATATTTTGCGGGCGCTGCACGAGTTTCTCGGCGTATCGGCTTCGTCCGGGCGGAGCGGTCCGTTCACGGGCGCTTCCGGCTTGCCTCACGCTTACGAACAGGCTTGCGCGGCGTTAAACGAACGGCTGTACGCGGGGTACGGACAGGTACATGCGTATACATCGGAACGGACGGACCGTCGCGCAAGCCGGGATGACGGAAAATGGATCGCCGATCTCGAAACGTCGCTGACGGCGGGCGAAGAAGCACAAGCCGCGGAACTTATTTCCGGCTGGCTGGACGATTTGTCGCCAGACAACGCCGATCCGAACGATGTCTATGCGACGGCGGATACGTTGATTCGGCGCCTGATCGCTTTTTTCCCGCAAACGAACAAGCCGCTGCCGACCGAGCTGGCCGATTATACGCGCCGTCAAGCGGATACGATGAGTCTGGATGATCTGGGCAAACTGCTGACGCGCCAAACGAAAGCTATTGCTGCGTCGTTCGCCGAACGCACATTGTCCAAAGAACATCGCATGGCGGAAGAAATGAAGGCCTATATGCGCGACAATCTGGCTGCGAATATCGGGGTGCAGGACGTGGCGCAGCAAGTCGGGATGGGCATCTCTTCGGTCAGCTCCATGTTCAAAGACGCCACGGGACAGACCGTATACGAGTACCTGACGCAGATTCGGATGGAAGCGGCCTGCGGGCTGCTCGAAAGCGGAGGATTGAAGATCGCCGAGATCGCGCTGCGCACGGGGTATCAGAATGAGAACAGCTTTATCCGGGCTTTTCGCAAGCACAAAGGGCTGACGCCGGGCAAATACCGGGAACTATGCCGATCCTCCGGCGGATATGCAGATGCTCCAAAGCTTGAAAAAACCGTTTTTGCGGACCGAACGGACGAATGAACGATTGCCGGAAAAGAGCGCGCGGACCTACACTGACATCAGCGGCCCGCACCGGAGCTTTCCGAACCGAACGTTCACTCTCCCGAAAAAATAGAATTGTGAATTTTTTCTCAAATGGATGGGGTGAAAAAGATGGACCGACTGAAAAGCAAAAAAGCGGGATACGCCGCGGCGGCCGTGTTGCTGGTATTGGCGGTGATCGGATCGGGCGTCGCGTTCAAAGGCATGTGGTTCGGACAAAACGGCACGGTTCGCGAATCCGAAAAAACGTTTCCCAACCGACCGATTACGCTGATCGTGCCGTATTCGGCCGGAGGAGGCACCGACACGATGGCGCGGGCGCTGGCCGAAGCCGCGCAGCGGCAGTTGGGTCAGCCGATCACGGTCGTCAACCGGACCGGAGGAGGCGGCGCGGTCGGATTGATGGAAGGCGCGGAAGCCAGAGCGGACGGATACACCGTGACGTTCATGGTATCCGAGCTGACCATCTTGCCGCATCTGGGGCTGCTGCCGATCACGTACCGCGACTTCAAGCCGATCGCGCAAACGAGTTTCGATCCGTCGGCGATCACCGTCCGGGCGGACGCGAAATGGCAAAACGCGGCCGAGTTTTTGGCCGACGCCAAAGCGCATCCGGGCGAGATCAAGATGGGCAACGCCGGAACCGGCAGTATCTGGCATTTGGCCGCCGTCACGCTGGAGCAGGGAACGGGCGCCGAATTCCGCCATATCCCGTACGAAGGCGCGGGCCCGGCCGTCTCGGCGCTGCTGAGCGGCTTCGTCGACGCGGTGCCCGTCAGTCCGGCGGAAGTCAAAAGCGACGTGGACGCGGGCAAGCTGCGCACGCTCGTCGTCAACGCCGACGAACGTTCGGCGGCGCTGCCGGACGTGCCGACGCTGGAAGAAGCGACGGGGATGCGTACCGATTTCGCGGGTACGTTTCGCGGGTTGGCCGTTCCGGCAGGCACGCCGGACGATACGGCCGCTATTCTTGAACGCGCTTTCATGCAAGCGGCGCAGGATGAGGAGTTTCAAAGCAAGATGAACGAAAGCGGTTTGGGGCTGCTTGTTCGCGGAGGCGAAGACTTCAAGCGGTTGTTGCAGCAAAGTCACGACCGATTTGCCGAGATGATTCCGGAGCTGGGACTGAGCCGGAATTGACGGCGAAGCGGAACATCCGATACCGAGGAAGGTGCTTACTATGAAAATCAAGCAAACCATCGACAAAATTCCCGGCGGCATGATGCTGATTCCGCTGTTTCTGGGAGCGCTGATTCATACGTTGTGGGGAGAGGCCGGGGAGTATTTCGGTTCGTTCACCAAAGGATTGATGACCGGTACCGTGCCGATTCTAGCCGTCTGGTTTTTCTGCATGGGGGCTTCGATCGACGTGCGGGCGACCGGAACGGTGCTGCGTAAATCCGGCACGCTGGTCTTGACCAAGATCGCCGTCGCCTGGGTCGTCGCGTTGATCGCGATGCAGTTCCTGCCGGTCGGCGGGATCGAAAAAGGAATCTTCGCCGGGCTGTCGGTGCTGGCTTTGATCTCGGCGATGGATATGACCAACGGCGGGCTGTACGCTTCGATCATGCAGCAGTACGGAACCAAAGAAGAAGCGGGCGCTTTCGTACTGATGTCTCTGGAATCCGGCCCGCTGATGACCATGATTATTCTGGGCAGCACGGGTATGGCCGTATTCGAGCCGCATACGTTCGTCGGCGCGGTGCTTCCGTTCCTTGTCGGCTTCGCGCTAGGCAATATCGACCATGATCTGCGCGCTTATTTCGGCAAAGCGACGCAAACGCTGATCCCGTTTTTCGGCTTCGCATTGGGCAGTTCGATCGATCTGACCGTGATCTGGCAAACCGGGCTGCTCGGCATCATGCTGGGCCTGACGGTCATCGTCGTGACCGGCATCCCGCTGATGCTGGCCGACCGCTTTATCGGCGGCGGCAACGGCACCGCCGGCCTGGCCGCTTCCAGCACCGCCGGAGCCGCGGTCGCCAATCCGATGATCGTCGCCACGATGAAGCCGGAATTCATGCCCGCCGCCGAAGCCGCGACGGCGCTGGTCGCGGCCTCGATCATCGTCACCTCCATCCTGGTGCCGATCCTGACCGCTTATTGGTCCGGCTACGTGGCCCGCAAAAAAGGCATCCGGCCGGGCATCGCACCGGCCGCAGGCGCGATTTCCGCGCCGCCGTCTTCGGCCAGCGACAAGCCGAAAACGGTGTAAGGCGTAGACGCGGGCAAATGCGTCAAAGCGCTACGCAGCCGGTGTGAAGCGCGGATCGCGGATCGCCTGTTCGGCATCCGCCAACCCGAAAAGATCTCGTTCCCCGCTTTGCGGTGGGGACGGGATCTTTTTATCGGCAATTGAAAAAATAAGTGCGCATATGCACTTATTTTTCGCCAATCGCCCGTCCTGAGGGAAATAAGTGCTCAGATACAATTATTTCGAGCAAAAAGAAGCTATAGGATCGAAAAATCAGCAAATAGTTGAATTTTCGCACTTATTTGCTCCAAATCGCGAGATATGAAGAAAATAAGAGTATTCTGGCACTTATTTTTCGCGGAATAGAGTATTTTTCTTGGGTTGACAGGGAAAAGAGAGCGGACGCGACCTCATGAAGTATTTCGCAGCATGTTCCCGACTCGGTTTGCTCGAATCAAGCACTTCTAGTTGCTATTCCCGCGTCACGTTGCTCGAACCCTGAGCTACAGACGGCTGTTCCCGCATAGTTTTCTTCGAACCTCGGGCTACAGAACGCTATTCCCGCGCCACTTTGTTCAAACCGCGAATTACAGACTGCTTTTTCCGCTTCGTCCTATCGAAATCAGGTGTCTCTACGCCTTTCCCTACTCATCAAATTCCGCTCTCGATCTTCCGCCGTCAACTCTCCATTCCCCCTCACCATCGCGACCTCTATTCTCCATGTTCGATCTCAACGCTCCGTCTTCCACCCACATCGAAAAAAAGCCGCCCCGCAGCCGAATAACGGCTTTGAAGGCGACTCTTTTTCCAACCTTATTGCAAGACTCTTCTGCTTCCCGACGCTCTCGGACAAGCCGCGCAGCCGAAGATCGCTCCGAGCCTTTACGACAACGGTTGTCCGTCGAACGCTTTGATCTCTAGCGGAGCCGTCAGGTACTCTTTTGCCGTAGCGGCGAATGCCGTGAAATGCTCGCTGTTGTTGTGCAGGCCAACGGCTTCCTGATCGCGCCATACTTCGACCATCGTATAGACGTTTTCTTGGGAAACGGCTTTGTGCAGATCGTACGCGATATTGCCTTCTTCGGCTTGCGAAGCTGCGATCAGGCCGGACAGGTTCGCGACGAAATCGGCTTCTTTGGCCGGATTAACGTGAAAAGTAGCGTGAATGATAATCATGTCTGCATGCTCCTTATATGAATCTCGCCGCTGCGTATGAAAAAGTAAAAGCCGTATTCATTTGTACGCGACGGCGGATAGGGGATGTTCTTAGTGCCACTCTGTCGTGCGAGCTACGTCCAGACGCGAAGAAGAGTGACCTTCTTTGGCTGCTTTGCCGATCGAGATCAGCATAACCGGAACGTGACGGGCTGGATCGAAGCCGAAAGCTTCGGTTACTTTTTCTTTGTCGTAGCCGCCGATCGGGTTGGTGTCATAGCCGTGTGCGCGAGCAACCAGCATGAATTGCATCGACACCAGACCTGCGTCGATCAGGACGGAATCGCGTTTCATTTCAGTCGGCATGCCGTTCAGCAGCGGGAGGTACGAAGCGAGCTGCTGGTCTTTGATTTCTTGCGGCATATAGCCCAGTTCAACGGCTTTGGTGAAGATTTCGTCCGCGTATTCCGTGAAGTTCAGATCGCCGAACACGGCCAGAACGGCCGAAGACGTCTGTACTTGGTTGCCGTTGAATTTAGCCAGCGGAAGCAGTTTGGCTTTGGCTTCGTCGCTTTCGATCACGGCAAAACGCCAAGGCTGCATGTTCACGGACGAAGGAGCAAGAGTCGCTTCTTCCAGCATTTGCGTCATTTCTTCGCGGCTGATTTTGACGGAGGAATCATAGTAACGAACGGAACGACGGCTTTTCAGAACTTCCAGGAAATCTTGGGTTTTTTGTACACTGCTCATGGGATGGCAGCTCCTTTTCAAATAGATTGGGTTGTGCTTGTTGAGAGGCTTGAGCGTATGCGCAAGTTCGCCTATTGTTCGCGACTCGCGCACACGTCATAATTGCGACGAATTTATTGATCGGCGCAATAGATTAAAGGGTATCGGCGTTGCGCTGCATCCGTTCCAGCATATTGGCCAGCCTTTCGCGTTCCTCGGCATCGAAGCCATGAAACAGATCTTCGATCAGACGCGACTTTTCCTGCACAAAACCTTCGATATGCTCACGTCCGCGTTCAGTGAGGTGGACCAAAGTAACCCGGTTATCGTCAGGGCAATTACGCCGACTCACGAAGTCTTTGGCTTCGAGCTGCTTAAGGTGACGAGTAACGGCGGCACCGTCGATCCCGAGCGATTTTTGAAGGGCGGTTTGGCCTACCTCTTCAGCGGCAAACAATTCTTGCAGCAATCGGAAACGAGTCGCGCTAATCCCTGCACAGCCGGAAAAAGCCGTGCTGATCCGATTGTTTAACAATTGCAGTCTCTCCAGAATGGACGTCTCAGGCGTGACCGGACACATTCGCAGCCTCCCCTTTCTTGATAGAATGATTGATGGGTCAAACATTGATCTGTCAATTAATATAACGGGTCTGCTGAAAAAAAGCAAGTACCTTATTAAAAAATCTTGCGAATCCAGTGAAACCATGCCATTATTTGGGCGTATATCCGCTTAGATAACAGGCGACGATTCATTGACAGTACGTTGCTCCTACATACTTGCGCTTGAACGAGACAACGTACAACGCGTCCAGGCCTTCCGCAAATGAAGCATTTCAAAATCGAGAGGAGTCCACATCATGCAAGATTACAATCAAAACCCGTACAACCCGAACCCGCAAGGCGACCCGAATTCGCGAGACGTCGAGGAAAACAAAACGATCGCGGCACTGTCTTACATTCTGTTCTTCCTGCCTTTGCTGGCCGCCCGCAATTCGCGCTTCGCGATGTATCATGCGAACCAGGGATTACTGCTTCTGTTGGCGATCATAGCCGGTAACATCGTGCTCAGCCTGATCCCTTTCATCGGCTGGATCGTGATGCCGTTCTTCAATATCGCGGTAATCGTCTACATCATCATCGGTATCATGAACGCGGTAAACGGCAAAGTTCAACCTCTGCCGTTCATGCCTAAAATCGATATTCTGAAGTAATCCTCGATAGCTGGTATAGTAAAAGGAAAAGCTATTCGCCGCATGTCGAGCGCGGACACGGCGGATAGATGCAGGAGGATCTTCATGAGCGAGAATCAACAGGCGGACACGACCGCCAAGCAGGTAGCCGAATGGATGGTGGAAGAAATTCGTTTCCGCGGCATCCTGAGACAGGAAGAAGCGATCGCCCACGTTCGCGAACATTTCGGGGAAGCATTCATTTTCGTCAACGAGAATGGCAATGCTTCGCTGGAAAAAGAAGTGAAAAAGGAATTCCGTAAACTGCATCGCGGGCAGATTGCCTGGGATCGGGACGGTTTTATGTGGGGATGGATCGGGTAGGGTTACGAAGAAAGCCGCTGGGGGTTCCCGGCGGCTTTTTGTTTTGGCTTGGAAAACGTCTGGGCTGCGCGGTGCGGTACGTGGGAGCATGGGGCGCCGGGGGAGTACGTGAAATCGCGTGTTGCAATGGGGAGGCTGGATTGGAAGTAGATCAGAGGACGCTTCCCCATTGCAAAGGCTTCTTTCACGCACTCCCCTCTGCCCATCGGTACGTTTGGCGGGGGCGGGACGTTTTTCAAACCAAAGTGAAAAAGTCGGCGGGAAAAAGCTGATTCTTCGTGGGGAGTGAATGGGGAGAGGGAACTAAGAACTAAGAACATACACTGAGTTTTATCAGGGCAGGTTCCTTGATGACCAATGGATCGAGTTTGTTTAAGGTCGCATCTGAACGCGAAAAAGGATTTTCGATGGCTCGAAAATCCTTTTTTTCGGTAGGCGTTATTTGATTTAAGATATCCACATGGGCTTCCCAGCGGACGAAGATGGGTTTTGGATGTCATTGTAGCCATAGATACAGATTGTAGCGAATGAGAATGGATCAGGTTCGAAATCATTGAACTCGGCATTACTGAATCGAAAACACTTCTTTTTTCAGCAACTCTTCCGGTTTTTGCGCGATCGGGTCGCTGTGGAAGTAGTCGCGGATCACGCCGTCTTTGACATAGTTGGCGATCGAGACCATGATCATGCCTTGATCCAGGGCGAGATAGGCTTTGGCGACGTCGCCGGTTTCCATGTTGACGGAATCGTACAAGCCGTATTTGCCTGACATGTTGAGTTTTTTCAGCGCTTTGATGTTTTCGCGAGCTTCTTTCGGCGCGTAGTCCAGAGCCAAGAAGGTCGCATGGGCGGTTACGGTGGCGCCGTCTTTATAGCCCGAGATGCCGAGCGGCGTTGCGGCGAATTCGCTGTATCCGTCGACGGTCGCGGAAGGCGAGAAGCCCCAGGCCGGATAGCCTTTTTCTTTGGCGAAAGCGATCTGTAGATCGACGTGGCGCTGGTTGTTCAAGCCCAAGGCTTGCGTACCCAGATCTTTTTCTTTGATCACGATGCCGGGCATCAGCGCTTCGAACATGCTGCCGCCCCAGCTCGGAACGAACTTTTGGCCTTGATAGGTATAGCTGCCTTCGAATACATCCACGCCGTCGTAATTTACGGTTTTGCCTTCGGGAATTTGAGATTGCCAATCCCATTCTTGCGGCATTGTGCGGTACATTTTCCACCAGTGATCCTGCGGAACGTCGCCTTTGCCGATGGCGATATAGCTGGCGACGCGCGGTTCGGTGTAGAACGTGCCGTAATGATGCTCCGTCAACTCGCCTTTGGCAACGTCGTAACCGCCGCGGAATTGACCGACTTCGGGATCATATAAGGTCGTATAGTTCATGTCATCCACAAGCTTGCTCGTTTGCGCGTTCAATTCCGGATAAGCCTGACCGACCACGATCAGTCCGGCGGACATCCATCCGTTATCGACTTGGGAGATAAACTGTCCCCAGTCTTTTTTGACCGTCGCATCCTCCGTGTTGTACCAGTTGTAGAATAGGCCGTTCCATTTATCCATCTTTTCCAGCGTAGACAGTGTCGTTTGCAGGCGGGAAACGGCTTCTTTTTTCGTAATCAGATTCATTTCATGCGCGGAAACGGTGCTCATCATGTACATGGCGATATTGGTCGGCGAAGTACGCTTGGCTTCTTCCGCGTCTTTGGCATTTTTGCCGTTCATTCGAACTTCGTCAGACGTTAATCCTGTTTTCTCGTCCGTAAAGTCTTTAAAATACTTGTATGTCTTTTTAGATAACGCTTTCAATTCAGAAGTGAACCCAGCGGGTTTATTTGCGGTTTGAGCGGAAGCGATCGGCGACAACGACAAATGGGCGAGCAGGCAAAAAGCAAAAACAAAGCTGAACATCGTTACTTTTTTCACGGCGTTTCTCCTTTCTAAATTGGAAATCGAAACGTTTCGTGGGCAATCATAACCTAATAACCCCTTCCTTTAGAATTTAAACGCTTTTCAAACAATTAAAGTGTAGAAGAAGAATGCGGATGTAGGTTTCGGTGGCTTTTTGGTTCGGAAAATGCC